>NZ_JBIAVN010000001.1:0-719033 GCF_042894285.1 Streptomyces sp. NPDC001544 | reverse complement strand
ACGCGGTTCGCGCGGCGCGGGGACGTCCAGGGTGACGAGGACGCCGGACGTGCGGCGGGCGCGGCGCAGGCCCGCCTTCGTGACCGTCTCCTGGTGCTCGAACCACTTGGGGCACTTCTCGACGGGCTCCAGTGTCCATGTGCCGGGCACCGGTGAGAGGCCGCCGTCTCCGGGGGCGGGTTCCGCGTACTCCTCGTGGACCAGGTCGATGGAGCGGACCCGGCCGGTGGTCTTCCGCCGGGAGTCGCCGTGGTTCTCCACCCACGCCTGGGCGCCGTAGCGGGCCTCTTCCCGGACCTGCGGCTCGTCGTAGGCGACCAGCCGCCAGCCGATCTCGTCGCCCACGGCGAACGGACGGCCGCAGCATTCCATCTGCCAGTCCTCGTAGAACACCCTCATCAGCGCCATGTCCCCACCCTTCAGGAACCGCGCGGCCACCGCGAGACGTTTTCCCCCGTGTCCCCTGCCAGGTACGGTCGGGCTTCCCCGACCGCCCCCCGTCCCACGGGAGCCTCTTACATGACCACCGCCACCACCCGCGCCGACGACCGCCGGATCAGCCCGGTCTTCCTCGGGATCCTGGCCGTCACCGCCGTCACGGGATGGGCCACCTGGACGGGGTTCGCCGAGCAGCCGGGCGTCGCCGTGTTCCTGTTCGTGACGGGCGCCTGGATCGTCTCCCTGTGCCTGCACGAGTACGCGCACGCGCGCACGGCCCTGCACAGCGGTGACATCTCGGTCGGCGCGAAGGGCTATCTGACGCTGAACCCGTTGAAGTACACGCACGCCCTGCTCAGCATCGTGCTGCCGGTGGTGTTCGTGATGATGGGCGGGATCGGCCTGCCGGGCGGCGCGGTGTTCATCGAGCGCGGCCGGATCCGGGGCCGCTGGCGGCACAGCCTGGTCTCGGCGGCCGGCCCGCTGACGAACGTGCTGTTCGCGGCGGTGTGCACGGCGCCGTTCTGGCTGCACGCGCTGGACGGGGTGCCCCTCGAGTTCCGTTTCGCCCTCGCCTTCCTGGCGCTGCTGCAGGTGTCGGCCGCGATCCTGAACTTCCTGCCGGTCCCGGGCCTCGACGGCTACGGGGTGATCGAGCCCTGGCTGTCGGACGGCGTCAAGCGGCAGGTGGAGCCGTTCGCCCCGTTCGGACTGCTGCTCGTGTTCGCGCTGCTGTGGCTGCCGTCGGTGAACCAGGTGTTCTTCGACGTGGTCGACGCGGTCCTGCGGGGGCTCGGGGTGAGTGACGTCGAGGCCTCGCTCGGCTGGAGCCTCTACCGCTTCTGGGAGTAGTCGGCCCGGTCCCGCCGCAGGTAGTACCAGGTCATGTTGGAGGACAGACCGGCGAGCAGCACCCAGACGACCCCCACCGGCCAGCTTCCCTGGACGAAGGAGACGACGGCCGCGGCCACGGCGAGGACGCAGACGACGAGGGCGTAGAGGGCGAGGCGGGGCATTTCTGGCGGCTCCTGTCGGGGGACACTGCTTCGGCGACCAGTGTCCCCCATGCGGTCAGACGTCCGTGATGCGGAGCCCCGCGTGTGCCTTGTACCGGCGGTTGACGGAGATCAGATTGGCCACCAGGGACTCCACCTGGTGGGCGTTGCGCAGCCGGCCGGCGAAGATGCCGCGCATGCCGGGGATGCGCCCGGCCAGCGCCTGGACGATCTCCACGTCGGCGCGTTCCTCACCGAGCACCATCACGTCGGTGTCGATCTCGGCGATCTCCGGGTCCTGCAGGAGGACCGCCGACAGGTGGTGGAAGGCGGCGGCCACCCGGGAGTCCGGCAGCAGCGCGGCGGCCTGCTCGGCGGCGCTGCCCTCCTCCGGCTTCAGCGCGTAGGCGCCCTTCTTGTCGAAGCCGAGCGGGTTGACGCAGTCCACGACCAGTTTCCCGGCCAGTTCCGCGCGCAGGGACTCCAGGGTCTTGCCGTGGCCGTCCCAGGGCACGGCGACGATCACGATGTCGCTGCGCCGGGCGGTCTCGGCGTTGTCGGCGCCCTCGACGCCGTGCCCGAGTTCCTCGGCGGCGGCCTGGGCGCGTTCGGCGGCCCGGGAGCCGATGATCACCTTCTGCCCGGCCCTGGCGAGCCGGTAGGCGAGGCCCTTGCCCTGCGGCCCGGTGCCGCCGAGCACGCCGACGACCAGCCCGGAGACGTCGGGCAGGTCCCACGGGTCCTTGGCGGGGGCCTTCTGCGGTGCGCTGTCGCTGGAGGTGTCGCTAGAGGTCATGCGCCGACTCTACGTCCGCCCCCGGGACCCCCACGGCCGGAGTGAGCCGGGTCACGGGCCCCACCGCGACTCCCCCGGGCCGGAGGGTGCCGCGGTGATCGGGCAGGGTCCCCGAGTCGGGCGAATTCAGGGTGAATTCCGCGTCACGAGTGACCGGTTGCGGCACCATGCGGTCGTATGGACGCCGTACGGGTCGCATTGCTGCGCGAAGTGCTCGCCGGGACCGAGTGGCTGGAGGCCACCCGGCGGTTCGCGGGCACGCTGCGCGGGTCCGTGGTGACGCACGGCGGCGGGCTGCTGCTGGTCGGCACCCCGCAGTACGAGCCCTGGCATCTGGCCGCCCACCTGGTGGACGAGGCCGCCTGGTCGGGCACGCCCGAGCTGGCCCCGACCCTGGTACGGCACGACGCGCGCCCCTCGGACCCGGCGCACCTGGCCGTCGGGCCCGGGCGGATCGAGGCGGCGCGGCGGGGGGAGACGCTGCTCGTCGTGGCTCCGGTGGAGCCCGCGCCGCTGCTCCAGCGGGTGCACGACGCCCGCCGGTCCGGGGTGACCGTACTGGCCCTGGGGGCCGGCGGGGGCGAGCTGGAGTCGATGGCCCACGAGACGCTGGTGGTGCCGGAGGGGGCGGAGCTGGACCTGGACAGCGTGCAGCACCTGGTGAGCGCGGCGGCGGGCGAGAACGCGGGCTGCCCGAGGGTCCGGCGGGGGTTCCGGGACCGGCTGTCACGCCTGGCGGAGATGCTGACAGCGCCGCCACCCGCCCCTTGGTGAGGGGGCGGGGAGAAGACCAGGGGAGGCTGTGGGAGGGTACGCCACGGTCCCGCCAGGGCGGGGGGCTGGTGAGTGGCTGGACGTCGCGGGTGCACCGGCCCGGGCTGATGGTGGTGCTGTCGGCCGCGCTGCGCGGTCGGCCGGGCGGGCTGCTGTGCGCGGTGCGGTGGGGCATCCGGCGCTGTGCCTGCCGAAGCCGATGACGTACGACGTACGGACGAACGAGCACGCGACCCGCCTGCGCGCCCAGCGGACGGCGTCCGCGCCGCCCCCGGCGGGGGCGGGTCAGGCCCCCGCCGGGGGCGGGTCAGTCGTCGTCCGTCGTGCCGCCGGCCGGCGCGTCATGCCAGCGTGGGTCGTTCTCCCACTCGAGGTTGCGCTCGCGGGCGCTCTCCATCGCGTGCTCGGCCTCCGCACGGGTGGTGTACGGCCCGAAGCGGTCCTTGGCCGGGCACTCGGGGCCCTCCTCGACCTTCTTGTGCTGCAGGCAGTAGTACCACTCGCCGGGTTTCCCGGCCGTCCGCTTCTTGAACAGGGCCATGACCACTCCTCTCGCCACGGACATCTTCCCCCGCGCCCGCTGGTTAGACTCGCTGGCATGTCTGGCCAGTCGCTGCTCGTCCCAGGGGAGCTGTCCCCCACCCGCCCGGTTCCGGGAAACATCCGCCGCCCCGAGTACGTCGGCAAGCCCGCACCGACGCCGTACACCGGGCCGGAGGTGCAGACGCCCGAGACCGTCGAGGCGATGCGGATCGCCGGGCGTATCGCCGCGCGGGCCATGGAGGAGGCCGCGAAGCTCATCGCGCCGGGCGTGACCACCGACCAGCTGGACAAGGTCGCCCACGAGTACATGTGCGACCACGGCGCCTACCCGTCGACGCTCGGCTACCGCGGCTTCCCCAAGTCGCTGTGCACCAGCGTCAACGAGGTCATCTGCCACGGCATCCCGGACTCGACGGTGCTCAGGGACGGCGACATCGTCAACCTGGACGTGACGGCGTACATCGGCGGGGTGCACGGCGACAACAACGCCACCTACCTGGTCGGCGACGTGGACGAGGAGTCACGGCTGCTGGTCGAGCGGACCCGGGAGTCCCTCAACCGCGCGATCAAGGCCGTGAAGCCCGGCCGGCAGATCAACATCATCGGCCGGGTCATCGAGTCCTACGCCAAGCGCTTCGGGTACGGCGTGGTCCGGGACTTCACCGGGCACGGCATCAACTCGTCGTTCCACTCCGGCCTGATCGTCCCGCACTACGACAGCCCGCACGCCACCACGGTCATGAAGCCGGGGATGACCTTCACCATCGAGCCGATGCTGACGCTGGGCACCCACGAGTACGACATGTGGGACGACGGCTGGACCGTGGTGACCAAGGACCGCAAGCGCACGGCCCAGTTCGAGCACACGCTGGTGGTGACCGAGACGGGCGCGGACGTCCTCACGCTGCCGTAGCCGGCTCCGACAGGCGGTAACACTGGCTGACCGTTCCACAGGCTTGTTGCGCCACACGCGGCACGATGTTCGGCCGGGTGTCCCGGCCGTCACGGAACGTCGGCCGGCGTACGAGAGGTGTGTCCGGGGCGGGGTGCCGACGGGTTGCTCACCGCTCCGGCTCGCGCTCCAGGTACACCCGGCCCCCCACCTCGACCCACCCGTGCGGCTGCGGGGCCGTGAGGAGCTGGGAGCCCGAGCCCTGGGTGATGTTGAGGGCGCGGCCCAGTCGGTCGGTGAGCAGCAGGGCCGCCGCGCCCGTCGCCTCGTCCTCCTCGATGCCGTCGTCCCGGCCGGGGAAGGCGCGGGCGCGGATGCGGCCGGCGGACTCGTCCTCCCAGGCCCAGGCGTAGATCCATTCGCCGGGTGACGGCACGGGCAGCGCCTCGACCTCGGCGGCGGTGGCGTACTGGCGCAGGGTGCGCGGCGGCACCCACTCCGGGCGGGCCTCGATCCAGCTGAACTCGCCGTCCAGGCGGGCGCCGACGACTCCAGCCGGGGTGACGAGTTCGGGCACGTCGAGCAGCCAGGCGGTGCCGACGCAGGGGTGGCCGGCGAAGGGCAGGCGCAGGGTGGGCGTGTAGATGTCGATGACCCCGCGCTCGGGGTCGTCCACGAACACCGTCTCGCTGAAGCCGAGCTTCGCCGCGAAGGCCTGGCGGTCGTCCGGGTGGGGGATCCGCGAGCCGTCGCGGACGACGCCCAGTTCGTTGCCGTATCCCCCGTTGGCCGCGCAGAAGACGCGCAGCACGTCGTAGTCAGTCACCCGGGAATTGAAACATCACCCGGGCGGCGAGGACGTCCCAGGCGGGGGCGGCGCCGGGGAGCGGCCAGGGACGTGTGCGGGCGCTCTCGTACGGCAGGCCGGCGAGAGCGTCGTCGAGGCCCTGGACCACGCGCCGCCGATGCTCCGCCATGGCCGATCGCTCCAGCAGCCGGGCCGTCAGTCCCTCACGCTCCGCGAGCCGGCTCTCCAGCTCCCACTGCCACTCCTCATCGTCCATGACCCGGGTCAGCACCCCGGGCCAGCACCACACACTTCGGGTCCATCTCCCCTGCCGACGCCACCACCGCCCGGTCGTGGCCGTCCAGCAGCAGCCAGTCGGCCGGCGCCGTGACGCCCTCTTCACGGGCCAGTGTCACGACCCCGCGACCACTTGACCTTTCCTTTACTTTCTCTTGGCGTCCGTTTTGAGCCGTCGATATCAAGCCGTGCCTGTGATCTTTCCGTGCGAGCTGAATCACGGACCGGGTGGGTAGTACTGAGGTAAGCCTCAGGTAAGTTAGGCGAGCCTCACCACACCGTTTCGCTTGGAGCCCGCATGCGAGCCGTCCAGCTCACCGTCACCGCCGCCGCGACCGCGGCCGCTCTGACCGTCCTCTCGGCCTGCACCGCGAAGAGCGATGCCAAGGGCGGCGACGCCATCCAGGTGACCGCCGCCGACTCCACGTGCGACACCTCCGCCAAGTCGGTCCCGGCCGGCCAGGTCACGCTGCGGATCGAGAACAAGGGCAACAAGGCCACCGAGGTCGAGATCGTCCTCCCGGACGGCCGGATCATCTCCGAGAAGGAGAACGTCGGCCCCGGCACCAAGTACACGCTGACCGCCGAGGTGAAGGCCGGCTCGTACGAGATCGCCTGCCGCCCGGGCATGAAGGGCCACGGCGTGCGGCAGAAGCTCACCGTCACCGGCGGCTCGACCGCCGCCAAGCGGAACCCGCAGCTCGACAAGGCGGTCGCCGACTACCGCGCCTACGCCCAGGACCAGGCCGACCAGACGCTGCCGCTGGTCGGGACGTTCGTGAAGGCGGTCAAGGACGGCGACCTGGAGGCCGCGAAGAAGGCCTACGCCCCCTCCCGGCTCGGCTGGGAGCGCACCGAGCCGGTCGCCGAGTCCTTCGGCGACATCGACCCCAAGGTCGACATCCGCGAGGACGGTCTGGAGTCCGGCCAGAAGTGGACCGGCTGGCACCGCCTGGAGAAGGCCCTCTGGAAGGACAAGAAGGCCGGCGCCGAGGAGAAGGCCCTCGCCGACCGGCTGGTGACCGACCTGAAGGACTGGCAGAAGCGGGTCGGCAAGGCAGAGATCACCCCGACCTCCATGGCCAACGGCGCCAAGGAACTGCTGGACGAGGTCGCCACCGGCAAGGTGACCGGCGAGGAGGAGGCCTACTCGCACACCGACCTCGTCGACTTCAAGGGCAACGTCGAGGGCGCGCAGAAGGCGTACGAGCTGCTCAAGCCGGTCGCGCAGAAGAACGACCCGGCGCTCACCAAGGAACTGGACAAGCAGTTCACCGCGCTGAACGCCCTGCTGGACAAGTACCGCTCGAGCAGGACCTCGTATGACTTCGTCTCCTACGACAAGGTCACCGACGAGCAGCAGAAGGAACTGTCGGACGCGGTGAACGCCCTCGCGGAACCCCTGTCCAAGCTCGCCGCGGCCGTCGTGAAGTAGGGGGACGAAAACAGTGACGGACACCCAGGGAACCAGCCCCTCCCGCCGCGCCCTGATCGGCTGGGGCGGCGCCGGCCTCGCGCTCGGGGCCGCCGCGGCCGGCGGTGCGGTGGCGATGGCGAGGACCGGCGACGACGTGGACCCGGCCGCGGCCGACACGGGCGCGGCGGTGGACTTCCACGGCGCCCACCAGGCGGGCATCGCCACGCCGGTGCAGGACCGGCTGCACTTCGCCGCGTTCGACGTCAAGACCGACGACCGCGCCGAGTTCGTGCGGATGCTGAAGGACTGGACGGCCGCCGCGCGCCGGATGACCGCCGGGAAGGCGGTCGGCGAGGGCGCGTACGGCGGGCTCGCCGAGGCACCGCCGGACGACACCGGTGAGGCGCTGGGACTGAAGCCCTCGCGGC
Organism: Streptomyces sp. NPDC001544; assembly: GCF_042894285.1. Lineage (NCBI taxonomy): Bacteria > Bacillati > Actinomycetota > Actinomycetes > Kitasatosporales > Streptomycetaceae > Streptomyces > Streptomyces sp. NPDC001544. The sequence goes on along the minus strand of NZ_JBIAVN010000001.1, from coordinate 711,666 downwards.
TGACCCTGACGATAGGGTTCGGGCCCTCCCTGTTCGAGAAGTTCGGGCTGAAGGACAAGCGGCCGGCGGCCCTGGTCGACCTGCCCGCCTTCCCCGGCGACAACCTGGAGAAGTCCCGCACCGGCGGGGATCTGTGCATCCAGGCCTGCGCGGACGATCCGCAGGTCGCCGTGCACGCGATCCGCAACCTGGCCCGGATCGGCTTCGGCAAGGTCGCCATCCGCTGGTCCCAGCTCGGCTTCGGCAAGACCTCCTCGACCACGCCGGACGCCCAGACGCCCCGCAACCTCATGGGGTTCAAGGACGGCACCCGCAACATCGCGGGCACGGAGACGGACCGGCTGAAGAAGTTCGTGTGGGTCGGCGACGGCGACGGCCCGGGGTGGATGACCGGCGGGTCGTACCTGGTCGCCCGGCGGATCCGGATGAACATCGAGACCTGGGACCGGACCTCGCTGCAGGAGCAGGAGGACGTCTTCGGCCGCGACAAGGGCGAGGGCGCCCCGGTCGGCAAGGCGAAGGAGCACGACGAGCCGTTCCTGAAGGCGATGAAGCCGGACGCGCACGTGCGCCTGGCGCACCCCGACTCCAACAACGGGATCACCATCCTGCGCCGGGGCTACTCCTTCACCGACGGCACCGACGGGCTCGGCCGCCTGGACGCGGGCCTGTTCTTCCTGGCCTACCAGCGTGACGTGCGCAAGGGGTTCATCCCGCTGCAGCGCAAGCTGGCGGGGCACGACGCGCTCAACGAGTACATCCAGCACGTGGGTTCGGCGGTCTTCGCCGTCCCGCCCGGCGTCCGCGACAAGGACGACTGGTGGGGCCGGACACTGCTGAGCGAGGAGGCGTAACCGTGTTCTCCAACTACCTGATCGCTCTGCGCGAGGGCCTGGAAGCCAGCCTCGTCGTCTGCATCCTGATCGCCTACCTGGTCAAGACCGGACGCAGGGACGCCCTGAAGCCGATCTGGATCGGCATCGGCACCGCGGTCGCCATCGCCATGGGCTTCGGCTGCGTCCTGGAGTTCGGCTCCCAGGAGCTGACCTTCAAGGCCCAGGAGGCGCTCGGCGGTTCCCTGTCGATCGTCGCGGTGGGCCTGGTGACCTGGATGGTGTTCTGGATGCGGCGCACCGCCCGCCATCTGAAGGCGGAACTGCACGGCAAGCTGGACGCCGCCCTGGCGATGGGCACGGGCGCGCTGGTCGCGACGGCGTTCCTGGCCGTGGGCCGGGAGGGCCTGGAGACCGCCCTCTTCCTGTGGGCGTCGGTGCACTCGGCCTCCGACGGCACCCCACGCCCGCTGGTCGGCGCGGCGCTCGGCCTGGCGACGGCGGTGCTCCTCGGCTGGCTGTTCTACCGGGGCGCGTTGAAGATCAACCTCGCCAAGTTCTTCACGTGGACCGGCGGGATGCTGGTCGTGGTCGCGGCGGGCGTGCTGGCGTACGGCTTCCACGATCTGCAGGAGGCCGACATCGTCCCGGGCCTGACCGACCTGGCCTTCGACATCAGCAATGTCATCCCGCCGGACAGCTGGTACGGCACCCTGCTCAAGGGCGTCCTCAACTTCCAGCCCGACCCGACCGTCGTACAGGTCACGGTGTGGCTGCTGTACCTGGTGCCGACGCTCGCGCTGTTCCTCGCCCCGTCGGACTTCTTCGCCCAGCTGCGCGGCAGGTCGCAGTCGGCGCCGCCCGCGGCGCACGACAAGGCCTGAGCGCCGGACCGCCGCCCGGGGCACCCGGCGTCCGAACGCCGTTCCCTCCCGGTAGGGTTCGCCTCCGGGAAGGGGAAGGTGAAGGGACCCGATGAGCAGGGATCGCAGCCCTCGCGGGCTTCGCAGGCGTGACCGGAACACACTCATAGCGGCCTCGCTGACCGCTTTGTCGCTGACGGCGAGCGGATGCATGGTGGTGCACGGGGAGCGCGAGGTGCTCCCCGCCGCGACCCGCGCCGAGGCCGCCGAGGCGCTGCGGCAGTTCACGGACGCGTACAACAAGGCCGACAAGGCGTACGACCGTTCCCTGGACGCCGGGCACGTCACGGGCGCGTTCGGCGACATCGACGGGGCCCGGCTGAAGGCGGGGCAGATCAACAGCCCGGGCGGCAATCCGGCGCACACGCCGCTGAAGCTGTCGGACGCGAAGTTCACCATCGTCAAGAAGGCGGGCTGGCCCCGCTGGTTCGTCGCGGACACCGCCGCCAACAAGGGCGGTTCCGCCCGCTGGCTGTTCGTCTTCACCCGCGGGGACCTGGCCGAGCCGTGGCAGGCGGCGTACGTGACGCTGGTGGCCCCCGGCAGCGTGCCCGAGTTCAGGAAGGACGCGGACGGCTGGGGCGAGGCCGTCCCCGCGTCCTCGGCGTCACTGGCGGTCGAACCGCAGGCGCTGAGCCAGGACTACGCGACGTACCTCAAGAGCGGCGGGAGCACCTTCGCGGACGGCGCGCACACCAGCGGGTGGCGCGCGGACCGGGCGAAGAGCGCCAGGAAGCCGGGTCTGGTCACGCAGTACATCGACGAACCGCTGACGCGCGGCGACTACGCGCCGCTGGCCCTGCGCACCGCGGACGGCGGAGCGCTGGTGTTCTTCACCACGCACCACTACGAGAAGGAGACCGCCGCCGCGGGCACCTCCGTGCCCTCCCGGGGCGCCGACGTCAAGGCCCTGACCAAGGGCGAGGTCAAGCAGTCCCTGACGCTGGAGTTCGTCTCCAACGAGGTCGCCCTGGACCCGAAGCCGGGCGGCAAGGTGTCGCTGTTGGGCCGCATCCAGGGCCTGACGGGCGCTCAGGGCAGCTAGTGCTGCGACCGGAAAGGTTCACCGGCTCGCGACGCCCGGCACGGCACCTCGCCGCGTTGTCGCATCACCCGGGTACATCCAGTACGCGGGCGACGCTCCGCCTTGCGATGCACCGCACCGGACGCCGCGAGCTTCCCGGCGCACCTTTCCGGCCACAGCACTGGCAGTCCTCAGTCGCACGTCCTCAGTGCCGCAGGGGCCAGGCCGCCGCCGGGTGGCCGGGTTCCTGGCCCGCGTGGCGGGCGCAGGCGTCGGTGAGGGACTCCAGCAGGCTCAGCGGGTCGGGCAGCGGATGCTCCGGGCCGCGTACCCAGCGCACCGCCTTGCCGTCGCCGGGCAGCCGGGCCGGGGGGACCAGCACGTACGAGCCCCGGCAGTGCCAGCGCAGGCCCGGGTGCTCGTCCATCGTCTCGGGGTGGCAGTCCAGTTCGCAGGGCCACCACTCGTCCTCGTCCTCGGGCGTGCCCCGGGTGAGGGTGAAGAACAGCATGCGGCCGTCGTCGCTCTCGGCGACCGGACCGACCTCGACGCCGGAACCGAGCAGCCGCTCCAGGGCCTCCCGGCCGGCCTGCGCCGGCACGTCGAGGACGTCGTGCACCATGCCGGTGGCGGTGATGAAGTTGGCCTCCGGCTGGTGCCGGGCCCAGCGCTCGATCTGCGCGCGGTCGGTGGTGGACTGCGTCTGCCAGGCGAAGGACACGGGGTGCCGGGCCGGAGTCGGACAGCCGACGCGGTCGCAGGAGCAGCGGTAGCCGGGCGCGGGGTGCGCGGCGGGCGCGAGCGGCAGTCCGGCTTCGGCGGCGGCCAGCAGCAGGGCCTCACGACCGCCGTCGTCGGCGGTCTCCTTCGGGCGGCGGCCACGCAGCCACTGGGAGAGTCTGCCCTGCCGGCCGGACCGGCCGTCGAACGTCCCGCTCATCTATCGCCTCGCATCGCTGTTGTGCGGACAGCATGCCCCATGGTCGCACCTTCCCGTGCGCCGGGGGCATCCGGGGCAAGGGTGACCATGCGGTCAGCGCGGGGCGAACCCGGGCCGTGACCCGGTGTCAGGAACGTCCCGGCTCCGGTGCCGGCGGCCACGCGTCGCCCCAGTCCGCGTCCCGGGCCGCCCGGTACAGGTCGCCGTGGCGTTTGGTGACCGTGGTGCGGCGCTTGTGCTCGTCGGCCTCGCACAGGTCGAGGAGGACCTGCCCCTTGCGGATCTGCGGGCGCCGGACGACCCGCGCGGGCGCGGGGGTGGCCGGGAGGCGGGTGGCGGCGACGTAGCTGAACTTCTCGTCCTCGTAGGCCAGCGAGCCGCCCTTGACCTGCCGGTGCAGGGAGGAGCGGCTGACCCGCGCGGAGAAGTGGCACCAGTCCGTGCCGGGGGCGAGGGGGCAGGCGGCGCTGTGCGGGCAGGGCGCGGCGACGCGGAAGCCGGCCTCGACGAGGCGGTCGCGGGCCTCGATGACCCGGGCGTGGCCGGCCGGGGTGCCCGCCTCGACGATCACGACGGCCTGGGCGGACCGCGCGGCGGCGTCGACGAGGGCGGTGCGGTCGGGCTCGGTGAGTTCGTTGAGGACGTAGGAGACGGTGACCAGGTCGGCCGGGTCGAGGGTGAGGGCGGCGCCGATGCGGGCGCGCTGCCAGCGGGCGTCCCCGAGTTCCGGGTGGGCGGCGGCGAGCTCCTCGCCGAGGGCGAGGGCGGGCGCGGCCCAGTCCAGTACGGTCACCGGCCGGGTCCCCGCCCAGGTGGCGGTGACCGCCCAGGTGGCCGCGCCGGTCCCGCCGCCGACGTCGATGTGGCTGCCCGGCGTCCACCCCGGTACGGCGTCCGCGAACGCCGCCAGCGCCGCGCGCACCGCCTCGAAGGTGGCCGGCATCCGGTAGGCGGCGTACGCGGCGACGTCGGCGCGGTCCCGGAGGATCGGCGCGTCGGTCGGGGTGTCTCCCCGGTAGGTGGCGATCAGCCGTTCCACGGCTGAGGCGGCCTGCTTGGGCGGGAGTCCGTCGAGCAGGCCGGTGAGGGTGGCGCGGAGGGTGTCGGCTGCGGAGGCGGGGGCGTTCACCCGCCGATTCTCTCAGGCGTCCCGGACCGCTCTCGCCAGACGGGTCGCCGCCGCCGCCCTGGGCGCGCTGTCCGGTGGCCGTCGTCGGGGGTGCACCGTGTTCGCCAGCAGCACGAGGAAGGTGTCCGTCGCCGGGTCCAGTACCAGCGACGTCCCCGTGAAGCCCGTATGGCCGGCCGCTCCCCTGCCCGCCAGCCCGCCCATGAACCACGGCTGGTCCACGGCGAAGCCGAGGCCGGGCGGGGTCAGCAGGAGTTCCACGAAGTCGGGGCCGAGGATCCGCGCGGGGCCGTACGCGCCGCCCGCGAGGAGGGTGCGGCAGAAGACCGCCAGGTCCGTGGCCGTGCCGAACAGGCCCGCGTGACCGGCCACCCCGCCCAGCGCCCAGGCGTTCTCGTCGTGGACGACGCCCCGCACCATCCCCCGGTCCGCCTTGGCCCACGGCCGCCGCTGGTCCTCGGTGGCCGCGGCGTCCGGGCACGGCCCGAAGGCGGTCGCGGTCATCCCGAGCGGCCGGGTGATCCCCTCGTGCACCAGGACGTCGAGGGGGCGGCCGGTGATGCGCTCCAGCACGAACTGCAGCAGCAGCATGTTCAGGTCGGAGTACAGGTGGGTCCCCGGTGGCTCGACCGGCGCCTCGGCCCGCAGCAGCGCCAGCCGCGCGGTGTCGTCCGCGCACTCGTACAGCGGCAGCTCGGGGCGCAGCCCGGAGGTGTGGGTGAGCAGCTGCCGTACGGTGATGCGGTGCTCGGCGGCGGCCCGGAACTCCGGGAGGTAGGCGCCCACCAGGGCGTCGATGCCGAGGGTGCCCCGTTCGATCTGCTGGACGGCGGCGACCGAGGTGAACAGCTTGGTGAGGGAGGCCAGGTCGAAGGGGGTGCCGACGGTCATCGGCACCCGGGCGGCGCGCGGCGGTTCCACCCCCGTGTCGCTCTGCGGGTCGTAGGCGGTGTACCGCACCGCCCAGCCCGCCGCTTCCCGCACGGCGATCACCGGCCCGCGCCCGGCCACCACGACGACGCCCGCCGCCCAGGGGCGCTCGCCCGTGGTGAGGTCGCGGACCTCCCGGACCAGATGGCCGAGTTCCGTGGGGTCGAGCCCGGCCCGTTCCGGGGTGTCGACGCGCAGTCTCGGTGCGCTCAGCTCTCCGCTCCCTCCGTCCTCGTACGCCTGTTCCAGGGTCGGCACATTCCCACGAAGCACGCCAGCGCAACCAGTGCCCCCGCCAACTGGACGACGGCCATCGGTACGGCGGTGTGCTCCCCGGCGACGCCGACGAGCGGCGAGGCGACCGCTCCGACGAGGAAGGAGGACGTGCCGAGCAGCGCGGAGGCGGAGCCGGCGGCGTGCCGGGTGCGCAGCAGGGCGAGGGACTGGGCGTTGGGCAGGGTGAAGCCCATCGCGGACATCAGCACGAACAGGGCGGCGGCGACGGGGGCGAGGCCGACGTGTCCGAAGGCGCCGGCGGACATCAGCAGCAGCGCGGTGGCGGTCAGGGTGGTGACGGTCAGGCCGACGGCGAGCACCAGGTCCAGTCGGACCCGGCCGACCAGGATCTTGCCGTTGACCTGACCGGCGACGACCAGGCCGACGGAGTTGAGGCCGAACAGCAGGCTGAAGGTCTGCGGGGAGGCGCCGTAGATCTCCTGGATCACGAACGGCGAGGCGGATATGTAGGCGAAGAGCGCGGCGAAGGCGAAGCCGCCCGCGAGCATGTAGCCGGTGAAGGGCAGGTCGGCGAGCAGCGCGCGCATCCCGCGCAGCGCCGCGCCGACGCCTCCGCTGTGGCGTTCGGCGGGCGGCAGGGTCTCGGGCAGCCGGAACCAGACGACGCCGCCCAGCAGGGTCCCGACCAGCGTCAGGACCACGAAGACGCCCCGCCAGTCCGTCACCCGCAGGATCTGTCCGCCGATCAGCGGCGCGACGATGGGCGCCGCCCCGGAGACCAGCATCAGGGTCGAGAAGAAGCGGGCCATGGCCACGCCGTCGTACATGTCCCGGACGACCGCCCGGGCGATGACGATCCCGGCCGCGCCCGCGAGACCCTGCGCCAGCCGGAAGGCGACCAGGGTCTCCACGGTGGGCGCGACGGCGCACAGGGCGGTCGCCACGACGTAGACGGCGAGGCCGATGAGCAGGGGGCGCCTGCGGCCCCACCGGTCGCTCATCGGGCCGACCACGAGTTGGCCGAGCGCCATCCCGGCCAGGCAGGCGGTGAGCGTGAGCTGGATGGTCGCGGCGGGTGCGTGCAGGGAGCGGGTGACCGCCGGGAGGGACGGGAGGTACATGTCCATCGCCAGCGGGGGCGTCGCGGTGAGGCCGCCGAGGATGAGGACGAGCAGGAGGCCGGCGCGGTGCGTGGCCGGGGCGGCCGGCTGCTGCGGCTCGGACCCCTCCCCCAGCCCCGGTGTCGACGCTGTCGCGTGCTCGCCCATGTGCCCCTCCCTCTCCGACCCGACCGCCACCTATGCTCTCAGCTCGGAGAACACCGGTCGTACACAGTGCCGGGGATCACATGAGCGAGGGGTGGGGATGGCGGAGCAGAGCGTGCGGTGGGGAATCCTGGCCACGGGCGGGATCGCCGCCGCGTTCACGGCGGACCTGGTGGACCTGCCCGACGCGGAGCTGGTGGCGGTCGCCTCCCGCAGCGAGGAGTCGGCGCGGGCGTTCGCGGAGCGGTTCGGGATCCCGCGGGCGTACGGCGACTGGGAGTCGCTGGCGAAGGACGGGGACATCGATGTCGTGTACGTCGCCACCCCGCACTCGGCGCACCGGGTGGCGGCCGGCCTGTGCCTGGAGGCGGGGCGGAACGTGCTGTGCGAGAAGCCGTTCACGCTGAACCTGCGCGAGGCCGAGGAACTGGTCGGGCTGGCGCGGGAACGCGGTCGCTTCCTGATGGAGGCGATGTGGATGTACTGCAACCCGCTGGTCCGGCGGCTGAAGGCGCTGGTCGACGACGGGGCGATCGGTGAAGTACGCACCGTGCAGGCCGACTTCGGACTCGCCGGGCCCTTTCCGCCCGCGCACCGGCTGCGGGACCCGGCGCTCGGCGGCGGCGCGCTGCTCGATCTCGGCGTGTATCCGGTCTCCTTCGCGCACCTGCTGCTCGGCGAGCCGTCCGACGTGACCGCGCGGGCCACGCTGTCCGCCGAGGGCGTCGACCTGCAGACGGGCGCCCTGCTGTCCTTCGGCGACGGCGCGCTCGCCTCGGTGCACTGCTCGATCGTAGGCGGTACGTCCGTCTCGGCGTCGGTGACGGGTTCCCAGGGCCGGATCGACATCCCGGACGGCTTCTTCCACCCCGACCGGTTCGTACTGCACCGCGACGGCCGCGCTGCCGAGGAGTTCGCCGCCGACCCGGCCGACGGACCGCGCAACAGTTTGCGGCACGAGGCCAAGGAGGTCATGCGGGCGCTGCGGGCCGGCGAGACGGAGTCCCCGCTGGTGCCGCTGGACGGCACGCTCGCGGTGATGCGGACGCTGGACGCGATACGGGAGCGGATCGGGGTGCGTTATCCCGGCGAGGAGGCTGCGTACGCTCCCGCGGTGCCGTTCGGGGAGCAGGGCTGAGCACCGACGCCCCGTCACCCCTCGCCCCTCGCCCCGCACAAACGGAATTGCAACATCCGCGCTATTGCGGGCGATAGCGACCCTATGCTCAAATTTCCTTCACCAGAGCTTCACAGTTGGAACGGTGGGAGCTCTGGTGTCCGCCGGCCACACCGAGGGGGGTGGCGGCAGCCGTTCCACCGCACCGGGCTGGGGGTGGACCTCGCGCGGAGCGCGGGTACGCACCGGTGGGTGGATCGGCTGCCGCTTGAGCAGACCCGGGGGTCGGCCGCCGTGTTCCGCCTGCTGCGGAGCGGCTGTTGCGTGTGGTCGCGGTGTTGCCGGGCTGTCGGGGTGGGGCCGCACTACGGCCCTTGCCCGCCGCCCGTGTGTGCGGGCCGGCGGACGAGACGGGGATGTCCCGCTCCGGGCTCAGCCAGGCTGCTCCGTGTCCGGCCTGCTCCTCGCGTCGGGCTTGGCCTTGATGCCGGGCTCGGCTTTGGCGCCGAGCTCGGCTTACGCGTCCGGGCCGGCCTTCGCGCCGGACGCGGCCTCGGCATCACGCTTGGCCTTCGCGCCGGACGCGGCCTTCGCGTCCGGCGCAGCCTTCGCGTCCGGCGCAGCCTTCGCGTCCGGCGCAGCCTTCGCGTCCGGCGCAGCCTTCGCGTCCGGCGCAGCCTTCGCACCGGGCTTGGTCTTGATGCCGGGCTCGGCTTTGGCGCCGAGCTCGGCTTACGCGTCCGGGCCGGCCTTCGCGCCGGGCGCGGCCTCGGCATCACGCTTGGCCTTCGCGCCGGGTGCGGCCTTCGCGTCCGGACCGGCCTCCCCGCCGGGCTTGGCCCTCGCATCTGGCACCCCCTCCGCGACCGCGGCTGCCCTGCGCCGCCGCAGGGCCCACGCGCCGGCGCCCAGCAACGCGACCGCGCCGCCGGCCCCTTCCAGCAGCCGCCAGGCCGACGAGCCGCCCGAGGCCGTCCCTGACGCCCCGGCGGCTGCCTGGGCCCCCTTGCGCTTCGGAGCCGGGCTCGCGCCCGCGCCCGCCTTCGCGCCGCCCTCACTGAGCGGCTCGACCAGCGCGCCGACCGGCTGCGCCGAACGCCCGCCGCCGAAGCCCCAGTCGAGCAGCGCGGCGGTCTCCTCGTACACGGCGTTGCCCCCGCTCTTGGGGTGCATCACCGTGACGAGCAGGGTGCGCCCGCCGCGCACGGCCGCGCCGGTGAACGTGTTGCCGGCATGGCTGGTGTAGCCGTTCTTCACCCCGATGAGACCGTCGTAGGTGTCCAGCCCCCAGGCCCCCGTCAGCAGCCGGTCGGTGTTCTGGATCTGGAAGGTCTTCTTGCCGCCCGCCGGGAAGTCGGCGGTCCGCGTGCCGCAGTAGCCCCGGAAGTCCCCGTCCTTCAGCCCGTGTCGGGCGAACAGGGTGAGGTCGTACGCCGAGGAGAGCTGGCCCTTGTGGTCGAAGCCGTCGGGGCTGACCACATGGGTGTCCAGGGCCTGCAGGTCCTCCGCCTTGGCCTGCATCTCGGCGACCGTTTTCGCCAGCCCGCCGTTGAGGTGGGCGAGGACGTGCACCGCGTCGTTGCCGGAGCGCAGGAACACGCCCTGCCAGAGCTGGTGGACGCTGTAGGTGATGCCGGGCTTGACGCCGACCAGGCTGGAACCGGCGGGGACGTCGGCCAGGTCGGCGTCGGTGACCTTGTACTCCATGCCGCGGTCCAGTTTCTTCAGCACCGTGTCCGCGAACAGCATCTTCAGCGTGGACGCGGGCGCGAGACGCTGGTGGGCGTTGAACGAGGCGAGCACCTCGCCGGTGTCGTGGTCGGCGACGAGCCAGGAGCGGGCGGTCAGTTTCCTGGGCAGCCCGGTGGCGCCGCTCACCTGGATCCCTGGGCGAGCCAGCCGCACACCGCCGATGGCCGTCGCCGCGGAGGCGGGGCCGGCTGCCGACAGGGGAAGGGCGGCGGCCGTCAGACCGAGGAGGGCACGCCGACTGAGCCGAGAACAATCATGCACCCCGGGACCGTACACCGCGGCAGCCATAGGAAAATCTGATCCTGTACCCGCTTTCTCAGCCCTGACACATGTTTTACCCAGGTCCCCTCAAAGGTTCCTCCATAGCTTGGCGCCGCGCCCACAGCGGGCGCCAAGAACCTAGAGGAACGGGATGTTTGGCATCTATCTCAAGCGCGAGCTGAGTCGGCGCAAGAAGGCCGCTCTGGTCATCGCGATGGGTCTGGCGCTCGGTATCGCGCTGGTCATCACCGTCAACTCGGTGTCGGCCGGCATGCAGCAGGCGCAGGACAAAGTCCTGAAATCGCTGTACGGCCTCGGAACGGACATGACCGTCACCAAGGCCCGGTCGGCACCCAAGGCAGGCAGCTCGGGGCAGGGCCCGAACTTCAAGTTCGACGCCAAGTCCAGCGGCAAGACCTCGCAGAGCTCCGACCGGGTGATGACACAGGGCGGCCAGGCCCTGAAGTCCTCGCTGGTGGAGAAGGTCACCTCGCAGAAGGGTGTGGACAGCGCGGTCGGCGCCTTGTCCCTGAACGTCACCAAGGTCGACGGCTCCTTCACCCAGGGCAAGGCCCGGACGTCCTCCGGCTCCTCGGGGTCCCAGCAGCAGGGCGGTCCCGGCGGCGGCACCAACGGCGGCGGCAGCGGTCAGCCGCAGATACAGGGCGGCGGGGCCGACTTCAACGTGAACAGTTACTCCGTGGTCGGCGTCGACGTCACGCACCAGGACCTCGGCCCGCTCGCCGCGATGAAGATCACCTCCGGCAGGAGCTTCGCCTCGGCGCAGACGAACGCCAAGGTCGCGGTGGTCGGCAAGTCCTACGCCAAGGAGAAGAAGTACAAGGTCGGGTCGACCTTCAAGATCTCCGGCACCCAGTACAAGGTCATCGGCATCGCCACCCCGGACAGCAGCGAGTCCACCATCGACGTGTACCTGCCGCTGAAGCAGGCGCAGACGCTGGGCGACGCCAAGAACAAGGTCACCACGATCTACGTCAAGGCGACCGACTCCCAGCAGATCTCCGCCGTGAAGAAGGAGATCCAGGCCAACATCTCCGGCACGACGGTCACCACCTCGTCCGACCTGGCCTCCACGGTCTCCGGCTCGCTCTCCACCGCCTCCAGCCTCGCCGCCGGCGTCGGCAAGTGGCTGTCGATCGCGGTGCTGGCCGCCGCCTTCCTGGTGGCCGCGCTGCTCACCTCCTCCGCCGTGTCCCGGCGCGTGCGTGAGTTCGGCACGCTGAAGGCGCTCGGCTGGCCGAGCCGCAGGGTCACCCGCCAGGTGGTCGGCGAGTCCATGGTCAACGGCCTGATCGGCGGCGGCCTCGGCATCGCCCTCGGCCTCGCGGCCGCCTGCACGGTCACCGCGATCAGCCCGATGCTGACGGCGCAGCTCGGCAACAGCGGTGGCGGCGGCATGGGCGGCCCCGGCGGCGGTGGACCTGGCGGCGGCCCCGGCCGGCAGGCCTCCTCGAACACCCTGGAGATCGCGCTGTCCGCCCCGGTGTCCGTGACCACCATCGCGCTCGCGGTGGGCCTGGCGGTCACCGGCGGCCTCGTCGCCGGCGCCATGGGCGGCTGGCGGGCCTCCCGGATGCGCCCGGCGGACGCCCTGCGCAGCGTCTCGTAAGCCTCTCCAGCTCCCCGTCGCTTCCCGTCTTCCCGTTACGGAGTTCCCATGTACAGACTCACCGGCGTCACCAAGCGCTACACGCGCGGCAAGGAGACGGTGGAGGCGCTGCGCGGCGTCGACCTCACGATCGCCGACGGCGACCAGCTCGTCATCCAGGGTCCCACCGGCGGCGGCAAGTCCACGCTGCTGCAGATGATCGGCGGCCTGGACCGCCCGACCGAGGGCAGTGTCGAACTGGACGGCGTGGACCTCGCGCGCATCAGCGAGGCCAAGCTGACCCGGCTGCGCGCCGAGAAGATCGGCATCATCTTCCAGGCGTTCAACCTCATCCCGACGCTCACCGCGCAGGAGAACGTCGAGACCGCCCTGGTCCCCCTCGGCGTCAGGCCCGCCGAGCGCCGCGAGCGCGCGGCCGAGGCGCTGCGCTCCGTAGGCCTCGGCGAGCGCCTCTCCCATGTCCCCTCGGAGATGTCCGGCGGCCAGCAGCAGCGCGTCGCGATCGCCCGCGCGCTGGTGAAGAGGCCGAAGGTCCTGCTCGCCGACGAGCCCACCGGCAACCTCGACGAGGGCACCCGCGACGACATCATGGCCCTGCTGGAGGGCCTGTGGCGCGAGCACGGGCTGACGTTCGTCCTGGTCACCCACGACTCGTCCATCGCCCGCCGGGCGCCACGCGTGGCCACCATCAAGGCCGGTCGGATCACGCTGACCGAGCAGAGCGTGCGCTTCTGAGGCGGGGTCCGCTCGGGGAGGCGCCGCTCACCTCCCGAGTATCCGGTCGACGTCGGCCAGTTGCGCGGCGGTGAGCGGCCCCTTCGCGAGGGCACCGGCGTTCTGTTCGGCCTGCGCGACCGAGCGGAAGCCGGGAATGGGGACCGTACGAGGGCTGCGCGCCCACAGCCAGGCGAGGGCGCCCTGGGCAAGGGTGCGACCGTCGCTGGTGAGAACGTCCTTCAGGGCGTCGACCCGGGCTACCCACTGCGGATCGGCCCCGGACCCCTCGCTGAACCCCTGAAGCCAGGCGGGCGGCCGGCTGCGGATGTCCCCGGACTCCAGGGCGGCCCCCTGCGCGTGCTTGCCGGTGAGCAGGCCCATGGCGAGCGGGCTCCGGTTGATGCTCGCGAGCCCCGACTCCTCGCACAGCCGGACCATCTCCGGGGCGTCCTGCAGGACGTTGAGCGCGTGCTGTACGGCCGTGCAGTGCTCGCCTTCGGCGAAGACGGCGGCGCGTACGGGGTCGTCGGTGCTCCACGCATAGGCGCGCACGAGCCCCTCCTTGACGAACTCCTCGCAGAGGTCCCGCAGTTCGGCCGCCCGGCCGAGGTCGGCGTCCGACAGGTGGAGCTGGTAGAGGTCCACGTGGTCGGTGCCGAGGCGGCGCAGCGAGGCGGTGAGCGCGCGGCGGGCGTACTCCGGGGAGTCGTCGCTGCCCGTGAGGGTCCGGGTCTCCTCGTCGAAGACGTTGCCCCACTTGGTGGCGACGACGACCTCGGCCCGCCGCCTGCCGAGGGCGCGGCCCAGTACGCGCTCGCTGTGCCCCGCGCCGTAGGTGTCGGCGGTGTCGAAGAAGGTGACGCCGAGGTCGAGGGCACGGTGCACGGCCCGTACGGACTCCTCGTCGTCCACCTTCCCCCACCCCAGCGGCTGCCCGTCGGCGGCCTGCCACTCCCCGCCGATGGCCCAGCAGCCGAAGCCGAGCGCGCTGACCTGTATACCGCTGCGTCCCAGTGTCCTGTTGCTCTCCATGGCAAGGACGCTAGAAGTTGAAGCGCGCACTAAGGCAAGCCCTTGCCGCGGTTGTTTCAGGTGTGGACGGTGCGACGCTGGAAACGCGTGCAATGACCGTTCCTGTCGACTTCTCGCCTGGGGAGCAACCGTGACCTCTTACGACCGACGCGATCTGGGCCTGCTGCTGCTCCGGCTGGGAACCGGCGGAGTGCTGGCGGCGCACGGCGCGCAGAAACTGTTCGGCTGGTTCGGCGGACACGGCCTGGAAGGGACCGGCAAGTTCATGGAGTCCGTCGGCTACTCCCCCGGCAAGGCGAGCGCGACGGCGGCGGGCCTGGCCGAGACGGGCGGCGGCGCACTGCTGGCGCTGGGCCTGGCGACCCCTGCGGCCGGCGCGGCGGCTGCCGGCGCGATGACGGGCGCTGCGGCGGTGCACAAGCCGAACGGCTTCTTCGCCCAGGAGGGCGGCTACGAGTACGCGGCCAGCCTGGCCCTGGCCGCCACCGGCCTCGCCATCACCGGCCCCGGCCGCCTCTCCCTCGACCACGCCCTCGGCCACCGCGTCAACCGGGGCTGGATGGTCCCGACGGCCCTCGGCGTCACGGCGGCGGCGACGGCGGTGGTCATCGGGGCACGGAACAAGCGCCTGCAGAAGTCCAAGGAGGCCGAGGCCGAACAGGAACCGCTGTTCGAAGAGTAGGCCCGGTCCGGCATGGGGCAGGCTGCCCGCATGACCGACGACGAGTACGCGGCCCTCTGGCCCACCATCGACGCCCTGACGTCCTGGCTGGACACCAACCGGACCCACGACGGCACCGAGGGCATCCTCCTGCGCGTCCTGAAGCTGTCGGAGGAGGTCGGCGAGGTCTCCCAGGCGGTGATCGGCGCGACGGGCCAGAACCCGCGCAAGGGAGTCACCCACACGTGGGAGGACGTCGAGGCGGAACTGTGCGACGTCGTCATCACGGCGCTCGTGGCGCTGCGCACGCTGACGCCGGAGGCGCGGGAGGTCTTCGCGGGGCACCTGGCGAGGGTGGCGGAGCGATCAGCTCCGCCACGCCTCGTACCGCCGACCTGAGCCTCAGAACAGAAGGTCGCTGGTCTTCACCGCCGCCATGAACGCCGACCAACCGGACGCCGAGAAGACCAGCGCCGGGCCATGCGGAGCTTTGGAGTCCCGGACAGGGACACCGGCCGGGTATCCGTCGAGCACTTCGACGCAACTGCCGCCTTCGTTACCGCTGTAGGTGGATTTGCGCCAGCCGTCCAGCGAAGAAGCATCCGGGATGGTGTGTTCAGTCACGGTCTCCGTAGTCCTTTGCTGTCGCCCGCATCAGAGCCAGGGACTCCCTAAGCGGCATTGCATCACCTAGCGCGAGATCGTATGCGCCTTCGAGTCGATCGACCACGCCTGGGGAGTCGTGCACCTTCCCCACTTGGATGCCTTCGGAATACGCCACCGGCGGCTGATCCTCGAACCGCATCAAGGTGAGCATGCTCTGCATGAGCGGGTGAACCCCGAGTCCAAAGGGCAGCACATAGACGCGTACGCGCCCCTTTTCCGCAAGCCGGACGATATGGAGGATCTGTTCGGCCATGACGTCGGGGCCGCCGACTACGCGCCGCAGCACCGCCTCATCGAGGATGGCCCAGACGACCGGGCGCACCGGATGGTCCAGAACCCGCGCGCGCTCAAGCCGTGTGACAACGAGCCTGTCACATTCCTCTTCACTCACTGGAGGGAAAGACGTGGCCAGAACCTCGCGTGCATACCTCTTCGTCTGGAGAATGCCAGGGACGAACGACAAGGCGAACTCCCTGATCATCACCGCCTGCTGTTCGAGCTGCCGAGCCGCCTCGAAGTACTCCGCAACGGCCGCACTCTCATCCGGCAGGAAACTGCTCAGCACATCCCCGGTGTTCAGCGCCCTGTCCAGCCGTCGCGCGTCCTCCTTGGACGGGATACGGCGGCCGGCCTCGATGTGCGCGATGTGCGAACGGGTCATGATCGCCTGGTTCGCCAACTCCTGCTGCGTCAGCCCGGCCGCCTCGCGCTGAGCCTTCAACCAGTCCCCGTAGATGTTACTCAACGTCGTCTCCCATGTGACGGAGGACTTGTCACCTGCTGCCCCCTGGCGAGGGTAACCCGCTTCGTCTCACTCTGTGAGCAGATCGCTACACAGCGGTGTCCTGCTGTTGCCACCCAAGCACCCACGCGGAGTTCGACAAAGTGCTGCCATCCCCCACAGCCACTCCCTCCCCCGCCCCCCACTTCAGAATCCAGCTCAGCTCCACACGCCGGGGCGCCCGCCTCGCCCGTCTCCTCGTGGAGCAGCAGCTCGAGGACTGGGGCCTCCCGCGCACAAGCCCGGTCACGCGCGCCCTCCTCGCCATCACCGCCGAGCTCGCCGCGAACGCCGTCACGCACGGCCGTACACCCGGCCGGGACTTCGAGGTACGCCTCCACCTCACCCCCACCCACGCCCGCATCGAGGTGAGCGACACCCGTCCGGACCGGCTGCCCACACTGCCCGACACCACAGCCCCTGCCACATCGCCACCGCCCGACATGGCAACAAGCGGTCGGGGCCTGCTCCTGGTCGACGCCTTCGCCACTCGCTGGGGCTGCGAACCGCGCAGTGAGTTCGTGAAGACCGTATGGGCAGAGGTATCCGGCGAGTTCCCTCGACTCTTGCCTAACCTATCGAAACTCGATAGATTCCCATCGTAATTCG
Source organism: Streptomyces sp. NPDC001544 (assembly GCF_042894285.1). Lineage (NCBI taxonomy): Bacteria > Bacillati > Actinomycetota > Actinomycetes > Kitasatosporales > Streptomycetaceae > Streptomyces > Streptomyces sp. NPDC001544. Next base: position 695,159 of record NZ_JBIAVN010000001.1, on the reverse strand, counting down.
TTAGAAGGTCGGGTCATGGGAAAGATGACAGTGCGTGCGTTGCGCGCCGTGCTCGTGGTGGTGCTCGTCGGCACCGTGTTCGTACAGGCAGCGATGGTGTGGACGTTGGCCGGCGGGAGGGACCCGGAGGACGGGTCGCTTCCACTGACCGCATTCCGCGTGATCACGATCCTGGGCATGGTGTCGGCCCAGGTCGCCCTGGTCTGCGTATGGCGGCTGGTGGCGATGGTGCGACGGGGAACCGTGTTCTCCCACGCCGCCTTCCGGTACGTGGACGGGGTGATCGGCGCGATCACGGCGGCTGCCCTCCTGTGGTTCGCGGTCACGGCCGTCAATGCGCCGGGGCAGCGGGCCGACCCGGGCGTCACCGTCATCATGGGAGGGATCGGCCTGGCCATCCTGGGGGTCGCACTCATCGTGCTCGTGCTGCGAATGCTGCTCGCCCAGGCCGTCGCACGCGACGTCGAAGCGGCCCAGATGAAGGCCGAGTTGGACGAGGTGATCTGATGCCGATCGTCGTCGACATCGACGTGATGCTGGCCAGACGCAAGATGTCCGTCGGCGAGCTCGCGGAACGCATCGGGATCACGCCCGCCAACCTGGCGGTACTCAAGAACGGCCGAGCCAAGGCGGTCCGCTTCGTGACGCTCGCCGCACTCTGCGACGTGCTCGAGTGCCAGCCGGGCGACCTGCTGCGCTGGGAGGCCGAGGACGTCGCGGGCGGATGAGCCGTGCCTGCGAGCTTCGGCCGACTCCGCGAGCATCCCGGAGCCGTACCTGCTGATGCGGCTGGCCGGGCTGCCCGACCCACGAGATCCGCGCGGGCGGACTCCCGGGGGACTTCCCGCTGCCGGACTCGGCAAGGCCGTGCAGCATCGGAAAGGACCTCCGACGCAGGTCAGATGCCCTAAGGCAAAGCCGCAGGTGGCGGAAGACGAGTCGGGCTGTACGCCGGGTTCTCCAAGCAACGACACCCTGTTCATCCTCTCTCAGGTCCACGACGCCGGGCGGCGCAGTGTGCAGCGTCCGCAGAGCGTGAGCATCGAGCGAGGACTGCGGTACCGGCAGATCAACGGGCAGGTCATGGAGGACGGTGAGGAGCGTCCGGCTGTCGACGGCCCCGAGGCCGGCTGCGGAGCGGCGGCGGGCCTCGTCGGCGAAGACTGTCACGGCGGCCTGTGCCTGCTGTCCGCGCAACCTGAGTTCGACGAGCGCGTGCTCGGCCAGCAGCATGTGTCGGGCCCTCGTCCTGGTCGCTCGGGGTCGGTCCGTCGGGCGGTCCGCGGCACGGTGGGCGCCAATCGCCTCCTGTTGTCCACCAGTCCCGCCCACTCAGGGCACGTCCGGCGGCGGAAGGCGTCCGCCCGATCGCCGCTTCCCCTACGATGCCCCGCCTCGCCGGAGCGTGCCACCCGCCATCGCGCGGCCGGCCACACTGGGCGGCCGGCCGCGTTCCCCCCGCAGGTGGATGGCGTGGAGTCAGCAGTTGCGGACAGTGCGGACGTACGTCCAGTCGCCCACGACGTCATAGCTGTGTGCCGCAGGCGTGGTGTAGAGGAGAGTGCCGTTGGGTCTGTACATGCGCGCACGGGTGCCGCTGGTCTGGCTGTTGTCCCACGAGCCCGGACCGGTCCACGGGATGGTGTAGACGCCGCAGGAGTACATGTCGACGCTGCGACGAGCTGCCGGAACCTCGCCCCTGGGGGCACACTCACACGTCGCGGCGCCTCACGACGAGAACGGCGAGTGCAACCGTGATCAGCGGCCAGAGTGTGTACACGAGCCAGGAGCCGGGGACCGTGGCGGTGTAGGCCAGGGATCCGGGGTCCGGCTCCCAGGGTTCGACCAGGCGATTCCAGGCGGCCGACACCAGTGTGTGTTTGATGTCCGCCGACCAGCGGTTGGTCTCCGAGAACATGGGGGGCAGCATCAGCAGGGTGAAGACGCTGGTGACCATGGTCCCGGCGGCATGCCGAAGCAGAACGCCGAGGCCCAGACCGACCAGGGCGGAGACCGGAGCCAGCAGTGCGGAGGCCACCAGTGCCCGGAACACCCCGGGGTGGGTCATCGGAACGCCGGCGTGATGCCTGTCCAGGATGGCCTGGGAGATCAGGAAGGAACCGGTGGAGGCGGCCGTGCCGACCACGGTCCACAGTGCGGCGGTGACGGTCGCCTTGGCCAGCACGACCGAGCCGCGGGCCGGGACGGCCACGGTGGTGGTGCGGATCAGCCCGCTGCTGTACTCGCTCACGACGGTGAGGGCGCCCATGCTGCTGGCGACGAGCGTCAGCGTCCAGTAGCCGGCCGCCGGGTATGCGTCGAAGGGCAGGAACTCAGCGGGGCCGGAGCCCGCGGCCTTGTCCGCCAGCGTGGCCACGACGGCGGACCCGAGGACGAACAGGAGGGTGAGGCCGATCGTCCACGGGGTGGAGCGCAGGGACCGCGTCTTGATCCACTCGGAGGCGAGCAGGTCGCGGAAGCGGGCGGGCGGCGCGGCGGCGGGGGTGGTCCGGGGGACGGAGGCGATGGTGGTCATCAGGGCTGTCCTGCCAGGTATTCGGTGCTGTCGGCGGTGAGTTCCATGAAGGCGGCCTCCAGTGAGGCGGTACGGGTGGTCAGCTGGTCCAGCCGGATGCGGTTCTCGAAGGCGAGCGCGCCGATCCGAGCCGCCGAGAGCCCGGTCACGGAGAGCTTCTCGGTACCCGCCGAGCCTTCCGGCTCGACCGAGGCGCCCGCCTTGGTGAGCACCGCTGCCAGCTCGGTGGCCTGCGGTGTCCCCACCACAACGCTGCTACGGGTGCTGCGGGCCGCGAAGTCCCGTACCGACTCGGCGGCTATGAGGCGGCCCCGGCCGATGACGACCAGTTGGTCGGCGGTGTTCTCCATCTCCGACATCAGGTGGCTGGAGAGGAAGACCGTGCGTCCCTCGGCGGCCAGGCGCCGGAAGAGCCGGCGTACCCAGAGCACGCCCTCCGGGTCCATGCCGTTGACCGGCTCGTCGAACATGAGCACGGGCGGGTCACCGAGCAAGGCGGTGGCGATGCCGAGGCGCTGCTTCATGCCGAGGGAGAATCCGCCGATGCGGTGGTTCGCCACCTCGGCCAGCCCCACTTCCTGAAGCACCTCTTCCACCCTGCGCCGTGGGATGCCGTTGCTGCGGGCCAGAGCGGACAGGTGGGCGGCGGCACTGCGTCCGCCGTGGATCTGTCCGGCGTCGAGGAGGGCGCCGACGTGTCGCAGTCCGCGCGGGTGGCGGCGGAAAGGAACGCCGCTGACGGTGGCGCCGCCGGTGGTGGGCGCCTCCAGGCCGAGGATCATCCGCAGGGTGGTGGACTTGCCGGCGCCGTTGGGGCCGAGGAATCCGGTGACCTGGCCCGGCAACACGGTGAAGGACAGATGGTCGACGGCCGTCTTTCCGCCGTAGCGCTTGGTGAGTTCGCTGACTTCGATCACGGCACCCACACTGCCGGGAGGAGCCCCGTCCGGGCATGGGGCCGTGGGCGGCAATCGTGCGGCCGGATTGAACCGTGGGCGTACGTCCCCGGGCTGATGCCGCGCTGTTGGTGGTCGGGTTAGTGTCGCGGCGTGAACCCCATGACGACCATTCCGTTGCCTACGCGCGTCGCGCACCTCGGCTTTGTTCCCGGGAGGGGGCACCGCCGATGACGGGAACCAAGGCCGTGGCCTGGGCGGGGGGTGCCTCCTACCTCCTCGTGGTGGGTCTGCTGGTGGGGGCCGCACCGCGGGCGTCGGGCACGGTCCACGGTGTCGGGGCGCTGCTGGCCGTGAGCCTGCTCGTCGGTGTGGTGCGCCGGATGCCGCTGCTGACTCTGGCAATCACACTCTTCGGATCCACGGCTGTGGTGGTGGGCCCTCCGAGTTCCGCCCATGAGAGCCGGGCGGCGTCATATCAGGGCCAGTTCCTGTCGTATCTGGCGGTGGACCTCGTGCTGGGCTTCATCGTCGCCACTTGCACACGGCGCGCTTCGACTGTTGCTGTGGCCGTGTCTTTCACGGTGCAACTCGTGGTGATCGGCAGCTTCGCGCACGGGGACGGTCTGGCCGTCAACGGGGCTGTCGCCCTTCCGGCGTTGGCCGCATCCTGCATGGCCGGTCTGCTGAGCCGCGAGCGCCGAGAGCACGCGGTGGCGCTGCGGGCGCAGGAGGTGGCCGAGGCAGTGACTGCCGAACGGCTGCTGATCGCAATGGAGTTGCACGACATGGTCGCTCACAGCATCGGCATCATCGCGATCCAGGCCGGTATGGGCAGCCGGGTCATCCACACCCAGCCGGCCGAGGCGCGCGATGCCCTCCGCGCCATCGAGGCCACCAGCAGAGAGACCCTGTCGGGCCTTCGGCGCACGCTGGTGTCGCTCCGTCAGGCCGACCGGGGCACGACCGCCTCGGAGCAGTCACCGCTCGCACCCACGCCGGGGCTGGCGGACATCGAACGGTTGGCGGCAGCGACCGCGGGCGCAGGGGTACGCGTCGACGTGCGCTGCACCGGGGAGCAGCGTCCCGTGCCGGCCGACATCGACCTGGCCGCCTACCGCATCGTGCAGGAGGCGCTGACCAACGTGGTCCGACACGCGGGCACCGAGCGTTGCCGGGTGATCATCGACTACAGAGGCGAGGAGCTGTCCGTGGAGGTCGTCGACAACGGGCGCGGCGCCACCGAGGACGGCTCGGCCCACGGCTTCGGCCTCATCGGGATGCGGGAACGAGTCGGCCTGCTGGACGGTCACCTCAGCGCCGGGCCGCGCGCTGGGGGCGGCTTCCGGGTGGCGGCCCGGCTGCCGCTGCCCGCGTCCGTCGAAGTTCCGGTGGAGGCCCGATGACCGTCCGTGTGGTGCTCGCCGACGACCAGCCGTTGGTTCGGTCCGGTCTACGCGTGATCATGGCCGATTGCCCCGATCTGGAGGTCGTCGGTGAAGCCGCCACTGGCGCTGAGGCCGTCCAACTGGTCAGGGATGTCAGCCCCGACGTCGTGGTCATGGACATCCGGATGCCCGGCATGGACGGGATCGAGGCCACCCGCCTGATCACCGCCGGTTCGGCAAGCACACGCGTCCTCGTCCTGACCACCTTCGACGAGGACGACCATGTCTACGGCGCGCTCCGGGCCGGCGCGAGCGGCTTCGTGGTGAAAGACATGGCGCTGGACGACATCCTCGCGGCGATCCGCGTGGTCGCCTCTGGTGACGCGCTGATCGCGCCGGGTGTGACGCGCCGTCTGATCGCGGACTTCATCAGGCGGCCCGCAGCTGTCCCGGAGCGCTCCCCCGGGCCGGTCGAGGGCATCACCGAGCGGGAACGGGAAGTACTGACCTTGGTGGGACGCGGCAGGTCGAACACCGAGATCGCCGAGGACCTCTTCATCACGGTGGCCACCGCCAAGTCACACGTTTCACGGCTGCTCACCAAACTGGGCGCCCGGGACCGGGTCCAGCTCGTCATCACCGCCTATGAGACGGGGCTCGTCACCCTGCCTCGCTGATGGCGTCCCCGCCCCCATGGTGAAGCCGGAAGTACCCCCGTCGCTCATGTCTCGTGCACGAGCCGCCGAAGGACCCCTACCACGCCATTCCACTGCGGCAGTACACAGGACTGACCGGTCACGGGCTGGCTCAGTCCTCTCCGTCGTCGTCATCGTCGAGGTTGACGGCATCCGGGTCGCGCAACGGCCGCAGGACACCCGCGGCCGGGGCCGAGGCCGTGAAGCTGTGACCGGTTCACTCAACACCCGCCACAGGGTTGTCAGGGACATGCGCGCGCCCTACAGTCCCACCTGAGTATGGGAGCGCTCCCATATGGGGAGGTGGGAGCGCTCCACCCCCCACTCCGGACATACCGCCGAAAGAGGCCCGTATGCGACCGTTACCGCACCTCCCGCGTACCGTGCGCGGCACGTTGGGCGCGCTCCTCACCGCGCTCGCCACCGTCGCGGCGCTCTTCGCCGCGACCCCGTCCGCCCAGGCCGACACCACGGTCTGCGATCAGTTCGGCTCGACCGTCGTCCAGGGGCGATACGTCGTCCAGAACAACCGCTGGAACACCAGCCAGACCCAGTGCGTCACCGCCACCGGCTCCGGTTTCCGGGTCAGCCGGGCCGATGGTTCCGTGCCGACGAACGGCGCGCCGAAGTCCTACCCGTCCCTCTTCTTCGGCTGCCATTACACCAACTGCTCGCCGGGAACCAACCTCCCCGCACAGCTCTCCGGTATCTCCAGCGCGCCGAGCAGCATCTCGTACGGCTACGTCGGCGATGCCGTGTACGACGCGGCGTACGACATCTGGCTGGACCCGACACCGCGCACCGACGGCGTGAACCGGACCGAGATCATGATCTGGCTCAACAAGGTGGGCCCGATCCAGCCCGTCGGCTCCCAGGTCGGCTCGGCCACCGTGGGCGGACGCTCCTGGCAGCTGTGGTCGGGCAACAACGGCACCAACGACGTGCTGTCCTTCGTCGCCCCGTCGGCGATGAGCGGGTGGAGCTTCGACGTGATGGACTTCGTCCGGCAGGCCGTGGCCCGCGGGCTGGCCCAGAACAGCTGGTACCTGACCAGCGTTCAGGCCGGTTTCGAGCCGTGGCAGAACGGCACCGGCCTCGCCGTGAACTCGTTCTCGTCGACCGTCAACACGGGTGGTGGCCCCGGCCCCGGTGGCCCGGGCGGTTCCACGAGCTGCCAGGTGTCGTACGCCACGAACGTGTGGGAGGGGGGCTTCACCGCGAACGTCACCGTCGGCAACACCGGTTCGGCACCCGTCGACGGCTGGCACCTCGCCTTCACCCTGCCCTCGGGCCAGCGCATCACCAGCGCCTGGAACGCCTCCGTCTCCCCGTCCTCGGGATCCGTCACGGCGAGCGGCCTGTCGCACAACGCCGACATCCCCCCGGCCGGCAGCCAGACGTTCGGCTTCCAGGGCACCTACAGCGGCACCTTCGCCACGCCGAGCGGGTTCAGCCTGAACGGGGCCGCCTGCACCAGGGCGTGACCTGACCGTAGAACGCGACGCCGTCGGAGTGGGGCAGCGTCCGGCCCGGCTCCACTCCCGACGGGTGGCGGCAGACGAGTCGGGCTGTACGCCGGGTTCTGTTCCGGGGGGTCCTCGCGGGCCCTCCGGCGACGGCCATCCATCTAGGGCCGGTGTTGCCACCGGTCTCGTGCGGTCTACCCGCGGACTCGGGCGGGCAGCCCTCGAACGTCCGCGCAGAGCGCCTTTTACAGCGCCCCTCTTGACCTTGCTCCGGGTGGGGTTTACCTAGCTGCCCAGGTCACCCTGGGCACTGGTGGTCTCTTACACCACCGTTTCACCCTTACCGAGGACCGAGGTCCCCGGCGGTTTGTTTTCTGTGGCACTGTCCCGCGGGTCACCCCGGGTGGCCGTTAGCCACCACCCTGCCCTGTGGAGCCCGGACGTTCCTCGGGAAGCCCCTGGGGGCTCCACGCGGCCGTCCGCCCGGCTCGTCTGCCGTGTGGACCATGGTACCGGGCGGGGCGGGTGGTTCTGTTCCTGAGGGTCAGAGGAAGTCCGTGGTGTCCGGTTGGTTCTTCGGACACGCGCCCCCACTGGTCAGTTTCAGCCCCTTGTTCCCCGAGAAGTCCATGTCGACCCGGGACCGCTTGATCACTTGCCTTACCACCCGGCTGATGTACTTCTCATGGTCCCCGTCCGGGGGCGGCGTCACGACGATCCCCCCCTCGATCAGTTCGGCTCGGAAGCCCTCCGGGGTGTCGAGGGACAGGAAGATGTCCAGCAGGCCCTCGGCCGGCGTGGTGGGCTCATGGGCCACGGCAGCCATGTCACGCCCCTCCTTCGGCCGGTCGCCAGACTGGTTCATCTCAAGATCACCTGTCCATGAGATCGGGAACCGTTCCCTCGATCGTGGCACAGGAACGCGACCGCGTCAGGCCGACTCCACCCACCCGTCCGCCCTGCTGGGCTGCGGTGCCGCCCCGGTCACCGGGGCCTTGCGCGGGCGCGTGCCGGCCGCCGTGGCAAGGACCGATCCCGCCAGGATCAGCGCGAAGGCCACCCCGATGGTGGGGGTCAGCGGCTCGCCGAGGAAGACCGAGCCGGCCGCCACCGCCACCGCCGGGTTGACGTACGTGATCACCGAGGACCGGACCGGGCCGACCTCCTTGATCAGCTCCAGGAAGGCGACGAAGGCGACCGCCGTGCAGATGGCGCCGAGGCCGGCGAGGGCGGTGAGGACCTGGCCGGAGGGGACGGTGGAGGGCCAGGTGGCCGCGGCGGCGGGGGCGTAGAGGAGGGCGGTGAGGGCCAGGCAGGGGGTGATGAGGTGGAGGGTGGGGACGTCCTTCATGCGGCGTGCGGCTATCAGGGGTGCTGTCGCGTAGCCGAGGACCGTGACCAGGACCTCGGCCAGGGAGCGGGCGTCGCCGCCGGTCAGGTGCGGGACGGTGAGCACGGCGACCCCGGCGAGGCCGACGCCGAGGCCGGCGAGCCGTCGCGCGCTCAGCCGTTCGGTGTCGCCGAAGAGCCGGGCCGCGATCACTCCGGCGATGGGGACGCCCGCGATCAGCAGGCCGGCCGTGGAGCTGGAGAGGTGCCGTTCGGCGTCGGTGAGGGTGAGCCAGGGACCGACGATCTCCAGGCACGCGAAGGCCAGCATGGGCCGCCAGTGGTCCCGTACGTTGCGGATCAGGCCCTTCTGCCGCAGGGCGAAGGGGAGCAGGAGGGCGGCGCCGAGCGCGCACCGTGTGAACACCACCATGGTCGGGGACACCGCGTCCACCGCCACTTTGATCATCAGGTAGGGGATACCCCAGATCACTCCCATGAGGGAGAACAGGAACCAGCCGCGTGCAGTCATGCCGTCAGTCTCCGGCCGGTCAACGCCCGCCGTCTTGAACGCTGTTGCGGTACGCCGCCGGGGTCACGCCCAACACCCGGCGGAACCAGCGGGTGAGGTGGGCCTGGTCGGCGAAGCCGACGAGCGCGGCGACCTCGGCGGGGCGCAGGCCCGTCTCCAGCAGGCGGCGGGCCCGGGCGACCCGGTACTGGGCCAGCCAGGCGTACGGCGGTACGCCCATCGTCGTGCGGAAGGCGCGCAGGAGCTGGTACCGGGACATGCCCAGTCCGGCCGCGAGGTCGGCCAGGGACGGCGGGGCGAGGAGTTCGTCGGCGAGGCGGTCGCGTACGACCTGGGCGATGCGGCCGGCGCCGGGCACGGTGTCGTTCGCCGCGCGGGCCGTGGAGTGGCGGCGGGCCAGTGCGGCGAGCAGCCAGGGGAGGCGGGACTCGGTCTCCAACGGGTCCGGGCAGGAGCTGAGTTCGCTGTGCGTGAGGTGCAGGGCCGTGGCCAGTTCGGGGTCGTCCAGTACCGCCTCACGGAAGTGCGGCAGGCCGCCGAGGGTGCCTTCGGCGAGGAGGGAGGTGTCGGCGTACACGGCCCGGTAGGAGTAGCCGCCGGAGGCCTCGGCGGGGCCGCCGGTGTGTATCTCGCCGGGGGCGAGGACGACGATGGAGCCCGGGCCCGAACGGATCAGGCCACCCCGGTAGTCGATGGCCTCGCAGCCACCGGTGGTGACGCCGATGGTGTACTCGTCGTGTGCGTGCGGGGCGTAGACGTGCGTGTCGAAGCAGGCCGTCAGGAGGTCGAGCGCCGGACCGCAGCGGCCGAGTCGTGCCCTGGTCCACGTCGCCTGCTCGCGTTCCCCCACCGTGACCCCCTTGTCGTCTGAAGGTGCAACGCCTGGAGGCCGCGTTTCCATACCGCTGTCAGGTCCCCGACCTGCCGCCGCCGTGAGGTGACCGAGGTCCGGCTGCACGCCGACGACGCCGACGCCCTCGTGCGCGCGCTCACCCGGGCGGGCCGCAGGGTGAGGCGGGCGTAGGGCGGAGCGGCGCGGGGCACCCCTTACGCTGGCCCGGAGCTCGAGTAAAGGAGTACCCCGTGCTTGTCCTGCTGCCGCCCTCCGAAGGCAAGGCCGCCTCCGGGCGTGGCGCCCCGTTGAAGCTGGAGTCCCTGTCCCTGCCCGGACTGAACGCCGCGCGTGCGGCCGTGCTCGGGGAGCTGGTCGAGCTGTGCTCCGGTGACGAGGACAAGGCGCGCGAGGTGCTCGGGCTGAGCGAGGGGCTGCGCGGCGAGGTGGCCAAGAACGCGGGTCTGCGGGCCGCCGGGGCGCGGCCGGCGGGTGAGATCTACACCGGGGTGCTGTACGACGCCCTGGACCTGGCCTCCCTGGACGCCGCCGCCAAGCGGCGGGCCGCCCGTTCGCTGCTGGTGTTCTCCGGGCTGTGGGGCGCGGTCCGGGTGACGGACCGGATCCCTTCCTACCGTTGCTCGATGGGCGTGAAGCTGCCGGGGCTCGGTGCGCTCGGCGCGTACTGGCGGACGCCGATGGCGGAGGTGCTGCCCGAGGTGGCCGGCCGCGGGCTGGTGCTGGACCTGCGGTCCGCCGCCTACGCCGCCGCCTGGAAGCCGAAGGGGGAGGTCGCCGGGCGGACCGCGACCGTGCGGGTGCTGCATGCGCCGACCCGGAAGGTGGTCAGCCACTTCAACAAGGCGACGAAGGGCCGGATCGTGCGCGGCCTGCTGTCGGCCGGGGCGGCGCCCTCGGGCCCCGCCGAACTGGTGACGGCGCTGCGGGACCTGGGGTACGTGGTCGAAGCGGAGGCTCCTGCCGGGGCGGGACGGCCGTGGACGCTGGACGTGCTGGTGACGGAGGTCCACTGACCTGGGGACCGCGGCAGCCGTCAGCAGCTTCGGTTGCAGTATGCGCAACGCCCTTTGCGCATACTGCACACCGCGGGCACGATGAGCGCATGACCTCGGCCCTGCGCTCCTCCCCGGCTGCCTCCCCGCTGGACATCTCGCCCGTCGTGCCCGTGGTGGTCGTGTCCGACGCCGCCGACGCCGTACCGCTGGCGCGGGCGCTGGTGGCCGGTGGGCTGGCCGCGATCGAGGTGACCCTGCGGACGCCCGCGGCGCTCGAGGCGATCCGGGCGATCTCCGACGCGGTGCCGGACGCCGTGGTCGGGGCGGGCACGGTGCTGACGCCGGGGCAGGTGACGGAGTGCGTGGCCGCCGGGGCCCGGTTCCTGGTCAGCCCCGGCTGGACGGACACGCTGCTGGGGGCGATGCGGGCGTCCGGGGTGCCGTTCCTGCCGGGGGTGTCGACGGCGTCCGAGGTGGTGGCACTGCTCGAGCGCGGGGTGCGGGAGATGAAGTTCTTCCCGGCGCAGGCGGCGGGCGGCACGGCGTATCTGCGGTCGCTGGCCGGTCCGTTGCCGCAGGCGCGGTTCTGCCCCACGGGCGGCATCGGGCCGGACAACGCCCGGGAGTATCTGTCCCTGCCCAACGTCGGCTGCGTCGGCGGCACCTGGATGGTCCCGGCGGACGCCGTCGCGGCCCGTGACTGGGCGCGGGTCGAAGAGCTGGCGCGGGGCGCCGCCGGGCTCAGGGACGCAAGTGGGACGTGTCGTTGAACAGCCGTACGCTCGCGTTGCCGTCCGCGTAGTACGCCACCGCCGACAGCGACGCCGCCGACAGTTCCATGCGGAACAGGGACTCCGGCGGGGCACCGAGGGCGAGGCGTACGAACGTCTTGATCGGGGTGACGTGCGTGACCAGCAGGACCGTGCGGCCGGCGTGGGCCGCGACCAGCTTGTCGCGGGCGGCGGCGATCCGGGCGGCGGTGGCCGCGAAGCTCTCGCCGCCACCGGTCGGTTCGGCGTCCGGATCGGCGAGCCAGGCGTTCAGGTCGTCCGGGTAGCGCTCCCGCACCTCGCCGAAGGTGAGGCCCTCCCAGGCGCCGAAGTCGGTCTCGCGCAGCCCGTCGTCGACCGTCACCTCGAGCCCGAGCCGGGCGGCGACGATCCCCGCGGTCTCGCGGGTGCGGGCGAGCGGGGAGGCGACGATCGCCTGGATCGTGCCACGCCGCGCGAGGGCGGTCGCGACCCGCTCGGCCTGCTCGCGCCCGGCCGCGGAGAGGGAGGGATCGGTGCCGCCGCTGCCGGAGAACCGCTTCTGCGGGGTCAACGGCGTCTCCCCGTGCCGCAACAGCACGAAGGTCGCGGGCGCACCGAGATCAGCGGGCGCCGACCAGCCGGTGGCGGGCGTGGCGCCGGTTGCCGGGGCTGTGCCGCCGGAAGCGGCGGGGGCGGGTCCGCCGGAAGCGTCAGGAGCGGTCCCGCCGGAAGCGTCAGGAGCAGTAGTCGCGCCGGAAGCGTCAGGGGCGGTGCCCGCGGCGGTCCCGCCCGGGCCGGCCGCCGGAACACCGGCCCCTTCGGCCCGAACCGGCCCGACCGGGTCCGGGCGGGGCTCCTCGAGGCCTGGGGTGCGGTCGCCGGAGGCGAGGGTGCGGGCGGCGTCCACGTCGGCGTCGGCGGGTGCCGCGTCCGGTGCCGGCGGGGCCGCGTCCCGGCCCGCCGCCAGTGCCGCGCGGGCGCGTGCCGCCCCCGCCGCCGCGTCCCCGGGCGGCCCTTCCGGGAGCCGGGGGCCGGTGTCCAGCGCCGCGCGGGACGTGGACGGGGACCACTGCTCGCCCCGGGCGCCCGCGTCCATCGCCTCGTTGGCCAGGCGGTCGGCGTGCTTGTTGCGTTCGCGGGGGATCCACTCGTAGGTGACCCGGCCGGGCGGGAAGACCCGGGCCGCCTGAGCCGCCAGGGGCTTCATGTCGGGGTGCTTGATCTTCCAGCGCCCCGACATCTGCTCGACGACGAGCTTGGAGTCCATGCGGACGTTGACCCGGGCGGTGGGGTCGAGGGCGTGGGCGGCGCGCAGGCCCGCCAGGAGGCCCCGGTACTCGGCCACGTTGTTGGTGGCGGTGCCGAGGTACTCCGCCGCCTCGGCCAGGGTCTCCCCCGTCGAGGCGTCACTGACCACGGCCCCGTAACCGGCCGGGCCGGGGTTGCCCCGCGACCCGCCGTCGGCCTCGACTGTGAACTCCCGCACCGGACAGGCTCCTACAGGCCGGACTCGGCGGTGCGCACCAGGATGCGGCGGCAGTTCTCGCAGCGCACCACCGTGTCGGGCGCGGCCGAGCGGATCTCGCTGAGCTCGGTGATCGCGAGCTCCTGCCGGCAGCCCTGGCAGGTGCGCTGGTACAGCTTGGCCGCACCGATCCCGCCCTGCTGCTCGCGGAGCTTGTCGTACAGCTTGAGCAGGTCCGCGGGGACCGAGGCCGCGACGACCCCGCGCTCCTTGGTCACCGAGGCCACCTCGGCGTCGATCTCCTGAGCGGCGGCGTCCCGGCGCGCGGTCGCGTCGTCGGCCTTGGCCTGGACGGAGGCCACCCGCTCGGTCAGCTCGCCGACCCGCTCCTGCGCGGCCTCACGGCGCTCCATGACCTCCAGGACGACGTCCTCCAGGTCGCTCTGTCGCTTGCCCAGCGAGACGATCTCCCGCTGGAGGTTCTCCAGGTCCTTGGGGCTGGTCACCGCCCCGGAGTCCAGGCGCTGCTGGTCGCGGGCGGCACGCTGGCGCACCTGGTCCACGTCCTGCTCGGCCTTGGTCTGCTCGCGGGCGGTGTCGCTCTCCTCGGTCTGCGCGGCCACGAGAAGGTCGCGGAGCTGGGTCAGGTCCTTGGTCAGCGACTCGATCTCGGCGTGCTCGGGCAGCGTCCGGCGCTTGTGCGCGAGCTGCTGGAGGCGGACGTCGAGGGCCTGGACGTCGAGGAGACGGATCTGGTCGGCGGGCGCGGCGTTCAGTTGGGGGCTCCCATGGTGCTAGAGGTCGTGACGGACGCCGCGTGGGCGGTCCAGGGGTCGGTGACCGTCTTGGAGACGTGGACGCGCAGGTCCCAGTCGTGACGGTCGGAGATTTCGTCGAGCTGGGCGGCGGCCAGCTCGCACCAGGGCCATTCGGTGGCCCAGTGTGCCGCGTCGAGCAGCGCGAGCGGAGCGGGGGCGAGGGCCGCCGTGAACTCCGAGGCCGGGTGGTGGCGCAGGTCCGCGGTGAGGAAGGCGTCCACGCCGGCCGCCCGGACGTGGTCGAAGAGGCTGTCGCCGGAGCCGCCGCTCACCGCGACCGTGCGCACGGTCGCCTCGGGGTCGCCGGCCACCCGGATGCCCTGCGCGGTGGCGGGCAGCCGTTCGGCGGCGCGGGCCGCGAACTCACGGACGGTGACGGGGTGGTCGAGTGCGCAGATCCGGCCGAGGCCCCGGCGGCCCTCCGGGTCGGCCGGGTCCGGTACGAGGGGCCGTACGACCCGCAGGTCCAGCGCCCCGGCGAGTGCGTCGCTGACGCCCGGGTCGGCCGTGTCGGCGTTGGTGTGGGCGACGTGCAGCGCGATGTCGTTCTTGATCAGGGTGTGCACGACCCGGCCCTTGAAGGTGGAGGCCGCGACCGTGGTCGTACCGCGCAGATAGAGCGGGTGGTGGGTGACCAGCAGGTCGGCGCCCAGCTTCACCGCCTCGTCGACGACCTCCTGGACCGGGTCGACGGCGAACAGGACCCGGGTGACCTCCTGGTCGGGGTCGCCCACCACGGTGCCGACCGCGTCCCAGGACTCGGCCCGCTCGGCGGGCCACAGGTTCTCCAGCGCGGCGATGACTTCAGACAGACGGGGCACGGAGAAAAGGCTACCTGGCTGTTCGGTACGGGTGTACCGCCTTCCGCCCCGGCGGTCCCGGACAGCACATCGGTCGCCGCCCGCTCAGCGGAACCGGCGCGCCGTACCCCGTACGTGTGAAGCGAGCGCCTGCCGGTCCCCCGTCTGCGCGTACGAAAACTAGCTTCGTCACCGGAGGTGACCGAACGATGACTGCCTGTGCGATCGAACCTTCGGCGACCGGGGCGCGGGACGCGTCGTCCCGGACGGACTGCGCCATCACCGTGGACGGTGTCTACGCCGCCCGGCTCGCGGTCGCCGGTGACTGCTGGTTCCCGGAGCGCTGGACACTGGACGGGGCCGAGCCGTACGCGGTGCCGCTGCCCGGCAACCAGCCGGAGGAGCCCGGCACGGAGGTGCAGCCGATGGGTGACGGGCGGGTGCTCGTCCACCGGCTGGTGGAGCGGCGGCACGCCTTCTCGCTGCTGTACCCGACCGGGCCCGGCACCGGTGAGCTGCCGCTCGGCGCGGTGGAGTGCCCCGAGCAGGGCACCCGGGTGCGGCTGCTGTCCCCGGCGCCGGGCGGCGAGCGGGCGTACGCCCTGGCGGTGGGCCGGTACACGACGGCGGTGTGGCTGGTGGCGGGCGGCGCCCACGGGCCCGAGCAGCTCGCCGAGGTCCCCGGGCGCTGCTCGGGCGGTGTCTGGCTGGACCGCACCGGGCGCCTGCTGGCCGTGGACCGGGAGATCGGGGGGGCGGACCAAGGCGGTGGTGGTGGACCTGGAGCGGGGCGGCGAGGTGTCGCCGCTGCTGCAGATCACCGCCGAGAGCGACGACCGGCTGCTGCTCGCCGACCCCGACAGCGGGCTGCTGCTGATCTCCTCGGACGCACCGTCCCCCGGGCAGGAACGGTTGGCCTGGGGCGTCCTGGGCAGCACGCTGCCGGTGCGCTTCCCGGAGTGCCTGCGGGTGCCCGACTGCGCCGTGACGCCGTTCTCGATCCAGCCGGGGCAGGTGCTGACGCCGGAGCAGTGCGCGGTGGCGCTGCGGATGGACGGGCCGCTGGGCAGCTGGGTCGGCGTGTGGCGGCCCGCGGAACGGCGGGTGCACCATCTGCGGGCGCCGGAGGGCTGGCTGACGGGGACCGGGCTGTGGACGGCTCAGGGGGTGCTGCGGCTGCCGTACGTCACCCGGGACGTGCCGTGCGGGGTGGCGGGGTTCGCGGCACCGCCGAGAACCGCCGTCGCCCCGGCCCTGCAGCCGGCGGAACCGGAGCCCGAGAAACCGGTTGTCGCCCGTCCGGTGCCGTTGCAGCAAGCGCCGTTGGGACGTGTTGTAACGAACTAGTGCCGGTTGGCGTGCCCGCCTGGATTCGACCCGAGGTGTGCCGGTTAGACTCGCCCGGCTGTACGAAAGATCATGTTGACGGGGTGAATTCTTCCGATGAGCGACGCCAGCACGTCCCAGCCGCTGCAAGAGGACATTCAGGAGTCCAAGGGTCACGGCAAGCACCGAGGCCCGGTCTCCGTCCAAGACGGCGAGACGGCGCCACGCGGTCGGCACCGCAAGCCGGAGCCGGCGGAGAGCGCGGCCGCCTGACGGTCCGCAGGAAGGGCCCGTCCCCGACCGGGGGGCGGGCCCTTCCGCATGTTCGTCTCGGCCTGTTGATCTCGGCCTGTTCATCTCGGTGTGTTCATCTCGGTGTGTTCATCTCCGCCTGTTCATCGCCCTCAGCGCCGCTTGAGTGCCAGCACCTCCGCCGCCGCGAACGTCTCCCCCTCCGGACGCCGCGCGTAGTGCGGGGAGAGGAGCGCGTCGAGCTCGTCGTAGGTGAAGGTGTCCTGCTTGCTGTCGAACCGGGCCTGCACCCGTGGCCGTTCGACCACCGCCACCATGCCGCCGTGCACCACGAGCAGCTGTCCGTTGACCCGGGCGGCGGCGGGTGAGGCCAGATAGCCGACGAGCGGGGCGACGTGCTCGGGGGCGAGCGGATCGAGGCCCTCGGCGGGCGCGGCCTGCCCGGCGAAGACGTCCTCGGTCATCCGGGTCCGGGCGCGCGGACAGATGACGTTGGCCGTCACGCCGTACTTGGCGAGCGCGAGCGCGGTCGACGTGGTCAGGCCCACGATGCCGCCCTTCGCCGCCGCGTAGTTGGGCTGCCCCGCCGAACCGGCCAGGTAGGCCTCCGAGGAGGTGTTCACGATCCGCCCGTACACCGGCCCCCCGGCCGCCTTGGACCGCTGCCGCCAGTGCGCGGACGCGAAGCGGGTGGTGTTGAAGTGGCCCTTGAGGTGGACACGGATCACGGCGTCCCACTCCTCCTCCGTCATGGAGAAGACCATGCGGTCACGCAGGATGCCCGCGTTGTTGACCAGGATGTCCAGCTTGCCGAACTCCGCGACGGCCAGGTCGACCAGGGCTCGGGCCTGCTCGAAGTCGGCGACGTCCCCGGTGTGCGCCACGGCCCGGCCGCCCGCCGCGCGTATCTCGGTGGCGACCTCCTCGGCGGGGCCGGTGGACGACTCGCCCGAACCGTCGCGGCCGGGCCGTCCGTAGTCGTTGACGACGACGGACGCGCCGAGCCGGGCGAGTTCGAGCGCCTCGGCCCGGCCGAGACCGCGCCCGGCACCGGTGACGACGGCGGACAGCCCCTCCAGTGGCAGCGACATGCGCACTCCCGTCAGGTCTCGCGATGGTCGGCAGGTCTCTCAGATCTGGATGCACGTACGCAGGGCGGTCCCGGTACGCATCTGGTCCAGCGCCTCGTTGATGTCGGTGAGCGGCACCCGGTGGGTGATCAGGCCCGCCAGGTCGATGCGGCCCGCCCGCCACAGGGCGATCGTGCGCTCGTAGGAGCGCAGCACGTCGCCGCCGCCGTACATCGACGGCAGGATCCGCTTCTCGTCGAAGAACAGCTCGAACATGTTGAGCTGCAGGAAGTCGTCCATGGCGCCCGCGCCGACGATGACGAGGGTGCCGCCGCGCCGGGTGTTCTCGTAGGCGGTCCGGGCGGTGGCCGACTTTCCGACGACCTCGAAGACGTAGTCGAAGCCCTCGCCACCGGTGACCTGCTGCTTCGCGTCGGCCAGTTCGTCCGGGGACACCGCCTTCGTGGCGCCGAACCGCAGGGCCGACTCACGGCGGGAGGCGACCGGGTCGACGGCGACGATCTCGGCGGCGCCCTTCAGCCGGGCCCCCTGGACGGCGGAGATGCCGACACCCCCGCAGCCGATGACGGCGACCGACGAACCGGCCTCGACGTCGGCGGTGTTGAGCGCGGCGCCCAGTCCCGTGGTCACCCCGCAGCCGATGAGGGCGGCGATGTCGAAGGGCACGTCGTCCGGGATCGGGACGGCGCAGCCGGCGTCGACGACGACCTCCTCGGCGAAGGTGCCGGTGCCCGCGAAGCCGAAGACGTCCCCGCCGGGGCGTTTGAAGTTGGGGGTGCCCGCGTTCATGAACCCGGCCAGACACAGCTCGGTCTGCCCGCGCTTGCAGGCGGGACACGAACCGCAGGCGGGCAGCCAGCAGAGCACCACCCGGTCCCCGGGCTTCAGACCGCGTACGCCCTCCCCCACCTCGAGGATCTCCCCCGCCCCCTCGTGGCCGGGCACGAAGGGCGCCGGCTGGGGCAGCACCCCGCTCATCGCGGACAGGTCCGAGTGGCACAGCCCGGTGGCGTGCACCCGGACCCGCACCCTGCCCGGGCCGAAGCCCACCGCCTCGACGTCGTCGAAGACCTCCAGCTTGTCCTGGCCGATCTCGTGCAGTACGGCTGCGCGCATGGTGCGGCTCCCCTCGTGAAAGCTCGGTGGGCTGTCGGCGGGCTGTCGGTGGGCTCAGGAGTGTTCGACGACCGTGTCGGCCAGGACGGGCGCGTCGTCCCTCTCGACGGCGCTCACGGCGACCCGCACCGAACCCTCCAGCCGCCACATCCGGATCCGCAGGGTCTCCCCCGGGTACACGACTCCGGCGAAGCGGGTGCTGTAGGCGCGGACCCGGGTCACGTCACCGCCGAGCAGTGTGTCGACGACGGCCTTGAGCGTGATCCCGTAGGTGCACAGCCCGTGCAGGATGGGCCGGTCGAACCCGGCGCGCTTGGCGAACTCCGGGTCGGCGTGCAGCGGGTTGAGGTCGCCGGAGAGCCGGTAGAGCAGGGCCTGGTCCTCGCGGACCGGCCGCTCGACGGTCCGGTCCGGCTCACCGCCCGGCGGGGCGAGTCCGGCGGAGGGCCCGCGGTCGCCGCCCCAGCCGCCCTCGCCGCGTACGAAGATCTGGGCGTCGCTGGTCCACAGCGGGCCCTCGTCGTCCGCGACCTCGGTGCGCATGACGAGCACGGCCGCCTTGCCCTTGTCGTACACGGCGGCGATGCGACCGGTGGCGGTCGCGGTGCCCCTGGCCGGGAGGGGCCGGTGCACGGTCAGCGACTGGCCGCCGTGCAGGACGCGGGCGAGGTCGACGTCGATGCCGGGCATGGACAGGCTGTTGATCACGCCCGGTGAGCCGGCGCCCGCGACGGTGGCGAAGCTCGGCAGGACGTGCAGCCGGGATTCGAGGGTGTAGCGCAGCTCGTCGGGGTCGGTGGCCGGGCCGTTCCGGTCGGGGTTCGCGCCGGCGCCGATGCCGAGGTGGTAGAGCTGGACGTCCTTGGTGTCCCAGGCGATCCGGCCGGTTCGGGGCGTGGCCCCGAGGGCCTTGGCTGCGTCGATGGGCATACGGCTCCTGACACTGGCGGCTTGGCACGGACGGCTTGGGGACCGGCGGCTCGACACGGACGGCTTCCGGACTGGCGGATCGACACTGACGGCTTCGGGTCTGGCGGCTTCGGGTCTGACGGCTTCGGGTCTGACGGCTTCGGGTCTGACGGCTTCCGGACTGGCGGCTTCCGGACTGGCGGCTTCAAGACCCCGGCACGGCCGTCCGCACCGTCGGCCGCACCGAGGTCGTCACGGGCCGATCTAGAACGCGTTCCAGTCCGGCGCCCTCTGTATAGCCCAGGGCTCCGTAGTTGTGAAGGCTACTGACGGTGCGTCAGTTCGCAACACCGGACATGACATTTGTAATGCCCGAGTCCGTACATGAGCCTCTGCCGGGCGGGCAGCCCACGCCCGTAGCGTCATAGGCATGACACAGACATCACCCGCGGTCTCCTTCCGGGGAGCGGTCAAGGCCTACGGCGAGCTCCGTGCCGTCGACGGCGTCGACCTGGAGATCACGCACGGCGAGACGGTCGCGCTCCTGGGCCGCAACGGCGCCGGGAAGTCCACGACCATCGCCCTGCTGCTCGGCCTGCTGGAGGCGGACGCGGGCCGGGTCGAGCTGTTCGGCGCCGCCCCGGAGCGGGCCGTGCGCGCGGGCCGGGTGGGCGCCATGCTGCAGGAGGCGCGCGCGGTGCCCCGGGTCACCGTCGGTGAACTGGTCTCCTTCGTGGCCTCCCGCTATCCGGACCCGCTGCCGGTGACCCGAGCCCTGGAACTCGCCGGGATCGCGGAGCTCGCGGGGCGGCGGGTGGACCGGCTGTCCGGCGGACAGACGCAGCGCGTGCGGTTCGCGGTCGCGCTCGCCGGGGACCCCTCGCTGCTGGTCCTGGACGAGCCGACGGCGGCTCTGGACGTGGAGGCGCGACGCGCCTTCTGGCAGTCGATGCGTGCGTACGCCCGGCAGGGCCACACCGTGCTGTTCTCCACGCACTACCTGGAGGAGGCCGACGCCCATGCCGACCGGATCCTCGTGATCGACCGCGGCCGGATCGTCGCGGACGGCACCGGCGAGACGCTGCGCCGGGCGGCGGGCGGCAACCTGGTCTCGTTCGACCTGGCCGGACGCGGCACGGACGACCTCGCCCTGCTGCCCGGTGTGCGGTCGGTGGAGGTGCGCGGGGACCGGGCGCGGCTGCGCTCCGACGACTCCGACGCGACGGTGATCGCACTCGCCGAACTGGGCGCGATACGCGGTCTGGAGGTCGCCCCGGCCTCGCTGGAGGACGCCTTCCTGGCACTGACCTCCGGTTCTTCCGACGCTGCCACTGAGATGGAGACGGTGTGATGTGGGACTATCTGCGCCTCGAGGTGCGCCGGACGCTGCGCGACACGGGTTTTGTGATCGGCGGCATCGCCATGCCGGTGATGATGTACCTCCTGTTCACCAACATCGGTGAGAACGACGGGACGTGGAGAACGGCGTCCATGATCGGCATGGCCGCCTACGGCGCCGTCGGCTCGGCGCTGAACACCGGCGGCGCGGTCGCGGAGGACCGGGCGGTCGGCTGGCTGCGGCAGCTGCGGGTGACGCCGATGACCCCGCGCGAGGTGGTGACCGGCCGGGCGCTGACCGGCGCGGTGACCGTACTGCCCGCGATCGTCGCGGTGCTCACGGCGGGCGGCCTGGTGAACGGCGTACGGCTGTCGGCCGTGCAGTGGGCGGCGACCGCGCTGCTGCTGTGGCTCGGCTCGGTCCCCTTCACCCTGCTCGGCCTCGGCAACGGCTACCGGCTCACCGGTCCGGCCACGGGCGTGGCCAACATGATGTGCAATCTGGGCCTGGCCGTGGTCGGCGGCCTGTGGTTCCCGGTGAGCCTGTTCCCGCACTGGCTGCGCTCCCTGTCGGCGTACACACCCACCAACCGCTTCGCCGAGCTCGGTACCTCGGTGGCCGGGGGACACGCCCCGGCGCCTGCTGCGATCCTCGTACTGACCAGTTGGCTGTTGGCTTTCGGCTCGTACGCCGTGCTGTCGTACCGCCGGGGCGCGGGGAACATCTGATCGGGGGACATCGGATGAGCGGGATCAAGTCGTGGCGGCGGACGGTGGGGTGCCAGGTGAAAGCCTGGGCGGAGTCGCGGGTGCAGTGGAAGGCGGACATGGCCCGCTACAAGGCCCAGCAGAAGGCCGCCCGGAAGGGCGGACACGTACCCGAGCACCCGGGCCCACCGCCCACCGGATTCGCCCTGGTGCCCTGGCTGCTGATGGGCATGGGCTCCTTCTCCAACCTCCTCCAGGGCAAGACCCCCAACCCGTGGGTCGGCGGCCTGGGCCTGTTCGCCTTCAACTCGCTGTACATCTACGTGGCCTTCCGCGCCTTCCACAAGGAAGCGCGCGAGGCGACCTCAACCCGTGTGGCGCTGGTGCTGATGGGACTGGTGACCACCGGTCTGGCCCTCGGCTACGGCGGCAACTGGCTGTTGTTCTTCCCGCTGCTGGGCCTGGCGACCGGCGCGATCGTGCGGGGTCCGTGGCTCGGCAGGACGGGGATCGCGCTTGCCGCCTTCGCGGGCGCCGTCTCCGCCTTCCGGGACGGTGGGGACGCGGTGAACATCGCCTACGGCACGTTCCTGTCCACCATGGTGACCGCCGCGATCCTCTCCCTCTCCGAGGCCGTACGGGATCTGCGCGCCGCCCGTGAGGAACTGGCCCGGCGGGCGGTGGAGCAGGAGCGGCTGCGCTTCTCCCGCGACCTGCACGACCTGCTCGGGCACACCCTGTCGGTGATCGTGGTGAAGTCGGAGGCGGCCCGGCGCCTGGCCGACCGCGACCTGGCGGCCGCGCTGACGCAGATCGGCGACATCGAGTCGGTCGGCCGGCAGGCGCTGACCGAGATCCGCGAGGCGGTGACCGGCTACCGCGAGGGCTCTCTCGCCACCGAACTGGCCCGGGCCCGCTCGGCGCTGTCCGCGGCGAGCGTGGAACCGGTGGTCCGCCAGTCGGGAACGCCGCTCGCCCCGCAGACCGAGGCACTGCTCGGCTGGGTGGTGCGCGAGGCGGTCACCAACGTCGTCCGGCACAGCGACGCCACCCGCTGCGAGATCACCGTCGGCAGCGACGCCGAGCAGGCCCGGCTCACCGTCACCGACAACGGCACCGGCAAGGCCGTCACCCGCCCCGCGGAGGGCATCGGCGGCACCGGCCTGAAGGGCCTGACCGAACGCCTCGCGGCGGCGGGCGGCTCGCTGAAGGCCGGCCCGTCCCCGCGCGGCGGCTTCACGGTCACCGCCGAACTCCCGGTGGAGCCGACGGAACTGGCGCCCGTGGGGGCGGCCACGGCGCCCAAGGCGAGCTGAGCGCCCGGCCCACGTCGGCGCCGACCCGAAGACCGACGAGTCGTCGGCCGGCCGCTCGCCCTACTCTTGGGGCGTGAACGGCATCCGGGTCCTGCTCGCCGAGGACCAGGGCATGATGCGCGGCGCCCTGGCTTTACTCCTCGGCATGGAGGACGACATCGAGGTGGTCGCCCAGGTCCCGACCGGGGACGCGATCGTGGACGCGGCGCTCCTGCACCGGCCCGACGTGGCCCTGCTGGACATCGAGCTGCCGGGGCGCAGCGGACTGGACGCGGCGGCAGACCTGCGCGAACAGGTGCCGGGCTGCCGGGTGCTGATACTGACCACCTTCGGCCGGCCCGGCTATCTGCGCCGGGCCATGGAGGCGGGGGCGTCCGGCTTCCTGGTCAAAGACGGGCCGGTGGAGGAACTGGCGGTGGCCGTCCGGCGCGTGCTCGCCGGGGAGACCGTCGTCGACCCGGCGCTGGCCGCGGCCGCGCTCAGCGCCGGACCGAGTCCGCTGACGGCCCGCGAGTGCGATGTGCTGAAGGCGTCGGCGGACGGGGCGACCGTCGCCGACATCGCCGGCAGGCTCCATCTGTCCGAGTCCACCGTGCGCAACTACCTGTCGTCGGCGATCGGCAAGACCGGCACCCGGAACCGTGCGGAGGCTGTGCGGGAGGCCCGGCAGCAGGGGTGGTTGTGAGTCCCGCCGGCCCGTCTCCCGGTACCGGATCACCTCACCTTCACGGGTAGGGGATCACCTCCGCGGACTGGTAGGTGGTCCCCTTCGGCGCCACGCACACGAACCACTTCGTCCGGAACCCGACGGCCGCCCGGGTCAGGTCCACGCTGCTCGTGCCGTTCTTCCAGGTGCACTTGACCTGCCAGGCGGTGTCGGCGACCTGGCCGACCACCAGACGGCCCGAGCTCTCGGGCGTGTCGCCCAGGCGGGTCGCGGCGGCCTCCATGTCCGTACCCGCGAAGCTCTCCCGCTCCTCGGCCGTGTTGTACATCAGCTGCTGAGGGCGGTGCGTGCCGTAGGCGCGGGTGACGAAGAACGAGCTCTTGCCGATCAGGGCGGCCGGCTTGTGGACGCCAGCCGGCTCGAGGCCCAGCTCGGTCATGGCCTGGAACTGTCTGCTCGCCTCCTCCTCGTTGCGCGGCGCTCCCCACAGTTCGACGGCGATCCGCCACTCCTTGCCGGCGTAGACGCCCCTGGCCAACGTGGTCCGCTGCGGCGCGTAGACGTACCGTTCCTCGGGCGACTTCGGCAGCGTCGCCACCGTCGCCCCCCGGTCGCCATGCCCACCCGGCAGCCCCGTCACCGCCAGGGTCGCTCCCGTGGACCCCGCCAGCACCACCGCCGTGGCCGCCGCGACCGCCCAGCGCCGGGCCCTGCGCCGCCTGCCGCCGCGGATGACCGCCTGCACCGGGGCTATACCGATCTCGACCTCGTCCGCGGCGTCCGCGAGGAGGAGGGCGATGTCCGTCTGCGTCATGTCGTGCCTCGTCTCCTTGTCCGCGCTCATCAGTCACGCCATCCCTGCGTCACCATCTCGGCCAGCGCCGGTATGGCGCGGAGTTTCGCGATCCCCTTGGCCGCGTTGCTCTTGACCGTGCCGACCGAGCAGCCCATCGCCTCCGCCGTCTGGGTCTCCGTCAGGTCCTCCCAGTACCGCAGGACCACCGCCTCACGTTGCCGCGCGGGCAGCTCGGCGAGCGCCTTGAGCAGGGCGCTGCGGTCGTCGGCCTGGGCGATGCGGTCACCGGTGTCGGCCACCTCGTGCACCAGGCCCGAGTCGTCCCTCGGCGCCAGGAACTCCTTCAGCCTTCTGCGGTGTCTGCGCGCATGCGCGTTGATCATCACGCGCCGTACGTACGCCTCCGGGTCGTCCGCCGACCCGACCTTGCGCCAGGCCGCGTAGACCTGTTCCAGCGTCGACTGGACCAGGTCCTCGGCCGCGTGCTGCTCCCCCGTGAGGAGAAATGCCGTACGCATCAGCCGCGGCCAGCGGCCGACGACG
Organism: Streptomyces sp. NPDC001544; assembly: GCF_042894285.1. NCBI lineage: Bacteria > Bacillati > Actinomycetota > Actinomycetes > Kitasatosporales > Streptomycetaceae > Streptomyces > Streptomyces sp. NPDC001544. The sequence continues at coordinate 670,572 of NZ_JBIAVN010000001.1, read as the reverse complement.
AAGCTCTGGAACTCATCGTCCCGAGCCCTCTTCCGATCCCCCATGGGCACCTCCTAGACAACAAAAGGAGTCCAGGAGCCCCCCGGATCGTTGCCTCACCCAGAAACCTGATGCCCGATCAGAAAACCATGACAAGGTCAAGAATTCATTAGAGGCACGAAGCAACGGAATAGTTGCCTGTGCATACGGGGTTTAGCCAGTACTTATCTCACTGGAGGCCTCACTCAATGACGCACACGACGACCGACCAGCCCGCCCGGAGCGCGAGCGGGGCCGTGGTCCCGGTGCTCGCCTTCGCGGGCATCGTGGTCGCGGTGATGCAGACCCTGCTCGTCCCGGTCATCAAGGACCTGCCGCAGCTGCTGGACACCGCGCCCAGCAACGCCACCTGGGTCCTGACCTCGACTCTCCTGTCGGGCGCCGTGGCCACGCCGATCATGGGCCGGCTCGGTGACCTCTACGGCAAGCGCCGCATGCTCATAGCCAGCCTCGCGGTGATGGTGGCCGGCGCGCTGGTCAGCGCCCTGACCAGCGAACTGCTCACCATGATCGTCGGCCGTACCCTCCAGGGCTTCGCCATGGGCGCGATCCCGCTCGGCATCGGCCTGATGCGGGACACGCTGCCGCGCGAGAAGCTCGGCTCGGCGATGGCCCTGATGAGCTCCTCGATCGGCGTCGGCGGCGGCCTCGCCCTGCCCGCCGCGGCCCTGGTCGCCCAGCACACCGACTGGCACGCCCTGTTCTACGGCGCCGCCGGCCTCGGCGTGCTCTGCATCGCGCTCACCCTTCTCGTCGTACCGGAGTCCACGATGCGCGCCGAGGGCTCCTTCGACGTGCTGGGCGCGCTCGGCCTGTCCGCCGGCCTGGTCCTCTTCCTGCTGCCGATCACCAAGGGCAGCGACTGGGGCTGGACCTCGGGCACCACCCTCGGCCTGTTCGCCGCGGCGGCGGTCGTGCTCGTCCTGTGGGGCGTGATGGAACTGCGTGTCAAGGCCCCCCTGGTGGACCTGCGCACCACTGCCCGCCCCGCCGTGCTCTTCACCAACCTGGCCTCGATCATGGTCGGTGTCTCGTTCTACGTCGTCTCACTGGTCCTGCCCCAGCTCCTCCAGCTGCCCAAGGCCACCGGCTACGGCCTCGGCCAGTCCATGGTGGTCGCCGGACTGCTCGTCGCGCCCCTCGGCCTGACGATGATGTTCACCGCGCCCGTCTACGCCCGGCTGTCCGCCAAGTACGGCCCCAAGCTCACCCTGATCCTCGGCATGCTGATCATCGCGATCGGCTACGGCGCCGGGCTCGGCCTGATGAGCGCCGCCTGGCAGAGCCTGGTCATCGCGGTGGTCCTGGGCGCCGGCATCGGCCTGGCCTACTCCTCCCTGCCCGCGCTGATCGTCAGCGCCGTCCCGGCCTCCGAGACCGGCGCCGCCAACGGCCTCAACACCCTGATGCGCTCCATCGGCACGTCGGTCTCCAGCGCCGTCATCGGCATGGTGCTGGCCAACACCGCGAACAACGTGCACGGTGTCGCGATCCCGACCATGCACGGCTTCCGCGTCTCCTTCCTGATCGCCACGGCCGCCGTCCTGGTCGGCCTCGTGCTCGCCCTCCTCCTGCCCGGCCGCCGGCCCGCCGCCCACCCGCAGCTGCGCGCCAGCAGCGAGGAGGACGCCAACCTGGAGCGCGCCGAGGAGGTCCTGCGGGGCTTCCACGGCCGGGTCCTGGACGCCGACGGCGCCCCGGTCGCCCGCGCCAAGGTCACCCTGATCGACCAGCGGGGCCGCCAGGCGGGTGCCGCCGTCTCCGCGGAGGACGGCAGCTACGCCCTCGCGGTCCCCGCCCAGGGCGCCTACGTCCTGGCCGCGAAGGCCGCCGGACACGGCCCGCACGCCTCGTCGGCGACCCACGCGGGTGACGAACGGCCGGTCGAACTGGACCTGGCCCTGCCGGGCGAGACCGTCCCGGCCTGACCGCCGCCCGGATCACGCACCTCCTCGTACCCCCTGTCGCTCCTGCGGCCGGGGGTACGACAGCATGGGGCCCCGGAACACACACCGGAACACACGTACGACCCCATGGAAAGGCAGGCCCCATGCCCGCGGCACCCAAGCCCGAGATCCTGGCCGCGTTCGAGGCGGCGAAGGGGTTCATGCCCGTGGACGAGGGGCTGGCGCTGTACGCGGCAGCCGTGGACGCCGGGCGGCTGGGGCTGCCGCTGCTGGAGGTCGGCACGTACTGCGGGCGTTCGACCGTCCTGCTCGCCGACGCGGCCCGGCAGGCCGGCGTCACCGCGCTCACCGTCGACCACCACCGGGGCAGCGAGGAGCAGCAGCCCGGCTGGGACTACCACGACCCGGAGACGGTCGACCCCGAGATCGGCCTGATGGACACGCTGCCCACCTTCCGCCGGACCCTGCACAGGGCGGGCCTGGAGGAGCACGTGGTGGCGCTGGTCGGCCGCTCCCCGCAGATCGCCGCGCTCTGGAACTCCCCGCTCGGCCTGGTGTTCGTCGACGGCGGCCACACCGACGAGCACGCGGGCGCCGACTACGAGGGCTGGGCCCCCCATGTGGCCCACGGCGGGCTGCTCGTCATCCACGACGTATTCCCCCACCCGGAGGACGAGTTCACCGGCCAGGCTCCGTACCGCGTCTACCTCCGGGCCCTGCAATCGGGCGAGTTCACGGAGGTCTCGGCGACCGGGTCGCTGCGCGTGCTGCGGCGAGCGGAGGCGGAGTCCCTGGCTCCCCGTTAGAGTCGCAGACGTGTCTTACGTAGGTCCGGACTTCGATCCCCCGCAGCCGCGCCGGTCCCGCCGCGGCCCGTTGACCGTGGCGCTCGCCGCGCTGGTGCCCGGTGCCCTGCTCGGCTGGCTGGTGTACGAGGCGGTGGGCGCCCCCGGCGGTTCCGGCCAGGCGGGCCCCGCCGCGTCGTCGGCGTCCGTCTCGCGCCCGCTCTCCGCGGCACCGCCCACGACCCTGACCGGGTCACCCACCGACGACGCCAAGGCGAGCCCGGCGCCCACGGCCGGGGCGTCCGAGTCGACTTCGGCCGCCGCGCCCGCCGCCTCCGGCCCCCTCAGGGGCAAGGTGATCGTCATCGACCCCGGGCACAACCCGGGCAACTTCCGGCACACGGCCGAGATCAACCGTCAGGTGGACATCGGCACGAACCGCAAGGAGTGCGACACCACCGGCACGTCCACCAACTCCGGTTACACCGAGGCCCGTTTCACGCAGGACGTCGCCGAACGGCTGCGCGCGATCCTGCAGCGGCAGGGTGCCACGGTGAAGCTGACCCACGAGGGCGACTCACCGCCCTGGGGGCCGTGCGTGGACGAACGCGCACGGATCGGGAACGCCGCGCACGCGGACGCGGCCATCTCCATCCACGCCGACGGCTCGGCCGAGGGCAACCGCGGCTTCCACGTCATCCTCCCGGGGTCCGTCCACGCCGGCGGCGCCGACACCCGCCCGATCGTGGCCTCCTCGAAGTCCCTCGGCGAGCGGATCGCGGGCAACTTCCTGCGGGTCACGGGTGAACCGCCGTCCAACTACCTCGGGGGCGGCACCGGTCTCGTCACGCGTAAGGACCTGGGCGGTCTCAATCTGTCAACGGTTCCCAAGGTGTTCATCGAGTGCGGCAACATGCGCGATAGCAAGGACGCGGCACTGCTCACCAGCGGCGCCTGGCGGCAGAAGGCGGCGCAGGGAATCTCTGAGGGAATCGTGAGTTTCCTGCGCGGGTAGTGATCGGCGGTCGGTCCCGGCGTACAGGCTGATCGTTCGAACGATAGTGTTCCTACGATCAGGGGCCACCCCCGCGACGCCTCTACCGACGACGAGACGACCTACGAAGGACCTGAAGTGAATATCCGCTCCCTCACTAGAGGCGACGGCGTGGTGATCGGAGCAGCGGTGTTGCTGTTCATCGCGTCGTTCCTTACCTTCTACTCCTACTCCGTCGCGGGCTACTCGGACACCCGGAACGCGTGGGATGACCTCGGGACGGGCCTCGGCACGTACATGGGGGCCGTCATCGGTGCCGCACTGATCGTCCTCAACCGCTGCCTGCCGCAGCAGCGCAAGGTGGCCGGTCTGGACCTCGGCACGGTCGGCACGGGCTTCGCGATCCTGTCCGCCTGGACGCTCTTCTGGACGCTGGTGGACGTTCCCGACAACGTCGACGCCGGCATCGGCCTCATCCTCGGCCTCATCGCCGCCCTCGTCATCGCCGGCGCCGCCATCGCCACCCCCCTGGTCCCCGCCCTCCAGGTCGCCCTCGTCCCGGCGCCCAAGCCCGCCGCCCCCCAGCCCTACGGCGCCCAGCCCCCCGGCGGCTACGGCTACCCGGGTGCCCCGCAGCAGCCGTACGGTGCTCAGCCGCAGCCGGGTCAGCCCTTCGGGCAGCAGTCGGCGGCCCCGCAACCGCAGGGGCAGGCCCAGCCGCAGGATCAGCCCCAGCCGCAGGCCCAGCCGGCCGCGGACTTCTCGCCGTTCTGGTTCGCCGTGCCCGTGCCGCGTCCGCTGTTCGCGGAGGACGGTTCGCAGGCGCCGATCGCCGAGCTGGCGCCGGGCACCTGGTACCTGGCGGTCGAGCAGCGCGGCGCCCACCTGGTCGCGCAGACCCAGGACGGCCGCCGTGGCGTGCTGCAGGACACCTCCGGGATCCAGCGCGGCTGAGTCCACCGCGACCGTCGCGCACGGCCCCTCGCTCTTCCGGGCGGGGGGCCGTTGCCGTACAGTCACCCGCGTATCTGACGTGGCGTCAGGAGGTGGCGATGCGGCTCGGTCTGGCACTCGGCTACTGGGGACGCGGCCCGAACTCCGGCCACCTGTCGCTGGCTCAGGAGGCCGAACGGCTCGGGTACCACTCCGTGTGGACGGCGGAGTCCTGGGGCTCGGACGTCTTCACGCCGCTGACCTGGATCGCCGCGCGGACCTCGAGGATCATGCTGGGCACGGCGGTCGCCCAGATGGCGGCACGCCCGCCGACCACGACCGCGATGCACGCGTTGACGCTCGACCACCTCTCCGGCGGGCGGGTGATGCTGGGCCTCGGACTGTCCGGGCCGCAGGTCGTCGAGGGCTGGTACGGAAGGCCGTTCCCGAAGTCACCGCTGACCGCGACCCGGGAGTACGTGGACGTCGTCCGGCAGGTGCTGCGCCGTGAGGCGCCGGTCGAGCTGGCCGGACGCTTCCACGCCCATCCCTACCGGGGCCCGGACGCGACGGGGCTCGGCAAACCCCTCAAGCCCATCACCCACCCCCTGCGCCCGGACCTCCCCGTCCTGCTCGGCGCGGAGGGCCCGAAGAACGTCGCCCAGACGACCCGCATCGCGGACGGCTGGCTCCCGCTGTACTGGGCGCCGACCCGCCCCGAGGTCCACGGACCCGCACTGACCGGTCTCCCGGAGGGCTTCCTCGTCGCCCCCATGGCCCAGGTGCGGGTCTGCGACGACGTGGCCGAGGGCCTGCTCCCGGTCAAGATCATGCTCGGCTTCTACATCGGCGGCATGGGCCACGCGGCCCGCAACTTCCACGCCGACCTGATGGCGCGCATGGGGTACGAGGACGAGGCCCGCCGCATCCAGCACCTGTTCCTCTCCGGGCGCCGCGAGGAGGCCGTCCGAGCGGTCCCGGACGCCTTCGCCGACGAGATCTCCCTGGTCGGCCCGCGCGAACGCATCGCCGAACGCCTGGAGTTGTGGCGCAAGGGTCCGGTGACCGACCTGCTGGCGGTGTCACCGGATCCGCGGTCGCTCCGGGTGCTCGCGGAGTTGAACTCCTAGGCGGTTTCAATCGGGCTTGCGGGGCCAGACGGAGAGTATGTCTCGATATCGCAGTGGCTCCAACTCCGCTGGGACAGTCGTCGCGGTGGTCGCGGACATCATGGCCGTGATCCTCGGACTGTGGATCCTGATGTACCTGCTGGACGCGAACCGGGCCAATGACCTGGTCCAGTTCATCCACGACGCGGCCAACTGGCTGGCCGGCTGGTCGCGCGACCTGTTCACCTTCGACGCGGCCTGGGCCCGTGTCGTCGCCGGCTACGGTCTGGCTGCCGTGGTCTACCTCTTCGTCGGCCACGCGGTCGCCAACCGCATGCACCGTCACTGACCGTTCCTAGAGACTGAGTGGGAGTGAGTCCTGGTGCCAGGACTCGTGCTCAGTCGCGTGTCCCGAACGGTTGTGGGCACGCTGATCGCCCGCTTTCGCTCCGCGTCCGGCACACATGGATCGTGTCCGTGGTCCTGGGGTGCGGGGCGGGTTCCCTCACGCCCCGGGACCCCTGGTCCGGCCTGGACGGTCCGACGCCCCTGCTCATCGCTCCGGTGAGCAGGGGGCGGTGCCGTCCTCCCCCAGTGCCTTAAGGGCCTGGGAGGTGCCCCCAGCCGGATCGGGTGTCCCAGGGCGCGCCTTCCGATCGCCACGGCGGCAGCCTCGTGGCGTGTGGTCTTCCTGGTTGTGGTGGTCAGGGGCTTCTGCCAGTGCTGGGCGCCCCAGCGGCTGGTGTAGGCGGGGTCGACGGCGACCAGGGGGATGCCGAGTTCGGCGGCTGATCCGTCCCAGACGCTCACTCATGCGCACCAGAACGCGCCCAAGCACTGTCACGGGGCAGCAGTTCGCAACCCCTCCGGGTCACCGCCGGGCACACGCCCCTGGACCCCCGGGCACTCCGGTCGAACGCCCGGGAGTCCGGAGGTCCGGGGCCCTGAAGGCACAGCACCGTGCCGTAGCCGAGCGGGCACACGGCAGGTCGGCGCAGGCACGCCGGCAACGCGGGCCGGGGCCCTAGGGGGTGTCTTGTGGATCACGCCGGGGTCGCGGGGTCTGGCACGCACTCCCCCACTCTCGACTTCGCTCGAGCGGGAGGGGCCCCCACCGGCGTTGTCGTCGGTCCCCGACGCTCCGCGTCGACTCCCTCCTCCGCCTTGCAGCTGCACGCTCCCCCACGCTCGAACAGACTCGCGCGGGGGCACCCCCATCGCCCCCGCTCGGGTCGGCTGGAAGGCGCCGTCGGTCTCAACCGGCCTGATCCACAAGACACCCCCTGGCCCCGTTTCCCCGTGCGAACCGCCGGACGGCTAGCCGCAGCAGTCCGGATCCAGGCCCCACGGCAGAAACTCTCCGCCGAACACCGCGCAGGTCGCCTCGTGGCCGCCGAGGGCGGCTACCGCGAGGAGCAGGGAGCCTGCCGTCCAGCTGGTCAGCTCCCGGGGCCAGACGGCGTCGTCGTCGAAGACGTAGCCCGTCCAGTAGAGGCCGGTCTCCGTGTCGCGCAGGTGCTGGATCGACTGCAGGACGTCCAGGGCGCGGTCGGACTCGCCCGTCGCCCACAGGGCCAGGGCTAGTTCGGCGGACTCCCCGCCCGTCACCCAGGCGTTGGGGACGACGCAGCGGACACCGAGGCCGGGGACGACGAAGCGGTCCCAGTCGGCCTCGATGCGCTCCTTGGCCTCCGCGCCGGTGAGGGCGCCGCCGAGCACCGGGTAGTACCAGTCCATCGAGTAGCGGTCCTTGTTCAGGAACCGCTCCGGGTGGCGGCGGATCGCGTGGCGCAGCGCGCCGACCGCCAACTCCCAGTCGGGCTGAGGCTCTTCACGCTGCTCTGCGATGGCGAGGGCGCAGCGCAGGGCGTGGTGGATGGAGGAGCTGCCGGTCAGCAGCGCGTCCGTCGTGCCGGTGCCGTCGTCGTCACGCCGCCAGCCGATCTGCCCGCCGGGCTGCTGGCAGCGCAGCACCCATTCCATCGCCGCGTACACGCAGGGCCACATGCGGTCCAGGAACGTGTCGTCGCCGGTGGAGAGGTAGTGGTGCCAGACGCCGACGGCTATGTAGGCGACGAAGTTCGTCTCGCGGGCGCGGTCCGTGACGTCGTCGTGCGCCCCGTCCGCGTAGGCCGCGTACCAGGAGCCGTCCTCGTTCTGGTGCCGGGCCAGCCAGGTGTACGCCCGCTCGGCGGCCTCGTGTTCGCCGGCCGCGTCGAGGGCCATGGCCGCCTCGGTGTGGTCCCAGGGGTCGAGGTGGTGCCCCCGGAACCACGGGATCGCGCCGTCCTCCCGCTGCACGGCGAGGATGCCGCGTACCGTCTCGGCAGCCTGCTCGGCGGTGAGGACCCCGGGCAGGACCAGGTGTTCTGTCCGGGGGGTCGTCACTTGGCGGCCGCCTCGGAGGTCTTGGAGGTCTTGGAGGTCTTGGAGGTCTCGGAGGTCTCGGAGGTCTCGGAGAGCCGGGGCAGGTGCGGCTTGGTCGCGTAGGCCACGAAGCTCTTGCCGATCAGCGGGTTGAGGGCCTGCTCGGCGATCCGGGTGGCCAGCGGTTTCTTCATGATGTCCCAGACCAGCAGCTGGTGGTACGCCCGCACGGGCAGCGCCTTGTCGTTGTCGACGCCGAACGCGCACTTCAGCCACCAGTACGGCGAGTGCAGGGCGTGCGCGTGGTGCGTGCCGTAGGGCTTCAGGCCGGCCTCGCGGATCTTCGCCAGCAGTTCGTCCGCCTTGTAGATGCGTATGTGGCCGCCCTCGACCTCGTGGTAGGCGTCGGACAGCGTCCAGCAGACCTTCTCGGGGCCGTAGCGCGGCACGGTGATCGCGATGCGGCCACCGGGCTTGAGCACCCGTACCATCTCGGCGAGTACGCCCTTGTCGTCGGGGATGTGTTCCATCACCTCGGAGATGATGACGACGTCGAAGGACTCGTCCGGGAAGGGCAGCGCGAGGGCGTCCCCCTCCATCGCCGTGGCGGTGGCGCCGGCCGGGGCCTCGCCCGCCTCCTTCATCGCCGCGAACCACTTGGCGACCTCGCGGATCTCCTCGGCGTTCTGGTCGAGGGCCACGACCTGGGCGCCGCGCCGGTAGCACTCGAAGGCGTGCCGGCCCGCCCCGCAGCCGAGGTCCAGGACTCGGTCGCCCGGGGCGAGCGGGAACCGGGAGAAGTCGACGGTCAGCACGTGGCCCTGCTTTCGCGGTCGGAGGCGGGTGGTTCATCGAGTGCGGCTGTGTCGGCGGCCGTCCCTGCGGCGGTCTCTGCGGCCGTCTGTGCGGCCGGTGGGCGCACGGGACCGCTGCCCGGGCCGCCGGAGCGGGCGATGGCCTCCCGGTAGCGGGCCACCGTGCCTTCGGCGGCCCGCGCCCAGGTGAAGTGCCGCAGCACCCGTTCGCGCCCGGCCGCGCCCAGCCGCGCCCGCAGTTCCGCGTCGCCCAGCAGCCGGCCCAGCCCGGCGGCCAGCGCCCCCGCGTCGCCGGGCGGCACCGCCAGGCAGGTCTCCCCGTCGCGGCCGGCGACCTCGGGGATCGCGCCGCCGGTGGTGGCGACCAGCGGGGTGCCGGTGGCCATGGCCTCGGCGGCCGGCAGGGAGAAGCCCTCGTACAGCGACGGCACGCAGGCGACCTCGGCGGAGCGGACGAGGTCGACCAGTTCGGCGTCGCTGATGCCCTTCACGAACTCGACGGCGCCTTCGAGGCCGTAGCGTTCGATGGCCTGGGCGACGGGTCCGTCCTCGGCGCGCTTGCCGACGACGACGAGGTGGGCGTCGGGGTGCTCGGTGCGTACCTTGGCGAGCGCCTCGACGAGGAAGACCAGACCCTTGAGTGGCACGTCGGCGCTGGAGGTGGTGACGATCCGGCCCCGCACGACGGGCACCGCCGGATTCGGCGAGAAGAGGTCGGTGTCGGCGCCGATGTGGACGACGTGGATGCGGTCGTCGCGGACGCCGAGGTGGTCGACGATCTCCTGGCGGGAGGTGCCGGAGACGGTGAGGACGGAGGGCAGCCGGCGGGCGACCCGCTTCTGCATCCGGGTGAAGGCGTACCAGCGGCGGACCGAGTAGCGGCGCCGCCGGCCTTCGGCGGCGTCCAGCTCCAACTGGCGGTCCACCGTGATGGGGTGGTGGATGGTGGTGACCAGGGGGGCGCCGATGTCGCCCAGCAGGCCGTAGCCGAGGGTCTGGTTGTCGTGCACGACGTCGAACTGCCCGCGCCGGGCGCGCAGATGGCGGCGGGCGCGCAGCGAGAAGGTGAGGGGCTCGGGGAATCCGCCGGTCCACATGGTGGCGACCTCGAGGGCGTCGATCCAGTCCCGGTACTCGTCGCGCTTCGGGGTGCGGAAGGGGTCGGGCTGGCGGTACAGGTCGAGGCTCGGCAGTTCCGTCAGGGTCAGGCCCTGGTACCCGTCGTCGAGCACGGGGTACGGCTGGGAGCCGATGACCTCCACCCGGTGGCCGAGGCGGGCCAGCTCGCGGGAGAGGTGCCGTACGTAGACGCCCTGGCCGCCGCAGAACGGGTTCCCTTTATAGGTGAGGAGCCCTATGTGGAGCGGTCGCTCGCCGTCGGCTGCGGAGTCCTGCCGGACACCCGCCTCCCTGGCCTCAGCGGTCACTCTGAGCCCCCTTCTTCCTGCACGGTCCCGCGAGACTACGCCGGGACGCTAATCTAGAACAAGTTTCAGACTTGATCGTTCAAGAGGCTCCGAATCTACCGGCAGGTAGGGGCGCTGTGAGCAGTGGATCAGGTGATTCGCGCCACGGCCGGGCCCCTGCCATGCTAGGTGATCACTCGCCCTCACCGGCCGCCTCACCGACTGTCACGGAACGGGACCGATGCCTGCGCACGCCAAGGTGGAATCCAGTACCGCGCACCCCGCCTCCGCCCCCCTGACGGAGCGGCAGGAGGCCCGGCGCCGCCGGATACTGCGCGCCAGCGCGCAACTGGCCAGCCGGGGCGGTTTCGACGCGGTGCAGATGCGGGAGGTCGCCGAGTCCTCCCAGGTGGCGCTCGGCACGCTGTACCGCTACTTCCCGTCCAAGGTGCATCTGCTGGTCGCCACGATGCAGGACCAGCTGGATCACATGCACGGCACGCTGCGGAAGAAGCCCCCGGCGGGCGACACGGCGGCCGAACGGGTGGCGGAGACCCTGATGCGGGCCTTCCGCGCCCTCCAGCGGGAGCCGCACCTGGCCGACGCCATGGTCCGTGCGCTCACCTTCGCCGACCGCAGCGTCTCGCCCGAGGTCGACCAGGTGTCCCGGCAGACCACCGCGATCATCCTGGACGCGATGGGCCTGGAGAACCCCACCCCCGAGCAGCTCTCCGCCGTCCGCGTGATCGAGCACACCTGGCACTCGGCCCTGATCACCTGGCTGTCGGGCCGCGCCTCCATCGCCCAGGTGAAGATCGACATCGAGACGGTGTGCCGCCTGATCGACCTCACGGATCCGGCGCAGGGGGGCGTGTCCTCGCATGGCTGAGGCCCCGGACGCGGAGACCGCGTGGCAGTGGCTGCTGGAGCGGCGGCCGGGCACCCGGGGCCAGTACTTGGACGACGAGTGGTTCGCGGTCGTGGCCGCCGCGCACGCAGAGCCGCGCCTGCGCGGCCTCTACCCCTTTCCCACCCACGGCACGCTGAAGCTGCTGCGCGATGGACCGCCGTTCGAGGGCGAAGAGGACAGGGACATGCCCTACGTCATCTGCTCCGGGCCGCCGCACCAGGTGCACACGATCGACCACGGCCACCTCGGTGAGACCGCGACCCCTGAAGAGGCGGTGGCGCTGGTGGTGACCCATCTGCCCCCGGACGTGCGATCGCCGGGACGCACCTGACCGCACGGGCATGTGAACGCACAGCGGAAACCTACGAGACGGGTTCCCTTCCGGCATTACCCGGCAGGTACTGGGGGTCGCTTCCCGGCTCGACTGCTGCCGTTCGGCCTCTCAGCCGACCGTCGCTGTCGGCCCCGGCGGATGTCGACCGCTGATCGACGTCGCGCCAAAGTCGGCTACTCCGGTCGAGCTCCCTCACTCGCCCCGTAGGCTGCTTTCAGGATAAAACGCCCCAAGCAGAATGAAACCCCCTGAAGGATGATTTTTTAGGGCAATACGGTGAGAGGTGTCGCCCTGGGCGCCCGTGCGGACACCGCACTCCTGTCGCCACCGCCAGCCCCCTACTCCTCCGGCGGGTACACCGCCTCCCCGCTGCCCACGAGGGTGATCGCGATGGCCTCCACGGGGCAGTTCTCCGCCGCCGCCAGTACCTTCTCGTTCGCGTCGGTGTCCGCCTCGGCGGGGTGGGACTGGCGGGCGGTGTCGAGGCGGAAGCCGCCGGGGGCGTGGTGGACGCACTGGGCGGAGCCGATGCAGACGGACCGGTCGACCTCGATGTGCCAGCGGTCGCCCATGGTGTCCTACGCCTCCCAGCCGGCCGGCAGGTGGATCATCTTGTGTTCCAGGAACTCGCCGTACCCCTCGGGGCCGAACTCCCGCCCCAGACCGGAGTTCTTGTAGCCGCCGAACGGGCCGAGCATGTCGAGGCTGAAGGTGTTGACCGAGTAGGTGCCGGTACGGACCTGTCGGGCCACCTCGATGCCGTGCTCCACGTCGCCGGTCCACACGCTGCCGCTGAGCCCGTAGTCCGAGTCGTTGGCGATCTTCAGTGCCTCGGGCTCGTCGCCGTACGGCAGGAGGCAGATCACCGGGCCGAAGATCTCCTCGCGCGCGATGCGCATGGAGTTGTCGACATCGCCGAAGAGGGTGGGCTCGACGTACCAGCCGCGCTCCAGGCCTGCCGGCCGCCCGCCACCGGTGAGGATCTTGGCGCCCTCCTCCTGGCCGATGCGGATGTAGTCGAGGTTCCTGCGCTGCTGGCGTTCGGCCACCAGCGGGCCCACCTGCGTCGCCGGGTCCAGCGGGTCGCCGACCGCGAGCGCGCTCGCCGCCTGCGCGAAGGCGTCGGCGAACTCGTCGTAGCGGGAGCGGGGTACGAGGATGCGGGTCTGCGCGACACAGGCCTGGCCGTTGTTCATCCAGGCCGCCGAGACGATCCCGGGCACCGCCGTCGCGATGTCCGCGTCGGGCAGGACGACCGCCGCCGACTTGCCGCCCAGCTCCAGCGTCACCCGGGTCAGGTTGCGCGCGGCGACCTCCATCACCCGCTTGCCGGCGGCGACCGAGCCCGTGAAGGAGACCTTGTCGATCCCGGGGTGCCCGACCAGGTACTCGCTGACCTCACGGTCGGCCGGGAGAATGGACAGCACACCGTCCGGCAGCCCGGCCTCCTTGGCGATCTCGCCGAGGATGTAGGCGTCCAGGGGCGACTCGGGCGACGGCTTGAGCACCACCGTGCAGCCGGTGAGCAGGGCGGGCGCGAGCTTGGCGGCGGCGACGAACTGCGGGACGTTCCAGGGGACGACGGCCGCGACGACCCCGACCGGCTCGCGGCGCACCAGGATCTTCCCGAGCACCCCGTCGCGGGTCTCCTCGTACGTGAAGTCCCGCGCGACCCTGATCGCCGCGTCCCACACCATCATCGCGCCGAGCGCCTGGGCGAGGACGCTCCACGAGTACGGGGAGCCGTTCTCGGAGGAGATCACCCGGGCGATCTCCTCGTGCCGGGCGGCGATCGCGTCCTTGATACGGGTGACGACCTCGATCCGCTCCTGGAGCGTCGCCCGCGGCCAGGGCCCCTCGTCGAACGCCCGGCGCGCCACGGCGACGGCCCGGTCCACGTCCGCACGCGAGGCGTGCGGCACACGCCCGATGACCTCCTCGGTGTGCGGGGAGACGACCTCGATGACGTCCTTGCCGAGGGGATCGGTCAACTCCCCGCCGATGAACAGCTGTCCGTGTTCCACGAGCTCGGTCATGGCCGACTGCCTCCCGCCGCACCGTATCTGACGCTGTTTCAGAAACTGATATCAGTTCTGGTCAAACTAGTCCACGGAAGAAGACGAGAATGCCCCTGACCAGGGGTTTCCCGGCGATCAGGGGCGGGTTCGGAAGGTGTGGTCGCGCTTCCGCCCAGGGGCGGCGGTACGGCAAGATGTGCCGCTTCCCGGCAGTCCCGGCTCACACGGCGTCAGGAATCGACTCGAGAGGTCTCATGAGCACTGTCCACGTACGCATCGGCGACAACAGAACCAAGTACCACACTGACACCAACTGCCCATCGTTGAACGGCAAGCGGGAAACCTACTTGGGCCAGGAGTCGATGCCCGAGGAGCAGGCCAGGCAACAGGGACTCACAGCCTGTCAGCACTGCAAGAGGTAGCTGCCCCCGTAGCACGAAGATCAGCGTAAGCCAGCCCAAAGTCCACCAGAGTCAGTCGACTTGAGCACTCGCTGAAACCAGTTCTAGTTATAGTGGGCGGTGGCCGTGGGCGGTGTGGTGGGCGGAGGGCGGATGACGAAGACGTTCGAGCACGGCGGCGGTGTGTGGTCGATAGCGGTGCCGATTCCGGACAACCCCCTCGGCCACACGCTGGTGTATGCGGTCGGCACCGACCGCGGCCCGGTGCTGATCGACACCGGATGGGACGACCCGGCGTCCTGGGACACCCTGGTGGCGGGCCTGGCGGCGCTGGGCGTCCCGGTCGCGGAGGTGTACGGGGTCGTCATCACCCACCACCACCCCGACCACCACGGACTGTCGGGACAGGTGCGGGAGGTCTCCGGCGCGTGGGTCGCGATGCACGAGGCCGACGCGGCGATCGTCCGCCGTACGCGGGGGACCCGCCCCGAGCGCTGGTACACGTACATGGCCGCCAAGCTCACGGCCGCCGGAGCACCGGAAGAGCACGTGGCCCCGCTTCGGACCGCCCACCGCCGGACCCTGCCGGGTCTCTCCCCCGCCCTTCCCGACCGGGAGATCGTGCCCGGTGAGCTCCTCGACCTACCCGGCCGCCGCCTGCGCGCCCTGTGGACGCCGGGCCACACGCCGGGCCACGTCTGCCTGCACCTGGAAGAGGACCACCCGGCCCGGCTCCCCGGCCGCGGCCGGCTCTTCTCCGGGGACCATCTGCTCCCGGAGATCACCCCGCACATCGGTCTGTACGAGGACCCCGACGACGCCACCGTCACGGACCCGCTGGGCGACTACCTGGCCTCGCTGGAGCGGGTCGGCGAGCTCGCCCCGGCCGAGGTTCTCCCCGCCCATCAGTACGCCTTCCCCGACGCGCCCTCCCGCGTACGGCAGTTGCTCGCGCACCACGAGGAGCGGCTCGCCGGACTGCTCACCCTCCTCGCCGAGCCGCTCACGCCCTGGCAGGTGGCCGAGCGCATGGAGTGGAACCGTCCTTGGGACCAGATCCCGTACGGATCGAGGAACATCGCGGTCTCCGAGGCGGAGGCCCACCTGCGGCGGCTGGTGAAGCAGGGACGGGCGGAGGCTGTGGCGGGGAGTGAGCCGGTGGCGTACGTGGCGGTCTGATTTCGGTCGTCCGGTCGAGGGCGCTGATGGTAGACAGGCCCATGGGCCCTTTGGAGATCCTCCTCGCCGAGCGCGCCTGCGAGCGCGTCATCCACACCTTCGTCCACCGTCTCGACCTCGGTGAACCCGCTTCCGTCGCCGAGCTGTTCACCGAGGACGGCAGCTGGGAGTGGCCCCCGCCCGGGGACGGGCGGCGGTCCGTGGGCCGTCAGGCGCTGCGGGAGTACTTCGGCTCACGGCCCGCCGACCGGCTCTCCCGCCGGCTGATGTCGAACGTCCTCGTCACCGTCACCTCCCCGGACACCGCGACCGGCGTCTCGTACTTCTCGACGTACCGGGTCGACGGGCACACCGGCGGCATCGTCCCGGCCGGGCCTCCGGTCCAGGTCGGCAACTACGAGGACACCTTCCGCAGGGTCGGGGGCGAGTGGCTGCTGGAGCGCCGGGTCCTCGTGCTGTCCTTCGGGGGTCCGACGCCCCGGGCGGTCGGCTGAACCGGCCGCCTGGTCCGAGACCCTGGCGGCACCGGTGTCCGCGTCCGCATCCGCCACCGCGTCATGCGCGGGGCGCGCATGACCAGGCTCCGGACCCGTCGTTCCTGAGCCCTGTTCAGGCCCGGTAGATCCCCTCGGGATCATCGTTGGCCCATGCGGCGTACTCCTCGAAGCCCAGATTGCCGATGCTCAGGTTGGCATGGACGTCGTGGACCCCTGCGGGAACGGTGCGGAACTCACGGCCGAACTCGGTCAGTTGCTCGTAGTCCTCCTCGTCCACGCACTCCTCCGGCGTCAGCGTGGTGACCGCCAGCAACGCCTGGGTCTCGGCCCGCATGGTCGTCCCGTCAGCGACGAAGACCACGGGCAGGTTCTCGTCGGCGCGGACCGCGTCCAGCACCTCGTCAACGGTCGCACCTGCCCAGGCCGGATCGTCCACGAGGTGGACGCTTGCCTCGGGGGGCCTGTCTCCCGAGGGTCGTGTCAGCGCCGCCGTCACGTCCCGCCAGGCCTGGTCGTCGTGGTAGTCGGTCCTGACGACCAGGGCGTCGAACTCGTCACGGCCGGTGACGGCGGGCAACGCTCTCATACGCCCTTCTCCTCAGTGCGCGACGGGTGAACAGCCGAGCGGCATCCGGGGGCGTCAACGGCCGAACGCTCGCACCAACTCCTCAGCGTCCCCCAGGAGTTCCACCTCACGCGCGCTCATGGTCGGGTTGGCCGCGCGGCGTCGCCGCGCCTCCGTCAGGCCCGGCTCGGTGAGCCCGGACGGGTCGGCGAGCAGCGCGGCCAGCATGGCGCGGGCCGGCTCGGCGAGCAATTCGTCGCCGACGGCGACCTGGGCGAGGATCACCGCGGACATGCCCCAGTCGAGGCCGGGCGGGCCGTCCTCGGCGTTGGTCCAGTCGATCACCCGGGGGCCGTCCGGGGTGAGCATCACGTTGTCGGGGTGCAGGTCCAGGTGCAGGACGCGGGTGCCCGGGTCGGCCGCGTCCCGGCCGGGAACGGCGTGCAGCCGCCGCAGCAGCGCGGCGAGTTCGGTCCCGGCCTCCGCCGCGCCCAGCGAGCCGTCCAGGAGGGCGGCCAGCATCGTGGGCCCGGACAGCCGCTCCATCACCAGGTCGGTGCGGGAGCCGGACGGCCGGACGCGGGGCACCGGGTAGCCGTGCTCGCGCACGTACGTCATCACCCCCGCCTCGGCGGCCGCGTCGCCCCAGCCCTCCCGGTCGCGGCGCAGCACCCACGCCTCGTCGATCTCGTACACATCGGCCGACCGGCCCGAACCCAGCAGTCTCCCCGTTGACAGCATGGCGCGACCTTACCGACCGTGCCGGCCTCCCCGGCCCACAGGCTCCTCTCGGGCCTCGCCCACCGCCAGGTAGAGTGACCCGGTCGTCATCACACCCGTACGGGGGGAAGCCGGTGCAATTCCGGCGCTGACCCGCAACCGTGAGCCGCCGTCGGCGGTGAGCCGGACTCCCCCGTACGGACGTTGACCAACTCACGTGCGTCGGCGGCCCGCCGCGCGCACGGCACCGTCGAGGTCTACGGAGCCGAGCCGCCCGGGGTGTCCCGTGCTGCCCGCGCTCCCCAGGGAGAGGCAGCAACCGCCCATGAACGTCCGCCGCAGCGCCGCGGCCATCGCCGCCGTCGGTGTCATGGCCGCAGCCGCGCCCGCCACGGCCGCGTCGCCGTCGCCCTCCCCGTCGAGTGCGCGCCCGAAGGGGCTGTACGGCAGCACGGACCCCAAGTACGACGGCGTGTGGCGGCAGTCCCTCGCGCTGCTCGCCCAGCGCACGGTCGGCGTCCGGCCCGCCGCCGAGGCCGTCGACTGGCTGGTCGGGCAGCAGTGCGCCGACGGAGGCTTCGCCACCTACCGTCCGGATCCCGCCAAGTCGTGCGAGGCGACCAAGGCTCAGGCCGACACCAACAGCACGGCCGCCGCCGTCCAGGCCCTGCACGCGCTCGGCGGGCACGGCGGCGAGGTCCAAAGGGCCGTCGTCTGGCTGAAGAAGACGCAGAACAAGGACGGCGGCTGGCCCTACGCGCCGGGCTCGCCCAGCGACACCAACTCCACCTCCGTCGTCGTCGGCGCGCTCGCGGCGGCCGGCGAGGACCCTCTGCAGCCGCGCACCGGGGGCAGCACGCCGGCCGAACTGCTCGCCAAGTGGTCCATCCCCTGCGACGAGGACGGCGGCGGCGCCCTCGCCTACCAGCCGGACAAGAAGGGCAGGTTGTCGGCCAACGCGGACGCGACGGCGGCCGGCGTGCTGGGCGCGCTCGGCAAGGGCTTCGCGACGGAGGCCGGGAAGGCGCCGGAGGAGGGCTACGTCTGCGCCAACTCGGACAAGCCGCTGACCCCGCCGGAGACAGCCCGCAACGGCGCCGCGTACCTGTCGGACCAGACGCACGACACCGGCCACCTCACCTCCAGCCTCCCCGGCGCCAAGCCACAGCCCGACTACGGCAACACCGCCGACGCGGTCGTCGCCCTGGCCGCACAGGGCTGGACGAGGCAGGCGCGCAAGCCCTACGCCTGGTTGGAGAAGAACGCCGCGCAGTGGGCGAAGCAGTCCGGTCCCGCCGCCTACGCCGAGCTGATCCTCGCCGCGCACGCGATGGGCGCCGACCCGCGCGACTTCGGCGGTACGGACCTGGTGCGGGCGCTCGACGCGACGGGACCGGCGCCGCAGACGGCGAAGGCACGGACGACCGGTGGCGAGACCAAGCCGGCGAAGCACGACTCGGGCACCAGCCTGTGGTGGATCGTCGGCACCGGCCTCGTCGCGGGCATCGGCATCGGCTTCCTGCTCAGCGGCCGCAAGAGGAAGCAGGGGCTGTGACCGGCGTCCGCCGTGCCGGGGCGCTGCTCCTGGCCGCCCTCCTGTGCGTGGCGTCGGCGGGGCAGGCCCGGGCCACCGGCTACCGCTACTGGTCCTTCTGGGAGCGCACCGGCGACCACTGGACGTACGCCACGCAGGGCCCGTCGACCGCGCGTCCCGCCGACGGCGACGTGCAGGGCTTCCGGTTCGCGGTGAGCGAGGACTCCGCCTCCGCGCGGCGTCCGCGCGGCACCGCGGACTTCGACGCGATCTGCGGCAAGTCGCCCGCCCGGCCGGGCAAGAAGCGCATCGCCCTGGTCCTGGACTTCGGCACGTCCTCCGACGCCCCCTCCGGCCAGACCCCGCCGGCCCGCCGGACGGTCTGCGCGGCGGTCTCCGCCGACGGGACGACGGCGGACGCGCTGGCCGCCGCGGCCGGACCGCTGCGGTACGACGCGAACGCGCTGCTGTGTGCGATCGCCGGGTATCCCCGCAAGGGGTGCGGGGAGCAGGTGACCGCCGGCAAGCCTGCCGGGAAATCCGCCGGGAAGCCGGCCGGGAGCACACCGCAGGAAGGCCCGTCGGTGGGTCTGCCGGTGGGCGTGGGCGTGGTCGTGCTGCTGGGCGTGGCGGCGATATGGCGGGCCAGGCGCCGTGGCCGCGCGTAGCGCACCCGCGCTGCACGCTGGTGCCTGGTGGCTCTGGGCGCTGGGCCTGGGCACGGCGGCGACCCGCACCACCAACCCCCTGCTCCTCGCGCTCCTCGTGGCGGCGTCCGGTTATGTGGTGGCCACCCACCGCGGCACCGCTCCCTGGGCCCGCTCCTACGGCGCCTTCGCCAGGCTCGCTCTCGCCGTCCTCGTCATCCGTCTGGTGTTCGCGGTGGCGCTCGGCTCCCCCGTTCCCGGCACGCACGTACTCGTCGGCCTCCCCGAAGTCCCGCTCCCGCACTGGGCGCAGGGCATCCGTCTGGGTGGCGAGGTCACCGCCGAGGGAGTTCTGTTCGCGGTGTACGACGGCCTGCGGCTGGCCACGCTGCTGATCTGCGTCGGCGCGGCGAACGCCCTGGCGAACCCGGCCCGCCTCCTCAAGTCCCTGCCCGGCGCGCTGTACGAGACGGGTGTGGCCGTGGTCGTCGCCCTCACCTTCGCGCCGAACCTGATCGCCGACGCCCAGCGGCTGCGTGCCGCCCGCCGGCTGCGCGGCCGACCGGACCGCGGCGTCCGGGGTCTGCTGCAGGTCGGACTGCCGGTGCTGGAGGGTGCGTTGGAGCGGTCCGTCGCGCTCGCCGCCGCGATGGACGCCCGCGGTTACGGCCGCAGCGCCGACGTCCCCGCCCGGATCCGCCGTACCACCGCCGCCCTCACCCTGGGCGGTCTGCTCGGCGTCTGCGCGGGCACGTACGGCCTGCTCACCGCCGAGGGCGGCACGTACGGGCTGCCGGTCCTGCCGGCCTCGGTCGCCCTGGCCCTCCTGGGCCTGCGCCTCGGAGGCCGCCGTACCCTGCGCACCCGTTACCGCCCGGACGCCTGGAACGCGCGGGCCTGGCTGGTCGCCGGGTCCGGCGCGGCCGTCGCCGCGCTGCTGGCCCTCGCCTCCGTACGGGCCCCCGACGCGCTGCACCCCGGTGTCGTACCACTGACCGCACCCGGGCTTCCGCTGTGGCCCGCGGCCGCGGTACTCCTGGCTCTGCTCCCCGCCTTCGTCGTTCCCGAGGAGTCGTCGTGATCCGTTTCGAGGATGTCTCCGTGACGTACGACGGGGCGGCCGAACCGGCCGTGCGGGGAGTGGACTTCGAGGTGCCGGAGGGCGAACTCGTGCTTCTCGTCGGCCCGTCGGGGGTGGGCAAGTCCACCGTGCTGGGGGCGGTCAGCGGGCTGGTCCCGCACTTCACCGGCGGCACCCTGCGCGGCCGGGTCACGGTCGCCGGCCGGGACACCCGTACCCACCGGCCGCGTGAACTCGCCGACGTGGTGGGCACGGTGGGCCAGGACCCGCTCGCGCACTTCGTGACGGACACCGTGGAGGACGAACTCGCCTACGGGATGGAGTCGTTGGGGCTCGCTCCGGAGGTGATGCGGCGCCGTGTCGAGGAGACCCTCGACCTGCTGGGCCTGGCCGGCCTGCGGGACCGGCCGATCGCCACGCTCTCCGGCGGCCAGCGGCAGCGGGTCGCCATCGGCTCGGTCCTCACCCCGCACCCCCGGGTGCTCGTGCTGGACGAGCCGACGTCGGCGCTCGACCCGGCCGCCGCGGAGGAGGTCCTCGCCGTCCTCCAGCGGCTCGTGCACGACCTCGGTACGACGGTGCTGATGGCGGAGCACCGGCTGGAACGCGTGGTCCAGTACGCCGACAAGGTCGCGCTGCTTCCCGCTCCTGGCGCCGCTCCCCTCCTGGGAACCCCGGCCGAGATGATGGCGGTGTCCCCGGTGTACCCGCCGGTCGTGGACCTGGGCCGACTGGCGGGCTGGTGCCCGCTGCCGCTGACGGTGCGGGACGCGCGACGGCGGGCGGACGGGCTGCGGGACCGGCTCACCGGGCGGGACACACCGACCGACGCGGCACCCACCCGCACGACACCACCCGACGTAACACCGACCGACGCGGCACCGGCCGCCACGGCCCCCGCTCCCCCGCCGCGCGCAGCCCGCCGCCTGTTCCGGCGTGCCCCCGAGCAGCCCGCGCCGCCCACGGCCGCCGAAGTCCGCTCCCTGACCGTCCGCCGGGCCGGCGTCGACGCGCTCCGGCACGTGGACCTCACCGTCGCCCCCGGCGAGACGGTCGCCCTCATGGGCCGCAACGGCGCCGGAAAGTCCACCCTCCTCTCCGCGCTGGTGGGCCTGGTCGCACCGTCCGCCGGATCGGTGCAGGTCGGCGGCGCCGTGCCGCACCGCACCCCGCCCCGCGAGCTGGTGCGCCGGGTCGGACTGGTCCCGCAGGAGCCACGGGACCTGCTGTACGCCGACACGGTCGGCGCGGAGTGCACGGCGGCCGACCGGGACGCGGGGGCCGCGCCGGGCACGTGCCGTGCGCTGGTGTCGGAGCTGCTGCCGGGCATCGGCGACGACACGCATCCCCGGGACCTCTCCGAGGGGCAGCGGCTGGCGCTCGCCCTGGCGGTCGTACTGGCCGCGCGCCCGCCGCTGCTCCTGCTGGACGAGCCGACCCGGGGTCTGGACTACGCGGCGAAGGCACGCCTGGTCACGGTGGTGCGGGGCCTGGCTGCCGACGGGCACGCGATCGTCCTGGCCACGCACGACGTGGAGCTGGCGGCCGAGATCGCCCACCGGGTCGTGCTGCTCGCCGACGGCGAGGTGATCGCCGACGGACCGACGGCCGGCATCGTCGTGTCGTCCCCGTCCTTCGCACCCCAGGTCACCAAGATCCTGGCCCCGCAGTCGTGGCTCACGGTCGCCCAGGTCCGCGAGGCGCTCGCATGACGCGTCGGCCCCGCCCCGTCCGCCCCGTCCGCCTCGGCCCGCGCTCGCTGGCCGCGCTCGTCCTGGTCGGCGCGATCGGTGTCGTCGCCTTCGGCTGGCCCTTCCTGGCTCCGCCCGGCTCCCAGCTCGGCGCCCACGCGCAGGACGCGCCCTGGCTCTTCGCGGGACTGCTCCTGCTTCTCGTCGCCGTCGTGGCCGCGACGATCTCCGAGTCGGGGCTCGGGCCGAAGGCGGTGGCCATGCTCGGGGTGCTGGCCGCGACCGGTGCGGCGCTGCGGCCGGTCGGCGCGGGCACCGCCGGTATCGAGCCGATGTTCTTCCTCATGGTGCTCAGCGGGCGTGTCCTCGGCCCGGGCTTCGGGTTCGTGCTCGGTTCGGTCACCATGTTCGCGTCCGCACTACTCACGGGCGGGGTGGGGCCGTGGATGCCGTTCCAGATGCTCGCCATGGGGTGGTTCACGATGGGCGCGGGCCTGCTCCCCGGCCCCGACCGGCTGCGTGGCCGGGCGGAGCCGGTGCTGCTGGCCGCGTACGGATTCCTGGCCGCCTTCGCCTACGGCACGGTGATGAACCTGGCGGGCTGGCCCTTCATGGGTGCCCTGGCCTCGGGCATCGCCTTCGACCCGCACGCGGCGCTCCCGGCGAACCTGGCCCGCTTCCTCGCGTACTGCCTGGCCACCTCCCTCGGCTGGGACCTGGGCCGGGCGGTCTGCACGGTCGTCCTGACCCTGACGCTCGGGCCGACGCTTCTCAGGGCGCTGCGCCGGGCCACCCGCCGGGCGGCCTTCGAGACGGCCGTCACCTTCGAGCCACCCGCCACGTGACCACTCGTACGCGGCCCGTCAGGACCGCGGTGAAGCGCCCCACATGACGCACGTCACCTACGAGGCGACACCGTAGCGCGACTTGTCCGATATGTCGGCACCCGCACCCCCTCGGACCTGCGCTTCGAGAGCCGGCTCACATCCGAGACTTTCCCCTCGCATCCGGCCACAACTAGTAAAGGGGGCGATTGCGGACATCTCTTCCGCCTGTTTCCGTGGAGCGGTCGCCAGGCGCCGACGAGCCCTCGCAGCCCTGTCCCCGTACGAAGAGGTTTTCCGTGTCCGTCTCTGTCATCCGTCGCATCGCTTCCCCCAAGAAGGCCCTCACCTCCGCCGCCGTGGCCGCCGCCACCGCCGGCAT
This sequence comes from Streptomyces sp. NPDC001544, assembly GCF_042894285.1. Classification (NCBI taxonomy): domain Bacteria; kingdom Bacillati; phylum Actinomycetota; class Actinomycetes; order Kitasatosporales; family Streptomycetaceae; genus Streptomyces; species Streptomyces sp. NPDC001544. Next base: position 647,434 of record NZ_JBIAVN010000001.1, on the reverse strand, counting down.
GGTGCTGGCCTCGGCCCCGGCGCACGCCGCGAACACCACGGCGCCCGCGCAGGCCCAGGCGATCGCGCACAAGATGATCCCGGACGCCGCCCAGTTCACCGCGTTCAGCAAGATCGTCGAGCGGGAGAGCGGCTGGAACATCGCCGCCACCAACGCCTCCTCCGGCGCCTACGGCCTCGTCCAGGCCCTGCCGGGCTCGAAGATGGCCTCGGCCGGCTCGGACTGGAAGACCAACGCCGCCACCCAGATCAAGTGGGGCCTGGACTACATGAAGTCCCGCTACGGCAGCCCGGCCGCCGCCTGGAAGTTCTGGCAGGCCAACGGCTGGTACTGACCCGGCCAACCCGGTCCGGCAGCCGCGCGCACCCTACGTCCAACGACGGGCGGGGGTGCGCGCGGCTGTGCCACGTTTCCGGGCAGTCGTGGTGGACTGGGAGCCGCCCTGCCCGTCGCACCGACCGGAGAGCACATGACGGCGGAGAGCCGGAGAGAGGACAGCGAGAACCTCGACGACCCCGAGCGGCGCGGAGTGCGCCTGGTGGTCGTGCTGTTGGTGCTGACCGTGGTCAGCGGCCTGATCGACGCGGTGAGTTACCTCGGCCTCGGCCGGGTCTTCACGGCCAACATGACCGGCAACGTGGTGGTACTGGGCTTCGCCGCGGCCGGAGCGCCCGGCTTCTCCGTGGCGCACGCGGCGACATCCCTGACCTGCTACCTGGCGGGAGCCGTGGTGGGCGGCCGGGTCGCGGCGCGCCACGGCGGCGGCTCCCGCCGGACCTGGGCCCGGGTGATGCTCGGCGGCGAGGCGGTGCTGATGGGCGTCTCGGCGGCGGTCGCCTTCTTCGCGCCGTTCCGCACCGCGTACGCGCTGATCGCCCTCACCGCCTTCGCCATGGGCCTGCGCAACGCGACCGTCCGCAAGCTGGGCGTGCCCGACCTCACGACCACCGTCCTGACCATGACCCTCACCAGCCTGGCCTCCGACTCCCCCGTCGGCGACGGTTCGAGTCAGCGCCACCCGCGCCGCATCGCCGCCGTCGTCGCCATGGCCGTGGGCGCCGCACTGGGCGCCTCGCTGGTCCTCCATCACGGGCTGGGCGTGCCACTGCTGGTCGCGGCGCTGACGGCGGGGGTGCTGGCGGTGGTGACATCGGGGCGGGAGTAGGGCTGAGGCCCTCCGCTCCCGTCGCGCGTTCTACTGGGCGCTTGCCGTGGGACGGACGACGATCTCGTTGACGTCGACCTGCGGAGGCTGGGCAACGGCGTAGGCGATGGCCTCCGCGATGGCGGAGGCGGGGAGTGCCACGGCGCGGTAGGTCTTCATGGCCTCCCTCGCGGCAGGGTCGGAGATGCCGTCGGCGAGTTCGGACTCGGTGACGCCCGGGGAGACGAGGGTGACCCGGATGTCTCCGCCGGACTCCTGACGCAGTCCTTCGGAGATCGCGCGGACGGCGAACTTGGTGGCGCAGTAGACGGCGGCGGTGGGCGAGACCTCGTACGCCCCGACGGAGGCGATGTTCACGAAGTGGCCTCCGCCCTGAGCGCGCATCGCGGGCAGTGCGGCGGCGATGCCGTGCAGGACTCCCCGCACGTTGACGTCGATCATCCGGTGCCACTCGTCGGTCTTCAGCGCCTCCAGCGGCGAGAGCGGCATCACTCCGGCGTTGTTGACGAGCACGTCCACCCGGCCGTAGCGCTCGCGGGCGGTGGACACGAAGGCCCCGACGTCGTCGGCGTCCGTGACGTCCAGCCGCTGGAAGGCCGCGGTGCCGCCCGCGGTGGTGATCTCCTTGGCCAGCGCTTCGAGACGATCGGTGCGCCGCGCCCCCAGGAGCAGGCGGTGGCCGTCTGCGGCCAGTCGGCGGGCGGTCGCCTCTCCGATCCCGCTGCTCGCTCCGGTGACCGCCACGACCTTTGCTGCGTCTGTCATGCCCGTGTTTCCTCTCGGTGGAGCATGCCGACCGTCTGTCGGCCCGACCGAGTCTGTGCAGGCCGGAGACCGCCGACCAGGGTGTGTGCTGCCTGGGTGCACCACACCCAGGCAGCCGCCGCCGCTGCGGCCTAGCCTGTGGGCATGATCGCCAACCACCTGGGAGAGTTCCTGCGCGCACGTCGGGCGGGCCTGCGGCCGCAGGACGTCGGCATGGTGAGCTGCGGCGTGCGCCGGGTCAGCGGGCTGCGCCGTGAAGAGGTGGCCGTCCTGGCCGGGGTGAACGTGGATTACTACACCCGTCTGGAACAGGGGCGCGAACGCCACCCCTCGGCCCAGGTGCTCGACGCGCTCGGCCGCGCCCTGCGGTTGGACCCGGACGCCCAAGCGCATCTGCACCGGCTGGCGGGGTCGGCGCCGGGCAACCGGTTCACCCACACCACGGACCACGTCAGCCCCGCCCTGCGCCGACTGATGGACGGCTGCCCGGGCTCCCCCGCGTTCGTCGTCAACCGGACCTTGGACGTCCTGGCGGGCAACGCCCTGGCCGAGGCACTGCATTCACCGTTCGAGCAGGCGGACAACCTGGCCCGCATGACCTTCCTCGACCCGGCGGGCCGGCAGTTCTACACCCGGTGGGGCGACACGGCGCAGGCCACCGTGGGCCACCTGCGTCAGGCGGCCGGTCTCGATCCCGACGACCCCCGGCTGCGGGACGTCGTCCGCGCCCTCTGCGAACACAGCGCCGACTTCACCTGCTTGTGGAACGCCCACGCCGTACATGGCAAGACCCAGGACGCCAAGCACGTGCTCCACCCGGAGGTCGGTCCCCTGACGCTCACCTACCAGTCCTTCGACGTACGCGACGCTCCGGGCCAGCAACTCGTCGTCTACCAGGCCGAACCCGGCAGCCCCAGCGCCCAGGCCCTGAGCCTGCTCGGCTCCCTCCACGCCACCGCGAATCAGCCCGCCGTGTAGGCGCTCGTGCCGTCGGCGGAACCTCACCCGGGCTTTGCACTCCGTCCGGAACCCTGGGGCGGTCGCGGCGGTCGCCGGGTCTTGCGGTTGCCGCCCGCGCCCTGTTGCTTCTGCCGCTGCCCGCCGGTGGAGCGGCCCGCGCGGTTCTTGGTGGTCCGGTGACGTCCTTCGGCTCGGCTCATGATCTGGGTGATGGCCTCCCACGCCCCTTCCGGACAGTCGCCCTGCGGCGTCGGCTTGAGGAAGCTGCCGTAGGGAACACGGCGGGGCGGCAGGGCGACCTCCAGCCAGTGCTCGCGCTCCGTGTGGTCCCAACCGTCGTTCGGGAACGGGATGAAGTCCCGCCAACCGGTCTTGTCCTGGCTGGTGATCTGCATGACCTCGGCGTACGAGGCACGATTGCGCACGATGACGCAGTAGTGCCGGAGCGTGTCGCTCTCGTCCTCGCGCTTCGGGATGTGGGCCAGCCAGATCTCGCCGGGCCGCGGGCGGCGCACCTCCCGCTCCGTGCTGCCGGGGCGATCCGTGCCGGGGCGCGGGCCATGGATCACCACCCGCGGCGGCGGATCGTCGCGACGGCACCACCAGCGGATGGCGTGGAAGGTCATCGCCACGGCGAAGGCGGCGGCCACCGTCTCCAGCGTGGCGGTGAACGACCACGGCAGCTCGGTGGGCGAACCGGCGCCGCCGGAGGGGTGCGCCCTGAGGTTGGCGGTGATCGACCGGTTGACCCGCGTGGCACCCCAGGCCGCCAGGGCGGCGGCGCAGGAGAGCAACGCGGTGTGCGTCAGCAGCAGAAGCGGCTTCGGGCGGCGGCGCCCCTGGGCGGCCCAGGCGAGGGCGAGTACCACCAGCGCGGAGACCAGCCACAGGACGGCTTCCTGGGCGGGCGTCGTGGTGCGCGGGCCGTGCTTCTGGTCGGCGAGCAGCGCGGGCAGGGTGATCGGCAGCAGCAGCAGGTAGCCGACGAACGGCCAGCCGAAGAGCAGCCCGAGGCAGCCACCGCATCCGCGGCCGGGTGTGATCGATCGCCGTGCCATGCCTGTTCCCCCGACCGCCGTACCGTTGCGGTGACGATAGCGGCGGGTTGGCGGGGATGTCCGGGAAACAGGTCGAGTGGGTCAGACGTTCGATACGAGGCCGTATGGGCTGGTTCGGCGGCCGGGCGGGCGGGTGACCGGTGCCCGCCCCGGCCGGGCGGTCGACACAGGGCCGGTCAGATCCGGTCCTGGTCAGTCAGAACAGATCAGAGAAGACCAGAGTAGGTCAGAGCCGCTGGATGATCGTCCCGGTGGCCAGTCCGCCCCCGGCGCACATGGTCACCAGCGCGAACTCCTTGTCGGCGCGCTCCAGTTCGTGCAGGGCGGTGGTGATGAGGCGGGCCCCGGTCGCGCCCACCGGGTGTCCGAGGGCGATGGCGCCGCCGTTGACGTTGACCTTCTCGAGGTTCTGCTCGAAGACCTTCGCCCAGCTCAGCACCACGGACGCGAACGCCTCGTTGATCTCGACGAGGTCGATGTCCTTCAGGGACATCCCGGCCTTGCCCAGCACGGCGCGCGTGGCGTCGATGGGGCCGTCGAGATGGAAGTGCGGGTCGGCGCCGACGAGGGCCTGGGCGACGATCCGCGCCCGGGGCTTCAGCTTCAGCGCGCGGGCCATCCGCTTCGACGCCCACATGACGGCCGCCGCACCGTCGGAGATCTGCGAGGAGTTGCCCGCCGTGTGCACGGCCGTCGGCATCACCGGCTTCAGCCGGGCCAGCGCCTCCAGGGAGGTGTCCCGCAGGCCCTCGTCCCTGTCGACCAGGCGCCACATGCCCTGCCCGGCGCGCTGTTCCTCCTCGGTGGTCGGGACCTGGACGGCGAACGTCTCCCGTTTGAAGCGCTCCTCGGACCAGGCGGCGGCGGCGCGTTCCTGAGAGCGGAGCCCGAGGGCGTCGACGTCCGCGCGGGTCAGGCCGCGGTGGCGGGCGATGCGCTCGGCGGCCTCGAACTGGTTGGGCAGGTCGACGTTCCACTCGTCGGGGAAGGGTTTGCCGGGCCCGTGCTTGGACCCGGAGCCGAGCGGCACGCGTGACATGGCCTCCACGCCGCAGCTGATGCCCACATCGATGACGCCGGCCGCCACCATGTTGGCGACCATGTGACTCGCCTGCTGCGACGAGCCGCACTGGCAGTCGACGGTCGTGGCCGCGGTCTCGTACGGCAGCCCCATGGCCAGCCAGGCGGTGCGCGCGGGGTTCATGGACTGCTCACCGGCGTGGGTGACGGTGCCGCCGACGATCTGCTCGACCGCGTCGGCGGGGATGCCGGTGCGGCCGAGGAGCTCACGGTAGGTCTCGCCCAGGAGATAGGCGGGGTGGAGATTGGCGAGCGCGCCGCCGCGCTTGCCGATGGGCGTGCGTACGGCTTCGACGATCACGGGCTCCGAGGCCATGGGATGCGTCCTCTCCCTGGGGCCTGCCCGGCGGGCAGGCCCGGTCAACCCGCGCGGCGCGGGCGTCCCGGCCGCCCGCCACGCAGAACTAGTACGCGTTCTAGTTCTGTGTGCAGTCTGCGGACAGGGGGTCCGCAACCGCAAGGGGGATGCAAGCAATTGAGGTGGCCACGCCCCTTGCTACTTGTAGAACCCGTTACTACCTTCACGGCAACCGTGATTTCCTGATGAACCGTCAGAATGGTGGGAGTGAGTCGCTCATGCCCTGTCCCGCGCTGCCCGACGGCTTCGACTTCACCGACCCCGACCTGCTGCACCACCGTGTCCCGCTCCCGGAGTTCGCCGAACTCCGGCAGGCCGAACCGGTCCGCTGGATCCCGCAGCGGCACGGCCTGGCCGGGTTCGCGGACGACGGCTACTGGGCCGTAACCCGGCACGCGGACGTCAAGTACGTCTCCACCCACCCGGAGATCTTCTCCTCCTACCTCAACACGGCGATCATCCGGTTCACCGAGCACATGCGGCGCGAGGCGATCGACGCGCAGCGCCTGATCCTGCTGAACATGGACCCGCCGGAGCACACCCGGGTCCGCCAGATCATCCAGCGCGGCTTCACCCCGCGTTCGATCCGCGCCCTGGAGGACCGGCTGCGCGCCCGCGCCGAGGCGATCGTCGCGGCTGCCGGCGCCCGCTCCGGCCCCTTCGACTTCGTCACCCAGGTCGCCTGCGAACTGCCCCTGCAGGCCATCGCCGAGCTGATCGGCATCCCGCAGGACGACCGGGCGAAAATCTTCGACTGGTCGAACAAGATGATCGCGTACGACGACCCGGAGTACGCGATCACGGAGGAGATCGGCCAGGAGTCCGCCGCCGAACTGATCGCCTACGCGATGAACATGGCCACGGACCGCAAGCGGTGCCCGGCGCAGGACATCGTGACCACGCTGGTGGCGGCGGAGCACGAGGGGAACCTCAACTCCGACGAGTTCGGCTTCTTCGTGCTGATGCTGGCGGTGGCCGGCAACGAGACGACCCGCAACGCCATCACCCACGGCATGCACGCCTTCCTCACCCACCCCGAGCAGTGGGACCTCTACAAGCGCGAGCGCCCGTCGACCGCCGCCGAGGAGATCGTCCGCTGGGCCACCCCGGTCAACTCCTTCCAGCGCACGGCGGCCCAGGACACCGAACTGGGCGGCAAGCAGATCAGGAAGGGCGACCGCGTCGGCCTCTTCTACGCCTCCGCCAACCACGACCCCGAGGTCTTCACCGACCCCGGCGCCTTCGACATCACCCGCGACCCCAACCCCCACCTCGGCTTCGGCGGCGGTGGCCCCCACTACTGCCTCGGCAAGTCCCTGGCGGTCCTGGAGATAGACCTGATCTTCAACGCCATAGCCGACGCGATGCCGGACCTCCGCCTCGCCGCCGACCCCCGCCGGCTGCGCTCCGCCTGGATCAACGGTGTGAAGGAACTCCGGGTCACCACGGCCTGACCCCCCACATGCCCGGGCCGGCGGCTCCCGGCGCCGCCGGCCCGACCCGGGGAGGCAGGAACGCCCCTACGCCCTGTTCCTGCCTGCCCCGGGGGATGTGCGGCGTCAGGTACATCCCCGGGATGAGCACCGCCCCGGGTTACATCCGCGGGCTGACGACCGGGCCGGGCGGCAGCGCCTAGCGTCCCTGTCATGACCAGCGAAGAGATCAGCGGCACGGGAACAGAGGCCGGGGCGGTCGCCATGCGGGAGGCGGCTGTCCGGGGGAGCGGATCACCCAAGGAGCACGGGGACACCGTTGCCCTGAACGGGGTGTCATGGGCGTGATCAACCAGACCGGGCCGGCGCCCTTGACGGAGCGGACGGCATGACCGCGGTGTGGCGGGCCTCCCTCGCGGCCGTGCGCCGCCGCCGGCTGCAGACCTCGGTGATCGCGGTGGTGGCGCTGGTCTCCAGCATGGCTCTGGTGGTCGCGCTCGGGCTGCTGGACGTCGTGTCCGGGCCCTTCGACCAGCTCTTCGGCCGGGTGCACGGCGCGCACGTCATCGCCACCTTCGACGCGACGAAGGTCTCCGGCGCACAACTGGCCCGGACCGCGCACCGTCCCGGTGTACGTGCCTCGGCCGGGCCGTTTCCGCAAGCGGTGATCCGGATGCCGGAGAACGCGGCGTCCGAGATGCCCGGGATGGCGCCGGGCCCGCTGACGGTCGTGGGGCGCGCGGACCCCGGTGGCCCGGTCGACCGGCTGGACCTGTTCGCCGGGCACTGGGCCACCGGACCCGGCCAGATCGTGCTGTCGCTGCCGGACGCGCCCGGGATGGGCAGCGGGCCGCACTCGCCGCTCGGCAAGCGGATCCGACTGCCCGGGCAGCGGCCGTTGACCGTGGTGGGGCTCGCGTCCAGCCTGAGCGGGACCGCGCAAGGCTGGGTCTCCCCGCGGCAGATCACGGCCCTGCACCCCACGGCGTACCAGATGCTGTACCGGTTCGACCGGGCCACGACACCCCGTCAGGTCGCGGCGGACACCGCGGTGGTCAGCGCCGGCCTGCCGTCCGGGGCGATGGTCGCCCACCAGTCGTACCTGACCTTGAAGGCGCAGATCGCGGCCGATCCCAACACCTTCGTGCCGTTCCTGACGGCCTTCGGGATCCTCGGCCTGCTGGTGGCGATCCTGATCGTGGGCAATGTGGTGAGCGGTGCCGTGGTCTCCGGCTTCCGGCACATCGGCGTGCTCAAGTCCCTGGGCTTCACGCCGCGGCAGGTCCTCGCCGTCTACCTGGTGATGGTCTGCGTCCCGGCCACGGCGGGCACCGTGGTCGGCACGGCCCTGGGCGGGGTGGTGGCACGGCCGCTGCTGCACCAGGTCTTCCAGGGCGCACAGCTCGGCACCGCGAACGTGGCGCCGACGGTCGGCTCCTGGGCGTACGCGACCGCCGCCCTCGGCACGCCCGTCACCGTGCTGCTGGCCGCGCTGATCCCGGCCCTGCGCGCCCACCGGCTCTCCGCGGCGCGCGCCGTCAGCGCGGGCAGCGCACCGCACACCGGACGGGCACCTGCCGTCCAGCGGTGGCTGACCGGCGTCCGGCTGCCCCGCCCGGTCACCCTCGGCCTCGGCCTGCCCCTCGCCCGGCCTGGACGGGCCCTGCTCACCGTCGCCTCGGTGCTGCTCGGAGTGGCGACGGTGACCTTCGCCACCGGGCTGTCGGCCACCATGGTCCGCTACGGCCACGCGGCACAGGACTTCGGCAAGGCACAGTCGACCGTCTGGCGAGGACAGACCAGGGTCGGTCAGACCGCCCCGCACCACGACGACGCCGCGACACAGAGGCTCCTGCGCTCACTGCCGCATGTCGCGGACGTGGCCGCGGTGGGCTTCACCAACGCACGGATCCCCGGCCGGAGCGAAGGAGTGGCCATCCAAGGCGTACGCGGGGGACGGTCGACTTTCCCGGACAGCCTGGCCCGGGGGCACTGGCCGCACAGGCCCGGCGAGGTGGTGGCCTCCGGCAGGTTCCTCGCCAAGCAGGGACTGCGGCTGGGTGACTCCTTCAGCGTGACCGCGGCGGACGGCCGGCAGGAGCGCGCGACCCTGGTCGGGGAGATCCTGGGCACGCCGGAGAACTGGATGCGCGCGGACTGGGCGACGGTGACGGCGCTGGCACCGGACGCGCAGGCCAACCAGTACTGGGTGCGGCTCAGCCGCGGCGCCGACCTCGACGCCTACACCAGGGCCGTACGAGCCGCCGACCCGGGGCTCTACCCGGAAAGGAACACCACGCTCAGCGCGGACGCCGTGACCGCCGTCGGCTCCGCCTCCGCACTGACCCTGATGCTGACGCTGGTCGCCACCATGGGCGTGTTCAACACCGTCGTGCTCAGCGCCCGGGAGCGCCGACGCGACCTCGGCATGCTCAAGTCGATCGGCATGACGCCACGCCAGGTCACGGTGATGATGGTGGTGTCCATGGCCGGGCTCGGCCTGCTCGGCGGGATCCTGGGGCTGCCCCTCGGAGTCGCGGCGTACCACGTGGTGATCCCGATGACCGAACACGCAGCCCAGCTCACCTTCCCGGCACGCATGCTGGACGTCTGGCACCCCGGGTCGATGACATTGATGGTGCTGGCCGGGGTGGCGATCGCGGCACTGGGCGCGGTGATCCCGGCACGCATGGCGGCACGGCAGACCATCGCCCGGGTGTTGCGCACCGAGTGAGCAAGGGCCGGCCACCCTGGTCTCCCGCCCTGTTCACGGCGCGAAAGCGGGAGACCGGCGGTGCGGTTCCTTGGACCGGGCGCGAGAAGGATCACATTCGGGTGGCCGGAAACCGGCTGACCAGCGACGGGACGTGCCTGTACACGGCGCATTTAGATGCTGCATGCATCGAGATGCGTACGCCCCGTGACGTGCACTGATGCCCCTAGGGTCGGTTTTCGGCCCGCCCGCCGACGTGCGGACCGTGTCCCAGTCCCCGTCGAAAGGCAGGCGAGCGAAGCTTTGGCCAGTGCCACAGCCGCCTCTTTGTCCACCCCTGTGCAGACCTCCCGGGCCCCCAAGGCCACCGTGACCGAACCCGCGCTGGTCAAGCGTGCCGTGAAGGCCGCCGCGCTGGGCAACGCCATGGAATGGTTCGACTTCGGTGTCTACAGCTACATCGCGGTGACCCTGGGCAAGGTCTTCTTCCCCTCCGGGAACGCGACCGCCCAGCTCCTGTCCACCTTCGGCGCCTTCGCCGCGGCCTTCCTGGTCCGGCCGCTCGGCGGCCTGGTCTTCGGCCCACTCGGCGACCGTGTGGGCCGGCAGAAGGTCCTCGCGGTCACCATGATCATGATGGCGGCCGGCACTTTCGCGATCGGCCTGATCCCGTCGTACTCCACGATCGGCGTCGGCGCGCCGCTGCTGCTCCTGGCCGCGCGGCTGGTGCAGGGCTTCTCCACCGGCGGTGAGTACGCGGGCGCGTCGACGTTCATCGCCGAGTACGCGCCGGACAAGAAGCGCGGGTTCTTCGGGAGCTGGCTGGAGTTCGGCACGCTGGCGGGTTACATCGGCGGTGCGGGTCTGGTCACGGTGATGACGGCGCTGCTGTCGACGCACGACCTGCTGACCTGGGGCTGGCGGATCCCGTTCCTGGTCGCGGGCCCGATGGGCATCATCGGCCTGTATCTGCGGCTGCGGCTGGAGGAGACGCCGGCGTTCGCGGCCGAGGCCGAGAAGGCCGAGGCGAGCCGCCCGCGGGTGCCGCTGCGCGAGATGGTGGCCGGGCAGTGGAAGGCGCTGCTGCTGTGCATGGGTCTGGTGCTGGTCTTCAACGTCACGGACTACATGCTGCTGTCGTACATGCCGAGCTACCTCACCAGCGAGCTGAAGTACGACGAGACGCACGGGCTGCTCGTGGTGCTCGGCGTGATGGCGCTGATGATGATCGTCCAGCCGCTCGCGGGTGCGCTGTCCGACCGCGTCGGCCGTCGGCCGGTGATCGCCGCGGGGTGTGCGGGCTTCCTGTTCCTCTCCATCCCCGCGCTGCTGCTGATCCGGCAGGGCAGCCTGCTCGCGGTCGGGCTCGGCATGGGGGCGCTGGGGCTGCTGCTGGTCTGTTTCACGGCGGCCATGCCGTCCGCGCTGCCCGCGCTCTTCCCGACCCGGGTGCGGTACGGCTCCCTGTCCATCGGGTTCAACGTGTCGGTGTCGCTGTTCGGCGGTACGACTCCGCTGGTGGTCACGGCGCTGATCGGGGCGACCGGGAACATGATGATGCCCGCGTACTACATGATGGCCGCGGCCGTCGTCGGCGGGTTCGCGGTGTGGCGGATGACGGAGTCCGCGGGGCGGCCGCTGCCAGGGTCTGCGCCGTCGGTGGAACAGGGCTGATTGCCTCCGGCGGGTGGGCAGTGCCCCGCTCGCTGCCCCCAGGGCTCGGCCCCTCCACCCTGCCCCGGGCCCCAGGGGGCGGTGGCGGTGGGAGCTGTACGGGTTTCCTCGCCCCCGCGAAGGGGCGGAGCCCCTGGGGACGGGAACGGGTAGGGGCGGCCCCCACCAGGGGGCTCCGCCCCCTGAACCCCCCGCGGGGCTCCGCCCCTGCACCCCGGTGGGGCTGCGTCCTGAGCCGGGGGCAGACCCCCGGCCCCCCGGCGGGGCTCCGCCCCTGCACCCCGGTGGGGCTGCGTCCGAACCGGGCACAGAACCTCCACGCCCCGGTGGGGCTGCGTCCTGAGCCCGGGGCAGACCCCGGCGCCCCGGCATCGCGGTCTCCGGTCCCCACTCCCCGTGTCCGGTTCTGGGGCTCGCCGGGGCCGGGGGCGGCGTGGGCGGTGGGCATCGGTGGCATGCTGGCGGTGGCCGTGGCGGGGGCGACCGTGTTCGCCGTACGGCGGTCACGGCGGCTGTTCCAGGTGCCGCCGGGGTATGCGAGTCAGTACCGGGACACGGAAAGGCAGTGGACGCAGCATGAGCGGGTCACAGCTCTGGGACGACGTCGACTTCTACTTCTCCAGCCACCTCTCGCCCGACGACGAGGTGCTCCAGGCGGCGCTGCGCGACAGCGAGGCGGCCCAGCTCCCGCACGTCAACGTCACGGCGAACCAGGGCAAGCTGCTCCAGCTCCTCGCCGAGATCCACAACGCCCGCACCATCCTGGAGATCGGCACGCTCGGCGGTTACAGCACGATCTGGCTGGGCCGCGCCCTGCCCGCCGACGGGCGTCTGATCTCGCTGGAGTACAGCGCGAGGCACGCCGAGGTCGCCGTCCGCAACATCGCCCGAGCGGGTCTGGACAAGATCGTCGAGGTCCGGGTGGGCCCGGCCCTGGAGTCGCTGCCCAAGCTGGCCGACGAGAACCCGGCCCCCTTCGACCTGGTCTTCATCGACGCCGACAAGTCCAACAACGCCCACTACGTCGAATGGGCGCTGCGGCTCACCCGCGCGGGCAGCCTGATCATCGTCGACAACGTCGTACGCGGCGGGCGGGTCGTGGACGCCGAGAGCATCGAGCCCGACGTACGCGGCACCCGCGCGGCCATCGAGCTGATCGCCGCCCACCCGAGGCTGAGCGGCACGGCGGTCCAGACGGTCGGCAGCAAGGGGTACGACGGCTTCGCCATGGCCCGGGTGCTGGCCTAGGTCATCTCCGGCCCGGGCCACCCCGCCCCCGGCTTCACTCCTCGTGGAAGAAGCCCACGTTCACGCTGCGCGGCTCGGTGCGGTCCTGGATGATGATCTCGCCGGAGCCGCCCCGGGGCAGCCGTACGGTGCCTCCGTAGGCGATGGTCTGCGCGTACTCGCCGACGGTCAGCCGCACCTCGGAGGACGGGTCCGCCTGTGAGCCGCGCAGCCAGGACACCTGCCAGCCGCCGTCGGGCCCGCACAGGAACTCCAGGTGGACCCGGGAGACGAACAGCCAGTCCTCGGGCGTCACCAGGCGGCACACGGCCCCGTCCCGGCCCACCCGCAGCACGGCGCCCGGTTCGCTGGGCGCGTCGGCCATCGTCATGCCGGCCGTGGCGCCCGCGTCCGCCGCTGAGACGGTGGCCATGGTGAGTTCGAGCACGTGCGTTCCCCCTGGACTGTGCTGGTACGGCGGCCGGACGGCCCTCCGCCGCCGCATGATAAAACGCCCGGCCGGGCCGCGTCCGGCACAATGGCCTCATGACCGAGCGAAAGCCACCGGGTGTGCCGTTCGAGTCCTGGGTCGACAAGCAGATCCATGACGCCGAGGGGCGCGGCGAGTTCGACCATCTGCCCGGCGCGGGCAAGCCGCTGCCGAGGGACCTGGAGACCTCCTACGACGAACTGTGGTGGGTGAAGCGCAAGTTGGCCCGCGAGGGCCTGGCGGTCCTGCCGCCGGCGCTGGCCCTGCGCAAGGAGGCCGAGGACGCGCTCGCGGCGGCGTACGCGGCGCCCTCGGAACGGATCGCACGGAAGATCATCGACGACGTCAACGTCAAGATCCGCGACATGATGTACAAGCCGCCGCCCGGCCCCCCGCTGGGCAAGAAGCCGTACGACGTCGAGGAGGTCGTACGTGAGTGGCGGGAGCGCCGGGCGGCGGCTGACAGGACTGCGGACAGGACGGGTACGGCCGGGGTCTCAGAGGTGTAGCAGGCGCTCCGCCAGTTCGCGGTAGTCCCGCAGGGCCAGCCGGAGTTGCTCGGTGTCGGCCTTGGCGCCGGCCTTGCCGTCGGTGGAGTGCCAGGACTGGCGCAGCGTGCGGCGCCGCTGGGTGATCGCCTCCGTGAAGCGGGCGGCGACCTCCTCCATCACCCGGTCGGCCTCCTCGACGGCGTCCCGGGGTCCGTCGACGAACCCGGAGACCGCCTGCTGCAGCCGCAGCCCGAGCTTGTCGCTCTCCTCGTGCGCGACGAGCGGCGAGGAGGTCGAGGAGACCGAGGAGGCGGAGGCGGGGGTGGAGGCGGCGGGAGTGGTCCGGGTCGCCGTCGCGGTGGGTCCGGTCTTCCCGGTGTGGGGCGTGCCGATACCGGCAGTCCTGGTGTCGGTCTCGCCGATGCCGGCAGCCCCGGTGTCGGTCTCGCCGGTGCCGGTCCTCCCGATGCCGGCGGTCCCGGTGTCGGTCCTCCCCATGCCGGATGCCCCGGTCCCGGGCCTCGCGGTGCCGGACTCGGCGTCCCAGGGTGCCCGGGTTCCGGTGGTCTCGGTCAGGGGCGTCTCGGATGCGGATCCGGGATTCTCGGTCCCGGGCGTCGCGGTCGCGGGTGTCGTCGTGTCACGTCGGCTCGCATCGGTCATGTCTGTCACCTCCCCGCCACCTGGTGGCGGTGGAAGAAGCGGTTGGGCCGGTGGGCGTGCTGTGCCTTGTGGGAGACGGGGGTACGCGGCTCGGAACGCGTCAGTTCCTCGAACAGCGCCCGCGCCTCCAGCATCGCCGCGCGCAGCTCCTCGGTGTCGGCGCCGGGAGTGCCGTCGGCGGAGGTGCCGGTACCGGTCGTCGGGGCGACGGCACGGTGGACGCGCCGGTAGCCCTGCACATGACCGGCGTGGTGCACGGACAGCGCGGCGAGCTGCTCCTCGTACTGCCCGCCGTCCGGGAAGCCGCGCGCGCCGGCCACTTCGGAGATCAGCCGGTCGACCTCGGCGACCGCCTCGCGCGGCGAGTCGACGAAGTGCTCCTGGGCGGCCGCCCAGCGGGCCTCGAACCGTTCGCGCTCCGCGGGTTCCAGGGGCCGCTCGTGCAGCCCGCCGTGCCGCTCCAGCCTCTCGGTCAGCTCGCGCTCGGCGGCCTTGGTGTCGCCGTCGTGCCGGGCCAGCACGTGGTCGTACTCGGGCCCGAAGCGCCGCCGCAGGTTCCGCCCGCCGTTTCCGCCGCGGGCGCGCAGGGTCATGGCGGCCCCGACAACGACCACGGCCGCCACGATCACGATCAGGGCAATGATCAAGCCTGTGGACATGTCTGCCTTCCGGTGTGTCGGCCCCGTGGGCCGGTTCTATGCCCGGGTTGCCCGGAAGGGAGCCCACAAACGACGCTCAGTCAGCGAAGCGACGCGCGCCGGTCACCGGGGCCCCGCATATTCGCTTGCGCCGGATGCCCGCCGTCTCCCGACAATGCGGGCATGACCTGGACCATCGCTCCCGAACCCTTCGACTCCCCGGTGGCCGCGGCGCTCTGGCGTGCGTACTACACGGAGGTCAGCGACCGCTGGTACCTGCTGCACGAGGGACGGCGGACCGCGGCGGAGGAGCTGGAGAGGGAGATCGCCGCCCGTACCGGTGCCGAACTCGCGCCTCCCGACGGGCGGTTGCTGGTGGCGCGGTACGACGGTGAACCGGTCGGCAGCGCGGGCGTACGGCTCCTGGACCCCGCCACCGCCGAGCTCACCCGGGTGTTCGTGCGGGAGGGGCTGCGCGGCCGGGGCGGCGCGGCGCTCCTCGTGGCCGCCGCCGAGGAGGCGGCGCGCTCGCTCGGCGCCGGGCGGATGGTCCTCGACACCCGTACCGACCTGGTGGAGGCCCGCGCCCTGTACGCCCGGCTGGGCTACGCGGAGTCCGAGCCCCACAACGACGACGTGTACGCCGAGCACTGGTTCCGCAAGGACCTCAACCGGCCCTGACGGCGGTTCCGTTGTGCGGCCGCTCCCGCTCCGAGCCGCACAGCTCGCCGGTCAGCTCCTTCACCAGCCGGTCGAGGTCGGTGGGCCGCTCGGGGCCCCACCAGTCGCCGAGCAGTTCGGCCAGCGACTCCTCGCGGGCCCGGGCCAGCCGTTCGGCGACCAGGCGGCCCCCCTCGGTCAGGACGAGGTCGGGGCCCTGGCGCAGGGCGAGCCGGCGCTCCTCGACCTGCCGGGCGGCCTCGAGGATCACGTTCAGCGGCACCGAGCTGCGTTCGGCGAGCATGCCCGGCTCCACCGAGCCGTACCGCCTGATCCGCAGCAGCAGCCAGCTCGCCCCGGGCAACAGGTCGTATCCGGCCCGTTCGGTGATGGTCCGGTAGATCTCCCGCCGCCCCTCGCGGGTGCCGAGCAGGGACAGCGCCCGGCACACCTCGTCGTACGAGGACCGCTCGACCGGGTTGGGGGCGATGGTCTCCGACACGTCGGGGGCCGTGACCGAGCCGCGCAGCCGGTCCTCCTTCAGGAACCACGCCAGCACGAAACCGAGCAGGGCGACCGGCGCCGCGTAGAGGAACACGTCGGTGATCGACGACGCGTAGGCGTGCAGGGCGGCCGGCCGCAGCGCGGGCGGCAGGGCGGCGATGCCGCGCGGGTCGGACTTCAGCGCGTCCGCGGACAGGCCGGCGGGCAGCCGGGCGCCCCGGAAGGCGTCGGTGAGCTTGTCGCCGAGCCGGCTCGCGAACACCGTGCCGAAGATGGCGACGCCGAAGGACGCCCCGATGGACCGGAAGAAGGTGGCACCGGACGTCGCGACGCCGAGGTCCTCGTACGAGACGGCGTTCTGCACGATGAGGACGAGGACCTGCATGACCAGGCCGAGACCGAGGCCGAAGACGAAGAAGTACACGCTCATCACGGCGGTGGAGCTGTGCTCGTCGAGGCGGTGCAGCAGGAGCAGCCCCAGCACGGTCACGCCGGTGCCCGCGACCGGGAACACCTTCCAGCGGCCGGTACGGCTGACGATCTGCCCGGAGACGGTCGAGGACAGCAGCAGACCGAACACCATCGGCAGCATGTGCACGCCGGACATGGTCGGTGAGACACCGTGCACGACCTGGAGGAAGGTCGGCAGGTAGGTCATCGCGCCGAACATGGCGAAGCCGACGATGAAGCTGATCACGGCGGCGAGGGTGAAGGTGCGGATGCCGAACAGCTTCAGCGGCAGTACGGGTTCGGCGGCCCGGCGTTCCACGGCGACGAAGGCCACGGCCAGGACGACGCCCAGCGCCGCGAGCCCGATGATCTGCGGTGAGGCCCAGCGCCAGGTGGTGCCGCCCAGCGAGGCGACCAGCACCAGACAGGTGGCGACCGCGGCGATCAGGAAGGTGCCCAGGTAGTCGATGACGTGGCGGGCGCCCTTGCGCGGGATGCGCAGGGCGGTGGCGATCACGGCGAGGGCGACGACGCCGACGGGCAGGTTGACGTAGAACACCCAGCGCCAGCTCAGGTGTTCGGTGAACAGCCCGCCGAGCAGCGGTCCCAGCACGCTGGTCGCGCCGAAGACGGCCCCGAACAGCCCCTGGTAGCGTCCGCGCTCGCGCGGCGGGACGATGTCGCCGACGATCGCCATCGACAGCACCATCAGCCCGCCGCCGCCCAGTCCCTGCAGCGCGCGGAAACCGATGAGCTGGGGCATGTTCTGCGCCATGCCGCACAGCGCCGAGCCGATCAGGAAGATCACGATCGCGGTCTGGAACAGCTTCTTGCGTCCGTACTGGTCACCGAGCTTGCCCCACAGCGGGGTCGCGGCGGTGGAGGCCAGCAGGTAGGCGGTGACCACCCACGACAGGTGTTCCAGCCCGCCGAGGTCGCTGACGATGGTGGGCAGCGCGGTCGACACGATCGTCTGGTCGAGGGCGGCGAGCAGCAGGCCGAGGAGCAGGGCCCCGATCGAGACGAGGACGTTGCCGGGGACGTGCTCGGCGTCCTCGGGGCTCTCCGGTTTCCTCGTCGTGCCGTGCGCATCCAGGGCCATGGAGACCTCCCGGGGCTCGTGTGACACCTTCCATCGTCAACGGTGTCACCCGTTATGGCCCGTTGAGTCCTCTCGGGGACGGTATCGCCGGGGGTCGCCGACATTGCCGGGGGCCGCCGACCGAAGTTGTGGTGAAGGTCTGCATAATCTGTGGAGCCCTGGGGCCGGTGATTCGTACGGGGAGGGACCGAACACGTGGCAGGACCGAAGGGCCACTCATGCCCGGAATGCGGCGCGCCGAAGGGGCCACGCAACGCCCCGTCGTGCGGCTGCGCCCAGCGGGCGTCCGAAGCCCTGCGTGACACGCGGACCGCGGAGGCGGCCGCGGCGGAGGACTTCGATCCGCTGCGGATACGGCCGTATGTCGACCTGGACGCCCCGGCCGACTCCACGATGCCGCTGCGCCTGACGGAGGCCGCCTCGGCTCCGGTGCCGCCGCGGGCCGGGCAGCCTCCGCGGGAGCCGGGCCGGCCGGAGGAGTCCGACGGGCCGGAGGACCGGCTCGACCGGCCCGGGGCCGTGGACGGTGGGGAGGAGCCGGTGCGCCGCCGCCGCACCGTGCTCCTGGCCGGGGCCGCCGCGCTGGTCGCGCTCGTCGCGGCGGCCGGTTTCGCCAGTGGCCTGCTCTCCCACGCGACCCCGTCGCGGGACGGGGCGGCCCCCGAGGAGGTGCGGGAGAAGGTCCCGGACGTGTCGTCGAGCGCCCCGGTGAGGCCGAGTCCGGCGACCGCCTCCGCGTCCGCCCGGACGTCCGCGCCGGCGACCCCGTCCCGTAGCGCGAGCCCGTCCTCGTCCCCGTCCGCCCCGGCCTCGTCCACGCCCACGCGGTCCCCCGGCCCCAGCCGCTCCGCCGAGCCGACCGAGACCGTCACGGCGGCCCACGCCCCCGTCCCGGCGAGTGCGTCCCCGAGTCCGGTGCTGCGCCCCGGCGACCGGGGCGCCGAGGTCACCGAACTGCAGCTCCGGCTGCGCCAGCTCGGTCTCTACGCCGGCAAGATCGACGGTGACTACACCGCCCAGGTGCAGACGTCCGTCAGCACCTACCAGTGGACCCGGGGCATCCAGGCCGACGAACCCGGCGTGTACGACGCCCCGACGCGAGCGAAGCTCGAGTCGGAGACGTCGCAGCCGTAGGGGCCCGTACGGCCCCTACGCGCCGGCGTACAGCCGGATCCCCCCGCTCCCGAGCGCCTCCACCCGGACGTCCCGCAGGTCCCGGACGGTCGCGTCGGGCCGGTGGTGCCCGGCTCGCGGTCCGACTCCCACCACCCGCATCCCGGCGGCGCGCCCGGCGGTGATGCCCGCCCCGGAGTCCTCGAACACCACACAGTCGGCGGGGTCGACACCCAGCTCGGCGGCGCCCTTGAGGAAACCCTCGGGGTCGGGCTTGCTCGCGCCCACCGACTCGGCGGTGATCCGCACGTTCGGAAGCGGCAGTCCGGCGGCGGCCATCCGTGCCGTGGACAGCGGAACGTCGGCGGAGGTCACCAGTGCGTGCGCCAGCCCCGCGGTCCGCAGTGCGGCCATGAACTCCACGGCGCCCGGCACGGCGACGACGCCGTCCATGTCCGCGGTCTCCTCCGCGAGCATGCGGGCGTTCTCGGCGAGGTTCTGCTCGGCCGGCCGGCCGGGCAGCAGCAGGGCCATCGAGGCGTGCCCCTGCCGCCCGTGGGCGACCTGGAGCACCTCGTCCCCGTCCAGTCCGTGCCGCTCGGCCCAGCGCCGCCAGATCCGCTCGACGACGGCGTCCGAGTTGACGAGGGTGCCGTCCATGTCGAGCAGGAGGGCGCGGGCGGTGAGGACGGTGGCCGGCATCGGCAGCTCCAGGACGCGACGAAGAAGACAAAGCGCCCCGCCCGCCGGTCAGGGGAAGCGGGCGGGAGCCACTTTGTTTCTCTACGGTACAAAACATGTGCCGCTCCCGCCACCGCCGCGGTGAGGATTCACCGCGCGTTCAACTCAGCCGGCCACCGCTTCGTACAGGCTCCACGCGCCGAGCCCCAGCATCAGCACCGCCGCGACCTTCGTGATCAGCCGCAGCGGCACCCGCCGCATCAGCGCCTGCCCGCCGACGATGCCCAGTCCGGCCACCGCCCACAGTCCCAGCACCGCGCCGAGACCGACGGACAGCGCGTCGTCGTACCGGGCGGCGAGGTTGGCGGTCATGATCTGGGTGAGGTCGCCGAACTCGGCGACCAGGATGAGCGTGAAGCCCGTGCCGGCGACCTTCCAGAAGGACTGGTCGGCGGGCCTCCGGATCTCCTCCTCGTCGTCGTCCTTCTTCAGCAGCAGCACGGCGGCTCCGCCGAGGAAGAGCAGGCCCGTCAGGGCGTGCACGATCCGCTGGGGCAGCAGGGTGAGCACGCTGCCCGCCGCGACGGCGAGCACGACATGCAGGAGGAAGGCTGCGGCGACGCCCACGAAGACGTACGACGCGCGGTAGCGGGCGCCGAGGACGAGCCCGGCGAGCGCCGTCTTGTCCGGCAGTTCGGCGAGGAAGATGACGCCGAACACGAGCGCCGTCACGGTGATGCTGATCAAAGTCCCTCAATCGGTCGGGGCCGCCCCGCCGAGGGTGCTGAACCTCACATGAGACACCTCGGCACGGCAGCGCAATCGGCGCCCGTGCCATGGAGCACGGGCGTGCACTGCTTGCCGAAGGTCTCGCTGGGCGGTCCGCGCGGGATCCGCCTCCGGGCGCCGGCTCAGGCTGGCTGAGCAGTATGTCGACGGTCCGGCGGAGAGCTACTCCCCTTCTGCGTCCCCCATCGTACGGGACGCGAAAGTTCCGCCCCGCACCTTGTCGTGTCATGCACACGTCATTAACTTCTTACCGGGCGCACACCTCCCCGCAACGCGGTGCCGCGAGCATTCCCTCGCTCGCGCCCCAACACCCCCACCCCACCAGGGAGTTCACATGACCCGCCGCTCAAAGGTCTACGCGCGTCGACGCCTGAGCACACTCGCGGCCCTCATAGGCCTGATAGCCTCCGCCGCCCTCTTCGACTCCCCGAGCGCCTCGGCCGCCCTCCCCACCCCGGTCAGCGCCGCCACCGCCCGCGGCTACCTCGCCTCGCTCACCGTGGCCACCGAGAACCGCACGGGCTACAGCCGCGACCTCTTCCCGACCTGGATCACCATCAGCGGCACCTGCAACACCCGCGAGTACATCCTCAAGCGGGACGGTACGAACGTCGTCACCGACTCCGCCTGCACCGCCACCAGCGGCAGCTGGTACTCCCCGTACGACGGCGCGACCTGGACCGCCGCCTCCGACGTCGACATCGACCACCTCGTCCCGCTCGCCGAGGCCTGGGACTCCGGCGCGAGCAAGTGGACCACCGCCCAGCGGCAGGCCTTCGCCAACGACGTCACCCGGCCCCAGCTCCTCGCCGTCACCGACAACGTCAACCAGGCCAAGGGCGACCAGGATCCGGCCACCTGGATGCCTTCGCTGACCTCCTACCGCTGCACCTACGTACGCGCCTGGGTCCAGGTGAAGTACTACTACGGCCTCTCCGTCGACTCCGCCGAGAAGACCGCGCTCACGAACTACCTCGCGAACTGCTGACGGAACCTCCCGCCGGCCCGCCACCCAGCCACCTCCTGCGCCCCCCCGTACCGAAAGGGGCGGCGCAGGAGGTATTGCTTTCTGATGAGCCGTCAACTTTAGTCATGTACAAGGCAATTGGACTTGTCCGTGACCACCGAGGGTGGACATCGGATGATCTCCCACGGGGTCCGGCCGGGTGTGTATCGCGTCACGCTCCCAGCCCCCGGAGCGACCGCGGCAGCCGCCCCACATGGGGCGGAGGCCGAAACGGAACCGCAAACGGAAGCGGAACCATGGCCAAATGTTGAACTTGCAAGCACCCCTTAGGCCCTCCTAACCTGGGTCCCTCATTCGGTACCGCCTCCCCCACCGACCGGTCGCTCCCCCGCCGGTCCGATCGAAACCGAAGGAGCAACCCCCCATGTCCGCACGTCTCAACACCGCTCAGCCCTACGCCCTCGGCCTGTTCCGGATAGTCGTCGGCCTGCTCTTCGCCGTGCACGGCGCCGCCTCGCTCTTCGGAGTCCTCGGCGGCGCGATGGGCACCAACGGCGGCACGATCTCCGCCGGCACCTGGCCCGGCTGGTACGCGGCCGTCATCCAGCTCGTCTGCGGCAGCCTGGCCCTGCTCGGCCTCGGCACCCGCGGCGCGGCGCTGCTCGCCTCGGGCTCCATGGCGTTCGCGTACTTCGACATCCACCAGAAGCACGCCCTGTGGCCGATCCAGAACGGCGGCGAGCTGGCGGTGCTGTTCTGCTGGTCGTTCCTGCTGCTCGTCTTCACCGGCTCGGGCGCCTTCGGCCTCGACCGGCTGCTGGCACGGCGCACGGCCGGCACGGAGCAGCGCACGCCGGAGCGGGCCACGGTGGCGGCCTGACCTCGTCCATTACCCGGGCGCCGCGGGCGTCCGGGTAACAAGCCGGCCACAACGACCCCTTATGCCCCCGCTGTCACAGCCTCGGCGTACGCTGTATGGCTGTCATCGGGGGAGCAACGGGAGTCGTCGTGTTCGAGAGCGTGGGGTCACTGGCAGCCGTGGCGGCCGCCGGGCCATGGATCTACGCGATGGTGGCCCTGTCGGTCCTGCTCGACGTCTTCCTGCCGGTACTGCCGAGCGGTGTGCTGGTGATCAGCGCGGCCACCGCGGCGGCGGCCGGCTCGAACGCGGCCGCGGGAGGCGTGCCCCACGACGTGCCGGACATCCTGACCCTGATCGTCTCCGCGGCCACCGCCTCACTCGTGGGCGACCTGGTGGCCTACCGGCTGGCCTGGCGCGGCGGGGACCGCCTGGACCGTGCGATCGCCCGCTCCCGGCGCCTGACCACGGCGCAGGAACGTCTCGGCGCGGCCCTCTCCCGGGGCGGTGGAGCCCTGGTGGTCCTGGCCCGCTTCGCCCCCGCCGGCCGCTCGGTCGTCTCCTTCTGCGCGGGCGCCGCCCACCGCCGCGCCCGTGACTTCCTCCCCTGGTCCGCCCTGGCCGGCCTCTCCTGGGCCGTCTACAGCGTCGCCCTCGGCTACTTCGGCGCGCAGTGGCTGGGCGCCACCTGGCTGGCGACGGGGGTGTCCCTGGCGGCGCTGTTCCTCGCGGGCGCCGGAGCGGCGTACGTGATGCGGCGGCAGCCGGCGTAATCCGGTCAGGGCACGTCGACCGGGGGCCGCCGCCCGCGCACCTCCAGCCCGTCGAGCAGGTGGGCGGTGGCCTCCGTCACCGCCTCGACGGCCCGCTCGAACACCTCCCGGTTGTGGGCGGCGGGCGCCCGGAACCCGGAAACCTTCCGCACGTACTGCAGCGCGGCGGCCCGAATCTCGTCCTCCGTGGCCTCCTCGGCCAGCGCGGGCGGACGCAGCGTCTTGATACTCCGGCACATGTCACCAGTGTCCCTCAGCCCGCGCTCCCTGTCTGCGATGATCCCACCGAGGCGGCCACCTTTCCGGGGCCGACCGACGAGAGGAACAACCTGACATGGCGAAGAAGCTCACCGTGGCCGTCCTGGGCCCCGGAGGGACCGGCGGCCTGCTCGCCGCCCTCCTGTCCCGCGCCGGCCACCGTGTGATCTGCCTGGCCGGGACCGACACGGCCCGCGCCCTGCGCACCACCGGCATCCGCGTCCGCAGTGCCCAGTTCGGCGACTTCACCGCCCCGGTGGAAGCGGACACGCGGCTCCGCGAACCCGTCGACGCCTGCCTGGTCACGGTCAAGCACACCGCCCTCGACGCGGCCCTCACCCGCGTCCCGGCCACCGTCCTCGGCGACGCCCTCCTCGTACCGTTCCTCAACGGCGTGGAACACCCCGCCCTGCTCCGCGCGCACCACCGCCCCGAACTCGTCGCCCCGGCGGTGATCCGCGTGGAGTCCACCCGCCTCGCTCCCGGCGTGATCGAGCACGGCACCCCCTTCACCGAGATCGACCTGTCCGGTGACCAGGTCCCCCGCCCCCGCCTCGACGCCCTCGCCGAAACCCTCACCGCCGCCGGCCCGAACGCCCGGGTCACCGCCGACGAGTCCGCGACCCTCTGGGCGAAGATGTCCTTCCTCGCCCCCTTCGCGCTGCTGACCACCCGCTACGCCGTTCCGATCGGCGAGGCCCGGACCCGCCACCGCGCCGAGCTGACAGCCCTGGTCGCGGAGACGGCCGCCGTCAGCCGTGCCTGCGGCGGTCCCGCCGACCCGGTCCAGGCACTCGCCCGGTACGACTCCTTCCCGCCCCTGACCAAGTCGTCGATGCAGCGCGACGCCGAGGCGGGCCGACCGATGGAATTGGACGCCATCGGCGGTGCGCTGCTGCGCGCGGCGGACCGGTACGACATCGCCGTGCCCGTGACGGCCGGGCTGGTACGGGAGTTGGGTGAGCAGGAGGCGGCCCGCGGTCACTGACCCGTTCACGCGTTCACGCCTTCACTTGAATCCCTCAAACGAACTCACCACCCAAAATCGAACAGGCGTATCATTGGCTTGTGGCTGCGACCTATGACTTTCCGAGTGACCTTCTCGCCGGTCAGGAGGAGCTGCACCAGGTCAGGGCCGAGCTGTCGGCCCTGCTGAAGCGGCTGCCCTGGTCGGTGGAGCCGCTGGACGGCTTCAGTGACGAGGGTGGCTGGCGCAAGGTGGAACGCCCGGCCTCCCCGGGCTGGTCGGCCGACGAACAGGCCGAGGTGGAGAAGCTCCGCCGCCGCGAGCACGAACTCGCGGTCTTCGTCACCTGCCACCGCTTCTGGGCGGAGGTGGCCGCGAGCGACCGCGTGGACGCCCGCACCCAGCTCAAGCACGCGCGCGAGACCCAACGCGAGACACAAGCGGAAGAGAAAGAAGAGGACTGACAAGCAGAGGACCCCGGCCGCGGCGGCCGGGGTCCTCTCACGGTGGGCGCGGACGGTTTCGAACCGCCGACATCCTGCTTGTAAGGCAGGCGCTCTACCCCTGAGCTACGCACCCGCGACGAGTCGACAGCCTACCTTGCCGGGAGCCCTCTCCCGCAAACCCGTTCCGGTGGCCTCCGCCGTACGGGCCGCCCGGGGCGGTCTCGTCCCGCTCACCGCCGCGCTCTCCGCCCGCGGGGCCTCGGCGGGCGACGGCAGCCCCCACGTGGTCTCCGCCACCACCGCGGACGGGAGAATCACGGTGCGAACGGCGAACTGACCGGCCCGTGTGTTCGTCCTCAAGGGGTGGGACAATGGCACCCCGCAGGGCGAACCACGGCACGGGAGAGGGATGTGGCGGCGACACCCCGAAGGACTGCTGGTCCGGTCCGTGGCTGGTTCGGTGGCCGGTCCGAGGCACAGCGGGCGGAGGCGCAGGCCGCCAAGGACGACGCCGCCGCCGCGTTCTACGAGCTGGACACCGCCCAGCGTGACCTGCGGATCTCGATCGAGACGATCGGCGCCGTGGACGACTCCCCGGCGGCCCGTCGCGTGGCCGCCGATTTCGAGGCGCTCGGGCGGCGTATCGACGAGGTCAGTCAGCGCTACATCCAGGCGGTCGACGCCCACGATCTCGACCGTGACGACCTGGAGGCGTCCGCGGCCGGCCGGGCCCGTGCCGAGCTGAGCGCCGCCAAGGACGAGCTGGTGCGGGTCAAGCAGGAACTGGACCGTTTCGGCGGCTCGCTCGGGCCGCTGCTCGGCAAGGCCGAGACCCAGCTGGCCCGGCTGGCACCCGCCGTCGAACGGGCCCGGCAGGCGCTGCTGGCCGCGTCCAACGCCCTCGACGCCGTACGGGAGTCCGGGCTCGGGGCCGACGACCTCGCGGCCCGGCTCGCCGCCCTCTCGCCCGAGCTGACCAGGCTCAACCAGGGCGCCGGGCAGCACGGCGTGCCCCAGACGCTGGAGCGGGCCGAGCGGGTGCAGCGGGAGGCGGAGGCGATCCGCGCGGAGGCCGCGCGGCTGCCGGAGCGGGCCGCCGAGATCGACCACCGGCTGGTGAGTCTGCGGACCCGCGCGCAGGCCCTGACGACCCGGGCGGGTCAGGTGGAGCCGGTGCTCAGTGAGCTGCGGCGCCGGTTCGCCGCGGCCTGCTGGCAGGACCTGCAGCAGGTGCCCGGGCAGGCCGCCGAGAACGTGCGGCAGGCCGAGCGGAAGCTGTCCGAGGCGCAGGCCGCCCGGGACGCCCAGCGCTGGCCGGACGCCACCTCGCTGCTGTCGACCGTGCGGGCGCTGCTGAACGCCACCGACGAGGCCGTGTCGGCGGCCGGGGACCGGCTGGCCCGGCTGAACGCCGTGCAGAAGGACCCGCAGGCGGAGATCGAGCGGACCCGGTTCGCGATCCGGGACGCGCAGCGGCTGGCCATGACGGGCCGCACGACGCCCGACCCCCGGCACGCCCGGCCGCTGGACGACGCCGTGGGCCGCCTGGACCGCGCGGTCGCCACGCTGGAGGGCCGCCACCCCGACTACTGGCACTTCCTGACCGAGACCGAGGCGGTCCGGCAGACGGTGGCCCGGGTGGTCGCCCAGATCCGCGAGGAGCGGGGCGCCGGCCACTGAGCCGTTGCCGCCGGGGCCGGGCGGGCGGATATTGGGAGATACGTACGTTCTGCGCCCGCACCACAGGGAGGCGGAGATGGCCTCGCCCCACACAGTGCGCCCGGGGAGCCGCCGGCGGATCAGCTTTGACGAGCACCTGCCGGTCGACCACCGGCTGAACACCGTCTACCGGATCGGCGCCGGTCTGATGGGCCTCTTCCTGCTGGTCTTCGGCGTCTTCGGCGTCGTCCACCACATCGGGTTCTTCGACACCGGCGGGAACTCCGTCCTCGGCCTGAACACCAACGGCACGCTGAGCGTCCTGTCGATCGTCGTGGGGCTGGTGCTGTTGGTCGGCATGGTGGTCGGCGGGAACTTCGCGTCGACGCTCAACATGGTCCTCGGTGTGCTGTTCCTCCTGAACGGCTTCCTGAACCTCGGCCTGCTGGACACCGACTACAACTTCCTGGCCTTCAGGATCCAGAACGTGTTGTTCAGCTTCGTGGTCGGGCTGCTGCTGATGGTGTTCGGGATGTACGGCAGGGTCGGTACGTCCCTGCCGCACGACAACCCCTACTGGCGGGCCCGCCACGCCGAACCGTCGCCGCAGGAGGAGCGGTTGACGCTGGAGCAGCGGGACCGGGAGGGACCGCAGGATCAGGTGCGGTAGGCGTAGAACGCCGCGTTCGGGTAGGAGGCGACGAGGCTCGCCACCGACCTGTTGAAGGTGTTGGTGGAGTGGTACGACACGTACGGCACGCCCTGGCTGCGGTTCGTGACGATCATGGTGTGGTCCTTGGACCCGTCCTTGTTGAAGTCCATCTGGATCACATCGCCGAGGTCCGCCTGGTAGACGTTGGCGAGGCTGGTGACCCGCTTGGAGGACAGGGCGAACCACGAGAACTCGTTGACGCCGACGAACGAGTCCGACTGGATCTCGGAGTTGCCGAACCACTTGTGGAAGTCCGTGCCGTCACCGGGCACGTGCTTCCAGCCGCCCGCCTTGAGGACCTGGCTGACGAAGTTGGTGCAGTCGCCGCCGGCACCGGCTCCGTTGAAGTCCGGGTAGTCCTTGTTGTAGTTGTTCCAGTACTTCGTCGCGTACGCCACCATGGCCTTGTAGTCGTAGCCACTGGCGGTCATGTTCTTGGCGTTGGCCGGCGCCGGCCACGTGGTGGCCGCCCTGGCCGCCTCGGGCGGGCCGTCGTCGGCGGGGGCGGGGCTGGCCTTGACGGCGACGGTCGGCTGCTTGGCGACCTGGTTCACCGCGATGTAGCCGTTGTCGGTGTCCTGGACCTTGGTGAGCTGCCAGGTGCCCTGCCGGTCGGCCTTGAAGGTCAGCTCGTGGTGGGCCTGGAAGCCGGTGGTCTTCGGCTCGGTGCCCTTGACCTTCGCGTACGTCAGCGTAGTGGTCTCGGTGACGTCGGCCTTGGCGGTGCGGCCGGTCACGCGCGTCGCGTCCAGCGTGACCCGGGTGCTGCCGGCGCTGTACTTCTCGCCGAGCTTCGACAGGCGGGTCTTGCGGCCGCGCAGCTCGGTCAGCGCCGAGCTCTCCGAGCGGGACTGCGAAGCGGACATCTTCACGTCGCCGGTGAATCCGGACGTGGCCTGCTTCGTGCCGGCACCCTGCACCAGGGCTTCCGTGCGGTCGGTGAAGACCGCGTCGGCCAGCCGCTGGAAGGTCGCCTTGGTCGCCGCGTCCACGGTCGGGTCGTCGACGACCGCCGCGCCGGCGCTCCAGTTGGGCACCAGGGCCACTCCGGCGACCACCGAAGCGGCCGCGGCCCCCACTATGGCGGCGCGGCTCCGCTTACGGCTCAGTTTTCTGGATTTCAATGAAGTTCCCCTCTACACCGGTACTCCTACCGGGAGATGGCATCTTCGCACGGCATGCGAGCCGGTTGTGAAGGGGGATGCACAAGTGGAATCAAGCGGTTACAGGCGTCACTTGACGACCGTCGACCAGTCCGGGTTCTGTGCCGGATCCAGGGCGCGCAGGTTGGCCAGGGTCGAGGGCTTCTGTACATCCATCCAGTCGGCCAGTTCCTTGAAGGAGACGCATTTGACGCCCTTTTTGGTGCAGACGTTCTTGATGACCTGGTCGACGGACTTCATATAGATGCCGCCGTTCCAGTCCTCGAAGTGGTTGCCGACGAACAGCGGTGCGCGGCTGCCGTAGTAGACGCGGTTGAAGCCGTTCATGTACGAGTCGACGGTCTGCTGTTCCCACTTGGCGTACTGCGCCGGGTCTCCGTGGACCTCTCCTTCGGACTGGTTGTAGAGGAAGTTGAAGTCCATCGACAGGCCCTGGTTGTTCGCCGAGTACGGGAGCATCTGGAGCGGGAAGTCCCATACGCCGTTCTTCTTCGTCGGCCATATCTGGAAGTTGCCGGGAGAACTGGCGTCATAGCGCCAGCCGTAGCTCTTCATGGCCTTCAGCAGGTTCGGCTGGCCCTCCAGACAGGGCGCGCGTCCGCCGGTGACCTCCTTTCGGAAGTCGAAGGGCAGCGCGGGGATGTCCTTGAAGCCGGTGTTGGTCTTCCATTTCTCCACGAAGGAGTAGAACTGGTCGATCTCGCTCTTCCACTGCTGGACGCTCCAGTCGCCGCCGCCCTTGGCCCCGCAGAAGTGGCCGTTGAAGTGGGTGCCGATCTCGTTGCCCTGGTTGTAGGCCTGCCGGAGCTGCTCCAGCGTGGTGCGTATGTGCTCGTCGGTGGCGTAGTCGATCGCCGCGTCGCCGGGCTGGTGCATCGGGCCCTGGTAGAGGTCCTTCTTGCTCTTGGGCAGCAGGTAGATGCCCGTGAGGAAGAAGGTCATGTGGGCGTTGTACTCCTTGGCGAGCTCCCGGTAGTGGGAGAAGAGGTGGTCGCTGCCCTCCAGCGCGCCGTCCCAGGAGAAGACGACGAACTGGGGCGGCCGCTCACCGGGCTTGAGCGGAACCGGCTTCAACTGCCCTTTCTGCGGGCCGGTGTAGGAGGTGGAGCCGTCCCCGAGGATCTTGGTCTTGCCGTCCCACTCGGGCTCCGGGGTGCTCTTGGGGGCGGCCTTGCCGTTCTTGCTCGGCCCCGTGGCGGCGGTGGGCGTGGTGTCGTCCGGCCGGGTCAGGACCAGGAAGCCCGCGACCACGGACGCCACGACGAGGAGGGCGGCGAGGGTGATGACCTGCGGGCGGGTGGCCCGTGGGGTGCGGCGGGGGCGGGCTTTGCGGCGGTGGCCGGTCGACGACTTCGTGCGGGTCATGCGCGGGCTCATTCTGCGAGGCGGGGACGGCGGGGCGCGGGGGACGGCGGGGCGCGGGGGACCACGGAACGCGGGGGACCGCGGAACGCGGGGGACGGCGTGGCGCGGGGCAGCGGGGCGGCGGGGTTGCGGGAGGCGACCGACGGGTCAGCCGAATCCCATGGCGCCCGACCAGACGGTGTAGGGGACGCTGTCGGTCGTGGTGCCGGCGAGTCCCTTGAGCGGCAGCGGTTCGAGGGACTTGGCGAGGTCGATGCGGTAGACGACGACCGCGGTGGACACGGAGGAGGCGGTGCCCGCGTACCAGGAGGCGGTGTCGTTCCCGGTGGTGCCGGCCTTCCCTGCCACCTGGGCCGTGGCGGGCGCACCGTTCGGGTGCGCGATGCGGAAGGACTCCCTGAGCGCCCGGCTGACGTCGTCGGCCACCTCCGTGCCGACCGCGAGGTGTGCGCGCGGGGTGGCCACGGCGACCTCGGCGCCGTTGCGGGTGATCCGGCGCACCGAGTACGGCTCGGTGTGCTTGCCGGAGGCGGCGAACGTGGCGTACCCGCCGGCCATCCGGATGGCGCTGGGCGTGGAGTTGCCCATGGACAGGGCGGGCACCTGCGGGCCGATGCTGGAGGGGAGCAGCCCGGCCGCCTCGGCGGTCCGGGTCACCTTGGCCAGGCCGGCGTCCATGCCGAGTTGCATGAAGGGTGCGTTCACCGACCGGGCGAGC
Organism: Streptomyces sp. NPDC001544; assembly: GCF_042894285.1. Taxonomy (NCBI): domain Bacteria; kingdom Bacillati; phylum Actinomycetota; class Actinomycetes; order Kitasatosporales; family Streptomycetaceae; genus Streptomyces; species Streptomyces sp. NPDC001544. Next base: position 617,533 of record NZ_JBIAVN010000001.1, on the reverse strand, counting down.
GCCTGGTCCAGGGTGATGTCGCCATAGGACTTGCCGCCGTCGTTGTGGGCCTTGACCCGCTTGCCGCTGCGGTCCCAGTAGGGACCCTCGGGCGTGGTGACGATGTGGCCGTCGTCGCCGTCGTAGACCGTCTCGGGTGTGATGGGGGCCGGGATTCCGTTGCGTTCCTTGACGACGCCGTGCTCCAGGCCGGCGGCGTAGACGAACGGCTGGAACGCCGAACCGGCCTGCACGGTGGTCGCGTTGGACTCGTTGTAGCCCTGGGTGCGGTGGTCGGGGCCGCCGTAGACGGCGAGTATCCGGCCGTCGGCGGAGACCGAGGCGGCTCCGTAGTGCGCGGCCTTCGCCTCTGCGGGGTGGTCCTTCTTCGCCTGCTCGCGGGCCTGGGTGACGGCCTTGGTGAGCGCGTTCTCCCGCTTGCGGTCGAAGGTCGTATAGATCTGGTAGCCGCCGAGGTCGAACTGCTTGTCCGTGATGTGCGCGGCCTTCTTGGCGTACTGGGACGCGAGCTCCACCAGGTAGTCGCTCTGCTCACCGGTGTCGTACAGCGGGTTGCTCTTCAGCGGGTCGGGGAACTTCGTGTACTTCGCCCGTTCCTGCGGCGACAGCTTGCCGATCTTGACCATCCGGTCGAGGATCCAGGACCAGCGCTCCACGGCGCGCTGGTGGTTGGCCTTGCTGAGCGTGGGGTCGTACAGGCCGGCGCCCTTGAGCAGGCCGGCGAGGCAGGCGGCCTCGGAGGCGTTGAGCTTGCTGACGTCCTTGCCGTAGTAGGCCTGGGCCGCGCGCTGGATGCCGTAGGTGCCGCGGCCGAACCAGCTGGTGTTGAGGTAGCCCTCGAGGATGTCGTCCTTGCTCATCCTGTTGTCGAGCTTGAGGGCGATCATCGCCTCGGTGAACTTGCGGCTGACCGTCTGGTTCTGGGTCAGGTAGACGTTCTTCACGTACTGCTGGGTGATCGTGGAGCCGCCCTCGGTGTCCCCTTCGCCCACCGTGCGCCACAGGGCCCGGGTGATGCCCTTGAAGGAGATGCCGGGGTCGGTGTAGAAGTTCTCGTTCTCCGCGGCGAGCACCGCCCAGCGGACGTCCTCGGGTATGTCCTTCAGGGGCATCGCCTGCCGCTGCACCCAGCCGGTGCGGGCCATGGGCGTGCCGTCGGACCAGAAGTAGACGTTGTCCTGCTGGGTGGCGTACGTGTTGAGGTTCTCCGGTATGTCGGTGGTGGCGTAGGCGGCGACCATGAACACACCGGTCAGGCCGAAGGCCGTCAGCCACGCTCCCAGCCACTGCCGCCAGGAGGGCGTCCAGCGGCGCCAGCCGGTGCGGCCCGGGCGCGGGTAGACCGGCCTCAGTTTCCGGGCGTACGGGGATATTCGGGCGGCGAGCGGTGCGAGGTGCCGTGCGGCGGTGGCGGTGGCACGGGCAACGGCCGGGGGCGGGGCGGCCTTGCCGCGCGGCTTGCGGCGGTCGGCCCGCCGGCCGGGCGTGCGGGGGAGGTCGTTGGACCGGAGCACACGCAACGCCATGGTCTGGTCCGGCTTCGGCGGCGCGGGGGCGCCGGCGTCCTCACCGGGGGTGTTCCTGCGCAGGGCGTCCACGTTGAGCTGCATGGTTTCGTCGGGCGGCATCGCCCGGTCGGCCGACGGCCGTACGTCCGGCGCGGCCCGGCGCCCCCGGGGGCGACGGCCCTGCCCCGGGACGCCCTCCCCCTGACCTGCCTGGGTCACTCCTGTCTCCCTCCGCACTACGTTCTTGCGCGCGGGTGAGACTCAGCGGGTGTGGACTTGACCGCCGCTCACGCGACGTCCGGCCCCCCTCTTCCCCCGGTCTTGCTCCGGTCTTGCGGCTCCTCGCGGCACTCACAAATTAGCAGCGATCTTCGCAGAATCTCCTCACAAGTGCGGGACGGAAACCAACACTCATGAAACTCTGAGCTGCGAATGTCACGCTGCTGCCGGTTAGCCTAGCCGCATGCCTCGTTACGAGTACCGCTGCCGCAGTTGTGGAGACACCTTCGAAATGAGCCGCCCCATGGCCGAGTCGGCCGCGCCGGCCACCTGCCCCGCCGGGCACGACGACACGGTCAAGCTGCTGTCCACCGTCGCGGTCGGCGGATCGGCGGCCGCCCCGGCACCCGCGCCCCGCGCGGGCGGCGGTGGCGGCGGGTGCTGCGGCGGCGGCTGCTGCGGCTGAGCCGACCTAGCGGTGAGCCCTGGCCGTCCTGAGGAACTCCCGGGTGATCCGCTCCCCCGCCAGCACCCCGCGCTCGGGCAGTGCGGTGATCCCGGGGGCCGTCCAGTCGGTGTCGGCCAGCTCGCCGTGGCCCGGGCGCCAGCCCCGGTCCACGGCGAGCAGCAGGTCGGCGTCGAGGAGCGAGTCGCCCGCGCCGAGGACGAGGTCGGCGCCGGTGCGGCGGGCGACCTCCCGGACGGCGGCGCTCTTGGTGAGCGGCCCCGGCACGGCGTAGAGCTTCCGCCCCTGCAGGGAGACCGTCCAGCCGCGGTTCTCCGCCCAGGCGGCGAGCTCCTTCACCCACTCCTCGGGGAGCAGCTCGCGCTCCACGACCAGGTAGGCGAAGAGATCCTCGGCGACGCGGTGCTTGCGCAGCCACACCGGGTCGGCGGTCCTCAGCAGATGCTCCTGGACCTCGTCGAGCGGCGCGCACTCGCCGGCCAGCCGGTCGGTGACCTGCCGGTGCCAGTCGGTGTCCGAGACGCCGTCCACCAGCAGATGGCCGCCGTTGGCGCAGATCGCGTACTCGGGCTCCGGGCCCGGCAGATTGATGCGCTGGTACTGCTTCCGGGTACGGGTGGTCGTCGGCGCGAACACCGCCGTGTCCCCGAGCTCGGTGAGCAGTCCGGCCGCCGTCTCCGTCATGTACGACAGCGGTCTGCTCTCGTGCACCTCCACGCACAGCAGACGGGGCGCCCGGGCGTCCGGCATGGTCAGCGCCAGGGCCGCCGCGGAGTAGATCAGGGTCCGGTCGAGGTCGCTCGCCACCAGCACCGGCATCAGACGTTCACCGCCCTGCCGTCGGCGCCGGTCGCACCGCGCGTGTACTTGGGGTGGATCAGGCCGACGCAGGTGTACGGCAGCTCGTCGACCTCCTCGACGGGCACGCCCCGCTGCTCGGCCAGCAGGCGTACGTGGTCCAGGTCGGCGCCCGCCCCGGCCCGGGCGAGGATCTTCCACGGCACGCGGCGCAGCAGCACGCGGGTGGTCTCGCCGACGCCGGGCTTGACGAGGTTCACGTCGTGGATGCCGTACTCCTCGCTGATGCGCTCCACCGCCTTCCAGCCCTCCCAGCTGGGCGTGCGGTCACCGGCCGCCAGGTCCTTGACGGCCTCGTCCACGCGGTCGGCGACGGCCTGGAAGCGGGCGGACACCGCGTCCAGGAAGGCCACGGACACGTCCACGCCGGCGAGCTCGCGGTAGAACTTCGCGCCGTGGAAGTCGTGCGGTCCGACCAGGTCGGCGCGCAGCACGGTGCGGGAGATCAGACCGGAGACGGTCGAGTTGAGGCAGGCGGAGGGGATGAGGAAGTCCTCGCGGGTGCCGTACGTCCGCACGCACGAGCCCGGGTCGGCCAGCACCGCGATCTCCGGGTCGAAGCCGGTGATCCCGTCGGAGGCCTCGAACGCGGCCAGCGCGTCGGCCAGCTCGCGGGTGATGGCGCCCTTGCCGGTCCAGCCGTCGACGAAGACGACGTCCCGGGGGTCGTGGTGGGCGGCCAGCCAGCGCAGGGCGTTGGCGTCGATGCCCCGGCCGCGCACGATCGAGACGGCGTAGTGCGGCAGCTCCAGGCCGTGCCGGAACTGCGCCCAGCGGCGCATCAGCACGCCGACGGGCGTGCCCGCGCGGGCCAGGGAGACCAGGACGGGCCGCGGTGAGCGCTCGGCGATCACGGTCTCGGTCACGACCCCGACCGCGTGGGCGATCCGGGCGGCCGAGGTCTCCAGGGCGGCGTGGAAGAGGGCCTGGTACTGCTCGCTCGGCTGGTACTCCACCGGCAGCGACTCGGCGTAGTGCGCCCCGCCGCTCTGGATCGCCTCCTCGCGTTCCTCGGTCGGCGCCTCCAGCGTCACGTCCGAGAGGTCCTGCAACAGCCAGCCGACCTCCTCCGGCGCGTACGAGGAGAAGGCGGGGCCGCGGAGGGGCTCGGGCAGCATGGGGTGCCTTTCGGGGGCGTACGACGGTACGACGGCGAGCAGGACGTGCGGGGCGTGCTCGGCCAGCCGGGCCAGCAGGCCCTGCGGGGCGTGCAGTGCGGGGGTGTCGGCGGCCGAGTCGACGACGGCGACGACCGCGTCGAAGCCGGCGCCCGCGACGTTGTAGGCGTAGCGCTCGCCGGGGCCGTCGGCGGGGTCGTCATGGGCGGGGAAGACGATTCGGCTGCGTATCGCGTAGCCGGGGTCGTCGACCGCGAGGACGGGCGAGCGGGTGGTGGTGGAGTACCGCACCTCGCCCTCCGCCGTCCGCTCCAGCGCCTCGGCCAGCCGCAGCGGGGCGTACATCAGTTCCTCGAACCCGAGCACGAGCACCCGGCGTGCGTCACCGGGCAGCGCCTCGGCGACCCGGGCGGCCATGGCGGGCAGCGCCTCCTCCAGCCGGTCCCGGTGCGCGGGAGTGAACCCGTGCCGACCCCCGTCGGGCAGCCCGACGGGCCACCCGAGCGGCACGCGCCGGACGCGACCGCACGGCCCCGCGCCGGCCACTCGGGCACCCGCTTCAGGGCCGGCCGGCCCGGTCCCCGGGGCGTCGACCGTCCCAGCCCCGCCGGTCACGTCACCGAGGCCCGCAGCGCCGACCGCCCGGCCCCCCGGAACCGGCGCCTGCGGCGCGATCCCCGCGGCCGCCGCCCCACGGTCCGCCGCCGCGGCGACCCGGGCCACCCGCTCCGCCGCCCCAGCACCCACCCCGGGTGCGACCGGCTCAGCCCGCCGGCCCGCCACGGCCGCTCCGGGACGCGCCGGAAGGCCCGGCACTGCGGCCTCACCCGGCGCACCCGCCTCGTCCCCGCCGGCCGGAAGGCCGTCCGGCAGACCGTCGGCACCGGCCCCGCCGGACACCCCCGGCGCAGCCGACTCGTAGCGCGTCACCAGGGCCTGGCCCTTCTCCAGTACCCCCTCCGGCAGGAGCACCGTGCCCGAGGCGGCGGCCACCAGGTCCACGCGGGCGCCGATCTCGTCGGCGAAGGCGGCCAGGCGGGCCGTGTCCCGCGGGGAGCGCATGTCGACCAGCGCGACCACGACGTACCGCCCCCGGGGGTGACGTTCGTGCAGCTCGCGGATGGTGTTCAGGACCGTGTTGCCGGTGGAGAACTCGTCGTCGACGAGGACCAGCGGGCCGTCGCCGGCCAGCAGGGCCGGGTCCTCGGGCAGCAGCAGGTGCGACGTGGCGTGCGAGTGGGCCTCCTCGAAGCCGCCCGCCGGGGCGACGCCGGGTACCGGGCGACGGGTGGAGTGCAGGTAGGGCGCGAGGCCAAGCCCGTCGGCGACCGAGTGGCCGAGGCCGGTGGCGGTCTCCGCGTAACCGAGCACGACCGCCCGGGCCGCCTCCTCGTCCCCGAGCAGGTCCCGGACCCGGCGGCCCAGGGCGACCCCGTGGCCGTACACCACCGCGGGCGACTGCGGTATGTGCTTGCCCAGCACATGGGAGACCAGCAGGTGGGCCCGCTTGGGGTTGCGGCGCAGGGCGAGCCCCAGCAGGCCCCTCAGCGCGTCGTCGCCCCTGAGCTCGACCCCGAGCCGCTCGGTGACCCAGGCGCCGGACCAGACCTCGTCGTTCACTGGCTTGTTCATGCGTCCCTTGTGTTCAGCCGGGGATCCCGGCGGCGAGCAGCTCCACGAAGCCGACGTCCTCGTTGGCGACGCCGAACACCTCGGCGCGCAGCATGACCCGTTCGGCCCAGGCGCGGTGCGGCTTCACCTCGTTCATCTTGTTCGTGTACGCCGACCGGAGGACACCCCCGCCGTCCCGTTCCGGCCGCAGGATGTCCGCCGCGTCGCTGAACTCCTCGTGGCTGACCACGGACAGCGCGTGCACGGGAAGTACGTGGGAGGGGTGGATGCAGGTCTTGCCGAGCAGCCCGTTGGCCTGGTCCAGGGAGATCTCCCGCAGCAGCCCGTCCATCGCGTGCTCGATGAGCCGCTCGCGCAGCTCCACGGCCTGCCCCTCCAGGAAGGGGCTGTGCCGCAGCATCGGCTTGAACATCCGCTCGGGCACCCGGAAGTACTCCCACACCGGCCCGGTCACCGTGAACCCGGTGCCGTCGGCCCGCCCCAGCATGTTCACCACGTCGGCGATCACGGAGGCGACGATCTGCACGTCGTACGCGGTCATGTCGGGGGCCCGGCGCAGCCCGTAGGAGGAGCAGAAGTCGGTGACACCGAGGCGCAGGGCGAGCACCCGGTCGCGGTACTTGTCGACCGCGCGGAAGATCCCCGCCAGAACGTCCACCCGTGACTCCAGGTAGAGCAGCTCGGGCGACTCCAGCACCGGCATGGCGAACAGCCGCCGTCCGCTCGCCGTCTCGGCGGTGGCCAGCGCCTCCAGGAAGGGGATGCCGCGTTCCTCGGTGAACTTGGGCATGACGAAGCCGGACAGCAGCCGGACGGCGGGCCCGAGGCGGCGGACCAGGTCGGGGATCTGCTCGGGTGCCCGCACCCTGATGAAGAGCAGGGGCGGCTCGGCGCCGTCCCGGGCGGCCAGGTCGGCGAACTGCCGTACGAGGTTCTCCTCGCCCGCCCCGACGTCCGCGTCGTCGATCGAGTCCTCCAGGCACAGCACCATCGAGACCACGCCGTTGCCGGCCTGCTTGACGATGTCGTCGGCGAGCCGCGGCCGCGTGGCCGGGCTGTACAGCGTGGCGCCCAGGGCGGCCGACAGCAGCCGGGCCGGCGAGTCGGCGGTGAACTCGCAGGGCTCCTGGTGGAAGAGGCGCTGCCGCACCTCAGGGGCGATGTGCCCGAAATGACGCATGGAACTCCCCCGTGGCGCAAGGTGAACCTGTGATCTGGCGAACAGGTGGCCGGTAATAGTACGTAGTTCTCCATGGCCCGAGTTCCCCCGGGCCATGAATTTCAAGTTACGGCGGGCGTGCGCGTTCATTTCCGCAGTCGGACCCCGCATTGTCGTGACCAGGACCGAGAGGGCAGGATGACCGCATGACGCACGCGATGCTGAAGGGGTCGAACGTCCCGCTCGAAGCCACGACGGTGCGCGCCGTGCTGCGCTGGGCGCCCGGGCAGGGGGTCCCGGACGTCGATGCCTCGGCGCTGCTCCTCGGCCCCGACGGTCGTGTGCGCTCCGACGAGGACTTCGTCTTCTACAACCAGCCCCGGCACCCCTCGGGGAAGGTGTGGCGGCTCGGCAAGAAGCGTGTCACCGAGGGCCTCACCGACACGATCCAGACGGATCTCGCCGGTGTCGAGTCCGGTGTCGGCCGGATTCTGCTGGTCGCTTCGGCGGACGGCGTCCCCTTCGACCACGTACAGGCGCTGCGCATCCTGCTGTACGACGCCGCCGTCCCCGAAGGGGAGCCGCTGGCCCACTTCGACATCAAGCCGGAGACCGGCGCCGAGACGGCGCTGATCTGCGGTGAGCTGTACCGGCGCGGCGAGGGCTGGAAGTTCCGCGCGCTGGGCGAGGGCTACTCCAACGGCCTGAAGGGCCTGGCGACGGACTTCGGCATCTCGGTGGACGAGTCGGAGGCGGCGGACGAGGAGGATCCCTCCCCGTCCCAGCCGCTGCCACCGGAGCAGCCGACGAACCCGGGACCGTCCCGGCCCGCGTACGGCTATCCGCAGGCGCAGCCCGCCACCACACAGCCGGCCTACGGGTACCCGCAGTCCGCGAGCAGGCCGACGTACGGCTACCCGCCCGCGGCGACGGCCCTCCCGGACCTGAACCCGGACTTCCGGCTGCCGCCGCAGGGACCGCAGTTCGTCGGGCGCTGACCGGGCGCGGCGCGGGTCACTTCTCCACCTTGGTCTTGTAGCCGCGCCCCCACTGCAGCCCCCACCCGTACAGCCGGTCGAGCTCGGCCTGGAACCCGTACACGAACTTCACCTCGCGCCGGACGACCAGCTCGCCCTTGACGTTCTCGATCATCACCACCGCGCAGGAGCGGGCCTGCTGGTGGCGTTCGTCCAGGCCGATCTCGATCCGGGGGCCGTTGCTCGGGTAGAGGGTGACGATCGCGTGCGTGCGGTCGAACGCCGGGGTCTGGTCGTAGATGTAGACGAAGACCAGCAGCCGTTTGATGTCCTCCCGGTGGTCGAGATTGACGTACATCGTCTCTCCCGACGCCGAGCCGAACCGGTCGTCGCCGCTGAGCTTCACGTACGGCGGGGCGTTGACGTCCCCGAGGTAGCCGCCGAGGGGCTGGACGACGCCCTTGGTGCCATCCATCAGCTCGTACAGGCAGCCCAGGTCGAGGTCGACGTTGACCATGCTCTGGCCGTGCCCGAGGACCTCCGCCGGTTTGAGCGCCTTGAAGGGGTCGCGGAACAGGCTCGTGCGCGGTCCGGCGCCGTCCAGGTCGGACGTCCGCATCCGCCAGGTCAGGTTGACGCGCAGATGGCCGGTGGCCGCTCCCTGTTTGGTGAGGGACACCTGGTGATGCCGTTTGGTGAGCTTGATGGAGCCGCTCGCGGCACTGCCGGAGTCGAAGTCGTCGGCACGGGCTCCCAGCAGCCCGTCGAAGAAACCCATTCCCGCCCCCAGGTCCTCGGGTCACATAGGTGAGCGGGGCGGCCGCCATCGACGGCCGCCCCGCTCAGAGCGTTCCTCACTCGGGGCGGTGTCACACCCCGGACGAGACCTCAGCCTTGTCGTCCGCTTTTCCCTCCGCGGCCGCCAGGGCGCGGTTGCGGCGGACGGAGGACCAGAAGGACCAGGCGATCAGGACCACGCCGACGAGACCGGTAATGACCTCGTTGATCTCGTACTGGATGGTGACCATGAGGATCACGGCCAGCGCGCCGATCGCGTAGTGGGCGCCGTGCTCCAGGTAGACGTAGTCGTCGAGGGTGCCCTGGCGGACCAGGTAGACGGTGAGCGACCGGACGTACATCGCGCCGATGCCCAGGCCCAGTGCCATCAGCACGATGTCGTTGGTGATGGCGAACGCGCCGATCACGCCGTCGAAGGAGAAGGACGCGTCCAGGACCTCCAGGTAGAGGAACATGAAGAACGCGGCCTGGCCGGCCAGGACCACCGCCGACTTCTTCTTGCCGGTGCGGGCGGCCTCTTCCTCCTCCTCGTGCTCGCGCTCCTCCTCTTCCTCCAGCTTGTCCTCGAAGTAGCCGGAGAGCCCGCCGACGACCATGTAGGTGATCAGGCCGGCGATGCCGGCGATCAGGACGGTCTGCGCCTTGTCGACGTGCGCGCCGCCGTGCTGGTGGGCGTGGGTGGCGAAGGTGAAGGCGGTGATCAGCAGGACGATCAGCGCGATGCAGACCGACAGCATGTCGACCTTGCCGAGCTTGGCGAGGGGGCGTTCGATCCAGCGCAGCCACTGGATGTCGCGGTCCTCGAAGATGAAGTCGAGGAAGATCATCAGCAGGAACATGCCGCCGAAGGCCGCGATCGCCGGGTGGGCGTCGGTGACGAGCTGCTGGTAGTGGTCCTTGTTGTTGAGCGCGAGGTCGACGGCCTCGACGGGTCCCATCTTGGCGCTGATCGCGACGATCACGACCGGGAAGACCAGCCGCATGCCGAAGACCGCGATGAGGACGCCGACCGTGAGGAAGATCTTCTGCCAGAAGGCGTTCATCTTCTTCAGGATCCCGGCGTTGACCACCGCGTTGTCGAAGGACAGCGAGATCTCCAGGATGGCGAGGATCGCCACGATGCCGAAGGCTTCCCACCCCCCGTAGAAGATCGCCGCGACCAGACCGAGCGCGGTGACCGCGAACGACCAGCCGAAGGTTTTGAGAAGCACTGCTTACCCCATCGTGTCGGTACGAGTCCGCCCCGGGCCGTACTCGGCTTTACTAACTGTTGACCACGAAGTCTAGAACGTGGCCCTCAAGCCGGGCCAGGAGGGGCGTTCCGGCCAGGCCTAGGAGACGTTGACCCCGAAGTCCAGAGCGATGCCCCGCAGTCCCGACGCATACCCCTGACCCACGGCCCTGAACTTCCACTCGCCGCCGTAGCGGTAGAGCTCGCCGAAGATCATGGCGGTTTCGGTGGAGGCGTCCTCGCTCAGGTCGTAGCGGGCCAGTTCCTGGCCGTCGGCCTGGTTGACGACCCGGATGAAGGCGTTGGAGACCTGGCCGAAGGTCTGGCCGCGCTCGTCCGCCAGGTGGATGGAGACAGGGAAGACGATCTTGTCGCAGTGGGCGGGCACCTTCGGCAGGTCGACGAGGATCGACTCGTCGTCGCCCTCGCCCTCACCGGTGAGGTTGTCACCGGTGTGCTCGACCGAGCCGTCGGGGCTCTTGAGCTGGTTGTAGAAGACGAACCACTCGTCGCCGAGCACCCGCCCACCGCTGCAGAGCAGCGCGCTGGCGTCGAGGTCGAAGGGGGCGCCGGTGGTGGAGCGGGCGTCCCAGCCGAGTCCGATCATGACGTTCGTGAGGTTCGGTGCGGCCTTGGAAAGGGAGACGTTGCCTCCCTTGGCGAGCGTGACGCCCATGTTGCTGGTCCTCCCCTTGGGGCCTGCCCGGCCCGGTGCTGCTTCTTCGGTTGTCCTGCACGTCCGGCGCCGACCGTAAACGGTGCGGCGCCGGAGGAAGCGGGCGGGGTGCCTCAGACGTTGACGCCGAAGTCCTGGGCGATCCCGCGCAGGCCGGAGGCGTAGCCCTGGCCGATGGCGCGGAACTTCCACTCCGCGCCGTTGCGGTACAGCTCGCCGAAGACCATCGCCGTCTCGGTGGAGGCGTCCTCGCTCAGGTCGTACCGGGCGATCTCCTGTCCGCCGGCCTGGTTGACCACGCGGATGAACGCGTTGCGCACCTGGCCGAAGGACTGCTGGCGGTTCTCGGCGTCGTAGATCGACACCGGGAAGACGATCTTGTCGACGTCGGCCGGGACGCCGGCGAGGTTGACCTTGATCTGCTCGTCGTCGCCCTCGCCCTCACCGGTGAGGTTGTCACCGGTGTGCTCGACCGAGCCGTCCGGGCTCTTGAGGTTGTTGAAGAAGACGAAGTGCTGGTCGCTGGCGACCTTTCCCGAGTTGTTCAGCAGCAGCGCGCTGGCGTCGAGGTCGAAGTCGGTGCCGGTCGTGGTGCGGACGTCCCACCCCAGACCGACGATGACGGCGGTCAGGCCCGGGGCCTCCTTCGTCAGCGATACGTTGCCGCCCTTGCTGAGGCTGACTCCCACGAGTCCTCCATTGGTGTCCTGGGGCGGGGAGCCCCGTCGCGTGCGTCGGATACCGGATCAACGAGTCGATCCTAGTGACGGGTTCCCGCCCCACGCAGTCCCTGCAACCGAAGAATCGCAGGGTGTCGGTCAGGACCGGAGGGTTGAGGAACGGGGGGTTCAGGACCGGAGGGTGTCGAGCGCCTTGACGTACTCGTTCAGGTCGCGGGCGTCCGGCAGCGCGTTGACGACCGTCCAGCGGACCACACCGTCCTTGTCGATGACGAAGGTGCCGCGCACGGCGCAGCCCTTGTCCTCGGCGAAGACGCCGTAGGCGCGGGAGACCTCGCCGTGCGGCCAGAAGTCGCTCAGCAGCGGGTACTCCAGGCCCTCCTGCTCGGCGAAGACGCGCAGTGTGTGGATGGAGTCGTTGGAGACGGCGAGCACCTGGGTGTCGCGGTCGTCGAACTGCGGCAGGTTGTCCCGCACCTCGCACAGCTCGCCGGTGCACACGCCGGTGAAGGCGAAGGGGTAGAAGAGCAGCACCACGTTCTTCTCACCGCGGAAGTCCGACAGTTTCACGGACCTGCCGTGGTTGTCCTTCAGCTCGAAGTCGGGGGCCTTGTCGCCGACCTGGATCGCCATCGTCCTGCATCCCTTCGGTGGGGCTGTTCGGGTGGGAACACCCTACGCAGCGCCCACCACGGGCGGCGGGCGGGCGCCACGGGCCGAGTCGGCCCGTGCCCGCCCGCCGTCCGCGACGAGATCTACTTCGACGAGATCTACTTCCTGGACTTCGCGGCCTTCGGCGTCGCCAGGCGCGAGCCGCTCCAGTCCTTGCCGACGCTGACGCTCTTGGACGCCGTCAGTCCGGCGGTGGTCGCGGCTTCCGAGATGTCACTCGGCTCCACGTACCCCGAACGGCCGGTCTTCGGCGTGAGGAGCAGGATGGCGCCGCCCTCCTCGATGTACGTGGTGGCATCGACCAGCGCATCCGTCAGGTCGCCGTCGTCGTCGCGGAACCACAGCACGACGGCATCGGCCACGTCGTCGTAGTCCTCGTCCATCAGCTCGCTGCCGATGACTTCTTCGATGGACTCGCGGAGCTCCTGGTCGACGTCGTCGTCGTAGCCGATCTCCTGGACCACCTGCTCGGGCTGGAACCCCAGCCTGACGGCAGGGCTCGTCCGCTCCTCCGCGTGGTCCGCGGTCGCGCTCACGGGTTGCCTCCTGATCATGTCTTGTTGAGTATCTCAGCCACGCGCGTGCGCGAAGCATTGGCCGTAGTCCACACGGGCGGGGCGGATCGCGCAAGTACCCGGCCGTCCAGACCGCCGAAACAGTGACGATCCCGGCCGTGTCGCCGCAACTCATGGCACCGTATCGCGAGCCCGGCGGACGTACACCTCACCTTTGTGCCCGGTTTGCGAGGAATGAAATCATTCAAAATCATCCGTCGTTACGAGCCTCGAACGAGTTTGCCAAGCCTGTCAGGCCCTCGGGCGTATCGTTGCGTTTTGGCCGGGCCTGCCCGAGTGCCGCCCGAAGGGGCCGTACGGACGCCTCGGTTACCTCGCGGTAGAGATGACGTACGCCTTTCCGAGGTACACGATGGGGAACGGTGTAGACACGAGCAACAAGAAGTGGCCCTCTGACAGGTAAGGAACAGCGTGGCTTCCGGATCCGATCGCAACCCGATCATCATTGGCGGCCTTCCGAGTCAGGTTCCTGACTTCGATCCCGAAGAGACCCAGGAGTGGCTCGACTCCCTGGACGCCGCCGTCGACGAGCGAGGCCGGGAACGGGCCCGCTACCTCATGCTGCGCCTGATCGAGCGGGCCCGCGAGAAGCGCGTGGCCGTGCCCGAGATGCGCAGCACGGACTACGTCAACACGATCCCCACCAAGAGCGAGCCGTTCTTCCCCGGCAACGAGGAGATCGAGCGCAAGATCCTCAACGCGACCCGCTGGAACGCGGCCGTGATGGTCTCGCGCGCCCAGCGCCCCGGCATCGGCGTCGGCGGGCACATCGCGACCTTCGCCTCCTCCGCCTCCCTCTACGACGTGGGCTTCAACCACTTCTTCCGCGGCAAGGACGAGGGCGACGGCGGCGACCAGGTCTTCTTCCAGGGCCACGCCTCCCCGGGCATCTACGCCCGCGCGTACCTGCTCGACCGGCTCACCGAGGAGCAGCTGGACGGCTTCCGCCAGGAGAAGTCGAAGTACCCGAACGGCCTCTCCAGCTACCCGCACCCGCGCTCCATGCCGGACTTCTGGGAGTTCCCGACGGTCTCCATGGGCCTCGGCCCCCTCGGCGCGATCTACCAGGCGCGGATGAACCGCTACATGGAGGCACGCGGCATCGCGGACACCTCCAAGTCGCACGTGTGGGCGTTCCTCGGCGACGGCGAGATGGACGAGCCGGAGTCGCTCGGCCAGCTGAGCATCGCCGCCCGCGAGGGCCTGGACAACCTGACCTTCGTGGTCAACTGCAACCTCCAGCGGCTCGACGGCCCGGTGCGCGGCAACGGCAAGATCATCCAGGAGCTGGAGTCGCAGTTCCGCGGCGCCGGCTGGAACGTGATCAAGCTGGTCTGGGACCGCACCTGGGACCCGCTGCTCGCCCAGGACCGGGACGGGATCCTGGTCAACAGGATGAACACCACGCCGGACGGCCAGTTCCAGACGTACGCCACCGAGACCGGCGCCTACATCCGCGAGCACTTCTTCGGCGACGACCACCGGCTGCGCGCGATGGTCGAGAACATGACCGACGACCAGATTCTGCACCTGGGCCGCGGCGGTCACGACCACCGGAAGATCTACGCGGCGTTCAAGGCGGCCCAGGAGCACAAGGGCCAGCCGACGGTCATCCTGGCCAAGACGATCAAGGGCTGGACGCTGGGCCCGAACTTCGAGGGCCGCAACGCCACGCACCAGATGAAGAAGCTGACGGTCGACGACCTCAAGCGCTTCCGCGACCGTCTGCACCTGCCGATCTCGGACAAGGACCTGGAGTCCGGCGCGCCGCCCTACTACCACCCGGGCCGCAACTCCGAGGAGATCCAGTACATGCACGACCAGCGCAAGAAGTGCGGCGGGTACGTCCCGACGCGCGTCGTGCGCTCCAAGCCGCTCGCGCTGCCGGACGACAAGACGTACGCGACGGTGAAGAAGGGCTCGGGCCAGCAGTCCATCGCGACGACCATGGCCTTCGTCCGGCTCCTGAAGGACCTCATGCGGGACAAGGAGATCGGCAAGCGGTTCGTGCTGATCGCGCCGGACGAGTACCGCACGTTCGGCATGGACTCCTTCTTCCCGAGTGCGAAGATCTACAACCCGCTGGGCCAGCAGTACGAGTCGGTGGACCGGGAGCTGCTCCTTGCCTACAAGGAGTCGCCGACCGGGCAGATGCTGCACGACGGCATCTCGGAGGCGGGCTGCACGGCCTCGCTGATCGCGGCGGGCTCGGCGTACGCCACGCACGGCGAGCCGCTGATCCCGGTGTACGTCTTCTACTCGATGTTCGGCTTCCAGCGCACCGGCGACCAGTTCTGGCAGATGGCCGACCAGCTCGCGCGCGGCTTCGTCCTCGGCGCGACCGCCGGGCGTACGACCCTGACCGGTGAGGGCCTGCAGCACGCGGACGGCCATTCGCAGCTGCTCGCCTCGACGAACCCGGCCTGTGTCGCCTACGACCCGGCGTACTCGTACGAGATCGCGCACATCGTGCAGGACGGGTTGCGCCGGATGTACGGCGGTGACGCGGAGCACCCGCACGGCGAGGACGTCTTCTACTACCTCACCGTCTACAACGAGCCCATCCAGCACCCGGCCGAGCCGGCGAACGTGGACGTGGAGGGCATCCTCAAGGGCATCCACCGGATCGGCACGGGCACCTCGGGTTCGATCCCGGCGCAGATCATGGCCTCGGGGGTGGCCGTGCCGTGGGCGATCGAGGCGCAGCGGATCCTCGGCGAGGAGTGGAACGTCAAGGCCGACGTGTGGTCGGCGACCTCCTGGAACGAGCTGCGCCGCGAGGCCGTTGCGGTGGAGGAGCACAACCTGCTGCACCCGGAGGAGGAGCAGCGGGTGCCGTACGTGACCCGGAAGCTGAGCGGGTCCGAGGGTCCGTTCGTGGCCGTGTCCGACTGGATGCGGTCGGTTCCGGACCAGATCGCGCGGTGGGTGCCGGGCACGTACCAGTCGCTGGGCGCGGACGGCTTCGGCTTCGCCGACACCCGGGGTGCGGCCCGGCGGTTCTTCCACATCGACGCGGAGTCGATCGTGGTGGCCGTGCTGACCGAGCTGGCGCGTGAGGGCAAGGTCGACCGTTCGGTGCTGAAGCAGGCCATCGACCGGTACCAGCTGCTCGACGTGTCGGCGGCGGATCCGGGAGCGGCCGGGGGCGACGCGTAGTCGGCGCACGGTCGGCGCACGGCTTGACCGGGTGACGGGCGGCGGGGCTCGGCCCCGCCGCCCTTACCTGTTCTTTACTATTGCGCCATGAACGAACAGTCGGGGCAGGCCTGTTGGGAACGACGCACGCAACGGCCGTTGCTGGTGCTCGCGGTGGCGTTCGCCGTCGCCTACGCCGTGCCGATCGTGGACAATCCCGCCGATCAGCTCCTGACGTCCCTGTGCACGCTGACGGAGTGGGTGGTGTGGGGAGCGTTCGCCGTCGACTACCTGATGCGGCTCGCGCTCACCCGGCACCGCCGGGAGTTCGTACGGTCCCACTGGATAGACCTGTGCGCGGTCGTCCTGCCCATGCTGCAGCCGCTCCGGCTGCTCAGGATGGTGGCGACGCTGCTGCTGGTGGGGCGGCGGGCGCGGATGGCCTCGCAGATCCGGCTGACGACGTATGTCGGCGGTGCGGTGGTGGGGCTGCTGATGTTCGGCTCGCTCGCGGTGCTGTCCGTGGAGCGGGAGTCACCGCGGGGGAACATCCGGACGCTGGGTGACGCCGTCTGGTGGTCCTTCACCACGATGACGACCGTGGGGTACGGGGATCACGCGCCGACGACCGGGCTGGGGCGGATGATCGCGGTCGGGCTGATGCTGTCCGGGATCGCGCTGCTCGGTGTCGTCACCGCGAACATCGCGGCGTGGTTCATCTCGCGCTTCGAGAAGGACGACGTGGAGGAGCGGCGCCAGACGGAGGCCATCACCCATCTGGCGGAGGAGGTGCGGCTGCTGCGGGCCGAGGTGGCGGCGCTGGTCTCGCGGGAGGAGCAGCGGCGCTTTTAGGCGGGGGCCTGGGGGCGGGGGCCTGGGGGCGGTGCCCCCAGTACCCTCGTACCCTCAGAAGAACCCGTTGCCCATCGATGCCGGCCCGGCCAGCCAGACGAGGGCCAGCAGGGTGTCGATGGCGCCCAGGACAACGGCCACCAGGGCCGGGATGTTGCGGTCGGAGGACCACTGACGGCCCATGGAGAGCCAGCCGCAGACGACTGCGACCGGGCCCAGGATGATGCCCAGGACGAAGAAACCGGCGATCGCGCAGATACAGCCGATGATCCCGAGCGTGGCGCGGTCCGGCCCGCTCCGCTGCCACGTCCGGCCGCGTGAACGGGGGTACCCGCGCGTTCCGTGCCCGAAGCCCGCCATCATCAACTCCTTGATTCTCTTGGACAATTCGGGTTCGGAAGTGCGGGTACCCCGGTTCCGCGTCCGCAGACCTGCGCGCTGCCCCCCTCCGGCAGCGCGCCGCGGTCCCGGGCGTCCTCCCATGCCCTGCGGAGGACTTGACCCACTGTGACCTGCGGCGCGTGCCGGGGGCGAGGAATCTTGAGCGGAGTCACCCTGAAGAGGGAACTCCGCCCGGCGGCGAGGGTGGTCTAGATGTGGCCGACGCCCGCGCCCGCCTCCGCGTTCTCGCCGCGCTTGGTGAGCAGGGCGACCAGGATGGCCACCGCCGCCACGCCCGCGGCGACCAGGGACGCCAGGCTCATGCCGGAGATGAAGGTGTCGTGCGCCACGCCGGTGATCTTCTCGACCAGCGGCTGGGGCGTGCCCTTGGCCACCGGTGCCACACCGACCTGAACGGCCTCGGAGGCCTGCCCCAGTTGGGCGGGGGTGAGCCCCGGCAGGCCGGCGTCGGCCCAGTTGCCCGGCAGGTCGCTGTCGACCTTGGAGGCCATCACCGCGCCCAGCACGGCCGTGCCGAGGCTGCCGCCGATCTGCATCGCGGCCTGCTGCAGACCACCGGCCACACCGGAGAGCTCCATCGGGGCGTTGCCGACGATGACCTCGGTCGCGCCGACCATGACGGGCGCCAGGCCGAGGCCCAGCAGGCCGAACCAGAGGGACATCAGGGCGCTGCCGGTGTCCGTCTCCAGGGTCGACATGCCGTACATGGCGATCGCGGTGGCCGCCATGCCGCCGGCGAGCGGGATGCGCGGGCCCAGCTTGGTGATCATGGCGCCGGCCAGCGGTGAGCCGACGATCATCATCCCGGTGAGCGGGAGCAGGTGGAGGCCGGCGTCGATCGGGCTCATCCCGTGCACGTTCTGCAGGTAGAACGTGACGAAGAACAGGCCGCCCATGAACGCGATGGCCATCAGGACCATCAGGACCACGCCCGCCGACAGCGGCACCGAGCGGAACAGGCCCAGCGGGATCAGCGGCTCCTTCACCTTGGTCTCCCAGACGGAGAAGGCGGCGAAGAGCAGCACGGACCCGCCGATGAAGGCCCAGGTCCTACCATCGCCCCAGCCCCAGGCGGGGGCCTTGATGAGCGCCCAGACCAGGCAGAACATCGCGCCGGAGAGCAGGACGATGCCGGCGATGTCGAAGGACCGGGGCGCGCTGTGTTCATCGAGCGGGCTCCGCCCGAGGGCCGCACGGTGGTCCTTCAGGATCAGCACGCCGAGGACGAGGGCGAGCAGACCGACCGGCACGTTGATGAAGAACACCGACTGCCAGTCGACGTGCTCGACCAGGACACCGCCGAGGATCGGGCCGCCCGCGGTGGACGCGCCGATCACCATGCCCCAGAGGCCGATCGCCATGTTCAGCTTCTCGGCCGGGAAGGTGGCCCGCAGCAGACCGAGGGCGGCCGGCATCAGCAGCGCGCCGAACAGGCCCTGGAAGACGCGGAAGGTGACGACCGCGGCGATGCTGCTGGACAGGCCGATCGCGCCGGAGGCGCCGGCGAAGCCGACCACGCCGATCAGGAAGGTCTGCCGGTGGCCGAACCGGTCACCGAGCTTGCCCGCGGTGATCAGGGAGACCGCGAGGGCGAGGAAGTAGCCGTTGGTGATCCACTGGACCTGCGCGAAGGTGGCGCCGAGGTCCTTCTGGATCGCCGGGTTGGCGATCGCCACGATGGTGCCGTCGAGGGCCACCATCATGACGCCCACGGCCACGGTGATGAGGGTGAACCACGGGTGACCGCGCAGCCCTCCGGCCGCGGTCGGGTCCGACGGGGCTTCCGGCGCCTTGTCCCCCGGCCCCGTCGAGTCGATGGTCTGACTAGTCATACGTGCGAGGCTAATGTCAGTCGCTGACAATTGACAAAACATTCCAGTTACACGGAGAAGCACATGAGTGAAACGGGGCTGCGCGAGCGCAAGAAACAGCGCACCCGGGACGCGCTGGTGCGAGCCGCGCTCGAACTGTTCGTCGCAGGGGGGTACGAGCGGACGACCGTCGACGAGATCGCCGAGGTCGTCGGCGTCTCCCAGCGCACCTTCTTCCGCTACTTCGCCGGCAAGGAGGACGCGGCCTTTTTCGTCACCCGGCTCGCGGAGTCGCACTACGTCCGGGCGCTGCGTGAACGCCCGCCGGGAGAGGCTCCCTTGGAAGCGCTGCGGCAGGCCGTCCTGGGGAGCTGGGACACCATCGGGGAGGCCATCGAGCAGGTCGCACCGGTCGAACTGCACCTGCGCGCCCACAAGATGATCGAGGCCACGCCCGCGCTGCTCGCCGCCCATCTGCGGCGCCAGGAGGAACTGGAGGAGGAGATCGCCCGGATCGTGGCCGAGCGCGAGGGCCTCGACGTGGACGCCGACCCGCGCCCCCGGCTCCTGGTGGCCCTGTTCGGCGGAGTGATGCGGGTCACCCAACGGACCTGGTCGGTGGGCGAGGAGTGCAGCATCGAGGCGATCCGCGAACTCACCGCACGCCACCTCGACCAGGTGGGCCCGGCGTTGGCCGGAAACTGGCGACCCGTCTGAGTTCCCCGTCACACCCGGCGAAACGTGATCCCTGTCACTCGGTTACCGCGAGACCCTCTCGTTCTCTTAGTGTGTCCTCCCAGTGACTTCCTTCGACTCCTCCCCGCAACTCAATGTCTGGCGCGCGCTGCTCGCGCTGGCCGTCGTGTTCGTGATGCTCGCGACCACCGGCTGGACCGCCCTGCACGGTCACCGGAGGACGACCCCGCTGCAGGCCTCGCTGGCCGCCTGGCAGCACGGCCGCGTCGACGGGCACCGGCTGCCGGACCCCGACGAGAGCCCCACCCGGCTCGCGCGTTTCTTCGCCTCGCTCACCGCACGGCAGAGCGCCGGCCTCGCCCACCGCTATCCGCTCGCGGTCGGCAACATGAACGGCGCTCCCGTCGAGCTGCGCTACCGCGCCAACCGCGTCGCCCTGGAGAAGGCGCGCAGGGCGGACCTCGGACGCATGCACGACACCCGGCTCTCCGCGGCCGGGCAGCAGCAGGCGGGCCGCCGTATGCACCGCTTCGAGTCGCTCCTGCGCGGGGACCGTCACATCCTCGCCTTCGACCCCGACGGCTCCGGCCGGGTCGCCGAGGTGTTCGGCGACCTCGACAAGGCCGAGCGGATCTCCGTAGTCGTCCCCGGTGTCGACACCGACCTGCTCACCTTCCAGAAGACGAACCGCCAGTACACCGCGCCGGTCGGCATGGCCAAGGCCCTGTACGGGGCCGAGCGCGCGGCGAGCCGGACGACCCGTACGGCCGTGATCGCCTGGGCCGACTACACCGCGCCCAGCGGACTCGGCGTGGACGCGGCCACCGCGATGCGGGCCGAGGAGGGCGCCGTACGCCTGAACGCGCTGCTGTGGGCGCTGCCCGGCAACGCGCCCGTCTCCGTGTTCTGCCACAGCTACGGTTCCGTGCTGTGCGGGGTGGCCGCGCGCGCGATGCCGCGCCGGGTGACCGACATAGCGGTGGCCGCCAGCCCCGGCATGCACGCCTCCCAGGCCGCGAACCTGGGCACCCCCGCGCGGGTGTGGGCCATGCGGGACGCCGACGACTGGATCCAGGACGTGCCGTACCTCGAGGTCGGCGGGCTCGGGCACGGCGCCGACCCGGTCTCCCGGGCGTTCGGCGCGCGGGTGCTGTCGGCGCGGGACGCCAAGGGCCACGCCGGTTATTTCGAGCCGGGCACGGACAGCCTGCGCAACTTCGCCGACATCGGGGTCGGCGCGTACGACGCGGTGCGGTGCGCCCATGGCGATGACGGGTGCCGGGTGGGTTTGTCCGGTGTGACGACGGCCGGACGCGCGTAGAGACAGCAGGAAGTGCGGTCCGCACGGGGAGGGACGTGAGGAGTCTGTGCCGCATACGATGAGCCGCATGGGTGACGTACTGGCCGGATTTCATGCCGCCTGGGAGTTCGAGTCCGACTCCGTGCTCATCCGTTACGAGCGGGGGATCCGGACACCGAAGCTGTTCCAGTCGCTGGGTGGGAGACGCATCCCCCTGGCGGCGCTCGAAGGCGTGACGCTGACGCCCGGCAGACGCGGGACCGTCGTCCTGCGGGCCGAACCCCGCCCCGGCGCCGATCCGCTGATCGAGGCGGCGGCCGGGCAGCTGAAGGAGGCCTACGACCCCTACCGGCTGGTGCTGCCCGCCGAGCGGGAGACGCGGGCGCAGTACTACGCGGACGAGCTGCGAGCCCTGCTGACCGAGTCCGGGCCGGCCGACCGGCACCTGGTGGCGCCACCCTCGGGGCCGCTGCAGTTCAAGGGGTACGACGGCAAGGCGTACTTCGACGGCACCTCGGTGGGGTTCCGTTGGTTCTCGACCCGCGCGTCCTCGGCCAAGTGGAAGGCCGGCGACCAGAACTTCCCGGTCGCCGGCCTCGACGGGATCGAGTGGCGCTCACCCGAGGGCCTCGACGGCCATCTCCACCTCGTGCCCCGCGAACCGGTGTCGGAGCGGCCGGCGCCGCCGGACCAGGATCCGGCGGCGGTGGTGCTCGGGCTCGGTTACGGGCCGGTCCACGAGTCCCTGCCGTTCGCTGCGGCCGTGTTGGCGGCGGTGCGGGATCGGCGGCCGGGGGCCGCTGTACCCATTGCGGCGCCTGCCGCGGCGGGGCGGCGGGATCCTGCGGATGTCGCTGAGCGGATCCGGCACCTCGGGGAGTTGCATCAGGCTGGGCTGGTTACGGACGAGGAGTTCTCGTCCAAGAAGGCGGAGCTCCTGGCGGAGCTCTAGCGGGGGCGAGTGCGCGTCTGCCGAATGCGGTTCTTTGTCGGCCGCGGGTCGGTGGGGGTTGTTCGCGCCCCCGCGGCGGAGCCGCATATCGACACAGCCCCGCGTCCCTGCGGGGCGCTCCTTACTCCCGGCCGGCAGAAGTGAAGCTCATGTCCGCGTAGCGGTCTCCCGCGACCTTGGCCGCTATCGGCTCCAGGAGGGACAGTTCCTCCTCGGTCAGGACCACCCGGGTGGCCGCCGTGTTCTCCTCCACCCTCGTGGCCTTGCGGGTGCCCGGGATCGGGATGACCGGGAGGGTGTGGACCGTCGCCTGCTGCTGGACCCAGGCGAGGGCGATCTGGCCGACGGAGACGCCGTGGGCCTGCGCGATCTCGCGGATCGGCTCCAGGAGGGCCGCGTTGGCCGCCGCGTTGTCGCCGGTGAAGCGGGGCTGCTGGCGGCGGAAGTCACCGTCCGTGAGGTCCTGTTCGGCGTTGGCGAAGGAGCCGGTCAGGAAGCCGCGGCCGAGCGGCGAGTACGGGATCAGGGCCGCGCCCGCCTCACGGACCGCCGGCACCACCTTGGCCTCGATGTCACGGCTGAACAGCGACCACTCCGACTGGACGGCCGCGATCGGGTGCACGGCCTGGGCCGCGCGCAGTTCGTCGGCGGTGATCTCGCTCAGGCCGAGGTGCTTGACCTTGCCCTCGCGCACCAGCTCGGCCATCGTCCCGACGCTCTCCTCGATGGGGACGTTCACATCGCGGCGGTGCATGTAGTAGAGGTCGATGACGTCGACGTCCAGCCGCTTCAGGCTCGCCTCGACGGCCTGGCGGATGTAGGGCGGGTCGTTGCGGATGATCCGCTTGGTCGGATCGTCCGGCGGGATCGACAGGGCGAACTTGGTGGCGATGACGACCTCGTCGCGGTGCGCCTTGAAGAAGAGGGCGAGGAACTTCTCGTTCTCCCCGGCGCCGTACGCGTCCGCCGTGTCGTACAGGGTGACGCCGAGCTCCAGCGCCCGCTCCAGCGTGGCACGGGACTCCCCCGCGTCGGCGGGACCGTAGGCGAAGCTCATGCCCATGCAGCCGAGGCCCTGGACACCCACCTCCGGTCCGCCTTCGCCGAGCCGTACCGTCGGAATCCTGGCGTCGGTCATCGAGTGGTCTCCTCCTGAGCGTAGAAACTGATCTTCCGGTCGAGCACGGCGAGCGTGTCCCGCAGTTCGGCGATCCGGGCCAGCACGTCCTGGCGGGTCGCCTCCAGCAGGTCCCGCCGCTCCCCGTAGGTGGTGTCGCCCTCGCGCACCAGTTCCGCGTACCGCACCATGTCGGCGACCGGCATACCGGTCAGCCGGAGCTTGCTCACGAAGTCCAGCCAGTCCAGGTCGCGGTTGCAGTAGCGGCGCTGGCCGGTGTGCGAGCGGTCGATGTGGGACATCAGGCCGATCCGCTCGTACCAGCGCAGGGTGTGGGCGGTGAGGCCGGTGAAGGCCACGACCTCGCTGATCGTGTATCTGTCCTGGCCGTCGGGACGAGGATGCCGGCGGGGTGGGGCGGAGCAGATGTCGGCTGGGGCGTTCGCTTCCTGCTCGATGGCCGCTGGCGTGGTCTGCATCACCGTCATGGCCCCCACGCTATGACCTTGGAGTGCACTCCAAGCAAGCGGATGGCGGTAAGAAATCCGGAGGACGGACCGGGGCGCGGTCGTTAGCGTGCCGACCATGAGTCTCGTGCGCCGTGCCACGCCCGAGGACGCCGCCGAAGTGCTGCGGCTGCGCCAGGTGATGATCGACTCCGTGTTCGCCGGAGCGGCCGGCGGCGCCGCCGACTGGCACACGGAGTCCCTGCCCACCCTGCGCGCCCGACTCGCCGGGTCCGACGGGGACTTCGCGGCCTTCGTGGTGGACCACCCCGAGCGGCCGGGGGCGCTGGCCGCGCTGGTGGCGGGAACGCTGGAGTACCGGATCGGGCGGGCCGACAACCCGCACGGGCGGGTCGGGCACGTCTTCAGTGTCGCCACCGACCCCGACGCGCGACGCCGGGGGTACGCGCGCGCGTGCATGGAGGAGCTGCTGGAGTGGTTCCGGGAGCGGGGTGCCCGGCACGTCGACCTGAACGCGTCCGCCGAGGCCGAGCCGCTGTACGCGGCGCTGGGCTTCGTGCGCAAGCCCGACCCCTCGATGCGGCTGGCGCTCTGAGCCGCATAGGCTCGGGGCATGGCTTTGAGCAGCTTGGCGTCGATCGAGAACTGGCCCGTGCCGACCGCCGCGGCGGGTGTCGTGCGGGCCGACGGGACGGTCCTGGGGACCCATGGACCGGCCGGGCAGCGCTTTCCGCTGGCCTCGGTCACCAAGCCGCTGGCGGCGTACGCGGTGCTCGTCGCGTACGAGGAGGGGGCGATCGAGCTGGACGAACCGGCGGGGCCGGCCGGCTCGACGGTCCGTCATCTGCTGGCGCACACCTCCGGGTTGGCGTTCGACGAGCACCGGGTGACGGCTCCGCCCGGGGAGCGGCGGCTGTACTCCAACGCCGGGTTCGAACAGTTGGGGGACCATGTCGCCAAGGCGACGGACATCGCCTTCGCCGAGTATCTGCGGCAGGCCGTGCTGGAGCCGCTGGGGATGGCGTCGACGTCGCTGGAGGGCAGCCGTTCCCCCGCGAAGGACGGGGTGTCGACGGTGGAGGACCTGCTGCGGTTCGCGGCGGAGGTGCAGGCGCCGCGGCTGCTGGACCCCCGGACGGTCGCGGAGGCGACGCTGACCGTCCACTACCCGGGGACCAAGGGCGTGCTGCCGGGATACGGGCATCAGAACCCCAACGACTGGGGGCTGGGTTTCGAGATCCGCGACGGTAAATCCCCGCACTGGACAGGGAGTTCGTCGTCACCGCGGACGTTCGGCCACTTCGGCCAGGCCGGCACGTTCCTGTGGGTGGATCCCGACGCGCGGACGGCGTGCGTGGCACTGACCGACCGGGCGTTCGGGCCCTGGGCGGTCGAGGCGTGGCCCGTGTTCACGGACGCGGTACTCGCCGATTCGGTGTGATTTCGCGTTCCGCTACGAAGACACCCCGTGATCGGGCACATTCGGTACGTGACCGGTTACGAAGACAGGGTCCCCGGCTATCTGACCTTCCGGGTGGCCCCGCAGGAAGGGCCCATCGCGGCCTTCGCCGAGCAGGAGGCGTGGCAGGCGCGGGAGCGGTATCCCGAACTGATGGGGATGGGCCTGGCGGAGTTCTTCCACGCACGGGAGCGTGACGCGGGCGGCTGGGAGCTGTCCGAGTACGGCTCCGACACCCCGCAGGGCGCCAGGGACTCGCTCGGGTCCCACTTCCGGATGCGTGCCAGGGAAGCCGAGGACGCCGGGGACGCGGAGGCGCACAAGGCGTGGATGTCGGCGGCCCTGCGCATGGACCGGGAGGTCGTCGACGACCTCCGGGTCCGCGGCGAGCGGTTCCGGATCGTGCGGGCCTGCAAGTTCATCCGTATGGGGCGCAGCGGACCCGAACCGCCCCGGCCCTCCGATCCCGATCCCGCGGAGGTGGGCGAGGCGCACCGTGAGCGGTCGCGGACCAAGGGCTTCGTCGTCGATCCGTACACCAGCACCGGGCTGTCCGACAGCCTGCTGAAGCTGGATCTCCTGCGGCTCGTCGGGGCCGCCTCCGGCACACCGGACGACGTACGGGACGACGCACGGCGGGCCGCTCAGGCCTACCCGGGCGGTGTGCTGCTGCCGGCGGTGTTCACCGTCTCCGAGCGGGTGGACGGGGAGTGGCGGTCGCACAACCCCGGAGCGTCGCACGCCACACCGCAGGGAGCACGTGACGCCCTGGCGGCATGGCTGCGGGTGATGGCGCCGTTCACGCTGCGGCTGTCGGACGAGAAGAAGGCGGAATACGCGCGAGCGGCCGACAGGCTGGACGAGAAGCGCGGCAACAGCCTGAGCGTCGACGGGATCCGGTTCCGCGTCACCCGCGTCGAGCGGCTGGTCCGGGTCGGGCCCGAAGGCCCGGAGGGGCCCCGGCCCAGCGACTTCGACCCGGAGCCGCCGGTGGAGGTCCATGTGCGGCAACTGAAGGAGCAGGGGCTGTGGAAGGAGGAGGACGAGGACGCGCCGGTCGAACTGGACGAACGGACGCTTGAACTGAAGGCGCTGTGGGACCAGGAGGAGGTCCGCCGGGCAGCGGCCAGGGAGCGCAGGGCCGACCGCGAACGCCGCTGAGCCGGCCGGGACCGGGAGCCGCGGGCAACGCGGCCGGGGCCGCAGGTGGCAGCCCGGCCGAGGCCGCCGCGCCCGCTCACCCGGCGGTCATCTCCCACATCAGCACTTCCGCCCCCGTCACCCCGACCGCCTCCATGTCCTTGGCGTCCGAGATGCGCGCCGCGTCCCCCGGCCCCAGCCGCTCCCGCTCCAGCCGCACGTCGCCGCGCACCACGTGCACGTACACGTACCCGCCGTCCGGCACCGGCGTCCGCTCCCCCGCCGCCAGACGGCGTACGTGGAGCAGGGCGCCGGCCTCCGGGACGGCGTAGGGGGTGGAGTCGGCGATGCCGCGGACGATCTCGTAGGACGGGGTGCCGCCGGGGCGGAGAGGGGCCAGCCACATCTGGACGAAGGTCAGCGGCCCGGCGCCGGCGTTGCGCTCCATGTGGCGGACCCCGGACGCCGAGCTGAGGCGCTGGACGTCCCCGGGGCGGACGACCGTCTCGTGGCCGGTGGAGTCGCGGTGGGTCAGCTCGCCCTCCACCACCCAGGTCACGATCTCGGTGTGGCTGTGCGGGTGTTCGTCGAAACCGGCGCCGGGCGCGAGCCGTTCCTCGTTGCAGGCGATGACCGCGCCGAAGCGGAGGTTGTCGGGGTCGTAGTGCGGGCCGAAGGAGAAGGCGTGGCGGGAGTCGATCCCGGCCTCCGGATCCCCTCCGCGGTAGCGCTCCGCCGCGCGCCGTACGTCCATCACGTGGACCACCGTAGACCCGGCGGCGCAGGGGCCCGTCCCGATAAGGCAGTCTTGTCCCGTGCCCGAACCAGAAACCGGCAAGTCCGAACACGCAGCGCCCGACGTCCACCGGCACCACGCGACCCTGAGGCGGTTGGAGAAGTCCTCCGGGAACCTCGCCGCACAGGCCATCGCGCGGATGGACGAGACCCTGCCGTGGTACCGGGCGATGCCCCCGGAGAACCGTTCCTGGATCGGACTCGTGGCCCAGGCGGGCATCGCCGCCTTCACCGAGTGGTTCCGGCACCCGGACGCGCCGCAGGCGATCTCCACGGACGTGTTCGGGACCGCGCCGCGCGAGCTGACCCGGGCCATCACGCTGCGTCAGACCGTGGAGATGGTGCGGACCACCATCGAGGTCATGGAGTCCGCGATCGACGAGGTCGCGGCGCCCGGTGACGAGGGGGTGCTGAGGGAGGCGCTGCTCGTCTACGCCCGGGAGATCGCCTTCGCCACCGCCCAGGTGTACGCCCAGGCCGCCGAGGCACGCGGTGCCTGGGACGCGCGGCTGGAGTCGCTGGTGGTGAACGCCGTGCTGAGCGGCGAGGCCGACGAGGGCGCCGTCAGCCGGGCCGCGGCGCTCGGGTGGAACTCGCCCGAACATGTGTGCGTGGTGCTGGGCACCGCCCCCGACGGGGACAGCGAGCTGACCGTCGAGGCCATCCGGCGGGCCGCGCGACACGCCAAGCTGCAGGTGCTCACGGGAGTTCTCGGGGAACGGCTGGTCGTCATCGCGGGCGGCAGCGACAATCCGCTGGCCGTGGCCCGTTCGCTCATCGGCCCGTTCGCCGCCGGGCCGGTCGTCGCGGGGCCGGTGGTGCCCGACCTGCTGGCCGCGACCCGGTCCGCGCAGGCCGCGGCGGCCGGGCTGAAGGCCTGCACCGCCTGGCAGGACGCGCCGCGGCCGGTCCTGGCGGACGATCTGCTGCCGGAGCGCGCCATCGCCGGTGATCCGGGGGCGCGCGAGCAACTGGTGGAGGAGATCTACAGACCGCTGGAGGAGGCCGGGTCCGCTCTCCTGGAGACCCTGAGCGTGTATCTGGAGCAGGCCAGCAGTCTGGAAGGAGCCGCGCGGATGCTCTTCGTTCACCCCAACACCGTTCGCTACCGGCTCCGACGTGTGACTGACGTCACCGGTTGGTCGCCCTCCGATGTACGATCCGCCTTCACGCTGCGGATCGCACTGATCCTGGGGCGTCTGGCCGATGGGGATACTCAGCCCTAGGCTTTTGTCGGAGGTCCACAAAACCCCCTTCCGTTCTTCGTCCCTGTCCTCACGGGCGGCCGTGCCCGTACCCAAGAGAGAGTGTGAGAGTGCTCGTACTCGTCGCTCCCGGCCAAGGCGCCCAGACGCCCGGCTTCCTGACTCCCTGGCTCGAACTGCCAGGCGCCGCCGACCGCGTGGCCGCCTGGTCGGAGGCCCTCGGGCTGGATCTCGCCCACTACGGCACGCAGGCCGACGCGGACGCCATCCGCGACACCGCGGTGGCCCAGCCGCTGCTGGTCGCCGCCGGACTGCTGTCCGCCGCGGCACTCGGAGACGTACTGCCGGGCGCGGTCGCCGGCCACAGCGTCGGTGAGATCACCGCCGCCGCGTTCGCGGGAGTGCTGGACGACACCGCCGCGCTGGGTCTCGTACGCAGGCGCGGGCTGGCCATGGCCGAGGCCGCGGCGATCACCGAGACCGGTATGTCGGCGCTGCTCGGCGGCGACCCCGAGGTGTCCGTCGCGCACCTGGAGAAGCTCGGGCTGACCCCGGCGAACGTCAACGGCGCGGGCCAGATCGTCGCCGCGGGCACGCTGGAGCAGCTGGCCGTGCTGAACGACGACAAGCCCGAGGGCGTCCGCAAGGTCGTTCCGCTGAAGGTCGCCGGCGCCTTCCACACGCACCACATGGCCCCCGCGGTCGACGCCCTCGCCAAGGCCGCCGCGGCCCTGACGCCGGCCGACCCGAAGGTCACCTACGTCTCCAACAAGGACGGGCGCACCGTCGCCTCCGGCCCCGAGGTGCTCGAACGGCTGGTCGGCCAGGTCGCCAACCCGGTCCGCTGGGACCTGTGCATGGAGACCTTCAAGGAACTCGGCGTCACCGCGCTGATCGAGGTGTGCCCCGGCGGCACGCTGACCGGCCTGGCCAAGCGCGCCCTGCCGGGCGTGCAGACGCTCGCGCTGAAGACCCCCGCCGACCTCGACGCGGCCCGCGAGCTCGTCGCCGAGCACGCCGCCTAAGGAGCCCTGATGGCGAAGATCAAGCCCAGCAAGGGCGCCCCGTACGCGCGCATCCTCGGTGTGGGCGGCTACCGCCCGACCCGGGTGGTGCCCAACGAGGTGATCCTCGAGAAGATCGACTCCTCCGACGAGTGGATCCGCTCGCGCTCCGGCATCGAGACCCGGCACTGGGCGAACGACGAGGAGACCGTCGCCGCGATGTCGATCGAGGCGTCCGGCAAGGCCATCGCCGACGCGGGGATCTCCGCCGAGCAGATCGGCGCCGTGGTCGTCTCCACCGTCTCGCACTTCAGCCAGACGCCCGCGATCGCCACGGAGATCGCCGACAGGCTGGGCACGGGCAAGGCCGCCGCGTTCGACATCTCGGCGGGCTGCGCGGGCTTCGGGTACGGCCTGACGCTCGCCAAGGGCATGGTCGTCGAGGGCTCGGCGGAGTACGTACTCGTCATCGGTGTCGAGCGGCTGTCCGACCTGACCGACCTGGAGGACCGGGCGACGGCCTTCCTGTTCGGTGACGGCGCGGGCGCGGTCGTCGTGGGCCCGTCGCAGGAACCGCACATCGGCCCGACCGTGTGGGGCTCCGAGGGCGACAAGGCCGGGACCATCAAGCAGACGGTGCCGTGGGATCGTTTCCGGATCGGCGACGTCTCCCAGCTCCCGCTGGACAGCGCGGGCACCGTCAAGTTCCCCGCGATCACGCAGGAAGGCCAGGCGGTGTTCCGCTGGGCCGTGTTCGAGATGGCGAAGGTCGCCCAGCAGGCGCTGGACGCGGCCGGGATCAGCGCGGACGACCTGGACGTCTTCATTCCGCACCAGGCCAACGAGCGGATCATCGACTCGATGGTGAAGACGCTGAAACTGCCGGAGCACGTCACGGTCGCGCGTGACGTGCGTACCACCGGCAACACCTCGGCCGCCTCGATCCCGCTCGCGATGGAGCGGCTCCTGGCGACCGGCGAGGCGAAGAGCGGCGACACCGCACTCGTCATCGGATTCGGGGCGGGTCTCGTGTACGCCGCGACGGTCGTTACCCTCCCCTAGGCACTCCGTGCCGGATCATCATCGGGTCCGGTGCGGAAACACGAAACACCGCCACACCCTCTGGATTACTACGAAGGAGCGCCTGACATGGCCGCCACTGAGAAGGAGATCGTCGCCGGTCTCGCCGAGATCGTGAACGAGATCGCCGGCATCCCGGTCGAGGACGTCCAGCTGGACAAGTCCTTCACCGACGACCTGGACGTCGACTCGCTGTCCATGGTCGAGGTCGTCGTCGCCGCCGAGGAGCGCTTCGACGTCAAGATCCCCGACGAGGACGTCAAGAACCTCAAGACCGTCGGCGACGCGACCAACTACATCCTCACGCACCAGGCCTGAGTCACCGCTTAGGCCGTCAGGCTGCAAAGCCCCGCCACCCGGCGGTGGCGCCGCTGAATCCCCATTCCGTTGGAGAAAGAATTCCCGTGAGCCCGACCAATCGCACCGTGGTCGTCACCGGTATCGGCGCAACCACACCGCTGGGTGGCGACGCAGCCTCGTTCTGGGAGGCCCTGGTCGCCGGCCAGTCCGGCGTCAGCCTGCTGGAACAGGACTGGGCGGCCGAACTGCCGGTCAGGATCGCCGCGCAGATCGCCGTCGAACCGGGTGAGATCATCCCCCGCCCGCAGGCCCGCAAGCTGGACCGGTCCGCGCAGTTCGCGCTGATCGCCGCCCAGGAGGCCTGGAAGGACGCCGGTTTCACCGCCAAGGCCGGCGAGGACCCGTCCGTGAACCCCGACCGGCTGGGAACGGTCATCGCCTCCGGCATCGGCGGCGTGACGACCCTGCTCGACCAGTACGACGTCCTGAGGGACAAGGGCGTGCGCCGGGTCTCCCCGCACACCGTGCCGATGCTGATGCCCAACTCCCCGGCGGCCAACGTCGGCATCGAGCTGGGCGCCCGCGCCGGCGTGCACACCCCGGTCTCGGCGTGTGCCTCGGGTGCGGAGGCCATCGGCTACGCCATCGAGATGATCCGCACCGGCCGCGCCGACGTCGTCGTCGCCGGTGGCACGGAGGCGGCCATCCACCCGCTGCCGATCGTCGCGTTCGGCAACATGATGGCGATGTCCAAGAACAACGACGACCCGCAGGGCGCCTCGCGTCCCTACGACTCCGGCCGTGACGGCTTCGTCATGGGCGAGGGCGCGGGCGTGATCGTCCTGGAGTCCGAGGAGCACGCGAAGGCCCGCGGCGCCCGGATCTACGTGGAGGCCGTCGGCCAGGGCATCTCGTCCGACAGCCACCACATCACGCAGCCCGAGCCGTCCGGCAACGGCATCGCTCACGCGCTGCAGAACCTGCTGGACAACACCGACCTCAAGCCGGCCGAGATCGTGCACGTCAACGCGCACGCCACGTCCACCCCGCAGGGTGACGTCGCCGAGGTCAAGGCGCTGCGCAAGGTGTTCGGCGACGACGTCGACCACATGGCGATCTCCGCGACCAAGTCGATGACCGGTCACCTGCTCGGTGGCGCCGGCGGTATCGAGACGGTCGCGTCGATCCTCGCCCTGACCAAGCGGACGGCTCCGCCGACGATCAACCTCGACCAGCTCGACCCCGAGGTGAACGCGGACGTCGTGCACGGCGAGGCCCGGCAGCTTCCCGAGGGCCCCGTCGCCGCGCTGAACGACTCGTTCGGCTTCGGCGGCCACAACGTGGTCCTGGCGTTCCGGACGGTCTGAGACCTTCCACCAGGCACGTGAAAGGGCCCCCACCGGCTGGTGGGGGCCCTTTTCGGCGTGGAGGACAGGGCCGCTTTTCGGCGTGGAGGACAGGGCCGCTCAGACCACCTGGTGCAGCCAGCGCACCGGGGCGCCCTCGCCCGCGTACCGGAACGGTTCCAGTTCGTCGTCCCACGGCTTGCCCAGCAGCTTGGCGATCTCGGCCTCCAGGTCCGTCTCGCCACGCTGGGAACGCGTCAGCGCCGCCCGCAGCCGGTCCTCCGGGATGAGGATGTCGCCGTGGATACCGGTGACGGCATGGAAGATGCCCAGGTCGGGGGTGCAGCTGTAGCGTTCGCCCTCGGCGGTGGGACAGGGCTCGGCGGTGACCTCGAAGCGCAGCAGGTGCCAGCCCCGCAGCGCCGAGGCGAGCTTGGAGGCGGTGCCGGCCTCGCCCTGCCAGGAGAACTCCGACCGCCAGGTGCCGGGTGCGGCGGGCTGCCGGATCCAGTCGAGGCTGACCCGGGTGCCGAGCACCCCGGCGACGGCCCACTCGACGTGCGGGCACAGCGCGCGCGGCGCGGAGTGCACGTACAGAACTCCACGTGTCGTCACCGGAACCTCCGGGCAGAGCGGGACATCTTGCTGGCTGGCTGGCGGCAGTGACGCGACGGCCGCGTTGATGGCGAGGCTACCGTGCGGCGGCGCAAGGAGTGTGACGTACTGTCTGTCCCGGTGCCAGGAAACGCCCACCATTCACCCATGGGGACGCTTGTACGGGTGTGAGCCGTTCCATGCCGGCCGTCGGGAACCCTCGCGGGTTGTCATGGGTTGGGGACGTTGACGGCACGACGAGGGGATGGGCCTCAAGCATGCGAAACCGACGCCGGCGGGCACGGACGGCGCTCACGGTCGTACTGGCAGCGGTCCTGGGCGTGGCCGGCTGCGACACACTGGGCGGCGCCTCCCCCGCGCCGAAGTCCGGCAGGACGTCGCGGCCGGTCCCGGTGTGGGACTCGAGCCCCTCCTCGATCGCCGCCGTCGGCGACTCCATCACCCGGGGCTTCGACGCGTGCACGGTGCTCTCCGACTGCCCCGAGGTGTCCTGGGCGACCGGCACGAACACCCGGGTCGACAGCCTCGCGGTCCGGCTGCTGGGGCGGGCCGGGGCGGCCGAGCGGAGCTGGAACTACGCGGTGACCGGCGCCCGGATGACCGACCTGCCCGGGCAGATGGCCCATGCGGTCACCCGGAAGCCGCAACTGGTGACGGTGATGGCCGGGGCGAACGACGCCTGCCGGACGACGACCTCGGCCATGACCTCGGTGGCGGATTTCCGGGCCTCCTTCGAGAAGGCGATGAGCACGCTGCGCGAGGCGCTGCCGAAGACGCAGGTGTACGTGGCCAGCGTGCCCAACCTGAAGCGGCTGTGGTCCGAGGGCCGGACGAGCCCGCTGGGCAAGCAGGTGTGGAAGCTGGGCATCTGCCCGTCGATGCTGGGTGACGCCGACGACCTGACCAGCGCGGCCACCCTGCGCCGGGACACGGTGCAGCAGCGGGTGCGGGCCTACAACAAGGTGCTCGCGGAGGTCTGCGCCAAGGACGAGCGGTGCCGTTTCGACGGGAACGCCGTGTTCGACTACCGGTTCGGCACCGGCCAGCTCAGCCGCTGGGACTGGTTCCACCCGAGCACGGACGGCCAGGCCCGGCTGGCGGCGATCGCGTACCGGACGGTGACGGGGAAGGAGCCGGTCTCCTAGGTCCTACCCTCAGCTTCGTGACCTAGGGTTTCCCACATGAGCGAACTTTTCGGCACACTTTCCGACGGCACCGGGGTCCATCGCTGGACGCTGGAGCGGGCCGGGACGCGGGTGAGGGTCCTGACGTACGGCGGGATCGTGCAGTCGGTGGAGGTCCCCGACCGGGAGGGGCGGACGGCGGACGTGGTGCTGGGGTTCGCCGGCCTCGACGGCTATCTCAGCCACCCGGAGCCGTATCTGGGCGCCCTCGTGGGCCGGTACGCCAACCGGATCGGCGGCGCCCGGTTCACCCTCGACGGCGTCACCCGCCCGCTCGCCGCGAACAACGGACCGAACTCCCTGCACGGCGGCGAGCGCGGCTTCGACAAGCGGGTGTGGGACGCGCAGCCGGTGGAGCACGGGGTGCGCCTGACCCGGGTCAGCCCGGACGGCGAGGAGGGCTTCCCGGGCCGGCTGGAGGTCTCGGCGACGTACACCCTGGACGCGTCCGGCGCGCTGCGGATCGCGTACGAGGCGGTGACGGACGCGCCGACCGTGGTCAACCTGACCAACCACAGCTACTTCGACCTCGGCGGCGGCACGGGCCCGACCGGCCACGAACTCCGCCTCGCCGCCTCCCGGTACACCCCCGTCGACGCCGACCTGATCCCGACCGGCGCCCTGGAAAACGTCACCGGTTCGCGCTTCGACTTCCGTACGGCCCGTGACGTCGGCACCGGCTACGACCACAACTTCGTGCTCGACAAAGGCGTCACGGACAGCCCCGAGGAGGTCGCCGAGCTGCACGACCCGGTGTCCGGGCGGCTGCTCACGATCGCGACCACCGAACCCGGCCTCCAGGTGTACACGGCCGACCATCTGGGCGCCCCGTTCACGCCCAACGCCGGCATCGCCCTGGAGACCCAGCATTTCCCGGACTCCCCCAACCGGCCGGACTTCCCCAGCACGGAGCTGCGGCCGGGCGGGGTGTACCGCTCGGAGACGGTGTACGCCTTCGGGGTGCGGGTCCAGGGCCCTGCCTAGACGGCTTCGCCGAGCGGCACCGGGCATGGTGAGCCCCGGCCCGGAGGTCAGGGCCCGGGCCGGGGCTGCTCGTGGGGGGGTGTCCCGGATCAGACGGTAACCGCCGTGGTGAGCCGGCGGCCGGTGATCGGGCGGCCGGCCTGGATTTCGTACGAACCCTTCACAAAGGCCCGACCGTTCTCCCCCCCCAGGTCTGGAAGCCCCGTCCTACTGCCCCCAGACGACGGCCAGCGTCTTGCTCAGCAGACAGACCAGGGCGAAGGCCACCGCCCACCCCCACGCCCCGGCGCCGGCGAGCGCGGCCACACCGGCGCCGAACCACACCAGCTCGAACCCGACACGGACCGCGCCGTGCGTCTTGTACGTGGCCTTCTGCGACCCGAACAGCGCCCACAGCACCACCAGCACGACGGGCGCGCCGAGCCCGAGCAGCCAGGCGAGCACAGTGGCGACGTCGAGGGTGAACCCCCAGTAAGCGACGGCCGCCAGGGCGCCCAGTTCGATGAGGAACAACACGCCGAGATTGGCTGGCTTCATGGTCGGCAGTATCACCTGCCGGCCGGCACCGCCGCCACGATTTCGATCTCGACCTGCGCCTCCGGCCGGAACAGCCGCGGGACTTCGAACGTCATGCCGGTGGGCGGGGCGCCGGTGAGGAACTCCCGGCGCACGGCGCCGTATTCGTCGAGCCGGGAGATGTCGGTCAGGTACGTGCGGATGTTGACGACGTCCGCGAGGCCCGCGCCGTGCGCCTCCAGCAGCGCGGCGATCGCCTCGAAGACGCCCCGGGTCTGCTCGGCGAGGGTCGCGCCCTCGGCGATCTGCCCGGAGAGGAACAACAGGACGCCGCCGTCGGCCTGTTCGACCCGGGCGACCTGGGAGTAGTAGGGGCTGAGGGGCTGGGGCGCGGAGGCGGGGTGGTCCAGGGTGATCTTCACGGGGCTCCTTCGGGCGCGGTTCAGGTGCGGTCGATGAGGTGGACGCCGCCCTGCGCCGCGGCTTCCGGCCCCGCGTGGCGCACGTCGTCGCCGAGTGGACCGCCAAGCAGGGCTACGTCGCCGCCGGTCTCGGCGTGGCCCTGGTTCCGGCGCCGGCCGCCGAGTCCGTACGGCCCGACATCACCCTGCTGCGGGTGCTGGACGAGGGTGCCCCGGCCCGGGCGGTGTACGCGGCGACGGCACGGGGGCGGTCCGCCTCCCCGGCGGCCCGGGCGTTCCTGGCGGCGCTGCGGGAAGCGGCGGCCCGGATGCCCGCCTGATGCGACGCCGCGAGCGCGAGGCCGGCGCCGGCGGGGAGTGTCCGGGTCAAGGAGTGGCGTTCTGCTCGTCGGAAGCGGTGCCGGACCCGTCCGGTTCCCCGGCGTTCTCCTCGCCCAGCAGATCGCGGGCGAGGAGCGTGGCGCCCGCGACCGCGCCCGGCATCAGGAACACCGCGACGAAGGGAACCAGGAAGGCCAGGCCCAGGGGCGTGCCGAAGCCCCAGACCAGGGTCTTGCGGGAGCGGAGCAGGGCGAGGCGGGCGCGCAGTTCGACGCCGCGGCGCTGCAGGGCCACGCCGGCGAGTTCCTCGGTGAGGAAGAAGCCGGTGACGAAGAAGCCGATCACCGGGACGACGGTCTGGCCGATGAAGGGCAGGAAGCCGAGGCCGAACAGCAGTACGCCCCACACGGCGGCGCGGACCACGATCCGCAGGCTGTCGCGGGCGGACATCCACAGTTCGCGCCAGAGCGGGAGGCCGGATTCGGGGGCCGTGCCGTCGGGTGAGACGTCCCGGTCGACCTTCTCGGAGAGGCTCTCGTAGAAGGGCTGGCCGACGAGCAGGGTCACGGCCGTGAAGGTGACGACGGAGAGCAGGAGGCCGAGGGCGAACAGGACCGCCGTGAGGAAGCCGCGGAACAGGCCCTGCCAGGGGCTGGACCAGTCGTCGGCGAACGGGGTGGCCCAGGCCACGAAGTCCTCGCCCCACAGGGCGAGGGCGACCAGGGCGGCCGCGTACAGGACCAGGGTGATCAGGCCGGGGAGCAGTCCGAAGCCGTAGCTCCTGCCGTGCCGGGCCACCCAGCGCTGGCCCTTGAGGAGATAACCGAAACCCGCCCCGAGATCACGCATGGGGGAACCCTATCGGGGCATGTCGGAGGCCGGGCGGGTGCCTCAGGCGTCCAGCATCCGGCGCAGCAGGTCCCGCAGGGACAGCCGTTCCTCGTCGGACAGCCCGGCCAGCGGTTCGCGGGCGAAGCGGAGGCCTTCGCGCAGGTCCTGGGCGACCCTGCGGCCGTCCTCGGTCGCCGCCGCCAGCTTCACCCGGCGGTCGGCCGGGTCGGGGCGGCGCTCCACCAGGCCGCGGGACTCCAGCCGGTCCACGATCCCGGTGACGTTCGACGGCTCGCACTTCAGCTTCTGCGCCAGTTTGCGCATGGGCAGCGGCTCCAGGGAAAGCAGACTGAGTAGCCGGGCCTGCGCGCCGGTGAGCGTGTGCTCGCCCGCCGCCTCCTCGTAGTCCGCGTAGAACCGGGCCACGACGTCCCCGATGAGCTCGACGACCTCCATGGTCAGAGCGTCGGGCCGGCGGGTCTGCCGGATCTGCCGGGTCTTCGGTGGGGTGGACATGTCCTCCAGGGTACCCCCGTTATTTGACATCCTGAAATATTCAGGAGCATCGTTGTTTCAGGTACTGAAGTAAATCCTGAAGTGAAAGCGAGAGGCGCTGTCATGATCAACCGCGAGTGGCACCTGCTCAGCCGTCCGGTCGGCTGGCCGAAGCCCGAGGACTTCGCCCTGGTCGAGGCGGAGGTCCCGACGCCGGGCGAGGGTCAGGTGCTGGTGCGGAACGAGTACCTGTCCGTCGACCCGTACATGCGCGGCAGGATGAGCGCCGCCAAGTCGTACGTCGCCCCCTTCGAGCTGGGCAAGGTCATGCAGGGCGGGGCGGTGGGCGAGGTCGTCGCCTCCAACGCCGAGGGCATCTCCGTCGGCGACCACGTGCTGCACTTCTTCGGCTGGCGGGAGTACGCGGTCCTGGACGCCAAGAACGCCGTCAAGGTCGACCCCGAGGCCGCTCCCCTTTCGACGTACCTCGGTGTCCTCGGCATGACCGGTCTGACCGCCTACGCCGGTCTGCTGCGCACCGCCTCCTTCAAGGAGGGCGACTCCGTCTTCGTGTCGGGCGCGGCCGGCGCCGTGGGCAGCCAGGTCGGCCAGATCGCCAAGCTCAAGGGCGCCTCCCGGGTCATCGGCTCGGCCGGCTCCGACGAGAAGGTGAAGCTGCTCGTCGAGGAGTACGGCTTCGACGCGGCCTTCAACTACAAGAACGGCCCCGTGAGCGAGCAACTGCGGGAGGCCGCGCCGGACGGCGTCGACGTCTACTTCGACAACGTCGGCGGCGACCACCTCGAGGCGGCCATCGGCCAGCTCAACCAGGGCGGCCGGATCGCGGTCTGCGGCATGATCTCGGTCTACAACAACACCGAGGCCGCCCCCGGCCCGAGGAACCTCGCCCGCCTCATCCAGACCCGCGGCCGCATCGAGGGCTTCCTGGTCGGCGACCACTACGACCTGCAGCCGCAGTTCGTCCAGGAGGTCGGCGCCTGGGTCCGCTCCGGCGAGCTGAAGTACCGCGAGACGGTCGTCGAGGGCATCGAGAACAACCTCGAGGCGTTCCTCGGCGTCCTGCGCGGCGACAACACCGGGAAGATGATCGTCAAGCTCTGACGTCGTCGCCGTGACGCCCGCCGGCCGCGGTCGTTGCGTACGGCGGAGGCCGCACCCCTGGACGTGGGGTGCGGCCTCCGCCTCTTCCCGGCTCCTGCGCTCAGCGCGCGAGCGCCGCCCGGTGCACCACCCCCGCCAGCCGGTCGTTCTCCGGGGCCGCACCGCCCGGGAAGGCGCACCGGCGGCGGGTGTAGCCGTAGGCGAGGCCGCTGCGCGGGTCCGCGAAGGCCTGGGAGCCGCCCGCGCCGGCGTGCCCGAAAGTCCCCGCGCCGAGGAAGTGGTGCCAGGCGTCCGCGGTCGCCTGGAAGCCCAGGCCGAACGCCTTGTGGGCGCGGGCCACCAGGTCGTACCCGACGGAGTGCAGTTGCCCGAACTCCGCCACCGTGTCCGGTTTCAGCAGCGGTGCCTCGCCGTCGACCTCGCTGATCATCGCGGCGTACAGCCCCGCCAGCCCGCGTGCCGAGGCGACTCCGCCGACCGAGGCCGGGCCCTTGGCGCGGACCACGGGGTCGTTGGGCAACTCCTGCACGTCGGTGGGCTCGGCAGTGTGCCGGTTGAGTGCTATGGAGACCAGCGTGTGCGGCCCGGTCGGCATCGCGTCCACCAGTGCCTGCTGCTTCGGGGTCGGCAGCATCGGCTGGGCGCTGCGGAACCGGGGTTCGTGGGAGGGGGGCAGGCCCAGGTGGAAGTCCAGGGCGCGGGGGGCGCGTACCCGTTCCTCGTGCAGTTCCTGGATCGTGCGGCCGGTCGCGCGCCGTACGACCTCGCCGGTCAGGGCGCCGAGGACCAGGGCGTGGTAGCCGAAGCCGGTGCCGGGCCGCCAGAACGGCCGCTGGTCGGCGAGGCGTTCGGCCATCGCTCGGTCGTCGGCCAGTTCCGCCCGGCTGAAGCCGGTGTCGGTGCCGACCACGCCCGCCCGGTGGGCCAGCAGGTCGCGCAGGGTCAGTGCACCCTTGCCCTCGGCGGCGAACTCGGGCCAGTAGTAGGTGACTTTGCGGTCCAGTTCCAGTGTGCCGTCCTGCACGAGCAGCGCCACGACGAGATGGGCGGCTCCCTTGGTCGACGAGTGGACCCCGTACAGGGAGCTCCCGTCGACGCCCTCGCCCGCCCACAGGTCGACGACCCGCCGTCCGTTCACGTACGCACACAACTGACCCTCGTAGTCGTCGCGTTCCGCCGCCACGAACGCGGCGAACTCCTCGCGCACCGCCTCGAAGCCGTCGGCGACCGTGCCGTGGACGGTGATCTCCTGCGTCATCCGCGTGCCTCCTCCGGGATGGTTCCCTAGATCGAATACGGCGCGACGCGTCCCTTCGACTCAACCGGTGGACGGCCCACCCATCTGTTGCCGTCGTTGTCGCCGCGATGTCTCCTGCGGACGGCCGGCAGGGGGCATGCTGGTGACGGCCGGGCCCGGGGCGGGCAGCGGACAGGCGGGAGGGGCCATGGCGACGATTTCCTCGCTCCCCAGCGGGAACGACGTGCTGCGCATGCTGCGGGGCACGACCGACATCACCGGCCAGCTCCTCGACACGGCCGGCAACATCACCCGGATCGCGGTCAACACCCTCGACCCGAGGGCGGGTTCGGGCCCCGAGCTGCTGCGGGTGCTGCGCCGGACGACCGCCGAACTCGCCGAGGCCAGTGCCTCACCGCAGGCTCAGGAGACGTTCCACCGCATCGTGGACACCCTCACCCGGCTGGGCACGACCGGTGCCCCGCTGGCGACGCACCCGGTCAGCGAACCGGCCCAGGTCCTGCTCGCCGCCCTCGGCGACAGTCTGCTGCCGGTGCTGGACGCGGTGGAGCCGGCGGTGGAGGAGTGCGCGGCGGTGGCCGGGGAGCTCGCCGAGGCGCTGTCCCCGCTGCTGCCCGCGGCGGCGGGGCTCGCCGCGGGTCTGCTGCTCGCCCTGATCCCGGTGCTCCGTGCGGCGGCCGAGGTCATGCGGGACTCCGCCCCCGAGCTGCGCCGCATCGCCGACGCGCTGACCGCCGCGCTCGCCCCCGCGCTGCCCCTCCAGGTCGCCCTGGCCGAACGCGCGGCCGCGGTCGCCGCCGACGTCGCCCGGGCCACACTGCCGCCCCTCGCCGACCTGACGGAGGCGGCGGCAGCGGCGACGAAGGCGGCCCGGCCGGCCCTGGTCGCGGGCGAGGAACTGTTCGTGGCGGGCCTGGAACAACTCCAGCCCCTGCTCCTGGCCACCGCCTCCCACACGGGCCGCGCCGCCCGGGCGGTGGCGGTACGCATGTCGGCGGCGGTCAGCCCGGCGGCCGACCGGGGAGTGGTGGTGGCGGTGACCCAGGCGTAGCCACCGGCGCGGTAACGCCTACGCGGCAACGCCGACCGGGGATGCCCGGCACGGGGACGCCTGACGGGAGACCGCCCGACGGGGACCGCCCACCCGACGCAGGGAACCCGAAGCAGCGGCACCCGGCGCCAGGAGCGCCGCCGTGAGGCTCCCAGCGGGGGACGCCGGCGCGGGCGGGGCCGCGGCCCCTTCGGCCATGCACGCGTGGGGTCCGGTGGCCAGGTCGCCTCGGTCAGGAGCACCACCACAGGAATCGTTTGCATGTCTGCGAAGGCGACGGTTGCGGAGTCGGGCCGGAGGTCGTCGGGGCCGTGGTCGGGGTGGCCGGCGGGCCGGTCGTCGCCGGGGAGGTCGGGGTCGTGGTGGTTCCGGCCGAACCGGGCTGCGCCGACTGCCGCGCACTGGCGGTGCTGCCGTCGTCCGGGGATTGCGAGGCCTTGTCCTTCGGGGACTTGGAGGCGGAGGGCGAGGAGGAGGCGTCCCGCGTCGGGGTGCTCGTGCCGCCCCGCGA
Source organism: Streptomyces sp. NPDC001544 (assembly GCF_042894285.1). Lineage (NCBI taxonomy): Bacteria > Bacillati > Actinomycetota > Actinomycetes > Kitasatosporales > Streptomycetaceae > Streptomyces > Streptomyces sp. NPDC001544. The sequence continues at coordinate 576,590 of NZ_JBIAVN010000001.1, read as the reverse complement.
GGCCTCGCCCAGGGGGCGGGCCGTCGGTGCCGGACCGGCGGTCGACGCACCGCCGTCCGGCGCCTCGCCGCCGGCCGTCGCGGGGTTCGGGTTCGAGAAGCCGGGGGCGTCGATGCCCAGCTCGGCGAGGCTCAGGCCGCCCGCCGCGAGGACGAAGCCCACCGCGACCAGGAGGGTGCGCCGCCGTCGGCGGCGGTGCGCCGCGGCCTTGCGGTCGCGACGGCTCGCGGCCGTACCCGCCGGCCCCTCGTCGTCCCCGCCGCGGCGCCGGGCCGCCGCCCGCCCCCGCGCTTCACCCTCGGCCTCGGCGTCCGCACCGTCCGCGGAGGACTCCTCGGCGTCCCCGCGCGCGTGGCGGTCCACCGCGCCCTCGTAGGCCTCATGGGGCTCGTAGGCGCCCTGGGGCTCGTACGGCGTCGCGGTGCCCTGAGGCGCGTACGTGTGGGAGGTCCGAGCCGGCGCGCCGCACCCCGGGCAGGCGAGGGCGCCGTTGAGGTGCCGTCGGCACGGGTCGCAGTAGTCCATGACGCGGGAAGACTAAGTTCCCGGACGGTAACGTTCCTAGGCGCCTCTGTGAAGGTTTCGTAGGGGACCGAAAGAGTTCTCGAAAGCCTTGTCGAAACCGTTACCTGTGCGCCCCATTGACACTCACCTCACCCCATCCTTACTGTCACGCCAGCATTTCGAACGTGTGACGAAATCTCGAACACCTGAGGGGCAATCGCCGTGCGCATCACCGGAATCAGCACACACGTGGTCGGCACGCCGTGGCGCAACCTGACCTACGTCCAGGTGCACACCGACGAGGGGATCACCGGAGTCGGCGAGACCCGGATGCTCGGTCACACCGACGCGCTGATCGGCTACCTGAGGGAGGCCGAGGCCAATCACATTCTCGGCTCCGACCCGTTCGCTGTCGAGGACCTCACCCGCCGGATGAAGTACGGCGACTACGGCCGCGCCGGTGAGATCGTGATGTCCGGTATCGCGGTCATCGAGATGGCCTGCTGGGACATCAAGGGCAAGGCGCTCGGCGTCCCCGTCTGGCAGCTGCTGGGCGGCAAGGTCACCGACAAGGTGAAGGCCTACGCCAACGGCTGGTACACGACCGAGCGGACCCCGGAGGCCTACCACAAGGCCGCCCAGGGCGTCATGGAACGCGGTTACAAGGCGCTCAAGATCGACCCCTTCGGCACCGGCCACTTCGAGCTGGACCACGAGCAGACCCTGTACGCCGTCTCCCTCATCGAGGCCGTACGGGACGCGATCGGCCCCGACGCCGAGCTGATGCTGGAGATGCACGGCCGCTTCTCCCCCGCCACCGCCGTCCGTCTGGCCAAGGAGATGGCCCCCTTCAAGCCGGCCTGGCTGGAGGAGCCCTGCCCGCCGGAGAACCTGAAGGCGCTGGAGAAGGTCGCCGCCAAGGTCGACATCCCGGTCGCCACCGGTGAGCGCATCCACGACCGCATCGAGTTCCGCGAGCTCTTCGACAGCCAGGCCGTCGACATCATCCAGCCGGACGTCGGCCACATCGGCGGCATCTGGGAGACCCGGAAGCTGGCCGCGACCGCCGAGACCCACTACATGCTGGTGGCCCCGCACAACGTGGGCGGCTCGGTCCTGACGGCCGCGAGCCTCCAGGTCGGCTTCACCTCCCCGAACTTCAAGATCCTGGAGCACTTCAACGACTTCGCCGACGCGGAGATCAAGAAGGTGGTCAAGGGCGCTCCCGAGGTCGTCGACGGCTACTTCCACCTCTCCGACAAGCCCGGCCTCGGTGTCGAGCTGGACACCGACGCGGCGGCCGAGTTCCCGCAGCAGCAGGCCCGGTTCGACCTGTGGGCCGAGGGCTGGGAACAGCGCAAGCCGAAGGGCACCAAGTGAGCTCCGCTGTCCTGATCGAGGCACCGGGCACCCATCGGGTCGTCCCGCACGAGCCGCGCGAGCCGGGTCCCGGCGAGGCGCTGGTCGCCGTGCACGCCGTGGGCATTTGCGGAAGCGACCGCGAGGTGTACCAGGGCAACCGGCCCGAGGGGTACGTCCGCTACCCACTGACGCCCGGCCACGAGTGGTCCGGGACCGTGCGGGCGGTGGGCGCCGGGGTCCCCTCCTCCCTGGTCGGCCGCAAGGTCGTCGGGGAGGGGTTCCGCAACTGCCAGGTGTGCGACCGCTGCCACGCGGGCGAGACCACCCTGTGCAGCGCGGGATACGAGGAGACCGGCTTCACCCAGCCGGGCGCGATGGCCACCACGCTCACACTCCCGGCCCGGCTGCTGCACGCGCTGCCGGACGAAGCCGACCTGACCGCCGCCGCCCTGCTGGAGCCGGCCGCCTGCATCGCGGCCGCCGCCCTGAAGGGGAACGCCCAGCCGGGCGAGCGGATGGCCGTCGTCGGCACCGGCACCCTCGGGATGTTCGCCGTGCAGTTCCTGAAGGCGGTCTCCCCCGCCGAGCTGCTGGTCGTCGGCACCCGGGGGGACCGGGAGGCGCTGTCGAGGCAGTTCGGCGCGACCGACTTCCGGCTGAAGGACGAGGAGCTCCCGGACGACTTCGACGTCGTCATCGAGACCGCCGGCTCCGCGTCCGCCGCGCGGACCGCCGCCTCCCTGCTCAGGCGCGGCGGACGCCTGGTCCTGACCGGGATCCCGGCGCCGGGCGCCGACGGTCTCGACCCGACCGACCTCGTCGTGCGGCAGCTGGAGGTGCACACCGTCTTCGGTGCGCCGCCGGACGCCTGGTCGCACACGGTGCGGGTGTTCGGTGCCGGGTTGCTGGATCCGCTGCCGCTGGTCACGCACGAGCTGCCGCTGACCGAGTTCTCGCAGGCCATCGAGCTGGTCGGGGCAGGCGACCCGAAGGTCGGCAAGGTGCTGCTCCACCCCTAGCCGTGCGCCGGTACGGGGGTGACCTGACCTCCTCCGTACCGGCGTGCACCAGCTTTTTCCGTACCCCGAGCCGCGAACCTCGTCCGAAATATCGAACACAAAGGACAGCTTGTGACCGACGCTTCCGCCACGGCAGCCCGCAGGCCCGGTGAGCAGGCACTCACCGCGCTCGGCCTGGGCGCGCCCGCACTCGACCCCGCCGACGCCTCGCCGCACTCCTTCCCGGGCGGCGGTCGCTGGCGCACCGAGATCCCCTCGTGCGAGGGTCCCGAGGCGCTGGCGGTCGTCCTGAAGGAGGCCTCGCGGCTCGACGTGCCGATCCACCGCATCAGCCAGGGCAGCGGCGTGTGGATGCTGACCGACGCCGAGATCACCGAGATGGTCGACGCCACCGCCGAACGCGACATCGAACTCTGCCTGTTCACGGGCCCGCGCGGCACCTGGGACATCGGCGGCTCGGTGCGCACCGACTCGCGGGGCGGGGGCCTGAGGGCGCGCGGCCACGACGCGGTCGCCGGCTGCGTCGAGGACGCCGTCCGGGCCACCGAACTGGGCGTCAAGTGCCTCCTCGTCGCCGACGAGGGCGTGCTGTGGACACTGCACCGGGCGCGCGAGCAGGGCATCATCCCCGCCGACACCACCCTGAAGGTCTCGGCGCTGATCGGGCCGGTCAACCCCGCCTCGTATGCGGTGTACGAGGGGCTCGGTGCCGACTCGGTCAACGTGCCCAGCGATCTGACGCTCGATCACCTCACGGAGATCAGACGGGTGTCCGCCGCCCCCATGGACATGTACATTGAGGCCCCCGACGACCTCGGCGGATACATCCGGATGTACGAGGTCGCCGAGCTGATCCGGCGTGGCGCGCCGCTCTACCTGAAGTTCGGCCTGTCCAAGGCCCCCGGCATCTACCCGTACGGCCATCACCTGCGGGACCTGACGCTGGCCACCGCCAAGGAGCGGGTGCGGCGCGGTCGGCTCGCCCTGGACCTGCTGCAACGGCACGGAGTCGACGGGGACATGGCGCCCCTCGGTTCACGGCTGCCCGGCGCTCTGAAGCGGTTCGGAACTTCCGCATAACGTTCCGGACAACTGGCTTCACAAAACAAGACATGACCGCACAGAATCCAACGCACCGAGCCGCACCCCACACATCAAGGATGATGACCATGCGCACTCGCAGAGCCGCCATAGCCGCCGTGGCCTCCGCCGCCTCCCTCGCTCTCACCCTGTCCGCCTGCGGCCAGAGCGGCGAGGGCGGCAGCAAGGAGAAGAAGGGCAGCGCCAAGGGCGGCACCATCGGCATCGCGATGCCGACCAAGTCCTCCGAGCGCTGGATCTACGACGGCAAGAACGTCGTCAAGGAGCTCCAGGCCAAGGGGTACAAGACCAAGCTCGTCTACGGCGAGGACAACCCGGACACCCAGGTCTCCCAGATCGAGAACCTGATCACGCAGGGCGTCAAGGGCCTGATCGTCGCGGCCATCGACAACAAGTCCCTGAACAACGTGCTCCAGGAGGCCAAGGACGCCAACATCCCGGTCATCTCCTACGACCGGCTGATCCTCGGCACCAAGAACGTCGACTACTACGCCTCATTCGACAACGAGAAGGTCGGCAAGCTCCAGGGCACGTACATCGTGCACAAGCTCGGCCTGGACAGCGGCAAGAAGGGCCCGTTCAACATCGAGCTGTTCGCCGGCTCGAACGACGACAACAACACCCGCTACTTCTTCAACGGCGCGATGGAAGTACTCAAGCCGTACATGGACAAGAAGCAGCTCGTCGTCAAGTCCGGGCAGACCGCGCTGAACAAGGTCACCACCCTGCGCTGGGACGGCGCCACCGCGCAGAGCCGCATGGAGGACATCCTCACCTCCACGTACAAGAGCGCCAAGGTCGACGCCGTGCTCTCGCCCTACGACGGCATCTCCATCGGCATCCTCGCCGCGCTGAAGTCGGACGGCTACGGCTCCGGCAGCAAGCCGCTGCCGGTCATCACCGGCCAGGACGCCGAGGTCGCCTCGGTGAAGTCGATCATCGCGGGCCAGCAGACGCAGACGATCTACAAGGACCTCCGCAAGCTCGCCAAGGTCGCCGCGAACATGATCGACGACGACCTCAACGGCAAGAAGCCCGAGGTCAACGACACCAAGTCGTACGACAACGGCACCAAGGTCGTCCCCGCCTACCTGCTGCAGCCGGTGAGCGTCGACAAGAGCAACTACGAGGAAGTCCTGGTCAAGGGCGGCTACTACACCGACGCCCAGCTCAAGTAATCCCGCCAACCGACCGACCCACACTGATTGGAAGGCACAACCATGGCGGGACCCGTCCTGGAAATGCGCTCGATCGTCAAGACCTTTCCCGGTGTCAAGGCGCTGTCGGACGTCACGCTGACGGTCCGGCAGGGCGAGGTCCACGCCATCTGCGGGGAGAACGGCGCCGGCAAGTCCACCCTGATGAAGGTGCTCTCCGGCGTCCATCCGCACGGCACCTACGAGGGCGACATCCTCTTCGAGGGTGAGGTCTGCGAGTTCAAGGACATCCGGGCCAGCGAGCAGCACGGCATCGTGATCATCCACCAGGAACTCGCGCTGGTGCCGTACCTCTCCATCGCGGAGAACATCTTCCTCGGCAACGAGCACGCCAAGGGCGGGCTCATCGACTGGAACGAGACGCTCAAGCACGCCACCGAACTGCTGCGCCGGGTCGGTCTGACGGACCACCCGGAGACCCGCGTCGCCGACATCGGCGTGGGCAAGCAGCAGCTCGTGGAGATCGCCAAGGCGCTGTCGAAGAAGGTGAAGCTGCTCATCCTGGATGAGCCGACGGCCGCGCTGAACGACGAGGACAGCGGCAAACTCCTGGACCTGATCCTGGAGTTGAAGCAGCAGGGCATCACCTCGATCATCATCTCCCACAAGCTGAACGAGATCCGCCACGTCGCCGACTCGGTGACGATCATCCGCGACGGGCGCTCCATCGAGACGCTCGACGTGAAGGCGGAGGAGACCACCGAGGACCGGATCATCAGCGGCATGGTCGGCCGCGACCTCGACCACCGGTTCCCCGAGCGCACCCCGCACGAGCCGGAGGAGGGCGCGGCCCCGGCCCTGGAGATCCGCGGCTGGACCGTGCACCACCCGATCGACCAGCAGCGCAAGGTGGTCGACGACGTGTCGATCCAGGTGCGGCGCGGGGAGATCGTCGGCATCGCGGGCCTCATGGGCGCCGGCCGTACCGAACTCGCCATGAACGTCTTCGGGCGCTCCTACGGCCGGTACGCGGGCGGCACGGTGCTCAAGGACGGCAAGGAGATCCGTACCAAGACCGTCGCCGAGGCGGTCGGGCACGGCATCGCCTACGTCACCGAGGACCGCAAGCACTACGGGCTCAACCTCATCGACACCATCAACCGCAACATCTCGCTGACCGCGCTGAAGAAGGTCGCCAAGCGGGGCGTGGTGGACGAGCACGAGGAGCGGCAGGTCGCCGAGCGCTTCCGCAAGTCCATGAACATCAAGGCGCCCACCGTGTTCGAGCCGGTGGGCAAGCTGTCCGGCGGCAACCAGCAGAAGGTCGTCCTCAGCAAGTGGATCTTCGCCGGTCCCGATGTGCTGATCCTGGACGAGCCGACGCGCGGCATCGACGTCGGCGCCAAGTTCGAGATCTACACGGTCATCGACCAGCTGGCGGCCGAGGGCAAGGCGGTCGTCTTCATCTCCTCCGAGCTGCCGGAGCTGCTCGGTATGTGCGACCGCATCTACACCATGGCCGCGGGGCGGCTGACCGGCGAGTTCTCACGGGCCGAGGCCTCGCAGGAATCGCTGATGCGCCAGATGACGAAGGACAAAGAGGTAACCCGATGAGCACGGATGTGACCGCCAAGACCCCGGCCCCCGCGCCGCCGGGCAAGAGCGGATCAGCCAGCGACGAGGGCCTGCTCCAGCTGATACTGGGTGGTCTGCGCCGCAACATGCGGCAGTACGGCATGCTGCTCGCGCTCGGCCTGATCGTCGTCCTCTTCCAGATCTGGACGGGCGGGGACCTGCTGCTGCCGCGCAACGTCTCCAACCTGGTCCTGCAGAACAGCTACATCCTGATCCTCGCGATCGGCATGATGCTGATCATCATCGCGGGCCACATCGACCTGTCGGTCGGCTCGCTCACGGCGTTCATCGGCGCGACGGCGGCCGTACTGACCGTGAACCACGGCATGGCCTGGCCCCTCGCCACGGCGGTCTGCCTGCTGACGGGCGCGGTCGCGGGCGCGGTGCAGGGCTATCTGATCGCCTACTTCGGCATACCGTCGTTCATCGTCACCCTCGCCGGGATGCTGCTCTTCCGCGGCCTCACGGAGATCGTGCTCAAGGGACAGACCGTCGGTCCGTTCCCGGACGGTCTGCAGAAGCTCGGCAACGGCTTCCTGCCGGAGGTCGGTCCGAACACCAACTACCACAACCTCACGCTGCTCCTGGGGCTGGTCCTGCTCGCCTCCGTGGTGTGGCAGGAGGTGCGTGACCGGCGCCGGCAGCAGGAGTTCGCACTCGACGTGCTGCCCATGAACGCGTTCGTGCTGAAGCTCGTCGCGCTGGCCGCCGCCGTCCTCTCCGTCACGCTGCTGCTGGCGAGCTACAAGGGCGCGCCGATCATCCTCATCGTGCTCGGCGTCCTGGTGGTCGGCTACGGCTACGTGATGCGCAACGCGGTCTTCGGCCGCCACATCTACGCGATCGGCGGCAACCTGCCGGCCGCGAAGCTGTCCGGCGTCAAGGACAAGCGCGTCACCTTCCAGGTGTTCCTGAACATGGGCGTGCTCGCGGCCCTGGCGGGTCTGGTGGTCGCCGCCCGTCTGAACGCGGCCTCGCCGAAGGCGGGCGTCAACTTCGAGCTCGAGGCGATCGCCTCGTCGTTCATCGGCGGTGCGTCGATGAGCGGCGGTGTCGGCACCGTCCTCGGCGCGATCGTCGGCGGTCTCGTCCTCGGCGTGCTGAACAACGGCATGAACCTCCTCAGTGTCGGCACCGACTGGCAGCAGGTCATCAAGGGCCTGGCCCTGTTGGCCGCGGTCGGCTTCGACGTGTGGAACAAGCGCAAGTCCGGTTCGTAAGTCAGCTCGGGCCCCGCCGGAAACGGCGGGGCCCTTCCTCTTGAAGGAGCCGCACATATGGAACTGAACAGACGCACGGTCATCGCAGGAGCCGCAGCCGCGGGCATCGCGGCGACCACGCTCGGCACGGGCACGGCACAGGCCGCCTCGGAAGGCAGGAAGCCGGTGAAGGAGCTCTTCGGCAAGCTCGCCGACGGTACGAAGGTCTACCGCTGGTCGCTGGAGAACGGCGGCACCCGGATGAAGGTCCTCAACTGGGGCGGTGTCGTCCAGACCCTGGAGCTCCCGGACCGGCACGGCCGCCACGCCAACGTGGTCAACGGCTTCGACAACATGGCCGACTACGCCGCCAAGACCCCGTACTTCGGCGCCCTCATCGGCCGCTACGGCAACCGCATCGGCAAGGGCCAGTTCACCCTGGACGGCAAGTCCTACCAGCTGTCGGTCAACGACGGCGTCAACCACCTGCACGGCGGCACCCAGGGCTTCGACAAGCACATCTGGGACGTCGAGCCGTTCACCAAGGGCACCGACGTCGGCCTGCACCTGTACTACGTCAGCGTCGACGGCGAGATGGGCTACCCGGGCACGCTCAAGGCGAAGGTGACCTACACCCTCACCAAGCACGGCGACTGGCGCATCGACTACGAGGCCACCACCGACAAGGCCACCATCGTCAACCTCACCAGCCACGTCTACTGGAACCTGGCAGGCGAGGGCAGCGGCAGCATCGAGGACCACGAGCTCACCATCGCCGCCTCCCGGTACACGCCCACCGACTCGGGCCTGATCCCCACCGGCGAGCTGGCGAAGGTCTCCGGCACCCCCTTCGACTTCCGCCACGCCAAGCCGATCGGCCGGGACATCCGGGCCGGCCACGTCCAGCAGGTGCAGGCCAAGGGCTTCGACCACAACTGGGTGCTGGACAAGGGCATCACGGCGAAGCCGGAGCACGTGGCGACGCTCCACGACCCGCACTCCGGCCGCACCCTGAAGATCTCCACCGACCAGCCCGGTCTGCAGTTCTACTCGGGCAACTTCCTCGACGGCACCCTGACCGGCACCGGCGGCCGCACCTACCGCCAGGGAGACGCGCTGTGCCTGGAGACGCAGCACTTCCCGGACTCGCCGAACCACCCGTCGTTCCCGTCGACCGTGCTGCGGCCGGGGCACACGTACCGGACGACGACGGTCCACAAGTTCAGCGCGTGAGCGTATGAGCGTGTGAGGCTCGTGACATGAGGGCACACTTCTTCCTCACACGTTGAACGGCGCCCCGCCGGCCTCCGTACTCATGGGTGGCCCGTGCTCCCCCGCACGGGCCACCCATAAACGGAGGTTTCCTTGGCTGACAAAGTCACCTCGTTGTTCCGCAACACGTCGGCGCACAGCCCCTCGATGGCAGCGCTGACCCGCGAGGGCGACGGGTCAGGCCCGGTGGACTTCTGTATTCCGTGCAACCCCTACTTCCCCACCCCCGCCATGTTCGAGGCGATGGCGGCCCGGTTGCGCGACATCATCACGTACTACCCCAGCAGCGCCGAGACCATCACGGCCGAGCTGTGCGACCTCCTCCAACTGCCGCCGCAGTGCGTCGCCATGGGCAACGGGTCGACCGAGCTGATCACCTGGATCGACCACCTCCTCGTCCGCGAGTCCCTCGCCGTCCCGGTCCCCACCTTCGGCCGCTGGACCGACCAGCCGATGGAGACCGGCAAGCGGGTGGACATGTACCCGCTCCAGGAATCGAACGGCTTCGCCCTCGACCTCGCCCAGTACGGTGACTTCATCCGGTCCCGCGGCACCCGGGTCGCGGTCATCTGCAACCCCAACAACCCCGACGGCGGCTATCTGCGCAAGCAGTCGGTGGTGCAGTTCATGGACGCGATGGCCGACCTGGACCTGGTGGTGATCGACGAGTCGTTCCTGGAGTTCGCCGACGCCGAGACCGATCCGAGCGTGGTCCAGGAAGCCATGCTCCGCCCCAACGTCGTGGTCCTGCGCAGCCTGGGCAAGAACTTCGGCCTGCACGGCATACGCTTCGGCTACCTGGTCGCCAACCCGGCGCTCGCGACCAAGATCCGCACCATGCTGCCGAAGTGGAACCTCAACTCCTTCGCCGAGCACGTGGTGTTCATGCTCAAGGAGCACGGCGCCGAGTACGCGCAGAGCCTGCAGCAGGTCCGCCGCGACCGCCTCGACATGGCCAGCCAGCTCTCCGCGCTGCCCGGGCTGACCGTGTACCCCTCCCAGGGCAACTTCCTCTTCGTGCGCCTGCCCGTCGGCGCCGAAGGCACCGTGGTCCGGGACCGGATGCTCAACGAGCACCGGATCCTGGTCCGCGAGTGCGGCAACAAGATCGGTTCGTCCAGCCGCTTCCTGCGGCTCGTGGTGCGCCCCCAGGTCGACGTACGTCGCCTGGTATCCGGCCTGGAGTCGGTGCTCTACGGGACCAGGAGGGGAGCCGCCGTGCCCGAGCTGAGCGCAGGGACCAGCTACAGCTCGGGTACGGCGGCCGTGGACCGCCTGGTCAGCGAGACCAACGGGGCCGGAATGCTGGGGCTTGCCGCGCAGGCCGTCGGCGCCGGTCCCGTCCCGGGGCTGCCGGCCGCCCCCGCCGCCGCCGGCACCGGCATGCCGCTCCCCGCCGCCGCACCGTCGGTCGGCGGCGGGATGCCGATGCCGGCGGCAGCCCAGGCCGTCCCGCAGCAGATGCCCCAGCAGATGCCGCAGATGCCTCAGATGCCCCAGCAGTTGCCGCAGGTGCCGCAGCAGGCCCCGCAGCCGGCTGCGGCGGCGGCCGCGCCGGTGCCCGCGCCGCCACCGTTCCCCACACCGGCCCCTGCCCCGGCCCCGGTGCCCACGCCGGTGCCCGCCCCCGCGGCCACCGGCCCCACCCCGCCGGGCGTCCCCGCCCGCGGCGGCCTCACCGCGGCCCAGGTGCGGGGCATGACCGCCCCGGCCCCCGGCCCCCAGGGTCTGACCCCGGCCCCGGCGACCGGCTGGCCCAACGCACAGAGCTGGCCGAACGCGGCGGGCATGGGACAGGCGGGGTAACCCCTCACCGGCCCAACGGCGAGGGCAGCCGACGCCCACCGCCTGCACCCCGGCCGGCAACGCCCTGACGCAGATCGGGCATACCGACGCGCTCGGTGAGTACTCCGGCTACGTCGGCGCCAACGGCCACAACGCGTCTCACCGCCCTGGGCGGCTCGGCGTCCTCCGGCTATCGAACACTTGCCCTGCACCTCCACCCTTCAGGGTGGAGGTGCAGGGCATCCTGCCCATAGCGGCCCGGAGGGGCGTAGAGACATGGCCAAGATCGCCTCGTCCGGCAACCAAGTTGTGGGACCTACCGCCGGACGGGCGGGAAGTCAGGCCTGCGGAGGCCGTGCAAGACCGACCCTCACCGGTCGGCGGTGGCCTGTGAAACAGGAGCCCATGGTGGTACCGCGTCGCGGTACGGACCGGAATCTCCTGCCCTCGGGCAGGAGAGGGCGTCAAAGCGGGACCCTCACCCTCGGCGTCTCCGGCTGACCCGCTCACGCACGGCGAGGATCCGGCCCGCCCGGTCCCCCCGGGCGGGCCGGATCCTCGCCGTCAGGCTTACGGGCAGGCCTTCCACGCCATGTGGTAGGTCGTGCTGATGTCCCCGTCGGTCGAGTCCATGGTCATGAAGCTGACCTTGCCGGGCGACGCCGTCCCCGCGTTGACGCGGAGCTCGGTGTTGATGTTGAAGTTGCGCAGCACGCCGCAGGGGGCGTACACCAACTGGGCCACGTCGGTGCTGTCCGTGGCCTGCCAGTCGTCGTTCAACGGGCCGCTGAACGGGTGGGTCTTGGTCGTGGTGTCCGGCTGGCCCTGGAAGTAGTAGGAGGCCTTCTGGGTGGCGGTCGCACCGCGCTGGAGCGAGGCGAAGCCGCGGTAGTCGGCGCTGGCGATGGCGTAGGTGAAGCCCTGCGGGACGTGCACGATCAGGTTGAGCTGACAGTTCCTGCGGAACCACGTCGGGTCGGAGTTGCCGCCGGCCTGGGCGAGGTAGGAACTGTAGGTGACCGTGAAGGCCGTGTTGTCCGGGGAGACCGCGACGGCGGCCGTGCCCTGGGGACAGCCGGAGCCGTTCACCGTGGCGACATCGATGACGATCTTGTCCGGGGGCGGGTTGGTGACGACCGGGGACTCGGCGTGTGCGGCGGGTATCGCGCTGGTCAGGAGCGCGGCTACCGCGCCGCCCAAGAGCAGGCCACGAGCCATGGTTTCTCCCAGTTCTCAGGGTGGGGGGTGGGTCGCCCCGGGCCTTGGAGAAACTGTGCGAGACCTGTGAAGGCCGGAGGCGTTCGCATCGTAGGAAGCCGCACCCGGTCCCGGCAGGGTCAACTCCGGCCATTCACAACCCGCGATTCACAGGTGCGCGGCTCTCACGGGTTCTCCCACGCCGCCGGCTCCGCCGCCAGTTGCCGCACGGGTTCCGGCAGGGCGTCCGCCGCGAGGTCGGCGACCGTGACGCCCTCCAGGATGCGGCGCACGTTGGCGCGCAGCGCGATCCACAGGGGCAGCAGCGGCTGGGCGGTGCCGGTGTAGGCGAGGCCGGTGGGCCGCTCGCCCCGGACCGACACGATCGGGCCGTCCACCGCGCGGATGATGTCCGCCACGGTGAGCTCCGAGGCCTCGCGGGCCAGCCGGTATCCGCCGCCCCCGCCACGCCGGCTGCCGACGATCCCGGCACGCCGCAGATCCCCGAGGATGCCCTCCAGGAACTTGTGCGGGATGTCCTGCACGGCGGCGATCTCCTCCGCCTTCACCGGGCCGTCGTCCTGTCGTACGGCGAGCTCCAGTACCGCTCGTACCGCGTAATCCGCCCGCGCCGAGATCCTCATGTGTCCATTGTGGGCCGTGGGGCCATGGAGAATGGCCGGACCCGGTCCCCGTACCATCGCCCGGGAGGATCCCTTGGCGCTCAGCAGACGTACTTTCAGTGCCCTCGCCGGCTCCGCGGCGCTCGGCTTCGCCCTGGGCGGCAGCGGTGGCCCCGGGGCGCCGTCGGCGTACGCGGCGCGCAGCGTGCCGACCGGCCCGGCGCCCGCGCCGCCGGGTGCGGACGGGAGGCGGCACACCGTCGGCCACGACCACTACTCGCTGGTCGTCGACGGCAGGCGGCTGGTGCTGTGGTCCGGCGAGATGCACCCCTTCCGGCTGCCCAGCCCGTCCCTGTGGCGGGACGTGCTGCAGAAGATGCGGGCGCACGGCTACAACGCGGTCAGTGTCTACGTGGCCTGGAACTACCACTCCCCCGCGCCGGGGAAGTACGACTTCACGGGCGTGCGGGACCTGGACCTGTTCCTGCGTACGGCGACCGAGACCGGGCTGTACGTGATCCTGCGCCCGGGGCCGTACATCAACGCCGAGGTCGACGGCGGCGGCTTCCCCGGCTGGCTGACGGCGACCAGGGGCGTGGCCCGCACCGACGACCCGACGTACCTGGGTCACGTGGACGGGTGGCTGACCGCCGTGAACCGGATCGCGCGCCGGCACCTGTTCACCAAGGGCACCGGCACGGTCCTGCTGTACCAGATCGAGAACGAGTACGACGCCCACGTCGACGAGCCGGCCGGCCGGAACTACATGTCCCACCTGTACCGGAAGGTGCGGGCGGACGGCATCGACGTACCCCTCTTCCACAACGACAAGGGGCGCAACGGCTACTGGATCCCGGGTTCGTTCGACACCGGTGGCGAGCGGGGCAAGTGGCTGTACGGGTTCGACGGCTATCCGTCGCCGTCCCAGGTGCCGCCGGACTGGGGGCACTACGGGCCCGGCGGGCTCAAGGGCGGGGCCACCGCCAGCCCGCGCACGCCCGGGTTCATGCCCGAGTTCGGCGGCGGCTGGTTCGACCCGTGGGGCGGGGCCTGGTTCGACGGCAAGGGGTACGCCGAGTCCCGGCGCACCCGGGACGCGGCCTACGAGCGGCGCTTCTACCTCACCAACCTCGCCAACGGCATCACGCTGCACAACGTCTACATGACCTTCGGCGGCACCTCTTGGGGCTGGCTGCCCGCGCCGGTGGTGTACACGTCGTACGACTACGGCGCCGCCCTCGACGAGGGCCGTAACGTCACCGGCAAGATCGCGCCGATGCACCAGATCGGGCACATGCTGCAGCGCGTGCCCGACTTCGCCAAGCTGGACCGGGCGAAGGACGTGAAGGCGGCCGGGCTGAAGGTGTACCACCTCACCAACCCGGACACCGGCGCCCATGTGTACGTGGCCCGCAACGACGGCGCCGCGGAGGTCACCTCCACCCTGCCGACCCACGCGGGCGACCTCAGGATCACCGTCCCGGCCCGGGACGCCCGGGTACTGACCACGGGACTCCCGCTCGGGCAACGGACGCTGAAGTACTGCACCGTCCCGCCGATGCTGCGCCTGACCGCCGGACGACAGGACATCGCCCTGTTCACGGGCCGCCACGGCGAGATGGCGCACCTGGTGCTCGAGTGCCCGAGCGAGCCGTACGTCACCCGGCTGGACGCCGAGGCGGGCTGGACGTACGACCAGGGCGAACTGCACGTGACGGTGCCCCTCGGCCTCGGCGGGCTGACCCGAGTGATGGTGGAGGGCGGTGAGAGCGACACGCCGTTGCTGCTGCTGTTCGCCGACGAGGCGACCGCGGTGCGCCTGTTCCCGTACGACACCCCGTCCGGCACGCTGCTGGTGTACGGCCCGGCGCTGGTGCGCCACGCCGAGCTGCGCGGTTCCACGGTGCACCTCACCGGCGACACCGTCCATGAGACCGGCCTGGAGGTCTGGGGGCCGCGCGGGATCGAGAACGTGACCTGGAACGGACGGCCGGTGACCACGCGGGTGGCGCGGGCCGGGAGCCTGGTGACCGAGGCGATGCTGCCGGGCGTGCCCGCGGTGCGGCTGCCCGAGCTGGGCGGCTGGCGGATGCGGACGGAGAACCCGGAGGCCGACCCCGCCTTCGACGACTCGGGGTGGAGGGCCGCCGACCGGACCTCCTCGTTCAGCACCACGCCGGTGCCGAAGGGGCAGCCGGTCCTGTTCGCGGACGACTACGGCTTCCACTACGGCGACGTCTGGTACCGGGGGTCGTTCACGGACTCCAGCGGCGTCGAGGAGGTCTCACTCGCCTACAGCACCGGCACACAGGGCCTGCTGATGGCGTGGCTGGACGGCGAGCCGCTGGGCACGCACCGGATGCCGGTGCCCGACAAGAGCAGTGTCCGGCAGGGGAGCTGGGCGGACACGGCCGTCCTCCCCGTGCGGGAGGAGCTGCGCGGGCCGGGCCGGCATGTGCTGTCGGTGCTGGTGCGGCGGATGCAGCACGACCAGGACGGCAAGGGGCTGGACACCCACAAGGTGGCGCGCGGGCTGACGGCGGTCACCTTCACGGGTGATTCCCCGGAGGTGACCTGGCGTCTGCAGGGCGAGGCGGCGCCCGATCCGGTGCGCGGGCCGCTGAACAACGGCGGGCTGTTCGGGGAGCGCGAGGGCTGGCACCTGCCCGGCTTCGCCGACCGGGACTGGGAGCCGGTGCGCTTCCCGCGCGCCGAGCGGCGGCAGGGCGTGACCTGGTACCGCACGACGTTCAGGCTGGCCGTGCCCGAGGGCGTCGACGCCTCGGTGGGCCTGACCCTGGAGGACGACCCGTACCGGGCCTACCGCGTCCAGTTGTTCCTCAACGGCTGGAACATGGGTCAGTACATCAACAACGTGGGCCCGCAGCACACCTTCGTCCTGCCGAACGGCATCCTGCGCACCCGCGGCACCAACACCCTCGCCCTGGCCGTGCTGTCCGAGTTCACCTCTCAGTCGGGCCCGGGGAGGGTGCGGCTGACGCTGCTGGGCAGCGCGGCCGGAGGAGCCCCGGTGACACCGGTGGCCTCCCCCGGCCGCTGAGGCCGCGGCAGCGCCCACGGGGCCTACGCGAGCCGGATCACGTTCCAGGACAGCGGCTCCAGTACGGCGGTGAGCCTGCCGTCGGCCAGGTCGGTGCCCTCGGCCGGGTGCGGGGCGACCCGCTCGGGCGCGTCGAGGGTGTTGCGGGCGTCGGGGTCGGCGTCCGCGAGCACGCTGTGCTCGACGACCGAGGTGAGGCCGAGCCCGTTCAGGGCGACGTCGAGGGGCAGGGCCTGGGTGCGGTCGCGGTTGACGGCGAAGACGGTGACCGTGCCGTCGGCGGCGCGGACGGCGGTGGCGTGCAGCAGGTCCGCCTCGCCGTACCTCTTCGTCTCGTACACCGGTGAGTCCACGCGGACGTCCAGCACCTGCCCGCGCCCGTACTTCGCGGCCTGCGCGAACGGGAAGAACGTCGTCTGCCGCCAGGCCGGTCCGCCCGGCTCGGTCATGATGGGGGCGATGACGTTGACGAGCTGGGCGAGGCAGGCGACGGTGACCCGGTCGGCGTGCCGGAGCAGGGCGATCAGCAGCGAGCCGAAGACGACGGCGTCCGTGACGCTGTAGACGTCCTCCAGCAGACGGGGGGCCTCGGGCCAGTCGGTCTGCTCGATCGTCTTCGAGTACTTCTCCCACTCGGGCAGGTACCAGACGTTCCACTCGTCGAAGGAGAGGTTGATCTTCTTCTTCGACTTGAGCTTCGCGCCCACGTGGTCGGCGGTCGCGACGACGTTCTCGATGAAGGACTCCATGTCGACGGCGGAGGCCAGGAAGGAGTCGACGTCGCCGTTCTCGGGCCAGTAGTAGGCGTGCAGGGAGACGTGGTCGACGAGGTCGTACGTCTCCTCCAGGACCGTCGCCTCCCACTCGGCGAAGGTGGGCATGGACTGGCTGGAGGAACCGCAGGCGACGAGTTCGACCTTCGGGTCGATCTGGCGCATGGCGCGGGCCGTCTCGGCGGCGAGGCGGCCGTACTCCTCGGCGGTCTTGTGGCCGGTCTGCCAGGGGCCGTCCATCTCGTTGCCGAGGCACCAGAGCCGGATGCCGAAGGGGTCCTTGTCGCCGTGCGCGACGCGGAGGTCGGACAGGGCGGTGCCCTCGGGGTGGTTGGCGTACTCCTGGAGTTCCAGCGCCTCGGCGACGCCGCGTGTGCCGAGGTTGACGGCCATCATGGGTTCGGCCTGCGGGCCGATCTTCCGGAGGAACGCCACGTACTCGGAGAGGCCGAAGCGGTTGGTCTCGGTGGAGTGCCAGGCGAGGTCGAGCCGGCGGGGGCGGTTCTCGACCGGGCCGACCGAGTCCTCCCACTTGTAGCCGGAGACGAAGTTGCCGCCGGGGTAGCGGATGGCGGTGACCCCGAGTTCGCGGACCAGGTCGAGGACGTCGGTACGGATGCCCTCGGCGTCGGCCGCGGGATGGTCCGGCTCGAAGATCCCGGTGTAGACGCAGCGGCCCAGGTGTTCGACGAAGGATCCGAAGAGACGGGGGTCGACCTCGCCGACGGTGAAGGCGGGGTCGAGGGTGAAACGGGCGGTGCGCTTGCTCATGGGGTCCTTTCGGGAACGGGCGCTGTTCGGCGGTGGACCAGCGGCCCGGTGACGGTTGTTCGAGATTGCGGATGACGCCCGTAGCTTCGAACGGGACCGTAAGGTCGGAGTGCTTCCACGTCAATGGGCGCAACAGGACGGAACGCCGGGATGACTCGAACGACTCCGGGTGGGGAATTGATCGTTTCTGTTTGAACCACGGGCGTGGGACCTCATGACGCGGACACATCCGGACGCGTAATCTCGGAGGGCCGCCGAACGACGGCCCGAAGGGGGAGCGATGGACATCGCGGGCGCGCTCCGGCGCTTACTGCCCGGTTCGGCGATGCGCGGACTCGCCGCCGACCTCGCCCGCGCGGTCCGTGACCGGCCACAAGCTCCCGACGGCGTAACGGAGTTGTGCCGGGCACTGTGCGAGGAGATGAGCGCACGGCGCTCCGGGCGGCCGGTCGAGCTGCGCTTCGAGCGCTTCCCCGACGAGATCGAGGTCACCGGACTCTGCGTGGAGTTCCAGGACTTCGACCTGGTCATCGTGGAGGAGCGGGCCGAGGCGGTGCAGCAACTGGTCATCCTGGGACACGAGTTGTGGCACCTGCACGCCGGCCACCGGCACCACCACCCGGCGGGGGCCGCGGCGGCCCGCGCCCTGGCCGACGGGCGCGGCTGGCGCGACCTCGCCCTCACGGTCGCCGCCCGCAACGGCTCCCGGGAGGCCGACGAGGCCGAGGCCGACGACTTCGGCCACCGGCTGGCGACCCTCTTCAGGCCGTACGTCCGCGCCGGCGGGCCCGAAGCGCCGCTCGGCCCCGCCCAGCGGGCCCTGGGCTACCGGGGCCGCGGAGGAAGGACCCGGTGACCCTGGCGGAGGACCCGTCCCGGTTCCTGGGCGGGTTGTACATCTCCTTCTGGATCCCCACCGCGGTGCTCACCGCCGCACTGGTGATCAAGCTCCCCACCATCATCCGGCTGTGGCGGGACCCGCTGCTGCGCGCGGTCGGCGGACTGCTGCTGCTCGCCTGCGCGGTCTTCGTGTTCTGCACCCCGTCGACGATCGCCCGGGTCAACCGGCTGGTGGGCGTGCCCAACGTCTCCGCGCCCTGGTGCTACTCGCTGATCACCGCGTTCTGCGGCTCCTGTCTGCTGCTGATCATCACCTGGCGCAACGGCCTGGCCGACCGCTCGGCGGCGACGCGCCGCGCGGTGCGCTGGGTCGTCGCCGTCTACTGCGGGGTGATCCTCGCCCTGTGGGTGCTGTTCGCGCTCGCCGACGCGCCCGTGGAGCGGCTGCGGGACCTGGACACGTACTACGCCAACACGCCCTTCATGCGCGAGGAGACCCTCCTCTACCTCGTCGCACACTGCGTGGCCTGTGTGATCACGTCCAGGCTGATCTGGAACTGGGCGCGCACCGACGGCCTGGACGCGTTGCTGCGCTGGGGGCTGAAGCTGCTGGGCGCCGGCTATGTGCTGAACCTCGCCTTCGACAGCGCCAAACTGACCGCCGTCGCGGCCCGCTGGAGCGGTCACGACCTGGACTGGCTGAGCACCGATCTGGCCCCGCCCGTGGCCGCGCTGTCCGCCATCCTGATCGCGGCCGGCTTCATCCTGCCGCACGCCGGCCAGTACCTGCACGACCGCTGGCGGGTCCGGGCCGCCCACCGTGAACTGCGGCCGCTGTACCAGCTGATGCGGACCGTGAGCGGCGAGGGCGTGCCCTTCGTGCTGCACGCCACCCCCGAGCTGCGGCTGACCCGCCGCGAGACCTTCATCCGGGACGCGCTGCTTCCGCTGGTCCGGCACGTCGACACCGGCCTGGGCAGGCGGTCCTACGACACCGCGCTCGCCCTGGGGCATCCGCCGGACCGGGCGCGGGCGCTGGCCGCCGCGGTGGTGGTCCTGGACGCCGTCGAGGCCCGCGGCCGGACGTCCGAGCCGTCGCAGCCGGCCGACTCCGCCGACACCGCGCACCTGCTGCAGGAGATCGGAGCCGTCTCCCGGGCCCTGCACCACCCGGAGGAGGTGGCGGCGGTCCGCGCCCGTGCCGCCGTCGCGGCGGAGAGTGTCTCCGTGCATGAGTGAGGGCAGCACCGCCGTCGTCCTGGGCGGCTCCCTGACCGGTCTGCTCACCGCCCGCGCGCTGTCCGGCTTCGCCGAGCGGGTCGTCGTCGTCGAGCGGGACGCGCTGCCGGACGGGCCGGCACCGCGCAGGGGGCTGCCGCAGGCCGGGCATGTGCACCAACTCTGGTCCGGTGGGGCGCGGGCACTGGAGCGGCTGGTGCCCGGCTTCACCGGGCGGCTGCGGGCGGCCGGGGTACGGCGGCTGCCGGTGACGACGGACGTCGTGGCGCTGTCGCGGTACGGCTGGTTCCGGCGCTGGGAGGAGTCGGCGTTCCTCCTGCCGTCCAGCCGGGACCTGCTGGACTGGGTGGTACGGCAGGAGGTGCTGGCCGACGACCGGATCGAGCTGCTGGAGCGGGCTCGGGCGCTCGGGCCGGTCGGCTCGGACGCGACGGTCACCGGCGTACGGATCGCGGCGGCCGACGGCTCCGAGCGCACGCTGCCCGCCGCCCTCGTGGTCGACGCCACGGGGCGCGCGTCCCGTGCCCCGCGGTGGCTCGCCTCGCTCGGACTGCCCGCGCCCGAGCGGCGCGAGGTCGACTCCGGTGTCGCCTACGCCAGCCGGCTGTTCCGGGCGCCGGACGGGGCACGCGACGGCTTTCCCGTCGTCCACCTCCAGGCGGAGCCGCGGGACGGGGGGCCCGGGCGGGGCGGCGTCCTGCTGCCGGTCGAGGACGGCAAGTGGATGGTCACGCTGTACGGCAGCCGGGGCGGTGAACCCACCGCCGACGAAGGGGACTTCCTCCGGTACGCCCGCCAGGAGCTGGGCCATCCCCTCGTCGCCGACCTGCTGGCGCACGCGGAACCGCTGAGCGACGTGGCGTTCACCAGGACGACCGCCAACCGCCGCTGGTTCTACGAGCGGATGCCGGCGTGGCCGGACGGTTTCGCGGTGCTCGGCGACGCGGTGTGCGCGCTGAACCCGGTGTACGGGCACGGGATGTCGGTGGCCGCGCAGTCGGCGCTGGCGCTGCGGGACACGGTACGGCGGCACGGCCTGGTCTCGCCCGGCCTGTCCCGGCGGATCCAGCGGGCGGTGGGCCGGACCGTCCGGGCCGCGTGGGGCCTGTCGACCGGGGTGGACGTCTTCTACCCCGGGGCGACGGAGGGCGGCCCCACGCTCCGGGAGCGGGCGACGGACGCGTACGTACGGCGCCTGCTCCACACCGCGACGGGGAACGGCCGGATCGCACGCCGGGTGACCGATGTGACGGCGCTGGAGCGGGGGGCAGGGGTGCTGGTCACGCCCAGCGTGCTGCTGGCGGCGGCGGTGGGACCGCTGAGGCCGCCGTTGACGGAACCGCCGCTGACGGAGCGGGAACGGAAGGCGGCGGGAATTTCGTAGGCACCGGCGGCTGGGGCCGAGGTGGGGTTCGCTCTCCCGCGCCGGCGGGGTGCCGCTGCGCCCACCCGTGCCGCCCTGGGGGGTCCCCCCAGGCCCTTGAGGCACTGGGGGAGGCACGACTGCCCGCAGCAGCGGCCGGACTATCCAGCGAACGCCGGCTGCGCCAGCCCCTTCCCCGCCCCCGGCACCACCAGCACCGACCCGGACAGCGGATGCGGCGCCGTCAGCCCCGTACGGGCGGTCGTGATGTACAGGTCGGTCAGGTCGGCGCCGCCGAAGGCGCAGGCACTGGTCCGAGGCGCCGGCACCGAGATCAACCGGTCCAGTTCACCCGCCGGCGTGTACCGCCGTACCGCCCCGCCGTCCCACAGCGCCACCCACACGCAGCCGTCGGCGTCCACCGTGAGCCCGTCGGGAAAACCCGCGCCCTCCTCGATCTCCACGAGCGGCCGCCGCCCGGACACCCGCTCGCCGTCGAAGTCGAAGACGTCGACCCGCCGGGTGGGAGAGTCGATGTAGTACATGCGGCGTCCGTCCGGGCTCCATCCCGTTCCGTTGCTCACGGCCACGTCCGGGAGCACGGTCGTCACACCGCCGTTCCCGGTGACCCGGGACAG
This sequence comes from Streptomyces sp. NPDC001544, assembly GCF_042894285.1. Classification (NCBI taxonomy): domain Bacteria; kingdom Bacillati; phylum Actinomycetota; class Actinomycetes; order Kitasatosporales; family Streptomycetaceae; genus Streptomyces; species Streptomyces sp. NPDC001544. The sequence continues at coordinate 555,051 of NZ_JBIAVN010000001.1, read as the reverse complement.
CGTGCCGCCGCCGGGCGCCTCGTCGTAGCGCATGGTCCCCGCCCAGAGGGAACCGTCGGGCGCCACCGCCGCGTCGTTCGCGCGCCGGCCGGGCACCGGCTCGTGGTGCAGCCAGCGGAAGGTGTCGTCCGGGTCGAGCAGGCCGATGCCGTCCCGGAGGTTGAGGACCAGGCCGCCGCCCGCCCGGGGCTTGACCGCGCCCACGTGCTGCGGTGCCGTACGGACCGTGCGCCGGCCGGACGACGGGTCGTAGGTGTGGACGCGGGACTGGAGGATGTCGATCCAGATCAGCCGGCCGGCGGCCGCGTCCCACGTCGGTCCTTCGCCGAGTTCCGCCTCGGCCCGTATCGCGACCTCGTACGCCGTCATGCCACGCTCCGGTGTCCGAGCCGCTCCGACAGCTCCGCCGCGCCCTTCGCCGCGAGCTGCTCCAGCTCGCCCCGGCGGTCGTCGCTCCAGCGGATCATGGGCACCGAGATGGACAGGGCCGCCACCACCTGGCCGGTGCGGTCGCGTACCGGCGCGGCCACGCAGGACACGTCCGGGTTGGACTCGCGGTTCTCCACCGCGATCCCCCGCTGCCGGATCTCGGCCAGGGCCTCGCGCAGGGCGCCCGCGTCGGTGATGCTGTTGGGGGTCATCCCGGGCAGCTCGCTGCCGTCCGGGATCCGCGCGGCCAGCTCCGTCTCGCTCAGTGAGGCCAGCAGCATCTTGCCGACCGACGTGCAGTGGGCGGGCAGGCGGCGGCCGGCCGCCGACACCATGCGCACCGCGTGCGTGGAGTCGACCTTGGCGATGTAGATGACGTCGGTGTTCTCGAGGATCGCGACATGCACGGTCTCGTCGCAGGTCTCGGCGACCGAGCGGGCCACCTGCTGCCCCTCGGCGGCGAGGTCGAGCTGCTCGGCGTACCGGCTGCCGAGCTGGTACGGACGTACGCCGAGCCGGTAGCGTCCGGGCTGGCCGGTCACGGGGACGATGTACTGCCGGGCGGCGAGCGTCGTGACCAGCTCGTGCACGGTGGTGCGCGGCAGCTGGAGCTTGCGCACGATGTCGGGGGCGGAGAGCGTCCCGTCCCCGTCGAGAAAGAGCTCGAGAATGTCGAGAGCCCGGGTCACGGCAGGTACGAGGCGTCCCATGTCCGGCCCCCTCCCTTGGGTTTCAGCGTCTGTGTTCGAGATTTCAACAGACGATCGGCATGACGAACACAGGCTAGTCATGGAGGGTGGCCTGGGCAATGGTCGGGAAAGGCAGGGGCCACCATGGGTGCCATGGATCTCGACTTCCAGCTGGTGCTGCTGCGCCGCATGGCCGACCACAATCCGGATCTGGTGGAGGAAGCCCGCCGGGAGCTGGGCGTCTCCATGGCGCGGATGCGGGAGACCAACAAGCGCTGGCAGGCGATGGTCCGCTCGCCGCGGTCCCGCTCGGCGGCCTCGCGTTACCGCTCCGTCCTCGGTCCCCCGGAGCAGGAGGGCAAGCGCACCATCGGCGACCTGGAGTGCCGGGTCTGGCAGTGGCCGCTCCCCCTCTGGCCCGATCTGCGCTTCGAGGTGATGGTCTCGCCCGAGGGCGCCGTCTGGAACGAGTGGCTGGTGCGCGCCCCCGGCGCCGAGGGCCCCGCCCTGCGCACCGTCGAGGACCTCGTCCCCTGGTCCTGCACGGTCGACGAGGCGGCCCGCGCCTTCGCCCCCGCCCGCCCCCTGGAGGGCACCGCACCCACCCGCTGGGGCCTGCCTTCGCGGCCCCCGACGCGCGGGGCGTGCGGCACGAGGTGGTCGCCGAGTTCACGTGGGGGCTGCTGCAGCGGACGGCCGTCGCGGACGGGGACCGCTGAGCGGTCAGGCGTCGAACGCCGTCGCCCTGGCCGGCTTCTCCCAGGCGGTGACATCCTCCCGGACCTGCTCCAGGTGGCCGAGGACGGCGTTCACCGCGTCCTCGCCGAGCGGCAGCCTCAAGGGGGTCCGCTCGGCCTCCAGCGCGGCCAGGAGGACGGCAGCCGCCTTGGCCGGGTCGCCGGGCTGCGTGCCGTCGCCGCCGGTGACGACGCCGCGGGTCTCGCTCACCCCGGCGTAGACCCCGCTGTCCGCGCTCATCCCGGCCCGGCTCGTGTCGAAGATCGAGGTCCGGAACGCTCCCGGCTCCACGATCAGCACCTTGATGCCGAACTCCCGCACCTCGTCCGCGAGGGCCTCGGACATGCCCTCCAACGCGAACTTGGTCGCGCTGTACGCCCCGAAGCCCGCGAAGGACATCTGGCCGCCCATGCTGCTCATCTGCACGACCGCGCCCGAGCGTCGCTCCCGCATGTGCGGCAGCACCGCCCGCACCAGGGCCGCCGGGCCGAAGACGTGCAGGGCGAACAGGTCACGCAGCTCCTGGTCGGTGGTCTCCTCGACGGCCCCGACATGGGTGCGCCCCGCGTTGTTGACCAGTACGTCGATCCGCCCGTGCCGCGCCACCACGTCCCGTACGGCCGCCTCGGCCGCGGCCGGCTCGGTCACGTCCAGGCGCAGCGCCTCCACCTGGTCCGGATGAGCGGCCACCAGGTCGTCCAGCGCCTCCGGACGGCGGACGGCGCCGACCACCACGTCACCGGCGGCGACCGCCGCCTCGGCGATCGCCCGCCCGAAGCCGCTGCTCGCCCCGGTGACCAGCCATACCTTGTTCACGGCGACTCCCCGTATGTCTCGTACGTCCACTGTTCTCACTGACACGGTCCAGCCTGCCGTCGCACCCGGTTGCCCGTCCAAGACCCACCGTGATAGCCAACGGTTATGACCATGGACGTGCACGCACGGGACCTGCGCTACTTCGTCGCGGTCGCCGAGGAGCTGCACTTCACGCGCGCGGCGGAGCATCTGTACGTCTCCCAGCCCGCACTGAGCAAGCAGCTCCGCGCGCTGGAACGGCAGCTGGGGGCGGAGCTGTTCGCACGCGACCGGCACGGGGTGGCGCTGACGGCCGCCGGCGAGGCGCTGCTGCCGCACGCCCGGCGGGTGCTGGCCGCCTGGGCGCAGGGCGCGGCAGCGGTGGAGGCGGCCAAGGCCGCGCAGCGCAGCACGCTCGTGGTGGGCATGAGCACGAGTCCGGGCCGGGGCGGGCTGCTGCCGGCCATCCGTTCCCGGTTCACCGCCGCGCACCCGGAGGCCACCATCCGCCTGCGTCAGGTGAGTTGGGACGACCCGACGGCGGGACTGGCGGACGGCGCCGCGGACGTCGCCTTCGTGTGGCTGCCGCTGCCCGACGAGGAGCGCTACGGCTGGACGGTGGTCGCCGAGGAGCCCCGGCTGCTCGCCCTGCCCGACACCCATCCGCTCGCCGCCCGGGCCGAGATCGACTTCGCCGACCTGGTCGACGAGCCGTTCCTCGCCCTGCCGAAGGACGCGGGCCCGCTGCGCGACCACTGGCTGGCCCTGGACGCCCGCGCGGGCCGTCCACCGCGCGTCGGCGCCGAGATCGCCGGGGCGGAGGAGACGTACGAGGCCCTGGTCGCGGGCCTCGGCGTGTGCCTGGTGGCCGAGGGCAACGCCCCCCTGATCAGCCTGGGCGGTGTCACCACCCGCCCCGTCCGGGGCATCGGCCCCAGCCGCTACGCGCTGGCATGGCGCCGCGAGGACGAGCACCGGCCACTGGTCCGGGCGTACGCGCAGGCGTGCCGGGGCACGGGCGCGGGCTAGCGCTGTACGGAGTTCCCCCCGGCCGCCGCCAGGATCGCCTCGGTCACCCTCGGCACGGATCCCGGATGCAGGAAGAGGAACAGGTTGGGCTCCACCAGCTCCAGTTCCATCACCCGTGGCTTTCCGTCCGCCCCGTCGGCCAGGTCCACGCGCGCGTACAGCAGCTCGGCCCCCTCCGGTACGGCGGCCAACGCGCTTTCGGCGACGGCGAGTTCGGCCGGGGTCGGAGTCCACGGCTCCAGGTCGGGGTGGGCCACCTTGTCCGCGTCGTAGGCCGTGCCGGGCGCCAGCACCGCCCGTTTGCGGCTGGCGTGCAGCAGCCGGCCGCCGAAGAACTGCAGCGCGCGCTCGCCGCTGACGTCTATGTGGGTCAGGTAGGGCTGGACCATCGCGGTCAGCCCCTCCTCGTGCATCCGCTCCAGCTGCCGTACGGCCGTCTCCCGCTCGCCGGGCGTGTACCGGGCGGCGAACCGGGCGCCCGCGCCGAAGGTCGGCTTCACGACGAAGTCGTGGTCGTCGGGGAGGGCGTCCGCGCCGACCGCGTCGCCGGGCGCCAGGTACCGGGTGGGGACCACGGGCACACCGGCCGCCGCGAGGTCACCCAGGTAGCGCTTGTCGGTGTTCCAGCGCACCACGGCCACCGGGTTGGCCAGCCGCGTCGTCTTCGCGCACCGCTCGGCCCACGCCACGAACTCCGCCGCACGCCAGCTGTAGTCCCAGGTCGAGCGGATGACGACCAGGTCGAAGCCGTCCCAGTCCGTGCCGGGGTCGTCCCAGGGCACGGCGACCACGTCGGCCCCGGCCGCGCGCAGCGCCCGCACCAGCTCCGGCAGGTCGCGGTCCTTGCTCGGCTCCGCTCCGGGGTCGTAGGTGGCGAGTGCGATGCGGGGCACGGCGGGCTCCTTCGGGGGGGGGCGGCAGTCGCCTCGCAGGCTAACAACCGGGGCCGCAACCGAAACAGGCCGTTGACCTTCCCCCTCGGTGAAGCCCCAGCATCGGTGGCGGAACCGGAGGAGTTCGAGGTGCACATGGAGATGCTGACGATCGGCGCCTTCGCCAGGGCGTCCCGGCTGTCGCCCAAGGCGCTGCGGCTGTACGACGAGCTGGAGCTGCTGCGGCCCGCCCGGGTCGACCCGGACACCGGGTACCGCTACTACGCGGTCGGCCAGTTGGAGCGGGCGCGGCTCGTCGCCTGGCTGCGGCGGCTGGGGATGCCGCTGGCCGGGATCCGTGAGGTGTGCGCCCTGCCGCCGCAGGAGGCCGCTGCCGAGATCCGGGCCTACTGGGCGCGGGTGGAGGCGGCGACGGCCGTACGGCGGGACCTCGCCGCGTTCCTCGTCGACCACCTGTCGGCACCGTCGGGGAAGCCGAGAGAGGACACGGCCATGCTGGAACTGCGCTACAGCGCCCGCACGGACACCGGGCACGTCCGGCCCGCCAACCAGGACACCGTGTACGCGGGCCGCCGACTGCTCGCCGTGGCCGACGGCTTCGGCCCGGCGGGCGGGCCCGCGAGCGGTGCCGCCGTGGCGGCGCTGAAGTCCCTGGAGAGCGAGGACCTGTCGGCGGGCGGGGTGCTGAACCTGCTGGAGGACGCCGTGCAGGGCGCGAGCCGGGTGATCGGGGACCTCGGCGAGGACGTCGGTACGACCCTCACCGCGCTGCTGTGGACGGGTTCCCGGCTGGCCCTGGTGCACATCGGCGACTCCCGCGCCTATCTGCTGCGGGACGGGGAGCTCTTCCGGATCACCCATGACCACAGCGTGGTCCAGTCGCTGATCGACGAGGGCCGGCTGACCCCGGCGGAGGCCGCCGGCCACCCGCAGCGCACCCTGCTCCTCAAGGCCCTGACGGGCGACCCGTCCACCGCCCCGGACCTGCGGCTGCACGACGTCCGGCCCGGGGACCGGTATCTGCTGTGCTCCGACGGCCTGTCCCGGGTCGTGCCGGACGACGGCATCCGGCGACTGCTGGCCGCCGTCCCGGACCCGGACCGCGCCGTGCACGCCCTGGTCGACGCGGCGAACGCCGCCGGCGGTCCGGACAACGTGAGCTGTGTGGTGGCCGACCTGATCGAGGCGGGGGCGAGGAGCCTGGTGTAGGAAGGGGGCGTTGGTGCCGTAGCCCCAGACAGTTAAGGAGTGCCCGCGTGTCCTCCCTCTTTCCGGCCCTGGTGGCCGGTTCGGGCGAACGAGTCGCCCTGCGGTTCGGCGACCGGTCGTTGACGTACGGGGAACTGGGTGCCGCGGCGGGAGCCGTGGCCGAGCGGGTCCGGGGCGCGGGGCGCCGGGTCGCGGTCTGGGCGACGCCGGAGCTGGAGACGGCGGTCGGGGTGGTGGGCGTGCTGCTCGCCGGGGTGGCCGCGGTGCCGCTGAACCCGAAGTCGGGCGAGAAGGAGCTCGCGCACATCCTCTCCGACAGCGCGCCCGCGCTCGTCCTGGCCGCGCCGGGCGCGGAACTGCCGTCCGTCGCGGGCGGTTTGGAGCGGGTGAACATCGACGTGCGCGACGTGCGCGACGTGCGCGGCGCCGGGACCCTCCCCGAGGACCGCGCCGCGGAGGGCGACCCGGCGCTGATCGTGTACACCTCCGGCACCACCGGCCCGCCCAAGGGCGCGGTCCTCCCCCGCCGGGCCCTCGCCACGACCCTGGACGCGCTGGCCGACGCCTGGCGGTGGACCGGGGACGACGTGCTGGTGCACGGGCTGCCGCTGTTCCACGTGCACGGGCTCGTCCTGGGCGTCCTCGGCCCGCTCCGGCGCGGCGGCTCGGTGCGGCACCTGGGCCGGTTCACCACCGAGGGCGTGACCCGGGAACTGAACGCGGGCGCGACCATGCTGTTCGGGGTGCCGACGATGTACCACCGGATCGCCGAGGCCCTCCCGGCCGATCCCGAGCTGGCCAAGGCGCTGGGCCGGGCCCGGCTGCTGGTGTCGGGCTCGGCCGCGCTGCCGGTGCACGACCACGAGCGGATCGCGGCGGCGACCGGGCGGCGGGTGATCGAGCGGTACGGCATGACCGAGACACTGATGAACACTGCCGTGCGGGCCGACGGGGAGCCGCGCGCCGGGACGGTCGGCGTGCCGCTGCCGGGCGTGGAGCTGCGGCTGGTGGAGGAGGACGGCGCGGAGGTGACGGCGTACGACGGGGAGACCGTCGGTGAGATCCAGGTGCGCGGACCGAACCTGTTCACCGAGTACCTGAACCGGCCGGACGCCACCGCCGCCGCGTTCACCGCCGACGGCTGGTTCCGCACCGGTGACATGGCGGTGCGCGAGTCCGACGGGTATGTGCGGATCGTCGGCCGCAAGGCCACCGACCTGATCAAGAGCGGCGGTTACAAGATCGGGGCGGGGGAGATCGAGAACGCCCTCCTGGAGCATCCGGGGGTGCGCGAGGCGGCGGTCACCGGGGAGCCGGACGCGGACCTCGGCGAGCGGATCGTGGCGTGGATCGTCCCGGCCGACCCCGGGCGGCCGCCGTCCACCGAGGAGTTGGCCGATCATGTGGCCCGCCGTCTGGCTCCGCACAAGCGGCCCCGGGTGGTCCGTCACCTGGACGCCCTCCCCCGCAACGACATGGGGAAGATCATGAAGCGGGCGCTGGGCGATGCCTGAGCGGCTTTCGGCACGGGCGACGCTCGACCTGGTCACCGACCCCGGCACGTTCATCGAACTCCCGCATCCGGTAAGAGAGTCCAAGCCGGACGGTCCGCTGTCCTGGGAGGGGTACGACGCCTCCCGCGCCCGTGCCGCCGAACGCACCGGCGAACGGGAGTCCGTGGTGTGCGGCACCGCGTGCGTCGAGGGCACCCGGGCCGTGCTGATCGCGTTCGAGTTCGGGTTCCTCGGCGGCTCGCTGGGCGAACGCACCGGTGACCGGCTGGAGGCGGCGTACGCCCACGCGCGTGAGCGGCGGTTGCCGGTCGTGCCGCTGGTCGCCACGGGCGGCAGCCGGATGCAGGAGGGCATGCTCGCCCTCACCCAACTCCAGCGGGTGGCCCGCCAGTGCGTGCTCACCCGGGAGGCGGGCCTGCCGCAGATCGCGGTGCTGCGGGACCCGACCACGGGCGGCGGCTGGGCCACCCTGGGCGCGGGCGCCGACGTGGTCCTGGCCCTGCCCGGCGCCCAGGTCGGCTTCGCCGGCTCCCGCGTCCGCCCGCCCGGCGCCGACCCGGCCGCGTACACGGCCGAGGCCCAGGTGGCGGCGGGCGCGGCGGACGCGGTGGTGCCTCCGGCGGAGCTGCGCAAGGTGCTCGGGCTGTGGCTGCGGCTGCTGGGCGGCGGGACGGCGGCCCAGGGGGCAGCGCCCGGCGCACGCGCGGCCGCTTCCCCCGGTGCCGCGCTCCCCGCCCCGGCCCGCGTCGAGCCGGCCCCCGTCCCCGCCGCGCTCGGCGCCCCGGACCTGCCCCGCACCGGCTGGGCCGCCGTCCAGCGGGCCCGCGCCGCCGGACGTCCCCGCGCCGAGGCCTACCTGGACGCCTACTTCACCCGCCGGGCCGCGATCTCGGGCGACCGCTGCGGCGGCAGCGACCCCGACGGCATGCTGTGCGGCTTCGGCGAGCGGGACGGACGTACGGTCGGCTACGCCGCCCAGACGGGGACGGCCACCCGGCCCGCCGGATACCGCACGGCCGCCCGGCTCATACGGCTGGCGGACCGGCTGGGCATCCCGGTGCTGACGCTGGTGGACACGCCGGGCGCGGCGAACGACGCCGAGGCGGAGCGGCAGGGCGCGGGCGCGGCGATCGCGGACCTGTTCGGCGCGGTGGCCGCCGCGCGGGTCCCGGTCACCACCCTGGTCGTCGGCGAGGGCGGCTCGGGCGGCGCGCTCGCGCTGGCCGCGCCCGGCAACACCTGGGCCACGCCGGACAGTTACTTCTCCGTCATCGCCCCCGAGCTGGCGGCGGCGATCCTCAAGCGCCCGCCGCAGGAAGTGGAGGCGACGGCCGAACAACTGCGCCTCCGGCCGCAGGACCTGGTGGAACTGGGGGTGGTCCGGGGCATCGTGGACCGCCGTTGAGGCCTTGCGCGGCCCGGCTCCCGGCCGACAATGGAGTCCGTCGGGGAGCGTGCGTCACGGGGGGGGGCGGGCAACGCCATGAGCAGGCTGGTGGAGTTCACGACCGAGGACGGCGCGATCGTCGTCGTGGAGACCGCGGACGGCACGGGCGGCTCCCGTCTCGTGTCGCGCGGCGAGGGGCCCGCGGAGCGGGTCACCGGCACCTTCGAGACCGCGCTCGACGGTGTCCGCTCGGCGGCCCAGTCCGCGCTGCGGGTCTTCCGGGACGGCACGCTGCGGCCCGACTCCGTGGAACTCGAGTTCGGGGTGAAGCTGAGCGCCGAGGCCGGCGCGGTGATCGCCAAGGGCGCGGCCGAGGGGCAACTGGTGGTCCGGCTGAGCTGGGCGTCGGGACAGGCGGCGGCCGCGCCTCCGGCACCTGGCGAGGCATCCTCTTCCTGACCACGTCACCTGCGACACGCCGGGACGGACGGAGAAGCACCCGTTCGGCCGCACCCCGCCCGGCCCCCCACAAGGGGCGCCCGGCCCGGCGGCGCGCGCACCATGCACGGGAGGGCTGTCGTCCGCCGGCGCCCCGGCCCCATGGTCCGCGCACTCGGAGGATCTGCCATGACCGTCAGTCTGGAGCAGCTGCGCCGCTGTCACTTCGCCGTCGACCTGGGGGCGGCCCGGACCCGGGTGTACGTCAGGGGCACGGGGATCGTCGTGGACGAGCCGTCCGTGGCCGCCGTGAACATCCGCACCGGCGGGCTGATCGCGGTGGGTGAGTTCGCCGCGCGGATGACGGGGCGGACCCCGGGTTACATCCGCGTCGTGCGGCCCGTCTCCGGCGGCACGGTCGTCGACATCGAGATGGCCCAGCGCATGCTGCGCCACCTGCTGGGCGACAAGACGCGCCGCAGCCTTCGTCGCAGGCCCCGGCTGCGTGCGGCGGCCTGCACCCCGCACGACGCCGATCCGCTGGCGCAGCGGGCCACGGTCGAGACGCTGGTCGGGCTCGGTGCCCGGCGGGTGGAACTGGTCGACACGCTCATCGCCGCGGCGGTGGGGTGCGGGCTGCCCGTGGAGCGGCCCGAGGCCACCATGATCATGGTGTGCGGGGCCGCCGCGACCCAGGTCGCCGTCCTGTCCCTGGGGTCGATCGTCACCGCCGAGCGGATCCCGGTGGGCGGCGAGGCCGTGGACCGGGCGATCGTGCATCTGCTGCGGCACGAACACGAGCTGATGCTGCCCAGCCAGTCCGTACGGCCGCTGCAGCTCGCCCTGTCCGGCACCGGGCTCTCCTCGCAGGCCCCGCAGACCACCGAGATCCACGGGCGGGACGTGGTCACCGGTCTCGCCCGCAGTGTGCGGGTCAGCACCGCCGCCGTACGGGACGCCATCCGCACGCCGCTGACCGCCGTGCTGGACGGCATCGGCAAGGTGCTGCGGGACTGCCCGCCCGATCTGGTCGCCGACCTGGCCGACCGCGGGATCACCCTGGTCGGCGGTTCCGCGCTGCTCCCCGGCTTCGACCAGATGCTGATCCGGGCGACGGGCATGCCGGTGCACATCGCCGAACGGCCCGACGTGTGCGCCATCGAGGGGCTCGGCGCCATGCTGGAGGGCAGGATCGATCCCCTGGTGCTGGACCCGCTGGCCGCCTGAGCGGCGCCGTTCACGGGGTCAGGTAGCAGCGGACCGTGGTCCCGTCCTCCCCCGTGTGCAGCCGTACCAGGTCGGAGACGAGGTTGACCAGCAGCAGACCGCGGCCGCCGCGCTGGTCGCGGCTCGCGGGCCGGCGGCCGGCCATCGGGTCGGTCAGCCGGCCCTTGTCACGGACCTCGCAGACCACGTACCCGTCCTCGGTCCACACCCGCAGGCGGCCCCAGCCGCCGCCGTGGACCACGCTGTTGGTGGTCAGCTCGGCCGTGATCAGCGCCAGGTCCTCCAGGCGGACCCCGGTGAGGCCGAGCCGGGCGCCCTCCGCGGTCGCGATGTGCCGGGCGTCGGACAGGGTCTCCGCGCGGAAGTCGAAGGACAACCCGTCCAGGGCGGCCGGCAGCGGCTCGTTGTAGCGGGCGGCGACGGCTTCGGGGGCGTACGCGACGCTGGACTGTCCGTGCGTGGCACCGGCCGGGATGACGGTCGGGTGGGTGGCGTACGCGTCCGTGAGCACCTGCTCGTCGAGGCGCACGGTGTCGTAGGGGCACAGGATGGTGACCTCGCGGCCCTGGAACGCCGCGTTGATCAGTGCCTCGTGCTGGACGCAGGCGGGGTACTCCGTGGCGCTGCGGCCGGCCCAGATGGGCTCGCCGATGATCCGCACCCGCCGGCCGGGCGGCTGGGCGTCGGCGAAGGCGCGCAGCACGCCGGGGATGATGCGGCCGGGGTTGCGCCCGGCCTCACGCATGTCCAGGAAGCGCACGGACGCGCCGTCGGCGCCCAGCTCGTCCTGGATGAGCCGCAGGTTCTCGCCGGGGACGGCCACCGCGACCGGTTCGCCGGCGGCGAGCGCGTCACGGACGAACGGCACGGTGCCCGCGAGGTACTCCCGCTCGTCCGCGTAGAACAGCGCGGGGTGCGCGAAGGGTTCGGCCACGGCGGTCATGACTTCGACACCTCGATCGTCCGGAGGCCGGGCCAGAACAGTTCCAGGAGGCGTGGCACGGCGGGCGGCGGCCGGTCGACGACGATCAGCCGGCCGGCGCGCAGCCGCTGTGCGGCGCCGACGAGTGCGTCGACGCCCGCGACGTCGACGAACGTCACGGCGGAGAGCTCCAAGTGGTACACGTCCTCGTCCTCGCGCACGGCCTGCTCCAGTGCGCCTACCCAGATTGCGCGCGTGGCCAGGCTGACCTCGCCCGTCGCTTGCACGCCGCTGCGCCCGGGCAGCGGACGCAGGAGCAGCCGCGGCGCCTTCGCCGCCGACGCGGCGCCCGGCGGGGCGGGCCGCGCTCGCTCGGGGATGCTCACGCCGTCTCCTCGGTGCCAAGTGCCACGGGTGCCCAGTATGCGCGGTCGACAGCCGTCCGGTCCCGCGTGTCACCGGGAATTCCCGGTTCCGTCCGTTTTCGCCGCCCGGCGCGGGGTGTACGCCGGGGCACGGGGGCGGTCGAACGGCGAGCCATGCCGGGACCCCGCGGAGTTCGCCCACGGGTTTCCGTGCCCGGAGCCCGGCGGCTCGGCGCGGTGCACTCGCGGCGCGCGCACCCGCGCGGACACTGTCGGGGACCAACAAGGCGGAGACATGACCTCAGTGCCACACGCATGCGCACGGCGGCCTCCCGTCGGTCGGCGGGCGCCGCCCGCGAGTGACCGCGCTCACAGGCTGGTGAGCAGCTGCGGGGACAGAGTCTTGATCATGGTGTTGGCCCAGCGGATCTGCCGGAGCGTCTGCGGATGGCAGTCCGAGGCCAGTTCCAGGAGCCGGGTGTCCCTGCCGGCCTGTGCGACCTGGGCGAGCATCTCCCAGTAGAGGGAGTTGCCGGAGGCGGCCAGGTACAGGTCGTGCAGGTCGTGCAGGAGCAGCAGTCCGGTCTCGGGGCGGCGGGCGAGGGTGTCGGCGGCCACCTCGCGCAGGGCGGCCATGATGCCGGGCGACGGTTGACCGTGCGGGCTCGCCAGGTCCAGGCCGTAGTGGTGACCGGTCTCGGCGAGCCGGACCCGGTGCTCGTGGGACCAGCCGGCCAGGTCGGTGGCGACGTGGTGGAACTCGTGCTCGGTGTGGTGCCGTTCGGCGGCGGCCAGCAGGTCCTTCTCCAGCTTGCGCTCGCCGTGGTGCAGCGCGCGCAGGGTGAGGCCGATGCCGTTCATGAGCGGTTCTCCGGCCGGTCCCCGGCGTGGGTGGCGTGCGCCTGGGGTCCGCCCTCGGTCGGCGGGACCGTGTCCGGGTGGGCCGGTGCGGAGGCGGTGGTGGTGGGGGCGGGCGCGGGGACGCCGTCGCCGTGCGCGAACAGGCGGACGCGGGCGGCGGCCGTCTTGAAGAGCGGCTGTTTGGAGACCGGGTCCCAGTCGGTGATCGTCGTCTCGTTGGCGGCCCGGCCGGCCACCCGGGTCTGCGGCTGGTATCCGGCCGGGGTGTCCCAGTAGCCGTAGTGGAAGGGCAGGAACACCAGGCCGTCGCGGATGGCGGTGACACGCAGCCGGGCGCGGACCGCGCCGCGGGGTGTGGCCACCTCCACCAGGTCGCCCTCGGCGAGCCCCCGGGCGGCGGCCTCCGCGGTGGACAGTTCGGCCCACATCTCCGGGGCGGCCGCGTCGAGCTGCGGGACGCGGCCGGTCTTGGTGCGGGTGTGGAAGTGGTAGAGGGTGCGTCCGGTGGTGAGCTGGAGCGGGAAGTCGGGCGAGGTGTCCTCGTGCGGGGGCAGGTACTCGGCGGCCTTGAGCACCGCCTTGCCGTCGGGGTTGAGGGAGCGGTACTCCACCGGTTCGACGGCGGCTCCGGTGACCAGGTCCCTGCCGTAGCTCTCGCACCGGTCCGGGTGCGCCCAGTCGACGCCGTCGGTGTACAGGCGCTCGGTGCCGTCGGGGGCGTCGGCGGTGCAGGGCCACTGGATGCCGGAGCCGCCGCGGAGCCGGTCGTAGCTCAGGCCGGTGTAGTCGCAGGGCCGCCCGGCGCTGCACCGCTGCCAGGCCCGGAACGCCGACTCCGGGTCGTGCCAGGTGACCAGCGGTCCGCCGTCCTTGTCGCGGAAGTCCATCCGCGTGGCGTAGTCGAGCAGGATGGCCAGGTCGGGGCGGGCCTCGCCGGGCGGCTCGACCGCCTTCTCCGACACGTGGACGGTGCGGTCGGCGTTGGTGAAGGTGCCGGTCTTCTCCGCCCAGGTGGCCGCGGGCAGCACCACGTCGGCGAGCTGCGCGGTCTCGTTGAGGAACAGGTCCTGCACGACGGTGAACAGCCGCTCCTGGGACAGCACGGCCCGGATGCGGGACAGGTCGGGCAGGGAGACGGCCGGGTTGCTGCCGGTGATCCACAGCATGCGGACCGAGCCCTGCTCGGCGTAGCGCAGTATCTGCATCGCGTGGGTGGGCGGGGCGTAGTGCGGGATGGTGTCGGGGGTGACGTTCCACAGCCGGGCGAGTTCGGCGACGTGTTCGTCGTTCTGCCAGTTCCGGAAGCCGGGCAGGTCTCCGTCGGCGCCGCACTCGCGGGTGTTCTCCGCGGAGGGCTGCCCGTTCATCTGGAGCAGACCGGCGCCGGGGCGGCCCAGCATGCCGCGGATCAGGTGCAGGTTGTTGACCTGGACGGCCGCGGCGGTGGCCTGGTGGGACTGGTAGACGCCCTGCAGCACGGTGGACAGCAGTCGCTCGGCGTCGCCGAGGACCGCGGCGGCCTCCTCGATCGCCGCGGCCGGTACGTCGCAGATCCGCGCGGCCCACCGCGGTGTGCACGTCTCCACCCGGGCGGCGAGTTCCTCGTAGCCGACGGTGTGGGCCGCCACGAAGTCGTGATCGACCCGGTCGCGGCGGATGATCTCGTGCAGCAGGGCGTTGAGCAGGGCCACGTTCGTCCCGAGCCGGGGCGCGAGGTGCACGGTGGCCCGGCGGGCCACGGGGGTGGGCCGCGGGTCCACGCAGACCAGCCGGGGCGGTGCGGGCCCGTCCAGCCGGTCCAGTATCCGCATCCACAGCACGGGCTGCGTCTCGGCCACGTTGTGCCCGAACAGGGCGATGACGTCGGCGTGGTCCACGTCCGTGTACGAACCGGGCTGCCCGTCGCAGGCGAAGGTCTCCTTCAGCGCCTCGGCGGCGGTCGCCGTGCACAGCCGGGTGTTGCCGTCGAGGTGGTGGGTGCCGATGCCCGCCCGGGCGATGACGGCGAGGGTGTAGTACTCCTCCAGGAAGAGCTGTCCGGTGGTGTAGAAGCCGATGGACCCCGGTCCGCGTTCCTCGAGCAGCTCCTTGCTGCGGCTGACGACGCGCCCCATGGCGTGTTCCCAGTCGCTTTCGACCAGCCGCCCGCCCTCCCGGACCAGTGGCCGGGTGAGCCGGTCGCCGGAGCCGATGGCCTGCCACCCGAAGAGGTCCTTGGGTCCGAGCCGCCCCCGGTTGACCCGGTCCACCGCCCGCCCCCGCACCCCGACGATCCGCCCCTCGCGCACCGCGACGTCCATGGCGTCCCCGTTGGAGTGCAGCAGCGAGGCGGTCTGCGCCCAGCGCTCCACGTCGTCCTCGCCGATCCCGGCCGCCAGGTGCGTGTCGGTGCGCACGGGCCATCCGTCTCCCGGCCCGTACGGTGTGCGCGGCCCCCAGGGCTCAGCGATCCGGTCCACCGAACCGTCCATCGGACACCTCCCGTACCGGTTGTCCGCGACCGAGTACCCGAGCGGTGTCCGCCTCACCACCCGGTCGCGGACCCACGCCGAACAGGACGGGGCCACCGGGGTGTGCCCATACTTGAGGGAGTCGTGGCGTCCTTCGGGGCGCCGTTCCCCGCCCTTGCCGGCCGATGGGTGGAGGCCGCGTGATCTGGCCAGTGTTGTCCTCCGTGTTCTCCGGAGCCACGCTGCCCACGTCCGTTCTGCCCTCGGCGGTGTCGTACGCCTCCTCCGCGGTGTCGTCCACATCGTCTGCGGTGTCGTCGGCGGTCCGCTCCACCGCGGGGCGGCTGATCGAGGTGCCGGAGGCGCTGCCCGCCGTCGGGCCCCTGCTGCGGCGTCACGCCCCCCGGCTGTGGCAGACCTCGGGGGGCGTGCAGATCGAGGTGCGGCGCCTGGGGCAGCCCCAGACGGCGCGTGCGACACGTGGGCTGGAGGCCGCGCTGCGCCAGGTGCGGGGGGTGAGTCGTGCCGAGGTGAACGGCGCCCTGGGCTGTGTGTACGTCGGTTGCGGTCCGCAAACCGACCTGGAGCAGGTCGCCGGGCTCGTCGCCGCCGCGGACGCCGCGCAGGAGGCGGGGGCCGGGAGTGCCGACCGCTCCGCAGACGCCGGCCGGTCGCAGCCCTCGGTCGGTTTCCCGGGGTCGGCGGGGGCGCCGGCCGAGGCGGCTGCCCGGCTCGGCGCGAGCCTGGTCGGGGTGGGGGTGGCGTCGGTGGGCGACGCGCTGCGGCTTCGGGGCCTGCCGCCGGTGGTGCTCTCGGCGATCCAGTTCGTGGAGTCCGCGCCGCCGCTGCGTGAGGGCATCGCCCGCAGATTCGGTGAGACGGCCACGGAGCGGGGTTTCACCGCGGCGAACCTGGTGGTGTCGACGCTGACGTTCCGGCCGCTGGGCGCCGCGGTGGCCACCGTCCTGGCCTGGGCCCGGTACGCGGAGGTGCAGGCCCGCCGCAGGGCCTGGGGGGACTGGTCGCGTCGCCTGGCCGTGCACGAGGGGACCTACCGTCACGACGCGCTGCCGGGCTACGAGCGGCCCGCCCCGCTGCCGCCGGGGCCGGGCGACCGGTACGCGAACGTGGCGGCTCCGGTGTCCCTCGCGGCGTACGGGCTGGCCGCGGTCGGCACGCTCAGCCACGACCGGGGACTGGCGCTGCTGATCGCGGGCACACCGCGCGGCCCGCGGTTCGGCCGGGAGTCGTTCTCGTCCTCGGTGGCCCGGGCGCTCTCCGACCGCGGGGCGCTGGTGCTGCGGCCCGAGGCGGTGCGCCGCCTGGACCGGATCGACACCGTGGTCCTCGATGCCCGGGTGCTGGCCGGCGGCGGCTGGACGGTCGAGGGCGTGGCGCCGCTGGCCCCGCCGGGCGCCCCGGAGACGGGCGCCCCGGAGGCGAGCGGACCGGACGACGACGAACTGCACGCGCGGATCCACGAGTTGACCGAGCCGGACGGGACGGGCCGCCGACGGCCCCGGCACGGCGGCGGCGCGCTGCCGGCGCGACGGCGGGGAGACTGGGAGCTGCGGCCGTTCACCGGCGCGGACACCGGCCCCGCGGACACCGTCCCGGGCGGGATCCCCGAGACGGCCGCCCTGACCCGGCGGTGGGCCGAGGAGGGTGCGCAGGTCGTGCTCCTCCTGCGGGCGGGCAGACCGGTGGCCGTGGCCGCGCTGGCCCCGCAACTGCATCCGCTCGCCCACCACTTGGTGACCGCGGCCCGGGAGTGCGGCCGGGTGCGGCTGGTGGGCGGACCACCGGGGCTGCACCGACGGTTCGGGCTTCCCGAGGCCACGCCCACCGGACACCGGCGCACGGCCGCCCTGGTCCGCTCCCTGCAGACGGACGGCCACGGGGTCGCGGTGGTGTCGGCGCGGACCCGGCGCGCACTGGCCCGCGCCGATCTGGGCATCGGCGTGGTCACCGTCCCGCCGCGGCACGTGCCCTGGGACGCCGATGTCGCCGCCCCGCCCGATGTCGTCCACCTGTTGCTGACGGCCCTGCCGGAGGCCCGGCGGGTCAGCCGGCTGTGCACCCGGCTGGAGGTCGGCGGCGCCGCGGCGGGCTCGGCCCTGGGGCTCCTCATACCCCGTCCGCGGGCCTGGGCGCGGGCCCGCCTGGTGACCGACGCGGTGACCATCGCCGGGATCGCGACAGGGTTCTGGGCGGGATGGCGGTTGCACGGGCGTCCGGTGCCGGCCGCCGTCGAGCACACCCCCTGGCATGCCATGACGGTACGTCAGGTGATGACCCGGCTCGGTGCGTCGTCCCGGGGGCTGGACGAGACGGAGGCCACCCGGCGCCGGCAGCTCGCGGGCCATGACCGGCACGAGGGCGCCGTCACCCTGGTCGGCCGGGTCGCGGAGGAGCTGGCCAACCCGCTCACCCCCATCCTCGCGGTCGGCGGCGGCATCTCGGCGGCGCTCGGGTCCGTGCTGGACGCCGTGCTCATCGGCGGCGTACTCGGTGTGGACGCCCTCGTCGGCGGAGTACAGCAGCAGAAGGCCGACCAGGAGGCGGAACGGCTGGTCGAGGCCACCTCGGCACGGGTGCGGGTACGCCGGCCCGACCGGACGGAGGCGACCTGGGCGGCCGGCGAACACCTGGTGCGCGGTGACGTCGTCGAGCTGCGGGCCGGGGACGCGGTCCCCGCGGACTGCCGGGTGGTGCGGGCGCAGGGACTGGAGGTGGACGAGTCCAGCCTGACCGGTGAGTCGCTGCCGGTGGTGAAGAGCGCCGCGCCGACCGCGGCCCGGGCGGTCGCGGACCGGACCTCGATGCTCTACCAGGGGACGACGGTGGCGGCCGGCGAGGCACTGGCCGTGGTCGTCGCCACGGGAACGGCCACCGAGGCGGGCAGCGCTGCCGAGGCGGCCCCCGAGGGCCCGCCTCAGAGCGGTGTGGAGCGGCGGCTGAACGCGCTGGGCCACTGGTTCCTGCCGCTGTCCGTCGCGGCGGGTGTCGTCCTGTTCGCCATCGACCTGCTGCGCCGGCGGCCGCTGGGGGCCGCCCTGGGGTCGGCGGTCAGCCTGTGCGTGGCGGCCGTGCCCGAGGGGCTGCCGTTCATCGCCACGGTCGCGGAGCTGGCCGCGGCCCGCCGGTTGTCGACCCGCGACACCCTGGTCCGCAGCGCCTCCACCATCGAGGCCCTCGGGCGCACCGACGTCCTGTGCTTCGACAAGACGGGCACGCTCACCGAGGGCCGGATCAGCCTGCAGCAGGTGGCCGACGGCATGGAGCGCCGTCCGCCCGACCGGCTCACCCGGGCGCTGCGGGGGGTCCTGGCCACGGCGAGCCTGGCCGGTCCGCCGGGACCGGCCGCGTCGCTCGCCCACCCCACCGACCGGGCCATCGCCGCCGGGGCCGAACTGCTCGGCGTCCCGGCGCCCCGGGCCGCCGGGCTCGGCTCGGACACCTGGGAGCGGCTGGCGGAGCTGCCGTTCGAGCCGGGACGCGGCTACCACGCCGTGCTGGGCCGGGCCGACGCCGAAGCGCGGATCGTCGTCAAGGGCGCCCCGGAGGTCGTGCTGGCCCGCTGCGACCGGATCCGCCGGGGCGGGACCACCGAGCAGGTCGGCGGCGGGACCACCGAGCCGTTCGACGAGCGGCGGCAGGCGGAGATCGAGGCGGAGATCGACCACCTCGCCCGGCGGGGTCTGCGGGTCCTCGCGGTCGCCGAGCGGGTCACACCCGCCGATGCGCCCGGCGCCGCGGCGGAACTCGACGCCGAGAGCGTCGACGGGCTGTGTCTGCTGGGGCTGCTGGGGCTCGCGGACCCGGTGCGGGCCACCGCCGCCGAGAGCGTGGACCGGCTGTCGCGCGCCGGGGTGCGCATCGTCATGCTCACCGGGGACCACCCCAGTACCGCCGCCGCGATCGCCCGGGAGCTGCGGCCCGAGGAGGAGCCCCGGCTGATGACCGGGGCGGAGCTGGACGCCCTGGACGACGCCGCCCTGGCCCGGACGCTGCCGGACATCACGGTGTTCGCCCGGGTGACCCCGGCGCACAAGGTGCGGATCGTCACCGCCCTGCGCGCGGCCGGGCGGGTCGTCGCGGTCACCGGCGACGGCGCCAACGACGCGCCCGCCATCCGTATCGCGGACGTCGGTATCGCGCTCGGCTCACGGGCCACTCCGGCGGCCCGCGCCGCCGCCGACGTGGTGGTCACCGACGACCGCATCGAGACGATCGTCGACGCCTTCGTCGAGGGCCGGGCCATGTGGGCCTCGGTGCGCAAGGCGCTGGGCATCCTGCTCGGCGGCAACCTGGGCGAGATCGCCTTCGTCCTGGCGACCACGCTGCTCACCGGGCGCAGTGCGCTGAACGCACGCCAGCTGCTGCTGGTCAACCTGCTCACCGACATGCTGCCCGCCATGGCCATCGCCGCCCGGCCGCCCGCCGACCACGCCGACCGGCTGCTCGCGGAGGGTCCCGAGGCCTCGCTCGGCAAGGCCCTGACCCGCCACCTCCAGCTGCGTGCCGGTGTCACCGCGGCCGCCGCCACCGTCGCCTGGGTGACGGCCCGGGCGACCGGCACCCGGGCGCACGCGGACACCGTCGCCCTGGTCGCCCTGGTCTCCTCCCAGCTGCTCCAGACGCTGCAGGACGCGGGCCGGGATCCGGTGGTCGCCGTGGCCGCGGTGGGATCCCTGGTGCTGCTGGGCGTGGTGGTGACCGTGCCGGGGCTCAGCCACTTCTTCGGCAACCGTCCCCTGGGCCCCGCGGGCTGGACGGTCGCGCTGACCGCCGCGGCGGGGTCGGTGCTGGTGCCCGCGGTGGTGCGGCGCGTCGCCGGTCTGTCGGCGCGTTGAGGAAAATTCACCTGCAGTCCATCTGCGGGTGACCTCCCGTATGACACCAAACCGGACAAAGGAGCGGTCCGCAGCACCAAGCACACCGCTCACGAAAGGCGGCTCACCGTGCCGCACATCTTCACCACGATCCTGACCCAGGTCGCCGTCGCCCTGATCGAGGCCGCCCTGGTACGGCTGTCCGTGCAGCTCTGGAAGACGTTCACCGCGAACGGCCGTCCGGTGGCGGCCCACGCCTGACCCCGCACATCCAGCCCCAGGCCGCTCCCCAGCCCCAGGCCGCTCTCCGAACGCCGGCGGGACCCGAACGCACTCCACAGCGTTCCGTCCCGACCGGCGTTCCGCGCGTTCGGCGCCACCTTGAAAGAACCCGGATCGGGCTTCGTGCCGACCGGTCCGTACGCACGGACTTGCCGATGCCTTGACGATCCGTTCCATGTGCGTTCAGCCAGCCGCCCCTGCCGGGGTTGTGTGCCGAGCCTAAGTTCCTTCACCGTTGCGAAAGAAGGGACTCATGGACGAACTCCTCGCAATCCGGGCTCGCGGGATCACCAAGTGTTTCGGCGACGTCGTCGCACTCGACGGCATCGATCTGGATGTGACGCAGGGGCAGATCCACGGTCTGGTCGGCCCGAACGGCGCGGGCAAGACCACACTGCTCGGTCTCCTGCTGGGTCTGGCCGTCGCCGACAGCGGCCGCCTCGAGATCCTGGGGACGCCGGTCGGGCGGGCGCTGTCCGCTCCCGACGGCGTCGCCGGCTTCGTGGACGGCCCCGGGCTCTATCCCTCGCTCACCGCCCGGCAGAACCTCGCCGCTCTTGCCGCGCTTCGCGGAAGCGACGTACGTACGGCGGGAATTGACGAGGTGCTGGCCGAGGTCGGACTCACCGATGTCGCCGACGACCGCACCCGCGGATTCTCCCTCGGCATGCGTCAGCGGCTCGGGCTCGCCGCCGCCCTGCTCACCGGGCCTCGGCTGCTCGTCCTCGACGAACCCGCCAACGGCCTCGACCCGGCCGGCAAGAAGCACGTACACGGTGTCCTCACCCGGCTCGCGGCGGACGGGACCGCCGTGGTGCTCTCCAGCCACCGCATGGACGACCTGGAGGCGCTGTGCTCCGAAGTCACCATCCTCTCCGCCGGACGGGTCGTCTTCTCCGGGCCGATCGGAAAGCTGGCCGCCGAGAACCGTGAACTCGACTACCGGTTGGTGACGTCCGATCCGCGGGCCGCCCGCCGTCTGGCCGCCGACACGGCCGGGCTCCGCGTCGTCGACGACGCCGGCGCACGGCAGGACACCGAACGGCTCGTCGTACGCGCGCTGGTTCCCGCCCTCGACGAACTGGTGGCGGGACTCGTGCACGCGGGCATCGCGGTGCGCGAGCTCACTCCCGTCGTGTCCCCCCTGGAGGCCGCGTTCCTCGCCCTCACCGAGCAGCAGGAGGACGGCAGATGACCGCGACCGTGGTCGACGACCGCACCGATGACCCCACCGACGACCGCACCACCGGCGCCAGTCGCGTCACGGTGTGGCGCGGCTACCGCTTCGAACTGGTCAAACTCGTCTCTCAGTGGCGCGTCGCCGGGCTGGCCTGTTCCAGCACGGTCGGCGGACTGACGGCGGTCGGCGACCGGCCGCTGGTCGGCCTGGACGGCCATCTGCTGGCGCCGTCGGACGCCGCCGGCAAGGTCCTTCTGGCGTGGGTCTGCGTGCTCGCCCCGACGCTGGCCCTCGCCGCGATCGGCCTGCTCGGGTCGGTGGCGCTGGGGCGGTCCCCGATGGGCCTGTTGCTGCCCGCGCTCGTCGCGCTGGCGATGCAGCTCGCCCAGATGCTGCCGCTGCCCGTCCCCGTACGCCTCGCCCTGCCCAGCTACGCCTTCATCGCCTGGAACGGCCTGTTCACCAGCCCCGCGCAGCTCGGCCCGCTCCTCATCGGCATCGTTGTCAGCCTGGCGTGGGCCGTGCTCGCGACCGCGCTGGCCTTCCTGCTCTTCCTGCGGCGCGACTTCACCGGCCTGGCCTACGACGGCTCCGGGCGCCGCGCGGTCACCACCGGGCTCCTGCCGCTGGCCGGGCTGGTCGCCCTCTCGGTCGCGGCCGTCACCGTGGTGACCCCGTCCGTGGGTTCCGGAATCCAGCAGCAGAAGGTGCAGCGTTCGGTCGCCACGGTGTTCGCCCACCTCTACCGCCTGCAGACCGAGCAGCTCCACCGCCCCGACGTCACCGAGGCGCGGCTGCGGGCCAGTGCGGCGTGCGACAAGGGCGCCGGCCAGCTCGCCGCCGAGGGCCCGGGCAACGACTGGCGCTGCGTCGTCTCCTGGCACCTGCCCGGCGTCCAGGTCACCGGACAGGCCGTCTACCAGCTCGACATCACCGCCGACGGACGGTACGTGGCCGACGGCGACGGTCCGAAGGAAGTGAACGGCTACTTCCTGGTGCGGACTTCCGCCGGGGACGCGCCGAACCCCCTCTGGCAGTTCGACGGCGACGTCGAACTCATCTCGACCCCCTGAACTCCACCCCCCCGACCTCCTCCCCTCCCCCGAAGGGACAGTTCCATGCAGGTAACACGGCAGCGTCGGAGCAGTGAGAAGGAGCAGATCAGCCTTCTCGGCAGACGCGTCGGACGCCGGACCTTGCTGGTGACGGCGGGCATCGCGGTCGCCCTCGGCGTCACGGGCACCGCCGTCGCCTCGACGTACCGGTTCGGCACCCAGCAGGTCGGCCAGGTCACCAAGGACGGTCAGGTCGTCGCCGCCGACCAGTACATCGACCCGTACGGCGACCGCACCGTCATCAACGACGGCAAGATCATGTCGTCCTCCGTCAGCCCGGACGGCACCCACCTCGCGGCCTCGGTCGCCGACGGGGACGCCGCGCTGGTCATCCTGGACCTGGCGACCGGTCAGGTGAAGCAGAGGGTCGGCACCAACAAGGCGGACGACCTGCGCATCGGCAGCGCCTCCGTCGGCCAGGAGGGCCCGACGTACTCGCCCGACGGCAAGCAGCTGTGGCTGGGCCAGAGCGACGGCTACACCAAGTTCACCGTGAACGCGGACGGCACCCTGTCCAACCCGACGGCCGTCGCCATCCCGGCCGACGGCTCCAAGCACGCGCTGGTCGGCGCGGCGGTCTTCTCGGCCGACGGGTCCACCGTGTACTCCGCGGTCAACGGCCAGAACCGGGTGGTCGCCATCGACGCGGCCGGCGGAACCATCAAGCAGAGCTGGGCGGTCGGCAACGCCCCGCGCGGCCTCGCGCTGGTCGGCGGCAAGCTCTACGTCAGCAACGAGGGCGGGCGTCCGGCCCAGGCCGGCGACACCACGATGAACTCCTACGGCACCCAGGTGCCGGCCAACGGGGACACCGGCGCCGCCACCACCGGCACGGTCAGCGTCATCGATGTCGGCGACCCGTCCGCCGCCGTCGGCAGCATCGACGTCGGTCTGCACCCGACCGCGGTGTACGCGAAGAAGGGCGCGGTGTTCGTCACCGACACCGCCGACAACAGCGTGTCGGTCATCGACACGGCCAAGGACAAGGTCGTGCAGACCATCGCGACCCAGCCGTGGCCGGAGGCGAAGGTCGGCTACGAGCCGGGCGCGGTGACGCTCACCGACGACGGCCGTCTGCTGGTGACGCTCGGCCGCGCCAACGCGGTCGCCGTCTACCGCTACACCTCCCCGCAGCAGCCGGCCGGTTTCGTCGGGCTCCTCCCGACGGACTACTTCCCCTCGGAGATCGCAGCCGTCGGCAAGAAGGTGGTCGTCTCCAACACCCGTGGCATCGACGCCCGTCGCCCCACCACCAACGCCGGGCACGGCACCCACGACACGACCTCCAGCCTGACGCAGTTCACGCTGCCGGACGACAGCGTCATCAGGTCCCAGACGGTCAAGGTCTTCCAGCACAACGGCTGGACCCCCGGCTCGGTGAAGACGGCCAAGGGCAGCGGCTACGCGAGGCCCGTGCCGGTTCCGGCGCGGATCGGCGACCCCTCGACGATCAAACACGTCTTCCTGCTCGTCAAGGAGAACCGGACCTACGACCAGGTCTTCGGTGACATCACGAAGGGCGACGGCGACCCGTCGGTCACGCAGTTCGGCGAGAACGTGACGCCGAACCAGCACGCCCTGGCCGAGCAGTTCGGGCTGTACGACAACTTCTACGACGTCGGCACGAACTCCGCCGAGGGCCACAACTGGCTGATGCAGTCGGACAACCCGGAGTACACCGAGTCCTCGGCCGGTGAGTACACGCGTAGTTACGACACCGAGGACGACGTTCTCGGCCACCAGAAGACCGGCTTCATCTGGACCGGTGCGCAGGCGGCCGGCAAGTCCGTGAAGGACTACGGCGAGTTCCAGTCGATCGAGAGCAAGCCGGCCGACGCGACCTGGCAGAACCTGTACTGCGACGCCAAGAACATGGAGGCGACCGGGCAGCAGACCCAGTACCCCATTCAGACGGGCTCGGCGATCCCGTCGCTGAACAAGGTCTCGGTGCCCGGCTTCCCGCTGTTCGACCTCAACGTTCCGGACGTCTACAAGGAACAGATCTGGAAGCAGGACTTCGAGAAGAACGGTCCGGCGAACCTGAACATGTTCTGGTTCTCCAACGACCACACCGGTGGCCCGGCGAGCCCGGCCGCCGAGGTCGCGGACAACGACCTCGCGGTCGGCAAGATGGTCGACACGATCACGCACAGCAAGTACTGGAAGGACTCGGCGATCTTCGTCGTCGAGGACGACTCCCAGGCCGGCCTCGACCACGTCGACGGCCACCGTGCCCCGGTCCAGGTCATCAGCCCCTACGCCCAGCACGGCACCGTCGACAGCCACTACTACTCGCAGATCACGATGATCCGCACCATCGAGCAGATCCTCGGGATCCACCCGATGAACCAGATGGACAGCGCGGCCACCCCGATGTTCGGGGCGTTCACCTCCAAGCCGAACTACACGCCGTTCACGGCGCAGCCCAACCGGACCTCGCTGACCCTCGGCCTGAGCACCCAGCCGTCCTGCGGCTCGGACGCCCCGGCACCGTCGGTCGCGGGCGCGGCGCCCGCGCAGACGTCCGTGACGGTGCCGCCGTCCGAGCAGAAGGTCGCGGCGCAGTGGAAGACGTGGGAGTCGCACCAGCGGCTCACCGGCACCAAGGCGGTGCCGGACTTCGCCAACCCGGAGCAGATGAACCGCCTCACCTGGTACGAGACGCACAACTGGACCAAGCCGTACCCCGGTGACAGCAAGATCTACGCGCCGAACGACGTGCCCGGCGCCTACATCCCGTCGCCGGAGAACGACGGCTGACGTAGCCGCGTCCCTCAGGGGCCCCTGGCCGGCATCACCGCCGGCCGGGGACCCTTACCCGTCCAGGGCCCGGCGCTCCCGCGCGCAGGCGAAGCCCAGCCAGGTGTGCCGGTTCCCCGCCCAGCACCAGCCGACCTTGGGGGCTTCGCGGCGCTCCCGGCCGTCCCGGCCGGTGCCGTTGCTGATCCAGATCGCCGGGGTGCGGGAGTCGAGAGTGCCGCCCGGCTTGCGCAACCGGGAGCCGATGGTCATGAAGCAGTGGTTGCGTTCCAGGACGGCGGGGTGCTGCAGCACCCAGTGGATGCCCTCGGTGAGCAGCAACGGGGTACGGGCCTCGGCGGTGATGGCGGGCAGCGCCTCGTCCGGGCTCCAGTCGGCCATCCGGTCGCCGCGGTCGAGGCCGGTGACGAGGTAGAGCGGGGTGTCGGGCAGCGCGATCGTGTCGAGCGGGGTGAAGAGGTCGACGTCGGTCATGTCGGTGACGACGAAGCCCGGCTTGCCGGCGCGGCTGAGCAGCGGCGCGAGAGCGGAGGCAGGGGCGCGGTCCGGGTGGACGGCGAGCAGGGCGCCGTCGCCGCGCGTACGGGCCTCGGCGGTCTCGGCGAAGGCACGGATCGCGGCGGCGGTGAGCCCGGCAATCTCGTGGACTCCCGACTCGATCAGCCGCTCGGCCTGCGCGCCGAGGGCGGGCAGAGCGGGAACGACGGTGGAAGTGGCCGTGGTTTCGGGCACGATGCTCCCAGGGACGACGACAGGGGCGGACCCCGGGGCAACGAGGCAGTCCATGGAAGCGTTCCCTCCGCGTCTGGCGGGCGCATCACCCGCCTATCCCCCAACCGTGGCCGGTTGCACCGAACCTGGCGGTAGCTTGTCCCCCGCTTGGGGCATCGAGAGCAGGCACATCACGAAGTGGAATCCTTGCCTCCAGGTGTCTTCGGCATGGTTCCAGGCGTACAGGTCACGGGTGGGGCTCTTCAAAGATCCATAGCGTTTGACACACAGGCCGTAGAAGGCGTCCCAGGCATCGAACTTCATACCGGCGGGGGCCCGCACGTAACCCAAGCCCTGCAGATCATGTGGCTTTCCGCAGTCGGTCAGCAGGTGCGCGTAATTGTGCTCCTCCAGCTTCTTCATGTTGTAGCAATCACTGATTGAGCTGTTCTCGACAAAAATTTGATCCCCTTCATGCCGGTAACGACCCACTGGACCGTACAGACCGACGGTCTTGCCGAAGAGCAAGCACGCTGTGGTGCGTACGCCGTGGTTCCACGCGGCGGCGCTGGGCACGAGCGCGTAGGACTGGACGTCGACCATGTCGCGCACGGTGTTGCGCAGGAGCCCGACACATATACCGGGGCTGTCTGTCGTGGCCTCGCTCAGGGAGGCGGTGTTGGTGTTCACGTCGAGCACTTGGCCGTCCGGATAGGTCTTGCAGTCGACGACCTTGAGCTTGGGTGGCTTCTGGAAGCGTTGTGCAGGCCATGAGGCGGCGACGCAGTCACCCGGGTGCAGTTCGCGGGTCAATCCGACCTCAGCTCCATAGGGCATGGCCGAGTTTTCCTGACCGGTGTGGGGGGCCTGGCGGTTCAGCAGCTCGGACCCGGCCCACAAGCCGCCGCCGACCAGCAGCAGGACTCCAGCGATACGTCCGATCAGGGAAGGCGAGGGTGTCTTTCGTGCACGCTTCCGCGGCGGTTGCGGTGGTGGCTCGGCCCTGGAAGGGACCTGTTCGGTCGGTGGCGTGTCGGCTGCCGGAGACGAGAGCGACTCGTCCGGTGACGGCAAGGGCACTGTCGTCGGAGCGGCGTGCTGGTACGGCGGTGACGTGGCCGCGGGCGGGACGGCGCATGCGGCGAGTTGACGCATCGCCTCCTCGGCGTTCATACGCTGGGCGGGGTCCTTGGCCATCAGACCGAGCAGGACGGGTGCGAGGTCTCCTGCCAGTTCCGGTGGCGGGGGATCTTCGAAGAGCAGTGCCGTCAGAGTGGAGACATCGGAGAGCCGGTCGAAGGGGCCCGTTCCCTGCACGGCGTAGTACAGCGTGGCGCCGAGGGAGAAGAGATCTGATGCCGGGGTGGGCGGCGCTCCACGGGCCCGTTCGGGGGCCAGGAAGCCCGGGGTGCCGACGATCTCGGACGTCCCCGTCAATCGCGATTCGCCGGATTCCGGCCGCAGCGAGATACCGTAGTCCACCAGCAGTACACGCCCGCCGTTCCCATAGGGCGCCTTCTGCGGGCTTTCCCCGGCGAGGAGCACGTTGGCCGGTTTGACGTCTCGGTGCAGGATGCCGATCCGGTGCCCGGCCTCCAGGGCATCGAGTACAGCCAGGCCGATCCGCGCGGTCTCCGCGACCGACAGCGGCCCGTGCTCCCGCACCCACTCCTTCAGGTCCGTCGCACCTGGCAGGTACCCCATCACGATCCAGGGCAGGCCACCGTCCTCGACGACGTCGTGCACCGTGGCGACATGCGGGTGGTTGCGCAGTCGAGCGGCGTGTTGCGCCTCGTTCCGGGCTCGGGCGATACGACCGCTCAGTTCCTGCCCCGACAGGTCGCCGGGCATGGCGATTTCCTTGATCGCTACGTCGCAGTCGAGTTTCTGATCATGAGCGAGCCACACCCGGCCCATGCCGCCGGCCCCGAGCCTGCGCAGCAGCCGATACCTCGCCGCAACCACACGCTCGCCGTCCTGGCCCTTCGTCATGGCGGACCTCCACACCGCCTGGCCCTACGAAAACCGTAAGATCGGATGCCTCAACATCACAAACGCACGGACAGCCCGGTGCAGCCAGAAAAATCCGGCTGGACGGCTCATCGCCGTCCAGCCGGATTTCAGCAGCAGTTTTTCAGTTACTGGTACTCGTACTGCTGTCGGTATTCGTGTTCGTGTTGGTATTGGTGCTGCTGCTGGTGCTGGTGCTACTGCTGTTACCGCCTTGGATAAAGAAGTAGTAGTTTACCGGCCCGCTGTCACTGCCGTAGCGGTGATGGTGGTGATGGCGGTAATGGCTCTGCGCCATCGCGTGCACTCCCGCGGGCTCGGCCGCGAACGCACTCCCTGGAACAAGAGCGGCGCCTCCGGCAACCAGAGCAGTGGACGCTGTCAGCAGTGCGATGCGCTTGGTGATCCTGTTGGTCATGGGATTCGGTCTCCGATGAGAACGGTGGAATGGAAACGCCGGTAGGTTCCGGCTGGGGCGAGCCATCCGTGTCCGTCCGGCTCATGACTCCATTACGACCGCGCGCTTCGGCCTCGTCATGCCGCTGCATCTCGGGACTTGACAACACGACGCCGGCACACCCCTAGCCAAACCTTCGATGACGCTGTGACGCGGCTGTGACAGTTCACGGGTACAGCCATGACACCAAGCCGCAAAACTCCACATATCGACTAGATAAGGACTTACCGGTCATTCACTCTCCTGTTTGCCATGAAGCGGGCAGTGGTGACCGTGTCGAGCAGCCACAGGAAAGCCCATGAGCTCCACCAACACCCCACCGCACGTCGAGGAACCCGCTCCCGCACTGGCCCCTCGTGAGCGCGAGACCCTGCACCACATCGCCGCAGGGTGCACCCACCTGCAAACAGCCCGCCGCATGGGCTTGTCCCGGCATACCGTCGATGCGTATCTGCGCAGGATTCGAGCCAAGCTGGACATCAACACCACGGCCGAACTCACCCGGTTCGCCGTCTCCCTGGGCCTGTAACAGGCGGTGGCGCGTCTCGGGGCCATCCGGCCGATCATGCGGCGCGGGCCCCGAAGCGCATCAGTCGCCGAGCGCGGTGCGCAGGGTGGTGGCCATGAGGTCGAAGGCTTCTTTCGCCGTCGGCACCGGGCCGGTGTGGGTGAAGTAGTGGTCGACGCCCTCGAAGACACGGTGGGTGACGGGGACGCCGGCGGCTTCCAGGGCTTTGGCGTAGGCGTCGCCCTCGTCCCGCAACCGGTCGTGCTCCGCGGTGATGACCAGGGCGGGGGGAAGTCCGGCGAGGTCGTCGGCGAGCCCGGGTGAGACGAGGGGGTCCGCGCGGTCGGCCCGGTCCGGGACGTAGGCGTCCGTGAAGATCCGCATGAGCTGGGGGCTGAGCAGCGGCTTGGCGATGAGGGACCGCTTGCCGGCGGGGTCGGCGAGCTGGTCGAGGGGTGCCGAGTCGATGATCTGGACCCGGGGCGAGAAGGTGCCGCGGTCCCGGGCCAGGCGACAGACGGCGGCGGTCAGGTTGGCGCCGGCGCTGTGCCCGCCCACGGCGAGCCGGGAGCCGTCCCAGCCGTTCGCGCCGCCGTTCGCGGCGACCCAGGCGGTGACGTCGTAGGCCTGGGTGACGGGCACGGGGAACTGCTGCTGGGGGGCGACCGCGTAGTCCACGTTGACGACGACACAGCCGGCCTTCGCCGCCATGTACCGGCAGATGTGGTCGTCCTGCTCCGGACGGGCGACCACGAAACCGCCGCCGTGGAAGTTGACGTACACGGGGGCGGGGGCTCCGGCCGGCTCCGACGGACGGTAGACGGCGCAGGTCACCGCTCCGGCACCGGTCTCCACCCGGAGGGTTTCGGTACTGCCGGGGAGGTCGGTGAAGCGCAGGTCCTCGTGCACGCGGGCCATCATGTGGCCGAGCACGAGCTGGATACCCATGGCCTGAACTCTTGAGCTGAAAGGCATGCCCTCGCCCCACATCATTACAACCTTGAACTATCAGGAATCCTGATGATGGACGATCGTCCGGCAACACGCAATGGGCGCGCGGCGGTGACCCGGAATCCGGGATCACCGCCGCGTGCACTACGGAATCAGTCGCAGTCGCGCACCCTGATGGTGTAGATGCCGCGGCCGTGCGTCGCCGCGTACAGGGTCTTGCCGTCGGGGCTCAGCTTCAGCTGGAGCACGGCGACGGCCGGGAGGGAGCCGACGCGCTGCCACCTGGTGTGACCGGGGGCGCGGTAGGCGACGCCGAGGTCGGTGGCGACGACGAGGCCGCCGTTCGGCGTGACGACGGCCGAGTCGGCCGGCACGTCGGGGAGGTTCGCCGAGACGTCCTTCCAGGTGGTGCCGCCGTCGGTGGACTCGAAGACGTGCCCGACGCCGGCGCCGGGGCCCTCGGTCCAGTGCCGGGAGAAGCCGTTGACCGCGAGGAAGACGTGGTCGGCGTTCCGGGGGTCGACGGCGAAGCCGCTGAGGTAGCGGTTGGGCACCGTCCCGTCGACCGGCAGCGCGATGTCGTGCCAGCCGGTGCCGTCCGCGTTGCCGACGGAGATGCCGCGGGCGAAGCCCTCGTTGTTGCAGGGGCCGCACCAGGCCGCGTACACCTTGCCGCCCGAGGCGGCGACAGCGGTCGCGGTGCGGCCGGAGCCGAGGTCGTACACGCTCTTCCACTCGGTGCCGCTGCGGATGGCGTAGCCGTGGGTCTGCACCCAGATGTGGCGGCCGCCCGCGATCCACGTCGAGCTGTCCTTCGCGTCGGCCGCGAGCGGGGCGATGAAGCGGGCCTCGCTGGTGGCGTTGTCGGCCGGGGCGACGTTGTACGACGTGGCCTTGCTCGGGTCGGTGGTCCAACTCCCGTCGTTCACCGCGCAGTTCTGGGTCACCTGGACGGCGAGGTAGACGTACTCCTGGGCGATGTCGCAGCCGTTGGCCGGGTCGGTGAGGGTGTCGCCGCCGTCGCCGCCGAAGTTCGAGCCCATGACCTTGTCGTCGCC
The DNA here is from genome assembly GCF_042894285.1 of Streptomyces sp. NPDC001544. Classification (NCBI taxonomy): domain Bacteria; kingdom Bacillati; phylum Actinomycetota; class Actinomycetes; order Kitasatosporales; family Streptomycetaceae; genus Streptomyces; species Streptomyces sp. NPDC001544. The sequence continues at coordinate 524,238 of NZ_JBIAVN010000001.1, read as the reverse complement.
GCGCAGGATGGACTGGCCGTTGTCCTGCAGCCCGCCCGTGACGGAGACGCCGCCGCGCTCCAGGTCCTTGCCGACGCCCACGGAGTAGTACTGCAGGGTGTCGATGGTGCCGTCGTTCAGGGAGGTCCAGTCGGTGGCGTGGCCGGAGGAGTCCTGGGCGCCGTCGACCGGACGCTTGTAGGCGCCGCCGTCGTTGCCCACGTACACCCAGCTCTTGCCGTGGTAGCGGCCGATCGCGACACCGTGCTGGTCGGAGTGCGTCGTCTGGCTGCACGAGCCGGTCTGCCTGGCCGGGTCGATGCTCCAGCAGGGGAAGGGGAAGTTCCAGTACGGGCCGACGGTCGACCAGGTGCCGCCGCCGTCCTTGGTCTCGTAGACCTCCTCCAGGCCCGCGTACACGTGCTCCGCGTTCGCCGGATCGACGGCCAGGAACTGGTTGTACCAGGCCTGCACACCCGGCATGTAACCGGCGGTGGTCAGCGCCGAGTTGTCCGCGGCCAGGCCCTTGTAGTCGGCGATCTTCGTCCACGGCCCGGTCGGGGAACCCGACTTGGAGACGTAGATGCCCTCCAGGCCGCTGTCCGGGTTGGTGTTGAGCTGCGCCGGTGACTGGTCGACGGCGTAGTAGCGGGAGCCGTCGGCGGAGCGGGCGAAGGTGACGTTGCCGACGTCGTCCGGGTCGGCCGGCAGGTCGCCCAGGCCGCTGGTGATCCGCGTCCAGGCGCCCTTCACCTTGGTGTAGAAGCCGTTGTAGTCGTCACCGCTGCGCCAGCCGACCGCGAGGACCACCTTGGAGGGGTCCTTCGGGTCGATCGCGATGTCGTTGGCGATGTTCTTGTACGCCGCGTCGGGGTCGTCGGCCTTCGGACCACCCGGAAGGTAGTCGGGGTTGGGCGCGTACTCCAGTTTCCAGGCCCCGCTGAGCTTCCTGGTGGAGTGGCTCCACACGCCCTCGCTCGTCGCCGCCCAGACCTTGTCGCCGCCGAAGCGCAGTTCGTGGATGGTGGTGGACTCCAGTTCGTCGCCGCCGACCCGGCTGCGCGAGGAGAAGGTGCCGTGGTGCGGGTCGGACAGGACGTAGACGCCGCTGCCGAGGTAGGCGTCCGCGTTGGTGGTGGCCTCGCCGGTGCCCAGCCACAGCCGTCCGGCGCGGTCCAGCGCGAGGGCGCCGGTGGACTGGGAGGGCAGCCGGTCGCTGATCGGCCGCCAGTGCCCGCCGCCGCTGCGCGAGCGCCACACGCCGCCGCCCGCGCTGCCCGCGTACACGTACCCGTCGTCGTCGGCGGCCATCGCGGCCATGCGGCCGGTCACGTCGCCCGAGCCGCCGCTGGAGTTGGAGTCGGCGTCGCGGTAGCGCGGGTCGTCGGAGTTGTACGGCAGGTCGGTGATGTTGCGCCAGTCACCGCCGGTCCGCGGCAGCTTGGTCAGGCCGGCCCACGCGGCGCCGTACGCTCCCGGTGCGACGATCCCGGGTGAGGTCCGGGCCTCGGCGTACTGGTCCGCGCCCTCGGCGATCTCGTCGGCCTCGTTGCCGTCGTCGTCGTCCCCGGCCTTCACCGAGGGGCTCATGGCCCCCACCGCATGCTCGCGTTCGGCGGCCAGTTGTCTGAGCGTACGGACCCCGAAGGGGCTGCTGTGTCCGCCGGGCGCGGCGCTCGCGGGTATCGCGAGGAGTCCTGCGGATGCGGTGGTGGCGCAGATGGTGAGCCATCGTCTTCTACGGTTCGGTGCTGGCACCGGGGCCTCCCAAACGGGCGTCGACAGACCGTCGGAAGAGACCCGACCACGGGTGGGAGAGGGTGTTCGACATCTGGGAGATCTTTGACCAGAACCTGCCACTTCTTGAAGGGTTCGGGTCACCCGGAGCAGAAGCCGGTACGACGGCCCGCCGGCGGGGCGGGCCGTCGTTCACCGGGTCCGGTCAGGTCGGGTGTCAGCTCCAGGGGGACGCGGTGAGCCAACTGGTGTCCTGGGCCCACGACGTCGCGGAGTCCCAGGAGTTGGAGCCACCGTTGCCGGCTATGTAGACCGTGTAGTTGTAGTGGCGGATGTACTTCGTCGGGTAGTTGACGGACTGGAAGGAGTGGCCGGTCCCGCTATTGCCCGTGGTGGGGCAGAAGGTGGCGTCCTTCGGGAAGTTGCCGCCGCCGTCGTCGGTGTTCAGGTAGAGCTCGTAGTTGTAGTGACGCAGGTACTGGCCGGGGTTGTTGGCGGACTCGAAGGACAGGCAGGAACTGTTGGCGAGGCCGGCGCGGACGATCCAGGTGGCGTCGGCCTTGTCGGTGGCCGAGCTGGAGGAGCTGATGTTGGAGATGACGACCTTGGTGTCGGCGTCGTCGTGGCGGAGGTAGTCGGTGGTGCAGCAGGGGGAGGTGGTGGCCTGCAGGGAGATCCGGGAGCCGGGCGCCAGCGAGCCGGTGCTGGTCGAGCCGCTGTTGTAGCCGGCGGCGGTGATGTTGGCCTGGACGGCGTTCTCGGTGGCGTCCGAGGGGTAGCCCGAGGTCATGACGCCTTCGTAGAAGGTGCCCTGGGCCCACTTGCTGTTGTCGCCACCGATGCCCAGGATGATCGCGCCTTCCTTGTGCATCGGGTTGTAGCCGGAGGCGTTGGGGCGTACGCCGCTGTAGTAGGTGGACAGGCTGCCCGACTGGGCGTTGCCGCCGCGGATGGCCCACTGGTTCGGGCCGCCCTTGACCATGGCGGTCAGGAACCGGTTGTTGACGGTGGGGTCACCCGCGTTGTTGCCGGTGTTCACGCCCGAGAACAGGCCGTTCTCCAGGTCGGCCATGATCCAGGGGCCGGTGCCGCTGCCGGAGCCCCAGGCCGTGCTGTTGCCGAAGTAGATGGCCTCCATGTGGCCGTTGCCGGTGTCGGTGCTGCTGGTCTCGGCGTTGCCGTAGTCGAAGCAGCAGCCGTTGTTGAAGTGGGTGCCGTCGAAGATCGCGTACATGCCCTCGGGCTGGTCGCCGGTGGCGATGCCGTTGGTGTTGTTGTCGCGGTAGCCGGTGCCGGGGGCGATGTACACGCCGTAGGCCTCGTGCCCGCCGACGGTGACCGGTGCCTCGAAGGCGTTGGCGAGGTTGTCCGGCCCGCCGGCGGCTCCGCCCGCGGGTGCCTGGGTGAGGTTGTTGCCCTTGCCGGACTGGTCGTAGATGACCGTGATGACACAGCTGGTGCCCGCGCAGAAGGAGTCCTGCGCGGCGGCGTTGGCGTATCCGCCGGCGCTGAGCACGCCGATGTTCAGGGTGGTGCTGTCGGAGGCGCGCCTGATCTGGTACAGCGGGCCGTTGTACGCGGCGTACAGGGCGCGGGTGGTGCTGTGTGCGGCGACGCAGGGCGTGCCGCCCGCGGCGTAGATGTCGCACGGGCCCTGGGTGGCGGCCTGCGAGGTGGTGGCCGAGGCGGTGAGCAGGCCGGCGGTGAGCGCTGCGGTGGCACCGGCCGCGAGGAGCGCGCGTCTGACGCGGCGGACCCACGGTGGCTTGATCATGAAGTACTCCTTTCACAGGGGCGGTGGTGATGTGGTGCTGAGGCTCGTCAGCTCCAGGGGGAGGCGGCGAGCCAGCTGGTGTCCTGGGCCCATGACGTCGCGGAGTCCCAGGAGTTGGAGCCTCCGTCGCTCGCGATGTAGCCGGTGAAGCTGTAGTGGCGGATGTACTTGGCCGGATAGTTGAAGGACTGCAGCGAGTAACCCGTGCCGCTGTTGCCCGGCTTGGAGCAGAAGGTGGCGTCGGCGGCGAACTGACTGGTGCCGTCGTTGGGCTGGAGGTGGAGCTGGAAGGCGTAGTGCCTGAGGTAGCTGCCCGGTGTGTTGGCCGACTCGAGGGAGACGCAGTTGCCGTTGGCCAGGCCTGCGCGGACGATCCAGGTGGCGTCGCCCTTGACGGTGGCGGAACTGCCGGAGGTCACCGGCGCGATCACCACCTTGTCGTCGCTGGTGTCGTGCTGGAGGTAGTCGCCGGTGCAGCAGGAGGTGGTGGCCTGCAGCGACACCCTCGCGCCCGGGGTGAAGGGGGTGGTGGTGCTGTAGCCGGCCGCGGCGATGTCGGCCTGGACCGCGGCGTCGGTGGCGTCGGAGGGGTAGCCCTTGACCATGGCGCCCTCGTAGAAGATGCCCGCGCTGGCGTTGTGGTTGGTCTGGCAGCAGTCGCCGCCGCTGCCGAGGATGATGGCGCCCTGCTTGTGCATCGGGCTCCATCCGCTGGGCAGTGCGCCGCTGTAGAGCTGTGTCAGGCTCCCGGACTGGGCGTCAGCGCCCTTGAGCGCCATCTGGGTGGTGCCGTTGTTCTTGAGCATCGCGGTGACGAAGCGGCTGGTCTCGGAGACCTGGCTGGGGTTCCACGCCTTGCTGCCACCGCTGAACAGGCCGTTCTCGATGTCCGCCTGCACCCACGGCCCGGTTCCGCTGCAGCCGCCGAACCAGCATTCGGTGCTGAAGTTGATCGCGTCCATGGCACCGTTGCCGTCGGCGTGGTGGTCGGTCTCGGTGTTCCCGTAGTCGAAGCAGCAGCCGTTGTTGACGTGGGTGCCGCTGGTGACCATGTACTCGCCCTCGGGTGAGCTGCCGGTCGGCACGCCGCCGGTGGAGTTGTAGGCGAAGTAGCTGTTGCCGGGGTTGATGTACAGCGCGTAGGCCTTCTGGCCGCCCACGCTGAGCGCTTCGGTGGTCGCGATGGCCGCCGTGTCGGCGCCGCCGGTCCCGCCGGGCCCCTGGTAGACCAGGGTGTTGCCGTCGCCGGTCTGATCGTAGACGCGGGTGACGGTGCAGGTGGTGCCCGCGCAGAACGAGTCCTGCGCCGCGGCGTCGGCGACACCTCCGGCGGACAGCACCCCGATGTCCCGCAGCGCGCTGTCCGACGCCCGCTGCACCTGGTAGAGCGGACCGTTGTAGGAGGCGAACAGCGCGCGGGTGGTGCTGTGCGCCGCGACGCACGGCGTGCCGCCCGCCGCGTAGATGTCACAGGGCCCTTGTGCGGCGGCCTGTGAGACGCCGCTGAAGGCGACGAGGCCGGTGAAGGCGAGCGCCACCGCGGCCAAGGAGACGACCAGCCTCCGGCGCAGTCGGCGGAACGTGATCAGCGCAGGCACCATGAACTCCCTTGTTCGGGCGGGTCTGATGGGTGTTGAGGGCGGACGGACACGTCCGGGCCTGCCGATCCGCCGACGGGCCGCCCGCCGATTGTTAGCGCTAACAATCCGCAGCCGGAGCAGCCGTCACTCGGCCGCTCGGATCAAGCCACGACTATCGGGGAACTCCCTAGGCGCGTCAAGACGTCGAACCGCACGTTCCGGAAAGTCGGAAATCGGCGTGCTCTCCCGCGCGACGCCGAGCCGCCCGACCGCCTGGCGCATCGCAGACCGCAGCAGCCCCACTCGCCCTGCCACGGCGCCACGTTCCGTCAAGTCCCCGCCCAGTACGCGGAACTCGGCTTTGTCATCTCGTCAAGTGCTTCCGCTTGACGCCGGTGACCGCCTCCGCGTTGGCTTTTCGGCCATCTGGGGCGCAATGTCGCACTCTCGTCCGGAAGACACCAGAAGTGAGCACCCACATGCGGGGTGCCCCGGTGCCCCGCCGGTGGGAGAGCCGGCGGAGCACCGGGAGTCGGTCGGTTCGGTCAGGGGGCGATGTTCCACCGCTGGCAGGTGTTGTCGAGCTGCTGCCACTGGCGTACGACGGTCCCGTTGGCCGTTCCGCAGTTCGCGACGTCCAGCGTCATACCGGTGTTGACGTTGGTGATGGTGTAGCTGCCGCCGACCTTGGTGACGTCCCACTGCTGGCAGGTGTTGCCGAGCGAGGCCCACAGCTGGACGGCCGTGCCGTTGGACTGCCCGCAGTTCTTGTCGTCCAGGACCGTGCCGCTGTTGACGTTGGTGATGGTGTAGTGGCCGTTGCCGGCGCCGGCGAACTTCCACTGCTGGCAGGTGTTGCCGAGCGAGGCCCAGATGTCGATCGAAGTCCCGTTGCCGGTACCGCAGTTCACCGCATCCAGGACCTTGCCGGAGTTGGGGTTGGTCAGGCGGTAGGCGGTACCGGCGACGGGGAGGCCCGCGGCCGGGGTGGTGTAGCCGACGGAGGTGATGTTGGCCTGCACCGCGTTGTCGGCGGCGTCGGTCGGGTAGCCGGACGTCATGACGCCTTCGAAGAAGGAGCCGTCGGATCCGTTGCTGTTGTCACCGCCGGTGCCGAGGACGATGGCGCCCTCCAGATGCATCGGGGTGTAGCCGCCGAGGTTGGGCAGGGCCCCGTTGTACCAGGTGGTCAGGGAGCCGGACTGGGCGTTGCCGCCCTTGATCGCGTAGGTGGTCGTGCCGTTGTTCTTCTCCATGGCGGTGACGTACGCGCTGGAGATGCCGGTGTTGTTCGAGTTGGCTCCGTTGCCTCCGAAGAAGAGCCCGTTCTCCAGGTCCGCCTCGACCCAGGGGCCCGATCCGGTGCCGGAGCAGGAGAACCAGCACTCGGTGCCGAAGTTGATCGCGTCCATGTGACCGTTGCCGGTGTCGTTGCCGGACGTCTCGGCGTTGCCGTAGTCGAAGCAGCAGCGGTTGTTGACGTGGTGCCCGCTGGTCACCATGTAGGCGCCCTCCGGGTTGCCGCCGGTTGCGATGCCCGTGGTGCTGTTGTCGCGGTAGCCGACGCCGGCCGACACGAAGACGCCGTAGGCGGCGTGGCCGCCGACCGTCACCGGCAGGGCGTCGGCGATCGCGCCGACGTCCTGGCCGCCGTTTCCGCCCGGCCCCTCGATGGTCAGGTCGTTGTGGTGGGAGGTCTGGTCGTGGATCTTGGTGATGACGCAGGTCGTGCCGGAGCAGAAGGAGTCCTGCGCCGCGGCGTTGGCGTAGCCGCCGGCGCTGAGCAGTCCGATGTCGGTGGTGGCGCCGTCCGAGGCTCGCTTGACCTGGTAGAGAGGGCCGTTGTACGCGGCGAAGAGCGCTCTTGTGGTGCTGTGCGCCGCGGCGCAGGGGGTCCCCGCGGAGGCGTAGATGTCGCACGGCAGGGAGCCGGCGGCCTGGGCCGTGCCCGCGGTGCCGATGGCCGCGGCCAGGAGGCCGGCGAGCAGTGCGAGGACCGCGCCCACCACCCTCAGCCGGAACCCACTCGGATGTCTGACTGTCACTGTGAACCTCTTCCGTCGTGCGGGCACTGCCGCCGGGCCACGGAGTCGACGCCGCACGCGACTCGCCACGCACCGGCGGGGGGCGCGTTGTGAGCGTTAACAATCAAGATCCCCGGATGTCGCCACTCATCCGGGCTCCAGGGGGACGGGCAACGGCCGGGCTCCGGGCTGTTGGCTTCCAGCACTGCTTCCGAGCTGCGCCGTTCTCGCGCCGCCGGTGGTGATCGGCCGGTCCGGCGACTCCATCTTTTACGCCACGGTGAACAGCGGGCAACACCACCTGGACAGTCAAGAATATGGAAACCAGGGTCACGCGCTTCTCAGGATTCGACGCTCGGCGGCGGCGCAGCGGCCCTGATCGCGGTGGTGCGCAAGCAGGTCAGAGGGACTGCGCGCACATGACGGCGCTGTTAAGGGTTCCGCAAGAGACCGGTCGGAACGTATTGACCCCTTGAGATTGTGTGCGCTAACAATTCGTCCACAGCGCGTCGGTCCCGGCCGGAAACGCGCCGACCGAAACGTGAGGGCGCGTGGGGAGCAGGGGGTGGGACGTGGACGGGGAACGAGCACCGGTGATGGCGGACGTGGCCCGGGTCGCGGGAGTCTCGCACCAGACCGTCTCGCGAGTCCTCAACGACCACCCCAACGTGCGGCCCACCACCCGGGACCGGGTGCTCGCGGCCGTCCGTGAACTCGGCTACCGCCCCAACGCCGCCGCCCGCACCCTGGCGACCCGCCGCACCCGGACCCTGGGTGTCATCAGCTACAACACCACGCTGTACGGCCCCGCCTCCATGCTCTACGGCATCGAGCAGGCGGCCAGGCAGCACGAGTACTTCGTCACCGTGGCCGCGGTCGGCGCGCTCGACCGGCGGTCGGTGCTGGACGCCGTCGACCGGCTGCGGGACCAGGGTGTCGAGGGAATCATCGTGATCGCACCGCAGACCGCCGCGGTCTCCGCGCTTGCGAACGCGCCGTCCGACGTGGCCCTGGTCGCGGTCGGCTGCGGTACCCACACCACGTTGGCCTCGGTCGCCGTGGACAACGAGAGGGGTGCCGAGCTGGTCACCTCCTACCTGCTCGACCTCGGCCATCGCACGGTGCACCATCTGATGGGACCGCGTTCCTGGCTCGACGCCCAGGAGCGCGCGGCCGGATGGCGGAGCGCCCTGGAAAAGCGGGGCGCTCCGGTGCCGGCGCCGCTGGCCGGCGGCGACTGGACGGCCCGCACCGGGTTCGAGCAGGGCCGGCGAATCGCGGCCGACCCCGACGTCACCGCGGTGTTCTGCGCCAACGACCACATGGCCCTGGGTCTGCTGCGGGCCCTGCAGCAGGCCGGGCACCGGGTGCCGGAGGACATCAGTGTCATCGGTTTCGACGACATCCCGGAGGCCGAGTTCTTCGGTCCGCCCCTGACCACCGTGCGTCAGGACTTCGACGAACTCGGCCGGCGTGCCCTGCGCGCGCTGATCGAGATCATCGGCGGTCCCGACGCGGCACTTCCGGCGTCCGCCGAGACGCCCCACGTCATCATCGAGCCCAGTTTGGTGGTGCGAGCCTCGGCGGCCCGCCCCCGGAACCGAGCGACCTCCCGGGTCGCAACGCCGTCGGCGCCTCGTCCGCCGGCTCCGTGACCCACCACCGGCCTGCCCACAGGAAAGGAACACCGAAATGGGCCGCATGAAGTTAGCGTGATCGTCGACGATCCGGCTGCCGGCCCCCGTCCCAGGTCTTCCGCCTACGCGGTGACCGGAGGCCGCCGCCGGTGACACCACCCCGTGCCGGCTGACCGCCCCGCCCTGCCCCCTGGGGCCGCGAAACCGGCGAAGCGAGGTGCCGGCGGCAGGTGACCCGCCGTGGCACTCACCGGCCGGCGGCAACTCCGCCCCGGCCGCGGTCCCGGCCTTGAGCCCCCAACTCCTCCTCGAATGCGGGCGGTTCGGCCACCGCCGCCTTGTCCCGCGACCGCTGCGACCGGCTCCCGTCCGGCGTATGCCGCCCCGCCCCGTGCCGGTTCACCCATGCCGTCGCCGCAGGCCCACCACTCGTCCGCCACGGCCCGCGAGTGAACCACCCGTCATCCGTCCCGCCCGACTTCGTGGCACCGCCGTGCCCGGCCTGCGGACGGGACCACGATCCAGCCACCCGTTGTGCCCACATCCGTACCCGACCGTGGGCTCGCCCGTACCCCGACAGTAGAAGGACGCTGATCACAATGATCGGTACCAGAGGATCCCGCTCCGTGGCCGTCGCGACCGCGCTGCTCATCTCGCTCACCGCCGCCGGCTGCTCCAAGAACGCGTCCGGCTCCTCCCCCTCCAGCTCGGCGGGCGCCGGTTCGGTCGCCGCCGCGGCCCCCGTCGCGCTGTCCGGTTCCGTCACCTTCAACCAGGCGAACCTCGCCAAGCTCGACAAGGCGCTGAAGTCCGCGCTGGCCGGCAAGGACCTGTCCAAGGTCGACATCGCGATGGTGGTGAACGTGGCCGCCGACTACTGGAAGGCCGGCCAGGTCGGGTTCCTCAAGGGCTGCTCCGACCTCGGCATTCCGAAGAGCAAGTGCACGTACTTCGCGCCGCCCAACGGCAAGCTGACGGAGCAGAACTCGGAGCTGGAGACCCTGCGCTCGCAGGGCGTCACCGGGTACTCGATCTCGGCGATCGACCCGACCTCGGCCGCGGGCACCATCCACACCGACGTCCAGAAGGGCATCAGCGTCCTCGCGATCGACTCGCCGCTGCCGGGAACCGACGCCGCCTCGCTGTACCTGGGCACCCCGAACTACACCGCGGGCTACCAGGCGGGCACCGCGATGAAGCAGGTGCTCGGCGGCAAGGGCAAGGTGGCCATCCTGGTCGGCTCGCTCACCGCGTCGAACGCCACCCAGCGCATCGCGGGCTTCGAGGCGGCGCTCAAGGGCACGAAGATCACGGTCGCGCAGAAGGTCAACGACAACCTCCAGGCGAGCACCGCGACCTCCGACGCCGAGACCATCCTGGCCAACAACCCGGACGTCAACGGCCTGTACGGCGTCTACTCCTACGACGGTCCGGCGCTGGCCCAGGCGGTGACCTCGGCCGGCAAGACCTCGTCGGTGCACATCGTGTCGGACGACTCCGACGCGCAGACCCTGAAGTTCATCAAGTCCGGCGTCATCTCCGGCACCGTGGTGCAGATGCCGTACCAGCAGGGCTACACCGGGGCGTACATCCTGGCCGCGGAGAAGGTGCTGGGCAAGGCGAAGACGATGGCACTCGTCAAGCCCTACCTCGAGAAGGACGGCTCGACCCTGAGCTCCGGCGTGGGTCTGGTCACCAAGTCCGACCTGGGCGCCTACCAGTCCCTCGAGTCCAAGCTCGGGATCAGCTGAGCATGACGGCCACGACGAGCGCCCCGGGCCGCGCGATCACCGCGCGGCTGCGGGGAGTACACAAGTCCTACGGGCCGGTGCGCGTCCTCGATCTGCCGGAGCTCGACCTCTACGCCGGGCAGGTGGTCGGCGTGGTCGGCGAGAACGGGGCCGGGAAGTCCACGCTGATGGGCACGCTCGCCGGATCGGTGCACCGGGACGGCGGCGAGATCCTCATCGACGGTGAGCCCCTCGTCGCGGGGTCCACCGAGGCGGCGGGACAACTCGGTGTCGCCATGGTCTCCCAGGAGTTCCCCCTGGTCGGCCAGCTCTCGGTGGCGGAGAATCTGCTGCTGGGCCGCCGGCCGCGGCAGTCGAGGCGGCGGTTCCTGGTGGACCGCGGTGCCCAGCGGGCCGAGGCCGAGGCGATGCTGGCGGAGATCGGGCTGTCCCCCGCACGGATCCGGGTGGGCCGGGAGGTGCGCACCCTTCCGGTGCCGACCCGGCAGATGATCGAGATCGCCAAGGCCTGGGGCCGTGAGCCCAAGCTGCTGATCCTGGACGAGCCGACCTCCTCGCTGGGGCCGGTCGAGGCCGAGATGGTGCTGGGGCTGGCCCGGCAACTGGCCGAGCGCGGCGGCACCGTGCTCTTCATCGGGCACCGGCTCGACGAGGTGCGGGAGATCAGCGACCGGGTCCTGGTGCTGCGCAACGGCAGGCTGGTCGCCGACCTGGAGCCGGCGGAGGCCTCCGAGGAGCGGCTGATCCGGGAGATGGTCGGCGGCGAGGTCGCCCAGGGCGAGCCGAAGGCGCCGCCGGCGATGAGCCCGATCCTGCTGCAGGTGCAGGACCTGACCGCGGACGGTCTCGGCCCCGTCGATCTGGAGGTGCGCGAGGGCGAGATCCTGGGCGTGGCCGGGCTGATGGGTTCGGGCCGCAGCCGCCTCGTCCACACGATCGCGGGCGCGCAGCCCTCGACGGGCGGCCGGATGCTGCTCGGCGGTGAGCCCTACCGGCCGCGGGGCGCGGGCGACGGTGTGGCGGCCGGTATCGCGCTGATCCCGGAGGACCGCAAGGAGCAGTCGCTGGTGCTGTTCGCGTCGATCCGGTCCAACGTCGTCGTCTCGGTGCTCAGGCGGATCAGCACCCGGGGTCTGCTCGGCCCGCGCCGGGAACGCGCCGAGGCGCGGAAGATCACCGAGAACGTCAACGTGCGGATGCAGTCGGTCGAGCAGCCGATCGGTTCGCTGTCCGGCGGCAACCAGCAGCGCGCCATCTTCGGCCGTGCCTTCGCCGCCGGACCGCGCCTGCTGCTGCTGGACGAGCCGACCCGCGGCGTGGACGTGGGCGCGAAGGCGGAGATCTACAAGCTGATCGACCGGGCGGCCGAGCAGGGCATGGCGCTGGTGGTCGCCTCCTCCGAACTGGAGGAACTGCTGTGGATCTGCCACCGCATCGCGGTGATGAACCACGGGCGGGTGGTCGCGGTCCTCGACCGGGCCGACGCCACCAAGGAACGGATCATGACGGCCGCTGCCGGAACGTCCCCCCTGCACCAGGAAGAGCCCGGCCAGGAGATGCCGGGCCAGTCCCCCCTCGCGAACGGAGCCCCCGCATGAGCGCGCAGAGCACGCTCGTCCCCGACGAGATCGCACCGCCTGCCCGCCCGGCCGTGTCGAACCTCCTCCGCAAGCTCGCCGCCTCCCCCGAGGCAGGTGTGATCATCGCCTGCGTTTTGGTGTTCGCCGGGATCGCCGCGAACGCGGAGACGTACACCGCGGTGGGCAACCTGCAGGTGATGGGCCGCGACCTGTCACAGGTCGGCATCCTGGCGATCGGCGAGTCCCTGGTCATCCTGACCGGTGGCATCGACCTGTCGGTGGGCGCGCTGGCCGGTCTGGCCGGCATCCTGGCCGCCTGGCTGAACGTCAACGAGGGCCTGCCGGCACCGGTGGCCATCGTGGTCACGCTGGTGATCTGCGCCGCGGTGGGGCTCTGGCACGGCACCATGGTCACCCGGCTGAACGTGCCGCCCTTCGTGATCACTCTGGTCACCTACACGGTCGCACAGGGCACGGCGCTCGCGGTCACCAGCGGCTCGCCGATCAACGACCTCGATCCCCTGTTCAGCAACCTGAGCCAGTACTACATCGGCGAGGTACCGGTCCCGGCGCTGTTCTTCGTGGCGGCGGCCGCCGTCGCCTGGTTCGTGCTGGAGCGCACCTACGTGGGCCGTCAGATCTACGCGGTCGGCGGCAACAGGGAGGCCGCCCGGCTGGCCGGAATCCCGACCGCCCGCCGGATCACCTCCGCCTATGTCGCCGGCGCGGCGCTGGCCGGTGTGGTCGGCATCCTGGTGATCGGCCGGATGAACGTGGCCGACCCCTCGGTCGGCGCGGGCTGGGAGCTGACGGCGATCGCCGCCGCGGTGGTCGGCGGCATGTCGCTCTCCGGCGGCGAGGGCCGCATCGCCGGCATCGCGGCCGGCGCGATCCTGCTGGAGTTCATCACCAACGGCCTGCTCGCGCTCAAGGTCAGCCCCTACGACCAGCAGGTCGTCCAGGGAGCGGTACTGGGTGTCGCCATCCTGCTGGACCGCGTGCGCGCCCGCTACTTCGGCAGAAGCCGGGGTTAGCGCCACCGGAACACCAGTGCCCCGGGAACACCTGTGCCCGATGACGCAGGTGCGTCACCACCGACTGAAAACCGGACAATGATCGACATATCGAACCCATTCGGTGAAGGAGACCGCTTGTGAACTCCGAGCAGAAGGCAGCCGGGGACCTGGAACCCTGCGTCGTGGGAGTCGACTTCGGAACGCTGTCCGGGCGGGCCGTGGTCGTCCGGGTGCGCGACGGTGCGGAGCTGGGAACGGCCGAGCACGCGTACCGGCACGCGGTCCTGGACGGGGCACTGCCGGACGGCACGCGGCTGCCGCCGGACTGGGCCCTGCAGGTGCCCTCGGACTACATCGACGTCCTGCGCACCGCCGTGCCCGAGGCCCTGACCCGCGCCGGCGTGCGCCCGGAGCAGGTGATCGGCATCGGGACGGACTTCACCGCCTGCACGGTGCTGCCGGTGCTCGCCGACGGCACCCCCCTGTGCGAGCTGCCCGAGTACGCGGCCCGCCCGCACGCCTACGTCAAGCTGTGGCGCCACCACGCCGCCCAGGGGCAGGCCGACCGGATCAACGCGCTGGCCGCCGAGCGGAAGGAGCCGTGGCTGGAGCGGTACGGCGGGAAGATCTCCTCGGAGTGGGAGTTCGCCAAGGCGCTGCAGGTGCTGGAGGAGGACCCGGAGATCTACCGGCGCACCGAGCGGTGGGTGGAGGCGGCCGACTGGATCGTGTGGCGGCTGTGCGGGACGTACGTACGCAACGCCTGCACCGCCGGCTACAAGGGGCAGTACCAGGAGGGCGGTTACCCGTCCTTCGACTACCTCGCGGCGCTGAACCCGGACTTCGCCTCCTTCGTCGTCGACAAGCTGGACCACCCGATCGGCCGGCTCGGGGACGCGGCCGGGCGGCTGACCGCCGAGGCGGCGGCCTGGACAGGGTTGCCGGAGGGCGTCACGGTGTGCGTCGGCAACGTCGACGCGCATGTCACGGCCCCGGCGGCAGCGGCCGTGGAGCCCGGCCGGATGGTCGCCATCATGGGCACCTCCACCTGCCATGTGATGAGCTCCGACCAGCACGGCACGGTGTCCGGCATGTGCGGTGTCGTCGACGGCGGCATCCTGCCCGGACTGTGGGGCTACGAGGCCGGGCAGAGCGGCGTCGGGGACATCTTCGCCTGGTTCATCCGCTCCGGGATGCCCGCCGAGTACGCCGAACAGGCCGCCGCGCTCGGCCGCGACCCGCACGAGCATCTGACGGCGCTCGCGGCCGGGCAGCGGGTGGGCGAGCACGGTCTGATCGCGTTGGACTGGCACAGCGGCAACCGGTCCGTACTGGTCGACCACGATCTCAGTGGGGTGGTGGTGGGGCTGACGCTGTCCACCCGTCCCGAGGACGTCTACCGGGCGCTGCTGGAGGCCACCGCCTTCGGCACCCGCACCATCATCGACGCCTTCGAGGCGGCCGGGGTGCCGGTGGGCGAACTGATCATCGCGGGCGGGCTGACCAAGAACACCCTGCTGATGCAGATCTACGCCGACGTCACCCGCCGCCCGCTCGGCGTCATCGGCTCCACCCAGGGCCCGGCGCTGGGGGCGGCGATGCACGCCGCGGTGGCGGCCGGGGCGTACGCCGACATCCAGAGCGCCGCCCGGTCCATGGGCAAGGCCGATCGGGGCGTGTACCGGCCGGACCCCGCACGTGCCGCCGCCTACGACCGGCTGTACGCCGAGTACCGGCTGCTGCACGACTACTTCGGCCGCGGCACCAACGAGGTCATGCACCGGCTGCGCCGGCTGCGCGCAGAGGCCTGAGCCGCCCCCTCCTCGTGACGTGATGTGAAAGGACCCCTGTCATGACGACCCCCGAACCCCCCTACCGCGGCCAGGAGATCTGGTTTCTCACCGGCAGCCAGGGCCTGTACGGCGAGGACACCCTGCGCCAGGTCGCCTTCCAGTCCCGGCAGATCGCCGAGCGTCTGGACGCCGCCCCCGACATCCCGCTGCCGATCGTGTGGAAGCCGGTCCTCACCGACGCCGACTCCATCCACCGCCTGTGCCGGGAGGCGAGCGTCTCCGACACCTGTGTCGGTGTGGTCGTATGGATGCACACCTTCTCCCCGGCCAAGATGTGGATCGCCGGCCTGAGCGCGCTGGACCGGCCGGTGCTGCACCTGCACACCCAGTACAACCTGTCGCTGCCCTGGTCGAGCATCGACATGGACTTCATGAACCTCAACCAGGCCGCCCACGGCGACCGCGAGTTCGCCCACATCGAGTCCCGCATCGGCGTCCACCGCAAGATCGTCGCCGGACACGCCACCGACCCGCGTGTCGTACGGCGCGTCGCCACCTGGTCCAGGGCCGCCGCCGGCCGGCACGCCGCGCGCACCCTGCGCCTGGCCCGCTTCGGCGACAACATGCGCGACGTCGCCGTCACCGAGGGCGACAAGGTCGAGGCGCAGATGCGGTTCGGCTTCTCGGTCAACACCTACGCGGTCAACGACCTGGTCGCGGTCGTCGACGCCGTCGAGGACAAGGAGGCCGCCGAACTCGCCGCCGAGTACTGCGAGTCGTACGACGTGGTGCCCGCCCTGCGGCCGGACGGCATCCGGCACGACGCCCTGCTCTACGCCGCCCGCCTGGAGATCGGCCTGCGCACCTTCCTCGACGACGGCGGCTTCACCGCCTTCACCACCAACTTCGAGGACCTCGGCGGCCTGCGCCAGCTCCCCGGCATCGCCGTGCAGCGCCTGATGGCCGACGGCTACGGCTTCGGCGGCGAAGGCGACTGGAAGACGTCGGCCCTGCTGCGCACGATCAAGGTCATGGGCCAAGGGGCCCCCGGCGGCTCCACGTTCATGGAGGACTACACCTACCACCTCGGTCCCGGCACCCCCCGCATCCTCGGCGCCCACATGCTGGAGGTCTGCCCCTCCGTGGCCGCCTCCCGCCCCAGCTGCGAAGTGCACGCCCTGTCCATCGGCGACCGCGAGGACCCCGTCCGCCTCGTCTTCGACGCGGCCCCCGGCCCCGCCCTGGTCGTCGGCCTGGCCGACCTGGGCGAGCGGTTCCGGCTGACCGCCAACGCCGTCGACGTCGTACCCCCCAGCCAGCCGCTGCCCCACCTGCCCGTGGCCCGGGCCGTGTGGGAACCGCGTCCCTCCCTCGCGGAGTCGGCGGAGAGCTGGCTGCTGGCCGGTGCTCCCCACCACACCGTCCTCAGCTCCGCGGTCGGCGTCGAGACCCTCACCGACTTCGCCGCCATGACCGACGTCGAACTGCTCACGATCGACGAGCACACCTCCGTCGAGCAGCTCGCCAAGGAAATCCGCTGGAACGCCGCCTACCACCGGCTCGCCCAGCCCCTCTGACGAGATGGAGACCCCCGACGTGACCGCCATGAGCGCACCGGTCCGGGCCGGCCTGCGGCAAGAGGTGCTGGACGCGAACCTCGCCATCCCCCAGGTCGGCCTGGCGACCCTGACCTGGGGCAATGTCAGCGGCGTCGACCGGGAGGCCGGGGTGTTCGTCATCAAGCCCTCCGGCGTCCCCTACGAACGCCTCGCCATCGACCACCTGGTCACCGTCCGCCTGGCCGACGGCGCCGTCGTCGACGGCCCGTTGCGCCCCTCCACCGACACCGAGACCCACCGCTGCCTGTATCTGGCCTTCCCCTCCATCGGCGGCGTCACCCACACCCACTCCACCCACGCCGTGGCCTTCGCCCAGGCCCGCCGGGACATCCCCGTCCTCGGCACCACCCACGCCGACACCTTCAACGGCCCCATACCCTGCACCCCCGACCTCACCGCCGAGCAGTGCGAGAAGGACTACGAGTACAACACCGGCCGCGTCATCGTGGACATGCTGGGGGAAGACGACCGGAAGGCCGTCGAGGTCCCCGGCGCCCTCGTCGCCAACCACGGCCCCTTCACCTGGGGCGCGAGCGCCCGCAAGTCCCTGGAGCACGCCATCATCTGCGAAGCGGTCGCCGACATCGCGCTGCACACCCTGGCCCTGTCCCCCGCCGCCCCGCCGCCCCCGCATCTCCTCAACCGCCACTACACCCGCAAACACGGCCCCGACGCGTACTACGGCAACCCGGGCATGCCGGCGTCCTCCGGAACGTGAGCGGGGGCGCCGCCCGGAGCGGTGCCTCCGCGGGCGTCAGCAGGTGCGATGGACGTAGCCGGTCGCGCCCTCGGGCACGACCTGCTCGTCGCGGCGGACGATGCTCAAAGTGCCGCCCCAGCCGGAGCACGCCCGCGCCATGCCCTTCGCCGTGTACTCGACCACGAGCACATTGCCGTCGAAGGCCTCGGCGAACTCTCCGCACTCGTCCCACTCGGCGCATTCCTCCGCCACGGCGAAGTCCAGGCCCACGGACTTGTGGTCGGCCAGGAGTTCCGCGGCGTTCTTCTGGGCGACGGCCAGGCCCTTCGCGTGGGCGTGCGCCGCCAGCAGCGTCATCAGGGCCTCGGCCTGGGCGGCCTTGAGGTATTTCGGGAAGCGGGTGAAGACGTCGTAGTTGTCGGGCTCGACCGCCTTGTACCCCGTGGCCGCGCACGCGTCGATCCAGGTGTCCAGCTTGGCGGCGATGCGCCGCCGCTTGGCCGCCGTGCGGATGTCCAGGACCGCCTCGCCCCAGTCCTTGTCGTAGACGACATGTCCCTCGGCATCGCGCAGCAGCAGGTCGGTGTCCCAGTCGTGCCTCTCGTCCTGCTGCACCTGGAACGCGTTGATGTTGCAGATGCTGTAGACACCCGGCGCCGGCTCGCTCCCATGGTCGCGGCTGACCACCCGCACACCGGCCGACGGAGCGTAGGCGCCGCCGATCTGGTAGTCCCATCGCACATGCTTCGGCGGCAGCGTCACCTTGGCGGCCGACGCGGGCGCGGCGGACGACGCGGAGGAGGCGCCGTCCCGGAGCGCCCCGATGCCCACCGCTGCGACGCTCACGCCGGTGACCGCCAGGGCCGCCGCGAGGCCGACGAGGACGCGCAGCCGACGGCGTCCGTGACCGGTCCGGGTGTCGTCCGCTTCCGCCTTCCCGCCGTCGGCGGCCGGACCTGGCGCGGCCGGGCGCTCACGGAAACCCTCAGGGCCGGCTTCCAGGGTGTCGGGCACATCCGCCGCCATCGGAGGAACCGCCGCGACCGGCACCGCGGACTTCGGCAACTCCCGCAGCATACGGCGCAGTTCGTCGAGCTCTGGCCGGGCGGCCGGGTCCTTGTCCAGGCAGCGTTCGGCGATGCTGCGGAGCGGCTCGTCGACTCCGCTCAGATCCGGCGCCTCGTACATCACCTGGTAGCCCGTCAGGTACGGGCTGGCTCCGTCGAACGGGCGGTTGCCGGTGGCCGCGTAGACCAGCAGCGACCCCAGCGAGAAGACGTCCGAGGCCCCGGTGACCTCGCGCGGCGCGGCGAACTGCTCGGGAGACATGAAGGGCGGGGTACCGATCAGCCGGCCGGTCACCGTGAGGGCCTCGTTGTCGACGGCGTACGAGATGCCGAAGTCGATGACGCGCGGCCCGTCCTCGGCCATCAGCACGTTGCTCGGCTTCAGATCCCGGTGCACCACACCCACCCGGTGGATGTCCTTCAGCGCCTCGACCAGCCCCAGCGCGAGCACGCGCAGTTCGTCCCCCCGCAGCGGTCCCTCCTCGGCCACGACGTCCGACAGCGTGCGGCCCGGGATGTACAGCGTCGCCATCCACGGCTGCCGGGCGTCGGGATCGGCGTCCACCACCGGGGCGGTGAACGCCCCGCTCACCCGCCGGGCCGCCGCGACCTCCTGCCGGAAGCGGGTCCGGAACTCCTCGTCCTGCGCGTACGGCGCGTGCACGACCTTGACCGCGACCCGCCGCCCCGATTCCGAGCAGCCCAGATAGACGACACCCATACCGCCACTGCCGAGCCGGTCGACCAGCGTGTAGCCGCCCATGGACTCCGGATCGCCGGGACTCAGCGACATCGCGGGTCACCTTTCCCAAGTGCTCGCTTTCGAAAAGCCGTTCAAGCGCATCAGCCTAACGGCGCTCGCGCTCACTGGGTGACGAGGCCGATCGGATGGCCGGCGTCGCGGGGACATCGCGGGGCTCCTGGCCTACGCCGCCGTCCAACTTCCGCAGGGGGCCTGAGCGGTACCGCGTGAGTGCCGTCACCGGCGAGCACCTCGTTCGGTGTCAGCTCCAGGGCGCCGTGAGAAGGAAGGAACGGCCGGCCCGGTAGGCGGCCGTGTTCTCGGAAGGGTCGAGCCACAGCTGGAGGTTGTCCCGGTGGCGGAGGTAGCGGCCGGGGTAGTTGTACGACTCCAGGGAGACCGAACCGGACGTGGAACCCGGACGGGGGCAGAAGGTGGCGTCCTTCTGGAAGATGGCGGACCGCTCGTCGGTGTCCAGCCGGATACGGAAGGCGTAGTGCCGCAGATACCTGCCCGTGGCGTCCCTCAGCGAGTAGCAGCGGGGGTCCGCCAGGCCGGGGACGAAGATGAAGGTGGCCGCCTGCCGGGCGGCGGCGGAGCTGGTGGCGCCGACCGGGGCCAGGATGCCGAGCCGGCCGGACTGGCTCACGTAGTCGCCGGGGTCGTCGACCGACCGCAGGGCGTGCCGCCCGGAGAACCGCGCCTCAGCCGTCGCCGCCGGGGCCGCTGTCGGCGTCGGTGCGGGCGACGGCGCAAGCGTCGGGGTCGGCGTCGGTGTGGGTGTCGGTGTCGATGAGGCGAGCGTTCTCGGGGACGGCGGCACGGACGGGGCGGGCGACAGCGGGGCCGCTTGGGCGGGCCGCGCGGCCGGCTGGTGCGATCCCGTGGCGGTGTACCAGGCCACTCCGGCAGCCGCGAGCGTGACGGCGCCGGCGGCTGCCACCGCCGCGGGCTTGGCGGCCAGCCTGCCGATCGTCCGCGCCGTACGGCTCGCACCGCTCGCCGTACGCGTGCCCGCGCCGACGGTCGCCCCAGGCGGGCCCGCCCCCAGCGCCCTGGCCAGCACCAGACCGGCCAGGCCGACCGGCACCGGCACCAGCGCGAGGCCGGCCAGCAGGCCCTCCGCCGGTACCAGGTCGGACGAGTTCGACAGGCACTGCGGACAGTCGCGGACATGGCGTGCCAGCCGCTTGCGCCACAGTGCCGACGGCCGCCCGTCCCACGAGGCGAGTACGGGGGTCAGGTCCGGGCAGCGCGGCGAGGCCGTCACTGCTCGTACGACGGTGCGCGCCGTCTCCAGGCGCTCCTTGACCCGCTGGACGCGGACCGCGGCATGCTGCGGTGTGAGGTGGCAGGCCGCCGCGAGCTCGCCGCGGGTCACTTCACCGGCGCACTCCATCCACCACAGCGCGAGTACCTCGCGTTCCTCCTCCTCCAGCCAGCGGGTCGCCTCCACCGCTTCACGCCGCTGGCCCGACAGCGCGAGCCGAAGGATCGCCAGATCGGAGAAATCGGCCTGAGGGTCTGCTTCCTGGGCGCTTGCTTCCAGGGGTTCCGCGGTGAGCCAGGTGCTCCCTCTGCGCCACCGGTCACGGATCTGCCGCACGGTGATGGCGACGAGCCAGGCCCGGAACCGATCCGGTTGCTCCAGGCCGGGCAACCCGTTCAGGACCCGGATCATCGTCTCCTGGACCACGTCGTCGACATCGCTGTGCCCGTCCAGCGCGCGCCCGACGATGTTGTAGACCAACGGCAGACAGTCCCGTACCAGCTGTTCCGAGGCCTGCCGGTCCCCGGCCCGCGCCGCCATGACGACGGCGACGTCGGGCTTCTCCTGCGTGTCCCGCGAGCGCACCCCGCCCCACCTGTCCCGTCGCCTTGCCTATGTGCCGAGGGCGACAGTGTGTCAGGGGCGAGTCCGCTGGATCCGCGTGGGTCGCTTGTCAGGTGCCGGCCCACCGCGAACGGCCGGAGCGCTTCCCTGCCACGGTCCAGCCATGCGGAGGGTGCGCGGTCGACGCAGGTGAGAACGTTCCTGCGGCGATCTGCTTCGGTGGGGCGGGTGGGACTCGAACCCACGGCCGACGGATTATGAGTCCGCTGCTCTAACCGGCTGAGCTACCGCCCCATAGCGGCGTGTCGCGTACATGTGTGCGCGCCGTCTGCCGCAGCATAGCCGGTCATACGATCTCCTGCTTCGGCTGGTCGGCTTGCCGCGGCCCTTCATGACCTTGAGGACTCGGGTGCGGGCGCCGCGGTTCCCCCGGACATGAAAAAGGACCCCACAGGGGCCCTCGTTCAGCATGCTCCCCCGACTGGACTCGAACCAGTAACCTGCCGGTTAACAGCCGGCTGCTCTGCCAATTGAGCTACGGAGGACCGAGCTCCCCCGACTGGACTCGAACCAGTAACCTGCCGGTTAACAGCCGGCTGCTCTGCCAATTGAGCTACGGAGGAATGCCTCGTTGCATCGAACGTACCTCCCTGGGTATTCGCCAGGGGGCGCCCGCTCGCTGCGACACATACATTAGCGCAAGCAGGGGGGTGCTCCGCCAATCGGTACTCCCGGCGCCGAAGCCGCACGAGAAGCTACGCATCGGAAGGGTGGTCGTCATGCGCTACCGGCTGACGTTCGTCGCCGGCCTCGCCCTGGGTTACGTCCTGGGCACGAGGGCCGGACGCGAGCGCTACGAGACGTTGAAGAAGTCCGCCAGGCAGATCGCCCAGAACCCCGCCGTCCGCAACACCGCGGAGACCGCCGCTCAGCAGGGACGGCAGTTCGCGGGCAAGGCCCTGCACACGGTCAGTGACAAGGTCGGCGACCGCGTCCCGGAGTCGGTCGCCCACCGCGTCCGCTCCCTCCGCCACCACAACGGCCACGGCGGCGGAGAGGACGACTGGGGCACCAGCGACACCTAGGGCCTGTCCGGCGGATCATGCCGCAGACGCGGGGCTCGGCACGCCCTCCTCCGCCTTGCAGCCGGACGCTCCCCCACGCTCGAATGAGCTCGCGCGGGGGCACCCCCATTCGCCCCGCTCACCAGCGCCGATGACGCACCGCCCGTGCTCTGCGACCTGATCCGCCGGACAGGCCCTGGCAGCACCTTGCGACGCCGGGCACGGCTGCCCACCCAAGGGGCGCGACAGGCCACAACGAGCCCGAATCCGCCGCACAACCGCCTCGCCCCCGGCGAGATCGCGCCCACGGCCAAAGCAAGCGCCGCGCTACGGCAGAATTTGAGGCATGGGGATAGTCGCCGGGTTGGACAGCTCGCCCGATTTCACTCGCATCGTCGTCTGTGACACGGACACGGGGGCCGTGCTGAGGCAGGGCTACGCGCCGCACCCGGTGGACGCGCCGGAAGGCGGCCCCCGGCCGAGTGACGTCGACCCGCAGGCCTGGCTGCTGTCCCTGGGCGAGGCCGCTGGCGGTGGGCTGCTCGAGGGCGTGCAGGCCATCGGCGTCTCCGCCCAGCAGAACGCGCTGGTCCCCCTGGACGCACAGGGGGCCACCGTGCGCCCGGCGCTGGTCGGCGGTGACAAGCGGGCGCAGGTCGCGGCGGCCGACCTGATCGACGCGCTCGGCGGGCGCGAGGCGTGGGCGCAGGCGGTGGGATGCGTTCCGCAGGCCGCGCAGCCCGTGACCAAGCTCCGCTGGCTCGCCAAGACCGAGCCGGAGAACGCCCGGCGGACCGCCGTACTGCTCCAGGCGCACGACTGGCTGGTGTGGCAGCTGCTCGGGCGGCCTGTGAGAAGGACCACCGACCGGGGCGGGGCCTCCGGCACCGGGTACTGGTCCGCGGCCACCGGCGGCTACCGTCCCGACCTGGTCGAGCTGGCGCTCGGCCACCAGGCGATGCTGCCGGAGGTGATCGGCCCGTCCTCCGCGGCCGGTACGACCCCGGAGGGGCTGCTGATCTCGGCCGGGACAGGCGAGACGATGGCCGCCGCCTTCGGGCTGGGCCTGGGCCTCGGGGACGCCGTGGTCTCCCTCGGGGCCTCCGGGTCGGTGATGGCCGTGCACCCCGAGGCGCTCGTCGACCAGAGCGGGATGATCACCGCGCTCGCCGACGCCACCGGTATGCACCTGCCGGTCGTCACCACACTGAACGCGGTGCGGACCCTGCGCGGCACCGCGGAACTCCTCGGCCTGCCCGACCTGGAGAGCCTGTCCGACCTGGCGATGAAGTCGACACCGGGATCCCACGGGCTGGTGCTCCTGCCCTATCTGGAGGGCGAGCGGACCCCCAGCCTCCCCCACACCGCCGGCACGCTGGCCGGGCTGCGGCGGGAGTCGATGAAGCCCGAGCACCTGGCGCGGGCCGCGTTCGAGGGCATGCTGTGCGGGCTGGCGGACGCGCTGGACGTGCTGCGCGGCCGGGGCGTGGACGTACGGCGGGTCTTCCTGCTCGGGTCGGCCGCCGACCTGCCCGCCGTGCAGGCCGCCGCGCCCTCCCTGTTCGGCGCGCAGGTCGTCGTACCGCAGCCCGCCGACTACGCGGCGATCGGCGCCGCCCGGCAGGCCGCCTGGGCGCTCGGCGTCTCGCAGGGCACCCTCGACCCGCGCACTCCGCCGGCTTGGCAGGGCGCGGCGGCGCAGGTGCTGGATCCCGGTGAGGAACTGGCGGTGGGACAGGCCGTGCGGCAGCAGTTCGTGTCGGTGCGGGAGCAGACCCATCCCGGGGCGTTTCGTCCGTAATCACCCGTAACTACCCGAAAAACAGACAGATCTGTAAGGCCGCCAGGACCCCGCTGATGGCTTAATCGGTTGAGGTAACGCGGGTGGAGTGTTCGACGATAGGGGCCAAGGGCAACCGAACGCCCCCTTCGCCGACTCCGAGAGACCTAGCGTGCTCATACGACTTCTTCGGGCCTGTCTCAGGCCTTACAAGAAACCCATAGCCGTACTGGTGCTGCTGCAGTTCCTGCAGACCTGCGCCACCCTCTACCTGCCCACCCTGAACGCCGACATCATCGACAAGGGTGTCGTGAAGGGTGACACCGGTTACATCCTCTCCTTCGGCGCCCTGATGATCGGCATCTCGCTGGCGCAGGTCGTGTGCAACATGGGGGCCGTGTACTACGGTGCCCGGACCGCGGCGGCGCTCGGCCGGGACGTACGGGCCGCCGTCTTCGACCGTGTGCAGTCGTTCTCCGCCCGTGAGGTGGGCCACTTCGGCGCCCCCTCCCTCATCACCCGTACGACGAACGACGTACAGCAGGTCCAGATGCTGGCCCTGATGACGTTCACCCTGATGGTGTCGGCGCCCATCATGTGTGTCGGCGGTATCGTGCTCGCGCTCGGGCTGGACGTTCCGCTGTCCGGGGTGCTGGTGGCGGTCGTCCCGGTGCTCGGCGTCAGCGTCACGCTGATCGTGCGGCGGCTGCGCCCGCTGTTCCGGTCCATGCAGGTGCGGCTGGACACGGTGAACCGGGTGCTGCGCGAGCAGATCACCGGCAACCGGGTGATCCGCGCCTTCGTCCGGGACGAGTACGAGGAAGGCCGCTTCCGGAAGGCGAACGGCGACCTCACCGAGATGCAGCTCGCCACCGGCCGGATGCTCGCCCTGATGTTCCCGATCGTGATGACGGTCGTCAACGTGTCGTCGATCGCGGTCGTGTGGTTCGGCGCGCACCGCATCGACAGCGGCCACATGGCGATCGGCGACCTGACCGCGTTCCTCGCCTATCTGATGCAGATCGTCATGTCCGTGATGATGGCCACCTTCATGTTCATGATGGTGCCGCGCGCGGAGGTGTGCGCCGAGCGCATCCAGGAGGTCCTGGACACCGACTCCAGCCTGGTGCCGCCGTCGGCGCCCGTCGTGGAGCTGCGCCGGCACGGGCACCTGGAGATCCGTGGGGCGGGCTTCCGCTATCCGGGTGCCGAGGAGCCGGTGCTGAAGGCGGTCGAGCTGGTGGCCCGCCCGGGTGAGGTCACCGCCGTGATCGGCTCCACCGGCAGCGGCAAGTCGACGCTGCTCGGGCTGGTCCCGCGGCTGTTCGACGCCACCGAGGGCGAGGTGCTCGTGGACGGTGTGAGCGTCCAGGAACTCGATCCGAAGCTGCTGGCGAGGACGGTGGGCCTGGTCCCGCAGAAGCCGTACCTCTTCGCCGGCACGGTGGCCACCAACCTGCGCTACGGCAACCCGGACGCCACCGACGAGGAACTGTGGCACGCGCTGGAGGTCGCGCAGGCCAAGGACTTCGTGTCGAAGCTGGAGGGCGGGCTGAACGCGCCCATCGCGCAGGGCGGTACGAACGTCTCCGGCGGTCAGCGCCAGCGCCTCGCCATCGCCCGCACCCTCGTGCAGCGCCCGGAGATCTACCTCTTCGACGACTCCTTCTCCGCGCTCGACTACGCCACCGACGCGGCCCTGCGCAAGGCGCTCTCCCGCGAGACCGCCGAGGCGACCGTGGTGATCGTCGCCCAGCGTGTGGCGACCATCCGGGACGCCGACCGGATCGTGGTCCTGGACGAGGGCCGGGTGGTCGGCACGGGCCGGCACCACGAGCTCATGGCGGACAACGACACCTACCGGGAGATCGTGCTCTCCCAGCTGACGGAAGCGGAGGCCGCCTGATGGCAGGGCCCATGGGACGCATGATGGCCGGGGGCGGACCCGACCAGCGCTCGATGGACTTCAAGGGATCGGGCAAGCGGCTCGTCGCCCGGTTCCGGCCCGAACGGCTCACCATCTACGCGCTGCTGCTGTGCGTCGTCGTCAGCGTCGGGCTCAGCGTGGTCGGCCCCAAGATCCTCGGCAGGGCCACCGACCTGGTCTTCGCGGGCATCATCGGACGGCAGATGCCGGCCGGGGCCACCAAGGAGCAGGTGCTCGACTCCATGCGCGCGCGGGGGCAGGGCTCCGTCGCGGACATGCTGAAGGGCACCGACTTCACCCCGGGCAAGGGCATCGACTTCGACGCCGTCGGCAACGTCCTGCTGCTCGCGCTCGGTACGTTCCTCGCCGCCGGTCTGCTGATGGCGGTGGCGACCCGGCTGGTGAACCGGGCCGTGAACCGCACGATGTACCGGATGCGCGAGGACGTGCAGACGAAGCTGTCCCGGCTGCCGCTGTCGTACTTCGACAAGCGCCAGCGCGGCGAGGTGCTCTCCCGCGCCACCAACGACATCGACAACATCGGCCAGACGCTCCAGCAGTCGATGGGCCAGCTCATCAACTCGCTGCTGACCATCATCGGCGTACTGGTGATGATGTTCTGGGTGTCCTGGCTGCTCGCGCTCGTCGCGCTGGTCACGGTGCCGCTGTCGTTCGTCGTCGCCACCCGGGTCGGCAAGCGCTCGCAGCCGCACTTCGTGCAGCAGTGGCGCACCACCGGCAAGCTGAACGCGCACATCGAGGAGATGTACACCGGGCACACCCTGGTGAAGGTGTTCGGGCGGCAGGACGAGTCGGCACAGCAGTTCGCCGAGCAGAACGAGGCGCTGTACGAGGCCTCGTTCAAGGCGCAGTTCAACAGCGGGGTCATGCAGCCGCTGATGATGTTCGTGTCGAACCTGAACTATGTGCTGGTGGCGGTCGTCGGCGGGCTGCGGGTCGCGTCCGGCGCGCTGTCCATCGGCGACGTGCAGGCCTTCATCCAGTACTCCCGGCAGTTCTCGATGCCGCTGACCCAGGTCGCCTCGATGGCCAACCTGGTGCAGTCGGGCGTCGCCTCGGCCGAGCGGATCTTCGAACTCCTGGACGCGGAGGAGCAGGAGCCGGATCCGGTGGCGGCCGAGAAGCCCGCGGAGCTGCGCGGGCGGGTGGCGCTGGAGAACGTGTCGTTCCGGTACGACCCCGAGAAGCCGCTGATCGAGGAGCTGTCCCTGAAGGTGGAGCCCGGGCAGACCGTCGCGATCGTCGGCCCGACCGGAGCGGGCAAGACCACCCTGGTCAACCTGCTCATGCGGTTCTACGACGTCACCGGCGGGCGCATCACCCTCGACGGTGTGGACATCCGGAAGATGTCCCGGGACGACCTGCGGGCCGGGATCGGCATGGTGCTGCAGGACACCTGGCTGTTCGGCGGCACCATCGCGGAGAACATCGCGTACGGCGCGGCGCGGGAGGTCACCCGCGGGGAGATCGAGGAGGCGGCGCGGGCGGCCCACGCGGACCGGTTCGTCCGCACCCTCCCCGACGGCTACGACACCGTGATCGACGACGAGGGCAGCGGGGTCAGCGCCGGTGAGAAGCAGCTCATCACCATCGCGCGGGCGTTCCTGTCCGACCCGGTGATCCTGGTGCTCGACGAGGCGACGAGCTCCGTCGACACCCGTACCGAGGTGCTGATCCAGAAGGCCATGGCCAAGCTGGCGCACGGCAGGACGTCCTTCGTGATCGCGCACCGGCTGTCGACCATCCGGGACGCGGACACGATCCTCGTGATGGAGAACGGCTCGATCGTCGAACAGGGCGCGCACACGGAGCTGCTCGCCGCGGACGGTGCCTACGCGCGGCTGTACAAGGCGCAGTTCGCGCAGGCGGTGGCCGAGGTCGACTGAGCACTGCGGGGGCCGCCTGCACGGGCGGCCCCCGCTTCAGTCGAGGTAGCCCCGCAACTGGTCGGCGAAGGCGTGGTCCCGCAGCTTGTTCAGGGTCTTGGACTCGATCTGCCGGATCCGTTCCCGCGTCACCCCGAAGATGCGCCCGATCTCCTCCAGGGTGCGGGGGCGGCCGTCGGCGAGACCGTAGCGCAGCTGTACGACCTTGCGCTCGCGCTCGCCGAGCGTCGACAGGACGGCCTCCAGGTGCTCCTTGAGCAGCAGGAACGCGGCCGACTCGACCGGGCTGGCGGCGTCGCCGTCCTCGATCAGGTCACCGAGCGCCACGTCGTCCTCCTCGCCCACCGGGGCATGCAGGGAGACCGGCTCCTGGGCGAGCCGGAGCACCTCGCCGACCCGCTCGGGCGGCAGGTCGAGGTGGGCGGCGACTTCTTCGCAGGTCGGCTCGTACCCGCGTTCCTGGAGCATTCGTCGCTGCACCCTGACGACCCGGTTGATGAGCTCGACGACGTGCACGGGGACGCGGATGGTGCGGGCCTGGTCCGCGAGGGCGCGGGACATGGCCTGGCGGATCCACCAGGTGGCGTACGTGGAGAACTTGTAGCCGCGGGCGTAGTCGAACTTCTCCACGGCCCGGATCAGTCCGAGGTTGCCCTCCTGGACCAGGTCGAGCATGGTCAGTCCGCGTCCGACGTACCGCTTGGCGACGGACACGACGAGCCGCAGGTTGGCCTCGATGAGCCGGCGCTTGGCCATCCGGCCCATCACGACCAGCCGGTCCAGGTCGCCGGCGAGCCGGCTGTCCAGGTCGGGGGTGCTGCTCAGCTTCTCCTCCGCGAACAGCCCGGCCTCCACCCGGCGGGCCAGCTCGACCTCCTCGGCCGCGGTGAGCAGCGGGATCCGGCCGATTTCGCGCAGGTACTGGCGGAACAGGTCCGAGGAGGGGCCGGAGGTGTCGGCGCGGGCGGCCGCCGCCGGGGCTCCGGCGGGCTCGGTGGCTTCGACCGGATCGGCGGCTTCGACCGGATCAGCGGCTTCGACGTCTTCGGCGGTGAGTGCCTCGACGGGCGGCTCCGCCGGCTCGGCCGCGTCCTCCGGCTCCGTCTCCGGGTGACGCGCGGCAC
The DNA here is from genome assembly GCF_042894285.1 of Streptomyces sp. NPDC001544. Classification (NCBI taxonomy): domain Bacteria; kingdom Bacillati; phylum Actinomycetota; class Actinomycetes; order Kitasatosporales; family Streptomycetaceae; genus Streptomyces; species Streptomyces sp. NPDC001544. The sequence goes on along the minus strand of NZ_JBIAVN010000001.1, from coordinate 495,603 downwards.
GACTCTGCGACGGGACGACCGCGAAGACCCCGCTCTCGGCGTCCGGCTCGTCCGTCATGGTGCTGTCGGTCTGTGTGAGGGTCTGGGTCTGCACGGGGGGCGACCTCCAGGTGATCGCTGCTGAGCGGAACCGCGGGGGTCGCGACCCGTGGGGGGACGGATCGGCCGCGCTCCGAGGACTCAGGCACCGCACCCCAGTGTGGGGGAAGACACATCGCCGCCACGAGGGGCTTGCGGTGACTTTTTGCAATCGCGGCGTGACGGGGCGGTTACTCAGGTCGTTTGACCATCGGACTGATGGCCGGGGACACTGACACCCGCTGAGCCAGGGCAGGATGGAAGCATGGGTGAGATCGAGGAGCTGCGGCAGCGCCTGGAGGCATTGGAAGCCCAGGTGCACGACATGGCGGAGCAGCAGGCCGCCACGCGGCACCTTGCGGTCAACTCCGACCGGGACGTTGCAGCGCTTCAAGAGCAGCGGCGCGCGGACGTCCAGTTGATGCAGGCGCTGCGGCAGACTCAGCTGGAGCACAGCAAGGCGCTGGAGGCGCACACCAAGACCCTGGAGGAGCACGGCAAGCTGCTCGGTGCTCTGGTCACGGGCCAAGTGGCGATCATGCAGCACTTGGGTATCACGCCGTCCGAGCAACCGCAGGACGAGGACTAGTCGCCCCTCACAGCGCCGCCGCCCCCTGTACGCGCAGTGCCTGTCCGTACTGCTGCAGTACCCACAACTCGTTCTGCACGGCCGCGAGGTGGGCCGGGTCGCCGCCTGTGCTCAGGCGGGCGAGGGTGCTCTGGATGTCCTGGATGCGGCGGTCCACGGCGCGGCGGCGGACCCAGACCAGTTGCTCGCCGGCGTAGGCCTCGTCGACCGTGCGGCGCATGATCGCTTCCACGGCCAGCTCGGTGACCATCGCGCGGACCGTGTCGTCGGGGGCCGCCTCGCGGACGCGGACCAGGTACTCCTGGGGATCCTGCGTGCCGTACTCGGCGCCGCCCGCCTCGGCGATGGCCTGGCGTACAGCCGCGTAGGGCGCGGCGGTGAACTCGTCGATCCCGTACGCGTCGAAGGCCGGGGAGACCAGCTCCGGGCGCTGGAGGGCGAGTTTCAGCAGCTCGCGCTCCGTGGCGTACACCGGGTTGCGGAGGTTCAGCGCGGGGCCCGCAGTCGTTGGGCGGGGGGCCGCCGCCTCGTACTGCTGCTGGGGGCCGCGTGCCGGTGCGGGGCCCCTGCCGCCCCGGTCGCGGGCCCAACGGGCCAGCTGGGCTACCCGCTTGACCACGAACTGGGTGTCGAGGATGCCGAGCATCCCGGCGAGCTCCACGGCGACCTCGTGCTGGGCGCCGCTGTTCTTGATGCGGGCGACGATCGGGGCGGCCTCGTCCAGGGCGGCGGCCCGTCCCGCCGGGGTGTTCAGGTCGTAGCGGCTCACGATCTGGCGCAGCGCGAACTCGAAGAGCGGGGTACGCGGTTCGACCAGGTCCGCGACCGCCTCGTCGCCCTTGGCCAGGCGCAGGTCGCAGGGGTCCATGCCGTCCGGCGCGATCGCGATGTACGTCTCGGCGGCGAACTTCTGGTCGTCCTCGAAGGCACGCAGGGCCGCCTTCTGCCCGGCCGCGTCACCGTCGAAGGTGAAGATCACCCGGGCGGAGCCGTTGTCCATCAGCAGGCGCCGCAGGATCTTGATGTGGTCGCCGCCGAAGGCCGTGCCGCAGGTGGCGATCGCCGTCCGCACCCCGGCCAGATGGCAGGCCATGACGTCGGTGTAGCCCTCGACGACCACGGCGCGGGAGGTCTTGGCGATCTCCTTCTTCGCCAGGTCGATGCCGTACAGCACCTGTGACTTCCTGTAGATCGCCGTGTCGGGCGTGTTCAGGTACTTGGGCCCGTTGTCCGCCTCGTACAGCTTGCGGGCGCCGAAGCCGACCACCTCGCCGCCGATGTCCCGGATGGGCCACATCAGGCGGCCCCGGAAGCGGTCGATGGGGCCGCGGCGGCCCTCCTGGGAGAGGCCGGAGAGGAGCAGCTCCTTGTCGGTGAAGCCCTTGCCGCGCAGATAGCGGGTGAGGTGGTCCCAGCCCTGGGGGCTGTAGCCCACGCCGAAGTGGACGGCGGCGGCCTGGTCGAAGCCGCGCTCAGCCAGGAAGACACGGCCGGTCTCGGCCTCGGGGCTGGTGGCGAGCTGTTCCGCGTACCACTGGGCGGCGATCTTGTGGGCCTCGACCAGGCGGATCCGCTCGCCGCGCTGGTGGGACGGGTTGTACCCGCCCTCCTCGTAGCGCAGGGTGATGCCGGCCTGGGCGGCGAGCCGCTCCACCGCCTCCGAGAAGGACAGGTGGTCGACCTTCATCACGAACGTGATGGTGTCGCCGCCCTCCTGGCAGCCGAAGCAGTGGAAGAGTCCCTTGCTGGGGCTGACCTGGAAGGACGGCGACTTCTCGTCGTGGAAAGGGCACAGGCCCTTGAGGTTGCCGCCCCCCGCGCTCCGCAGCTGGAGGTACTCGGACACGACGGAGTCGATCGGGACCGCGTCCCGTACCGCTTTCACGTCCTCGTCGTTGATCCGTCCTGCCACGCGTGAATTCTACGGGGGCGGGGTGACGGTTCCGGCTCCAGGAGGAGTCAGGGGACGAGGCTGTCGAGAGGTACGTGCGGGTCGGCCAGCGCCTCCGTGTCCACCGGCGCCGCGGAGCGGATCAGGTTCTGGACCGGCTCTGTGACATCCCACACGTTCACGTTCATCCCGGCGAGCACCCGGCCCTGCCTCACCCAGAACGCGATGAACTCCCGCTTGCCGGCGTCGCCCCGGATGACCACCTGGTCGTACGTCCCCGGCGGCGCCCAGCCGCTGTACTCCATGCCCAGGTCGTACTGGTCGGTGAAGAAGTAGGGCACGCGCTCGTAGGTGACGTCCTGGCCGAGCATCGACCGGGCGGCGGCCGGACCGCCGTTCAGGGCGTTGGCCCAGTGCTCCACCCGGAGACCGGTGCCGAAGAGGGCCAGCGGGAAGGACGCGACGTCACCGGCCGCGAAGATGTCGGGGTCACAGGTGCGCAGCCGTTCGTCCACCAGGACACCGCCGCCGTGCGCCCGGTCGGCCAGCTCCAGGCCCGCCGCCTCCGCCAGGCCCGTACGGGGAGCCGCGCCGATGGCCGCGAGGACGTCGTGCGCCGGGTGCTCCTCGCCGTCGTCGGTACGGGCGGCCAGCACCATGCCGTCCTGGCCGACGATCTCGGTGAGCCGGGCCCCGAAGTGGAAGCGGACCCCGTGCTCGCGGTGCAGCTCGGCGAAGACGTTGCCGAGCTCGGGGCCGAGGACGTTGTGCAGCGGGGTCGGGTTGTGCTCGATGACGGTGACCTCGGCGCCGTACTGGCGGGCGGCCGCCGCCACCTCCAGGCCGATCCAGCCGGCGCCCGCGATCACGATGTGCCCGTTGTCCCGGCCGAGCGCGGTCAGCACGCCCTTGAGCCGCTCGGCGTGGGCGAGACGGCGCAGATGGTGGACGCCCGCGAGGTCGGTGCCGGGGATGTCGAGGCGGCGGGGCTCCGCGCCGGTGGCGAGAAGCAGCTTGTCGTAGTGCACGAGGGTGCCGTCGTCGCCGAAGCGGACGGTTTTCGCGACCCGGTCGATCCGGTCCACGGTCTGGCCGAGGTGCAGCTCGATGTCGTTCTGCGCGTACCAGGCGGGTTCGTGCACGAAGACGCTGTCGCGTTCCTCTCTGCCCAGCAGGTAGCCCTTGGACAGCGGCGGGCGTTCGTACGGGTGGTCGCGTTCGTCGCAGATCAGTATCACCCGGCCGGTGAAGCCCTCCGCCCGGAGCGTTTCGGCCGCCTTGGCGCCGGCCAGCCCTCCTCCGACGATGACGAACGTCTGGTCCGCGTCGACCACTTGATGCCTCCTCGTAAAGATGCCGCCACAGGGGAGCGTCCCGCACTGTGCGTGATGCGGGAAGGGGGAGTGACCCGATCAGGCCACGGAGGGTCACATTTCTTTCACCCCTGCCCCTTCAGTCTCGCGTGCAACGAGCGGGCGGAGGCGTCGGTGAGCGACGCGATCTGGTCGACGATCACCCGCTTGCGGGCATGGTCGTCGTCCGCCGCGTCGAACAGCGAGCGGAACTGCGGGTCCAGGCCGTAGGGGGCGCGGGCGGTGAGCGCCTCGGCGAGTTCGGCGACGACGATCCGCTGGTCGGCGCGGAGCCGCTCCTGTTCGGCGCGCCGCATCACGTACTGGTCGGCGACCGCCTTGAGGACCGCGCACTCCATGCGGGTGGCGCGCGGTACGACGAGTTCCGCTTCGTACCGGGTGAGGCGGCCACCGCCTCCCCCAGTGCCTGAACGGCCTGGGTGGTACCCCCATGCGTCCCGGGTGGCGGTCTCGGCGGCCAGGCAGAACCGGCCGATGAGCTGGCTGGTGGCGTCCTTCAGCCGGGCCTGGGCGACCGCCGTGCCGTCGTATCCGTGCGGCCACCACTCCTGGTCCAGGAGCCGGTCGAGGGCCTCGTCGAGTTCGGCGGGGTCGGTGCCGACGGGGACGTACCGGCCGATGGCGACCGCGAAGACCGTCCGCCGTTCCGGTCCGGCGTGCAGACAGGCCGGGTCGATGTGACCGGCGTGCAGTCCGTCCTCGACGTCGTGCACCGAGTACGCCACGTCGTCCGCCCAGTCCATGACCTGGGCCTCGAAGCAGGTGCGCGTGCCGGGGGCGTCCTTGCGTACCCAGTCGAAGACCGGCCGGTCGTCCTCGTACACCCCGAACTTGACGGACGCCGGGTCGGTGGGGTGGGCGCCGCGCGGCCAGGGGTACTTGGTGGCGGCGTCCAGGGCGGCGCGGGTGAGGTTGAGGCCGACGGAGCCCTCGGCGGTGAAGCGCTTGGGCTCGATGCGGGTGAGGAGCCTGAGGGACTGGGCGTTGCCCTCGAAACCGCCGCAGTCGTCGGCGAACTCGTTGAGCGCCTGTTCGCCGTTGTGGCCGAAGGGAGGGTGGCCGAGGTCGTGGGAGAGACAGGCGGCTTCGACGAGGTCGGGGTCGCAGCCGAGGGCGGCGCCGAGTTCCCGGCCGACCTGGGCGCACTCCAGCGAGTGGGTCAGCCGGGTGCGGGGACTGGCGTCCCAGGCGGCCTGGTTGGGCTCACCCGGGGTGACCACCTGGGTCTTGCCGGCGAGGCGGCGGAGTGCCGCGCTGTGCAGGATGCGGGCGCGGTCTCGCTGGAAGGCGGTGCGGCCGGGGCGTTTGTCGGGCTCGGGGGCCCAGCGGTCGACTGACGTCGGGTCGTAGCCGGGTACGGTGCCTTTGCCTGCGGTGCCTTCCATGGTTCGACAGTACGGGGCCACTGTGACAATCCGGGGTTGCGGGCGCCTACTCGTCTGCCGGGTTGTGCTTTTTTGGCGGATGCGGGTGCGTTGTGGCTTGTCGCGCCCACGCGGCGGAGCCGCACATCGGTACAGCCCCGCGCCCCTCAGGCAGCCGTGGTCACCGAGGTTTCCAGTGCTTCGGTGTACCGGTGCAGGACCAGGTGGGCCATCGCCTCGTGGGCGCCCAGCGGGGCCGAGGCGATCCAGGGGGCGGCCTCGGCGCACTGGGTGGCGAAGCGGCCGGGGGCCGTGAAGCAGGAGGCGAGCGCGACGCGGTGGCGGCCCCGTGCGGCGAGGGCGCGTACGGCCGTCTCGACCGTCGGCGTCGCGGCGGAGGCGTACGCGGGGACCACCGGGACGCCGAGGCGGTCGGCGAGCAGCCGGGCCGTGCGGCGGGTGTCGGCGGCGGAGTCCGGGTCGCGGGAACCGGCGGCGGCGAGGACGACGCCGCTGGTCCGGCGGGTGGCCTCGTCGGAGTCCGTGGGCCAGCCGGCCTCCACCAGGCGGTCGTACAGGGTCTGCGCGAGGAGCGGGTGCGGGCCGAGCGGTGCGGCCAGGCGGGTGCGGGCGGTGGCCGCGGCGGCCATCTCCGGGATGTCCCGCTTGACGTGGTAGCCGCGGCTGAGCAGCAGCGGTACGAGCACGGCCGGCGCGTCGCCGAGGGCGGCGAGGGTGTCGGTGAGCAGGGGCTCGTTCAGCTCGATGTGGCCGAGGCGCACGGACAGTCCGGGACGCAGCTCCCGTACCCGCTCCATGAGGGCGCGGACGGTCTCCAGCGCGCGCGGGTCACGGCTTCCGTGCCCCACGAGGACGAGGGCGGGCGGGCCTGGGCGGCGCCTGCCGTCCAGGGTGACCAGGCGGGACTCGTCGCGGGAAGGGTTCGAGGCCGTCATGGAAGGATCCTGACGGCAGGACGTTGCGCCCTCGTTGCACGGCCGTCACGGGTGTTTTCCGGCGCTTCACCGTGGTGGTCCGCGCGGTGTGAGGCGAACCGGATCACCCTGCGCCGCGTCCTCCTGGTCGGAAACGGAGAAGGGGGACCCCGTGAAACTGCGTCGACCGCGCCTGCCGCGCACCCGTGCCGGGCGGCGGCGGCTGGTGCAGGCCCTGATGGCCGGATGTGTGCTGGCGCTGCTTCCGGCGACCTGGCTGTTCGTGTCGACGGCCGACCGGCTGCGCACCACGGCGGACGTGCCGCGCACCGATGTCGCCGTGGTGTTCGGGGCGGGGCTGTGGGACGGCGAGCCGTCGCCGTACCTCGCGCACCGGCTGGACGCGGCGGTGCGGCTGTACCGCGCGGGGCGGGTGAAGGTCGTGCTCGTCACCGGCGACAACAGCCGGAAGGACTACGACGAACCCGACGCCATGCGCGCGTACCTGACCAAGCGCGGTGTGCCCGGCTCCCGTGTGGTCGGCGACTACGCCGGCTTCGACACCTGGGACTCCTGCGTGCGCGCCAGGAAGATCTTCGGCGTCCACCGGGCCGTCCTGATCAGCCAGGGCTTCCACATCCGGCGCGCCGTCGCCCTCTGCGAGGCGGCTGGCATCGACTCCTACGGCGTCGGCGTCGACGCCAAGCACGACGCCACCTGGTACTACGGCGGCACCCGCGAGGTGTTCGCCGCGGGCAAGGCGGCCCTGGACGCGGTGTTCAAGCCGGACCCCCGGTTCCTGGGGCCGGAGGAGAAAGGGGTGGCGCGGGCGCTGGCCGCCGGACGGTGACGGCCTCACCGTGGCCGGGTGGCCGTGGGGAGGTCACCGTCCCGGCCGTGTAACAGGGAGCCGTCACGGCACGTAACACGTGCGCAGCACGCTGGGCGGTATGGAGACCACCTCGACGCCCACCCACTGCCCGTACTGCGCCCTGCAGTGCGGGATGAACGTGTCGCCCACGCCGTCAGGGGGCGTCGAGGTGCTGGAACGCCCGGACTTCCCGGTCAACCGGGGTGCGCTGTGCGGCAAGGGACGGACGGCGCCGGTGCTGCTGTCCTCCGCGGTGCGGCTGACCTCGCCGTTGGTGCGGTCCGGCGGTGAGCTGGTGCCGGCCTCCTGGGAGGAGGCGCTGGACCGGATCACCGCGGGCCTGTCCGCGGCGCGCACCGCGTACGGTCCCGACGCCTGCGGGGTGTTCGGCGGGGGCGGCCTGACGAACGAGAAGGCGTACGCGCTCGGCAAGTTCGCGCGGGTCGTGCTGGGCACCTCGCAGATCGACTACAACGGCCGCTTCTGCATGTCGTCGGCCGCCGCGGCCGGCACGAAGGCGTTCGGTCTGGACCGCGGGCTGCCGTTCCCGCTGGAGGACATCCCGAAGACAGGGTGCGTGATCCTGGTCGGCTCCAACCTCGCGGAGACCATGCCGCCGTCGCTGCGCTTCTTCAGCGAACTGCGCGCGGGCGGCGGCACGCTGATCGTCGTCGACCCGCGCCGCACGAGGACCGCCGAGCAGGCCGACCTGCACCTCGCGCCGCGCCCCGGCACCGACCTCGCGCTGGCCCTGGGACTGCTGCACCTGGTGGTCGCCGAGGGCCGCACGGACGAGGAGTACATCCGGGAGCGCACGACCGGCTGGGAGGAGGCCCGGGCGTCCGCGATGGCGCACTGGCCGGAGCACGTGGAACGGATCACGGGGGTGTCCGTCCCCGAACTCCGCGAGGCGGTAAGGCTGTTCTGTGAGCCCGAGGCCTCGATGGTGCTGACCGCGCGCGGGCCCGAGCAGCAGTCAAAGGGCACCGACACGGTGGGCGCGTGGATCAACCTGTGCCTGGCCACCGGCCGCGTGGGCCGCCCGCTGTCCGGGTACGGCTGTCTGACCGGACAGGGCAACGGACAGGGCGGGCGCGAACACGGCCAGAAGGCGGACCAGTTGCCGGGCTACCGCAAGCTGACCGACCCCGCCGCCCGACGGCACGTGGCCGAGGTGTGGGGCGTGGCCCCCGACAGCCTGCCGGGCCCGGGCCGCAGCGCCTACGAGCTGCTGGACGCGCTGGGGACGGACATCAGGGCACTGCTGCTGATGGGTTCCAACCCGGTGGTGTCCGCGCCGCACGCCGCGCACGTGGAGGAGCGGCTGCGGTCGCTGGACTTCCTCGCGGTGGCGGACGTCGTCCTGTCGGAGACCGCGGCGCTCGCGGACGTCGTGCTGCCGGTCACCCAGTGGGCCGAGGAGACCGGTACGACCACGAATCTGGAGGGCCGGGTACTGCTGCGGCGGCAGGCGGTCTCCCCGCCCGACGGGGTCCGCAGCGACCTGGAGGTGCTGCACGGGCTCGCCGCCCGGCTGGGTGTGGAGAAGGGCTTCCCCACCGACCCCGAGGAGGTCTTCGGGGAGCTGCGCCGGGCGAGCGCGGGCGGGCTCGCGGACTACTCGGGGATCACCTACCGCCGGCTGGCGGAGGAGAACGGGGTGTTCTGGCCTTGCCCGGAGGCGGAGGGGGCAGCGGGAGTCGGCCCGGTGGACGCCGGTCCTGCGGACGCCGGGGAGACCGCCGGGGGCTCGGGCGAGCCCGCCGTGCACCCCGGCACGCCGCGCCTCTTCCTCGACCGGTTCCCCACCGAGGACGGCCGCGCCCGGTTCGCCGCGGTCGCGCACCGGGGGCTGGCCGAGGAGCCGGACGAGGAGTACCCGTTGCTGCTGACGACCGGCCGGGTGGTGTCCCAGTACCAGTCGGGCGCCCAGACCCGGCGCGTGCCGGAGCTGAACACCGCGGCCCCCGGCCCGTTCGTGGAGCTGCACCCGCGGCTGGCGGCGCGGCTCGGCGCGGCCGAGGGCGACCCGGTGGCCGTGGTGTCGCGGCGGGGCCGTGCGGTGGCTCCGGCCCGCATCACCACCGGTATCCGTCCCGACACCGTGTTCATGCCCTTCCACTGGCCGGGCGAGGGCCGCGCCAACACCCTCACCAACCCGGCGCTCGACCCGACGTCGCGGATGCCGGAGTTCAAGGCGTGCGCGGTACGGGTGGAGGCGGTGCGGGCGTAGGGATGTGAGTGGTCCTCAGCCGAACCGGCCCCTTGCGCGCCAGTCCCCGCCCTCGATCCGCGTCCCCCGCTCGCGCAGCCGCGCCGCGACGGGGGGCGCGGCGATGTACACCCACGCGCGCACCGAAGTGCCGTCGGTCTCGCGGACGACCCGCCGCTCGACCCGCTCGTACAGGTTCCGGCCATTCCCGGGCGCGTACTCCTCCAGCCGGTCCAGCGCGGCGACCAACTCCGCGTACCCCTCGGGCAGCGCGGTCACCAGTTCCCCGCGCACCGTGGCGCCCGGCTCCTCCACGGCGTACGGGTAGCCGGGTCCCGCGTACAACACCGCACTCGGCAGCCGGGCCGGCTCCGCGGAGCGGGTGCGTCCGCCCAGGAAGACGTCGTGGTTGGGTTCGCCGGGGCGGAGGGTTGCGTAGACGAAGAACGGCAAGGTCGGCACGGTCACAGAAACGATTCTGCATCCTCTCCGAGTCCGCACACATCTCCTTGTAGGCGCTATGGACATGACATGTCCGGGGCCCTTAAATCTCAGGGACATCAGCGCGCCACCCCCACGCCTTCAGGGCGCCTCCCCTAGGAGACCGATGAGTCGGACACGGCACAACCGAGGATCCCGTCTCGCGACGGCCGGCATCGCCGCCACGACCGCCACGCTGCTGGCCGCAGCACTCTCCCCCGCCGCGCACGCCGACGGCAGACCGACCAGGGCCACCGCGATCGAGAACGCGGCGTCGGCACTCCTGGCCCACGCCACCGGCCTGGGCCTCACCTCCACCCAGGACACCAGCGTCCGGGACGTGATCGTCGACAAGGACGGCACCCAGCACGTCCGCTACGACCGCACCTACCGCCACCTTCCGGTCCTCGGCGGCGACTTCGTCGTCCACCTGACCCCGAACGGCACGTACCGCAGCGCCGACCGCGCCACGCGAAGCGCGATATCCCTGCCCTCGATCACCCCGAAGATCTCCGCCCCCAAGGCCGCCGACCTCGCGGCGAACGCCCTGCGCGCCGCCAACCTGGGTGATGCTCTGCGGCAGTTGAAGGCCAAGCCCGAGCTGGTGGTCGACGCCCTGCACGGCAAGCCGCAGCTCGCCTGGCGCACCAACGCCGTCGCCAAGGACTCCCTCGGCAACCCGGTCGCCCGCACCGTGCTGACCAACGCCCTCACCGGCGCGCAGATCGACGCCTGGGACAGCATCGAGACGGCGACCGGCGACGGGCAGTCGCTGTACAGCGGGACGGTGCCGCTGGAGTCGACGCAGTCCGGGTCCTCGTACCAGTTGAAGGATCCCACCCGGGGCAACACCTACACCGGCGACGCCGAGAACAAGACCGACCTGTGCATCTTCGGCATCTGCTTCAGCCGCGCCCCCGCCACGCTCTTCACCGACACCGACAACCACTGGGGCACGGGGACTGCGAGCGACCGCTCCTCGGCGGCGGTGGACGCCCAGTACGGCACCAACGAGACCTGGGACTACTACAAGAACGTCCAGGGCCGCAACGGCATCGCGGGCGACGGCAAGGGCTCGTACAACCGCGTCCACTACGGCAACGCCTACAACAACGCCTTCTGGGACGACAGTTGCTTCTGCATGACGTACGGCGACGGTGACGGTACGACCTTCGGCCCGCTGGTGGCCCTGGACGTCGCCGGCCACGAGATGACGCACGGCGTCACCTCCAAGACGGCCGCCCTGACCTACTCGGGCGAGTCCGGCGGCCTGAACGAGGCCACCTCCGACATCCTCGGCACGATGGTGGAGTGGTACGCCAACAACCCCACCGACAAGGGCGACTACCTGATCGGCGAGCGCATCGTCCGCCCCGGCTTCGGCAAGGCTGCCCTCCGTTTCATGGACAAGCCGTCCAAGGACGGCAGTTCGGCCGACTACTGGTCCTCGTCGGTCGGCAACCTGGACGTCCACTACTCCTCGGGCGTCGCCAACCACTTCGCGTACCTCCTCGCTGAGGGCAGCGGCGCGAAGACCATCAACGGCGTCAGCTACGACTCCCCCACGTACAACGGCAAGGCGGTCACCGGCATCGGCCGCGACAAGCTCGGCAAGATCTGGTACCGGGCCCTGACCGTCTACATGACGTCCTCGACGAACTACGCGGGCGCCCGCACGGCGACCCTGAACGCGGCGAAGGACCTCTACGGCGCGGGCAGCACGGAGTACAACGCGGTGGCGGCGGCTTGGAGCGCGGTCAACGTGAACTGAGGCGGTGAGGCCGGCGCCCCTGGTGGGGCGCCGGTCTCCCGTACGCGAGGTGGCGGATTTCTCGGCCTTGGCCGCTGCGGACCAGTACCGTTCTGGCGCGTCCATGCCTTCGACGCCACAGCCGTATCAGACGCCTCCTCAGCCCTGGGGCGCCTGGCCCCCACCACCCCCGCCGGAGAAGAGCCGAGTCGGCCTCATGGCCGCGATGATCGGTGGGATCTTCCTCCTGATCGTCGCGCTCCTGGCGGCGGTGGTGCTGGTCGGAAAGAAGGTCGAGAGCAGCTATCCGAGGGCCGAGTACGCCGTGACCGTACCCCGGGCACTGCTCGCCGACCGCACGCGAGGAGGTGCATCAACGGCTCGACGTGGTGCCGGAACACCGGCTACCCGATGCCACAGAGCTCAGCACCTGTCCGAACAGGTCGTGGACGACGCCGAATAGGACGTCGCGTCTTCAAGCAGAGACGCAGGCCTGGAGAGCAACAAGCAAGGCCTGTGGATGACGCCCTGTTAGAGACGATCCCTGTGAGCGAGGACGGCAGCCAGGTAGTCGTGAAGCTCGGATCATTCGTGGATGGTGCTCCCCTCAGGCCAGCTTCATGGCGTGCAACGTCTCGGTCGGAAGGTGCTCCGCAAGTACCGCCGTCGCCGCGTCCATCACGTCGTAGCTGACGGCCACCATATGGGTGCCGACGGAGCCGTCGAGACTCCTGGCGATGTCGTCGTCGAAGCTGTCGCTCACGGGCCCCGAGTGTGGCAGCATGCCGACACAGCCTGCGATGGCTTTGGCAGGGTGCCTCAACTACCCACCCTTTGTCTGAGATCGGACTAGACAGGTCCTCGTCTACCTGAACGACTGGCGGGCTGGCAGGCCTGGCGGCTCGGGATGGTGCCGAACCGGCTTGTGTGGGGAAGTCATGGGGGTGGCGGTGGCTGCGTCGCCTCGGTGAGGGGGGCTTGATGAGTGACAGTCATAAGTCTGCGAGACGGGTAGCGGTCCGGAGCGCATCACGGCGCGGGGACGAGCGCAACGTGTTTGCCAAGATGCTGATCACGGTCGTAGCGGGGGGAACTGCGTTCCTCCTGACGAATGTGCTGAACCAGAAGCCGGACCAGGCCTGGCAGCTGATTCTGTCCGTTCTCATCGGTGGATCGACGCTGATCGTGCAGTACCTCTTGGACTTCGCGCAGCGTTTCGAGGAGGCTGAGCGGCGCTCCGCCGATCTTCTCGCAGCGACGGAGCTGTTCAGCCATGTGGACGGTTCGGTGCTCCGCTCGGACGACGTGACCCAGTTGGTCCGTGGCTACACGAAAGTCCGTGAACAGAGCGGCGGCATGGTGCAAGTCTTCGCTGAGAAGGAGCTGGCCCGCCTCTCCGCACTGATGAAAGACCTCGAAAGCGGTAGCGCAGACTGCCCGGGTGAGAACCACGACTGGCTGCTTAGCCTCACCGAGTGCGTCAAGATGACCCTCGACGCCACGAGTACCTCCGTGGACCGGGACTTCTGGCACAGCGGGCCCGCATTGCGGTATCTAGCCGCGCAGGAGAAGGCCGTGAAGCAGCGCGGCGTGGAGATCCGGCGCCTGTTCGTGGTGAACGAACCACACGAAGTAACTGACACTCTCAGAGAACTCTGCGAGCACCACCGCAAGCGTGGCATAGACGCCCGGATCGCCGTGCGGTCGCTGATGGCCTCGAACCCCATGATCAACGACTTCATCGTCTTCGACGGGGAAATCTGCTACGAGACCGCACCAGACCTGCAGTCCAACCCGGACAGTACGCGGCTGCGTGCGAAGCCCGAGCACGTCGCGGACCGCATCAACCAGTTCAACGAGCTGTGGGCTGCGACAGGGCCCGAGCGCCTGGCCACCCCTCGAGCTTTCCCCGCGCACCTTTCTCCCGCCGGCTGCCATCTGTTTCTGACCTTGGTGGACGACCACCTGGTCTCGGGGGCCCCCGCACGTATCCAGTTGCGACTTCAGCCAGGTCCGCAGCACCCGTGGGCGCAGCCGGGTGCCGACCGTCCCGAGCTCACCGCCTTCGCCACCCCTCTCACCCCGGCGGAGATCAAACCGGTCAACGTCTCTTTACGGCCTTTCCCCTCGGGGGACGGCGGCGCTGCCGAGGTGCTCTTCATTCCCGACCAGGCCGGTACACACCGGATTCGCGTCGCCGTCCAGGACCGGCACACCGGGACCGTTCTCCAGCAGGTCGAGACAACGGTCCGCGTCACTACACCAGGGGAACTCCCGTCCAGCGCAGCCCCCTTTGCCCTGCGTGCAGAAGGGGAGTGACCGCATGGCCCGCGACCTCGACACCGACGTCCTGCAGAACCCCAGCCATGACTACACCCGCTCCCCCGCCCCAACCACACACCACCCCGACCTCGTCGTCGCGCTGAACCAGTACGGCGTGGAGGGGATCTTCGTTCGCCTGTATGGCCCTGCTGTACCAACCTCACCGCACGGCGACCCCTGCGCGGTGCTGAGCGTGAAACAGGCGACGGTACGCAGTCTGGGCAGCCGCCTGCGACGGCGCTGGAAGACGGAGTTCGTCGACGCCCGGCCGCGGACCCGACAGGAGCCACCTGTTGCCGGTCGCCCCGAATTCCCGTACGCCATCCAGGTAGACCTCAGCGGCGAACCCGAGGCCGAACTGCACTCGGTACTCGACGAACTGGCCGCTCAAGGCGCCCATTTACTGTTCGACGTACTCCTCGGAGGCAGGGACCGCTCTGTCTCACGGGTGCGTCAGGTACTGACCGAGGTGCTATTCCGCGAGAACCTGCGCATCCGCTTCGACTCCGATGTGCTGTACCTGCCCTGGTCCCTGCTCTGTCTGCCCTGGAGCACGCCTCGTCATACCGGACTCGACGGCCTCTTCGGGCGCTTCCTCGGCCATCGCCACCAGATCGAGCAGACCGGCGGCTACTACCCGGAGCTCCCGGATTCCCGGGCGCCCGCACCGCTGCCGGGTCAACCCTGCGTGAGCCTGAACCACGACACGGAACTCGACGTAGCGGGCAGGACCAAAGCGGCACAGGTGGCGGCCCTCCTAGCCAAGGACACGACGTTCCATGAGCGCCGCAGCCGTCAGGAACTGGTCGACGACATCGCGAGGGGAAAGCTGGACGAGCAGTTCATGTACTTCTGGTGTCACGGCCATTTCCGGGCCGAAGCCACCGACTCACCCTTCCTCGTGGTGCAGTTGAGCGACGGACACGACATCGACGCACAGACCGTACTGGCCCGTTGCGCCGCGCACGTGGACACCGTGCTGCACCGGCACCCACTCGTCCTGCTCAACGCCTGCTACGGCGGAATGCCGGGTACCGCCGAACTGGCCCACCTGGGCGGCGCTCTCATCCAGGCGGGCGCCGCCGGAGTGCTAGGGCCGCAGATCGAAATGCCGCAGCTCTTCGCGGCCGAGTACGCACTGCAGTACGTGACGCGGTACCTGAGCGGCCAGGACACCGCAGGGGCCATCGCGCATGCCCTGGTACGCCATTTCGCGGACACCCACCGCAACCCGCTCGCACTCGCCTACACGCTGCACTGCGGCATGGACAGCCGCATGGAGCGTGCGCTGTGACGCCGGCCGTCCTCGATCTGGATCCCACCGGCTGGCTCCTGCGGGAAACCCGCACCGGCCCGCGTCCCGTCCCGGAGCACCGCCTCGACGACCATTTCGCCGCATCGCTCACTCCACCGGACTGGGCCACAGACCTTCTGGTCTACGCCCACGGCTGGCAGACGAAGCCCGAGTCCGCGCTCGCCACGGTCCACCGGCTCCTCACCCTGATCACGGATGAGTACGACCACGGCCCCTACCCGAACCTCAAACCCTGGCGGCCCTGGACCGTCCTGATCCGCTGGCCCTCCCGTTCCCGCCCGTCCCTCGGCGGTTACCGCAGCATCCGAGACCGTGCCCACACCATGAGTACCAAGGGCCACGCCTCACACGTCATCGGCCGTCTCCTCGGATACCTGGACGCCCGCCGCACCGACCCCGCCGCACCGCCCGTCCTCGCCAACCGTCACGGCCAGTACCTGCACCTGATCGGCCACTCCTTCGGCTGCCGGCTGCTCTGCGAAGCCGTGCAGTGGGCAGCCGGCCAAGAGCCGCTCACCCTGGGGTGGAATACGCCCGAGCCCCACGGGCGACCCTTCACCGTCGACTCCATGTTGCTGCTGCAGATGGCAGCCCCTCGAGACGCCTTCGCGTCCCGCTTCACCGCGCTGGCCCAGGCACCACTGCGCGGGCCGGTCGTCGCCACCTACTCCCAACACGACCGCGCGACCGGCTTCTGGCACCTCCGGGCGGAGAAGCGGGCCGGCATCGGCTACGCAGGCATCGGTACAGCACCCTCGCCCGTCTCCGCCATACAGATGCTGCCGCCCCGGCAGCCCTACCCCCTCACCGACCTCGACCATCGCTTCGTGAGCGTCGACGCAAGCGAGGTGTTCGTGCACGGCAACGGTCCCGCCGGCGCCCACTCCGACCATCTGCGCCCCGAGACAGCGCACCTTCTGCTGTCCCTGGCGAACCACTCCCGCTGAGCAGCGGACACTCCTTGTAGGACCGGTGTCCGAATGGGCTACCGGCCGACAGCACCTACTCCGGGATCGACGGCCCTCCGTAGCACGGGCGCCGTCAGGCGCCCGCCTTGCACACGCCCCACACGGCATCACGGATGTCGAGGACTACCACGCCGTCGATGGTCGCGACGCCGCCCTTGCCGAAGCGGACCCACAACGGGAAGGCGCCGGCGTCGCGGGCGAAGACAAGCTTCTGGGCGGAGGCCGCGTTCGGCGCGGAGTCGATCTCGACCACGAAGGACGTTGGTCATGGTCCCCCTGAGGTCTTGTTGTGGCGGCCGCGCCGTCATGCGGGGCCGCCGTGTTACTGAACGTCAGGAAGCCGATTCCGGTACAGCTGCCTGCGGCCAGCAAGGTGTCGGCTCAGCTGGGCCCCAACCTCGGTGACCGGGGCGCAGCAAGACCTCAGGGCTGGGGCGGTTCGAACTGCTGGAGTCACGCCTGCGCCGTCTTGTTGATCACCTTCGGTGGAGTCGACGCCCCCCGCACTCCGGCACGGCCCCGCCCCTGGCCGAGGAAGGACGTTCACCCGGCCCGCCCGGCCGTTCGGGTGTTCTTCCGTCGGGCCGCTCGCCGGGGCTTGACCTGGCGGAACACCGTCTGAGGGGCCGGGTGGGGACACCCGTTCATCCCATCCCCGGCATCCCGTTCGACAAGCGCGCACGGCGATGTGCCACTTACCTCGGAAGAGCACGTCAACGAGTCGGACGAGCTCGAGGAGCACCATGCGTCGCACCGCCCGTCTGCTGACCGGTACCGCGCTCGCCGTCACCGCCGCCGGTCTGGCCACCGCGCCCGCGCGCGCGGACGGCGGCGGCCTGCAGGTGTCCCCGGCCGGCGTGGTGCCCGGCGACACGGTCACGGTGAAGACGGCGGCCTGCCCGGGCAGGGGTACGGCGGCCGGGGACGCCACGGCGGTGGGCGCCGGGACGTTCACGCTGGCGCCCGGGACGCAGCAGGGCGAGGCATCCGGGGAGTTCCGGGTGCCGCCGAGCGCGCAGCCGGGGACGTACGAGATCGTCGCTCGGTGCGCGGAGGGCGACAAGCGGGTGACGGGCGACCTGGTGGTGACGCTGACGACGGCGGGGGCGGCGGCGCGCGAGCAGGTGGAGCCGCGCGGAAGTGTGAAGACGGGGGTCGGTGGCGCACTCGGGCCCGACCCCGTGCATACCACGGCGGGTGTGGCGGCTCTGGCCGTCGCCGCCGCGGGCGGTACCTGGCTCCTGCATCGCCGGGCGAGAGGCGACGGGATCTGACGGACACCCTCCGCTGTCCGTCGGTCGGTACCGCAACTCCCGTCCCCTCCGGGTCCGATGCCCCTCGCGGCCCGGAGGGGAACGGGTTCTTCATAAAGGGGCCCGGCTCCGGGAAGGGGCCCGGCTCCGGGAAGGGGTCGCATGCGCAGGATCGGCGACACCGCCATAGCCGCCGTCACCGTGGTCGCCCTGGGTTCCGGAGTGTGGCTGCTGGGCACCGGCTCCGCGACGCACGCCCCGCCGCAGCCGTCCGCCGCCGAGGGCCGTCCCGAGCCGGCCGAGGAGCGGCTCGGGTCACCCGCGCTGGCGCCCTCGCCGCCCACCCGGATCCGCATCCCCGCGATCCGGGTGAACGCCCCGCTGATGGGGCTGGGGCTGACGAGCTCCGGCAGCCTGGACGTACCGCCCGCGGGGAACAAGAACCTCGCCGGCTGGTACGAGGCGGGCATCACCCCGGGTGAGCGGGGCACCGCGATCGTCGCCGGGCACGTCGACAACACCGAGGGCCCCGCCGTCTTCTACGACCTCGGCGGTCTCAGGCGCGGCGCCGTGATCGAGGTCGACCGGCAGGACGGGAGCGTCGCGGTGTTCACCGTGGACGCGGTGGAGGTGTACTCGGCGCACGACTTCCCCGACAAGAAGGTGTACGGCCCGGCGAAGCGCCCGGAGCTGCGGGTGATCACCTGCGGCGGGGGCTACTCCAAGCTCACCGGGTATCAGGGGAACGTGGTCGTGTTCGCCCATCTGACGGGAAGCCGTCAGGCGTGACGGGCAGCCGTCGGGACGCGATGCGGATCGGGCAGGACGCGATGCGGACCGTCGGAACGTGATGCGGATCGGTCAGAGCCTCGGTGAGCCGTCAGGGCCGGGGCGTGGGCCCGGGCCCCGTGCGCTCTCCAGATGACGCAGCACCGCCAGCACCCGCCGGTGTCCGGTCTCCGAGGGGGGCAGGTCGAGTTTGGCGAAGATGTTGGCGATGTGCTTCTCCACGGCGCGGTCGGAGACGGTGAAGGCGGCGGCGATGGCCTGGTTGGTGCGGCCCTCGGCCATCAGGGCGAGCACCTCGCGTTCGCGGCGCGTGAGCGTGTCGAGGGCGGTGGTCCGGCGGCTCGCGCCGAAGAACTGCGCGACCACCTCGGGATCGAGCGCGGTGCCACCGCCCGCGACCCGTTCCAGCGCGCCGACGAACTCGTCGATGTCGACGACTCGTTCCTTGAGCAGGTAGCCGAACCCCGCCGGATCGCCGAGCAGCCGGGCCGCGTACGTCGTCTCCACGTACTGGGAGAAGAGCAGGATGCCGGTGCCCGGGTGCTCGGCGCGCAGCCGGAGGGCGGCCCTAACGCCCTCGTCGGACTGGGTGGGCGGCAGCCGGATGTCGATGACGGCGACGTCGGGGGCGTGCTCGGCGACGGCCGCCAGCAGCGCCTCGGCGTCCCCGACGGCCGCGGCGACCTCCACCTGGCGCAGCCCGAGCAGTTGTACGAGGCCGTCGCGCAACAGGGCCGAGTCCTCGGCGATGACGACGCGCATGCCCCTCCTCCGGGCCGGGCCCGGCGAGGCGGTGTCGCCGTCACACGGGCAGTTCGACGGTGACCACCGTAGGCCCTCCGGGCGGGCTGTCACTGGTCAGTGCACCGTCGACGGTGCGGACGCGGGCCAGCAGGCCGGTGAGGCCGGAACCCGCGCCGATCACGGCGCCACCGCGGCCGTCGTCGATGACCCGCAGGCGGAGCAGTCCGCCGCGGGCGGTGACGTCGACCGTGACACCGCTCGCCCCGCTGTGCTTGGCGGCGTTGGCGAGGAGTTCGGCGGCGCAGAAGTAGGCGATGGACTCGAGAGCGGGGCTGGGCCGGTCGTCGACGGCGGTGGTGAGGGTGACGGGCAGGGCGCTGTCGGCGGCGAGGGTGGCGAGGGCAGCGGGCAGGCCCTGGTCGAGTACGGGCGGGTGGATGCCCTTGACCAGGTGGCGGAGGTCGGCGATGGCCTGGGTGGCGTTGCCCTGTGCGGTGTCGACGACGGCGAGGATTCGGTCGGGGGCGGCGCCGGCGGTGATCAGTTCACGGATCACGGTGAGGTGCATGGCGAGGCCGACCAGGCGAGCCTGCGTGCCGTCGTGCAGGTCGCGTTCGACACGGCGCAGGGTGGCGGCGGCGTCCTCGACGGCGTGTGCGCGGGTCTCCTCCAGGGTGCGGATACGGCGGTCGGCGGCGTCGGGCCCCAGCAGCGCGGTCAGCACGGCGCGGTGGGGCCCGAGGGCGTGCCGCAGGAGGTGCGGGGCCACGGCCAGCAACAGCAGTCCCGCTGTGAACGGGATCAACCAGCGCGGCCAGGTGTCGAGCTGGTGGCCGAAGAACTCCAGGGACACATGGCGTACGGTGCCGTCGGGCTCGTGAACGGCGCGCTGGTTCCAGCGGGCGACCAGCGGGTGCAGGGTGAACAGGGTGCCGTAGACGTATCCGATGGCGGCGGCGACGTACGCCAGAACCGCTGTGCAGGGAGCCACCACGGCACAGCCGACGGCCCGCCACCCCGCCCGGTCCCGCAGTACGGCCCGCCGCCACGCCAGCGCCCCCGCCCCCGCGGGCAGCGCCGGTGCCTCGATCTCCACCGCCAGCAGCCACCGGGCCAGCGTCCGCTGCAGCGTCCCCAGTGCCAGAGCCCCGCGCACCGTTCCCGCCACCAGCCACAGTCCGAGCGTCGTCACCGACAGCAGCCCGCCGAAAAGCAGTCCGACCAGGGTCAGCCAGCACCCGACGAGCGCGAGTGGGAAGGAGAGGATTCCGTACAGCAGCGCGGCCAGGGCGCGCGGGCCGAAGGTGGCGACGGCGCGGGAGCGGAGGCGCTCGGTCATCGGCTCGGGCATGGGGCCAACCTAGGGGAGGAGTGACCTTGCCTAGGCGAGGAGCGACTTGGCGACGCGGATCTGGAGAGCCGCCAGGCCCCGCCCCAGCCAGGGCATCAGCAGCCCGAACCCGACGCCCCCGACGACCGCGTGGAACGCCCACGCCCCGGCGAAGGTCGGTCCGCCCCAGGCGTCGGAGTAGTCCGACCCGGCGCGCAGCGGCCAGCCGAGGTTCATGGGGACCAGCGACCAGCCGTACACCGTGACGAACGCGGCGAGGAGGTTGAGCGGGGTCGCGGCCAGCGCGTGCGGCAGCCCGCCGGTCCGGGTGGACGGCGGCAGGTCTGTGCCCAGGAAGCGCCGCACCAGCGCCCGCTGCCACCGTCCCGTCGGGGCTCCCAGCAGCGACAGCGGAACGCACGCCACACCGACCGGCAGGGCGAGCAGCGCGTAGCCGGCCCGGCGCCAGGTGCCGGTGGTGAAGGGCTCGCGGGTGATGCGCCAGACCAGTACGGCGGCGGTGTCCCGCCTGATGGCGGTCGAGGTGCTGTCCATGTGGGTCCCCCTGACGGTGGGCTGCGGTGATCCGGTCCCTTCCAGGCTGCCGCCCGCGTCCGTGGTGCACGATGGTGCCTGCACGGAACCCGGGGGTTCGGCCAGCCCCACCCTGAGCACCACCTCACAGCCCCTTTCCGGTCCTCGGTCAAGGCCCTCACACCCCCTCCCCGTCCTCGCTGAGGGCAGCGTTCCTCACGGGAAACAGATGCGATGCGGCCGGGTAACGTCCACACCGCACGCTCGACCACATGACCTCGAATACGCGTGTGGTGGTGATCGGCGCCGGCCTCGCGGGCGTACGGCTCGCCCGGCGGCTCGGTGAGCTCGGCACGCCCGCGCTGCTGGTCGGCGAGGAGGAGCACCGCCCGTACAACCGGGTGCTGCTCGCCGAGGTGCTGGCCGGCCGTTACGCCCCCGAGGTGATCGCGCTCCCGGCGCCCGACGGCATGGTGCGCGCCCGGGTCGTCGGCATCGACCGCGCCGCTCGTCGGGTGCGGTGCGCGGACGGTTCGGCGATCGCCTACGACACGCTGGTCCTGGCCACCGGCTCCAACCCCGTACTCCCACCGCTGCGCGGCCTGTTCACCCCGGGCCACGAGCCCCCCGAGGGCGTGCACGCGTTCCGCACCATGGACGACTGCCTGGGCCTGTCCAAGGCGGTCCGGCCGGGTGTGCGGGCGGTCGTCGTCGGCGGTGGACTGCTCGGGGTGTCCGCGGCGCGGGCGCTGGCGGTGCGCGGCGCGCAGGTCGTCCTCGCCCAGCAGGGCGCGCGGCTGATGGAACGTCAGCTCGACCCGGCCGCCTCGAAGCTCGTCCGGCGCCATCTGGAGGACCTGGGTGTCGAGGTGCACACCGAGTGCCGGGTGCGGGACGTGCGCTCGGTCGCCGGCGCGGTCCGCTCGGTGGAGATGGCCGACGGCTACGCCCTCGGGGCCGACCTCGTGGTCCTGGCCTGCGGGGTGCACCCGCGTACCGGTCTCGCCGAGGACGCCGGACTCGCCGTCCACAAGGGCATCCTGGTCGACGACCAACTGCGCACCTCCGACCCGCACATCCACGCGGTCGGCGACTGTGCCCAGCACGACGGCACGGTGTACGGCCTCGCCACGCCCGCCCTGGAACAGGCCGATGCGCTGGCCGAGTTGCTCGCCGGGCGCGCCGGCACCCGCTACACCGGCACCCGTTCCCTGACCCGGCTGACCCTGACCGGCCCAAACTCCCCCTTCGACCTCGCCGCCTTCGGGGAGCCCGAGCCGCTCCCCGGCGACGACGTCGTACAGCTCGCCGACGCGACCCGGGGCACCTACCGCAAGGTCGTCGTCCGCGACGACCGCCTGGTCGGCGGGGTCCTGGTCGGCGAACTCGGCACCGTCGGCGCACTCGCCCGCGCCTGGGAGGGAGCAGAGCCGCTCCCCATGGACGGCGGCCCCCTGCTCCACCTGCTCACCAACGATGGAGGCTCCTGATGACCGCCGCCCCGGGGGCGAACCCCACGATCGTGCTCGTCGGCCACGGCATGGTCGGCCAGCGCTTCCTCGAAGCGCTCGCCGAGCGCGGCCTGACCGCCACGCACCGCGTGGTCGTGCTCTGCGAGGAGCCGCGTCCGGCGTACGACCGCGTGCAGCTCACCTCGTACTTCTCGGGCCGGACGCCCGAGGAACTGTCCATGACGGACATGGAGTTCATCAACGACCACGGCATCGAGCTGTACGTGGGCGACCCCGCGGAGACCATCGACCGGGCGGCGATGAAGGTCACGGCCAGGTCCGGTCAGGTCTTCGCGTACGACACCCTCGTCCTCGCCACCGGCTCCTACCCGTTCGTGCCGCCGGTCCCGAACAAGGACGCCGAGGGCTGTTTCGTCTACCGCACGATCGAGGACCTGCTCGCGATCGAGGCGTACGCGAAGAAGAGGGCCCGGGTGGGCGCCGTGGTCGGTGGTGGTCTGCTCGGTCTTGAGGCGGCCGGTGCGCTGAAGGGTCTCGGACTCACCTCCCACATCGTGGAGTTCGCGCCGCGTCTGATGCCCGTGCAGGTCGACGACGGCGGTGGCGCCGCGCTGCTGCGCACCATCGAGGACATGGGCCTGACCGTGCACACCGGGGTGGGCACGCAGGAGATCGTCGTCGACGGCTCCGGTGCGGTCACCGGTATGAAGCTGTCCGACGGTTCCGAACTCGCCACCGACCTGGTGGTGTTCAGCGCCGGAGTCCGCCCGCGCGACCAGCTCGCCCGCGACTGCGGACTGGCGGTCGGCGAGCGTGGCGGCATCACGGTGGACGAGCAGTGCCGCACGGTCGGCGACCCGCACGTGTTCGCGATCGGCGAGTGCGCGCTGGCCTCCGACGGCCGGGTGTACGGCCTGGTGGCGCCGGGTTACGAGCAGGCCGAGACGGCCGCCGCGACCATCGCCGAGGACGACACCGAGCAGTTGAGGTTCACCGGCGCCGACCTGTCCACCAAGCTGAAGCTGCTCGGTGTGGACGTGGCCTCCTTCGGTGACGCGCACGGCACCGCCGAGGACTGCCTGGACGTCGTCTACTCCGACTCCCGGGCCGGCCTGTACAAGAAGCTGGTCATCGGCCGGGACGGCACGCTGCTCGGCGGCATCCTGGTCGGTGACGCGGACGCGTACGGCACGTTGCGCGCGCTGACCGGTTCGGTGCCGCCGATCGCGCCGGAGTCCCTGGTGCTGCCCGCGGGGTCCGGTGGAGGCGCCCAGCTCGGCCCGTCCGCCCTCCCGGACGAGGCGGTCATCTGCTCCTGCCACAACGTCAGCAAGGGCACGATCCGCGGCGCGGTCACCGAGCACCGGTGCACCACGGTGCCGGAGGTGAAGAAGTGCACCAAGGCGGGTACGGGCTGCGGCAGTTGCGTGAAGGTGCTGGGCCAGCTCGTCACCGCCGAACTGGAGGCGAACGGCGTCGAGGTCGACAAGGGCCTGTGCGGCTGCTTCTCCCAGACCCGCGAGGAGCTGTACGAGATCGTCCTCGCCCTGCGCGTCACCTCGTACCAGGACCTGCTCGACCGGTACGGCCGTGACGGCGCCCGGGGCGGTGACGGCTGCGAGGTCTGCAAGCCGGCGGTGGCCTCGATCATCGCCTCCCTCGCCCCGGCGATCGGCGCGAGCGGCTACGTCCTGGACGGCGAGCAGGCGGCCCTGCAGGACAGCAACGACCACTTCCTCGCCAACCTGCAGAAGAACGGCTCGTACTCGGTCGTGCCGCGCATCCCCGGCGGTGAGATCGCCCCGGAGAAGCTGATCGTGATCGGTGAGATCGCGCGGGACTTCGGCCTCTACACGAAGATCACCGGCGGTCAGCGGATCGACATGTTCGGCGCCCGCGTCGAGCAGCTCCCGCTGATCTGGGCCCGGCTGGTCGACGCCGGCTTCGAGTCCGGGCACGCCTACGGCAAGTCGCTGCGCACGGTGAAGTCCTGCGTGGGGCAGACCTGGTGCCGCTACGGCGTGCAGGACTCGGTCCGGATGGCGATCGACCTGGAGCTGCGCTACCGGGGGCTGCGTTCCCCGCACAAGCTGAAGTCCGCCGTGTCGGGGTGCGCCCGCGAGTGCGCGGAGGCCCAGTCGAAGGACTTCGGCGTCATCGCCACCTCGAACGGCTGGAACCTGTACGTCGGCGGCAACGGCGGTGCGACCCCGCGCCACGCGGACCTGCTGGCCCAGGACCTGTCCGACGCCGAACTGGTCCGTCTGATCGACCGGTTCCTGATGTTCTACATCCGAACCGCCGACCGTCTGGAGCGCACCTCGACCTGGCTGGAGCGGCTCCCCGGCGGCCTGGACCACGTACGGGACGTCGTGGTGCACGACTCGCTCGGCATCTGCGCCGAGCTGGAGTCGCTGATGGCCGCGCACGTCGGCAACTACCGCGACGAGTGGGCCGAGACCATCAACGACCCCGAGAAGCTGGCCCGGTTCGTGTCCTTCGTGAACGCCCCGGACACCCCCGACCCGGTCGTCGGCTTCGTCCCCGAACGCGACCAGATCAAGCCGGACCTGCCGCTGCTCTCCATCGGCATGCGCCCCACCGAAGACATTCTGGAAGGAAGCGCCCAGCGATGACCCTGGCACCCGAGACCACCGACCTGAAGGTCCAGCTCCAGCTGGACTCCGAGACCGACGAGTGGTTCACGGTCTGCGACCTCAACACCCTGACCCCCGGCCGCGGGGTGGCCGCGCTGCTGCCGGACGGCCGCCAGGTCGCCCTGTTCCGCGACCGTAACGGCCAGTTGTACGGCATCGACAACCGCGACCCGTTCGTCGGCGCGGCCGTCCTCTCCCGCGGCCTGACCGGCACCGACCGGGGCCGGCCGTTCGTCGCCTCGCCCCTGCTGAAGCAGCGGTTCGACCTGGTCACCGGGCAGTGCCTGGACGACGAGTCGGTGACGGTCGCCGCGTACGAGGTGCGCGCCAACTGACCCTCACGTCCTGGCCGGCGCGCGCCGCCCGCGCGCGGCGGCCGGGACGGCTCCCGCCAGGAACGCCTGATCGCGGCGGTCACGGCGGGCGGGCCGGCGCTGATTGACCGGTCGTTCCGGAAACCTTAGGGTGCGCTGCATGGCGAGGACCAAGGAGTTCGACCCGGACGCCGCGCTGCAGTCGGCCCTGGAGATGTTCTGGCGGCGGGGGTACGAGGCGACGTCGATGTCTGACCTGGTGGAGCACCTGGGCATCGGACGGGCCAGTATCTACGCGACCTTCGGCAACAAGCACGAGCTGTATCTGAAGGCGCTGGAGCGCTATCAGCAGGGCTGTGACGGACCACTGCTGCGGGAACTGTCGCAGCCGGGCCCGGCACTGCCCGCCGTGCGGAGCGTCGTACGGCGTTTCGCGGCGGAGGCGGCCGCCGAGGAGCGACGGCTGCGCGGCTGCTTCGTCACCAACACGGCGGCCGAACTGGCCCCGCACGACCCGGCGGCGGCCCGCCGCGTGGAGCTCGGCTGGGACCAGATGGAGACCCTGCTGCGCTCGGCACTGGTACGCGCCCAGGCACAGGGAGAACTGGCCGCCGACCGCGATCCGCTCACCCTCTCCCGGATGCTGCTGGTGCTGATGCAGGGCCTGCGGGTGGTCGGCAAGGCGTCGGCGGACCCGGCCCGGGTGCGGGACGCGGCGGAGCAGGCGCTGGCCCTGCTCGACTGACACCGGTACTGGACCGATCGGTCAGGAAAAGGAGCGTCGCTGCTTCAGCGCGTCGTACGTGACGCCCGTCAGCCGTTCGGACTCCGTCCAGAGCCGCTCCCCCATCGCGTCGTTGAGCGTCCACGGCGCTCGCCATGACAGGGCCGGCGCGCCCCTCCACATCGCGAAGGACGGGCCGACGAAGGCGTCGGGCCGTACGTCGGGGGCGGTCGCCGCGTACAGCGCCGGCAGGGCCCCCGCGTCGGCCGTCTGGGCGACGACCCGGTTGCCGAGCTCCACCAGCCGCTCGACGGCCCGGCGCCCCTCGGCCCGGAGGCCGGCGGTCTGGAGGTTGGTGGCGGCGTAGCCGGGATGGGCCGCGGCTGCCACCACGTCCGCCCCGTAGGCCGCCAGCCGCCGGGCCAGCTCGTGGGTGAAGAGCAGGTTGGCGGTCTTGGACCGGGCATAGGCGACCCAGCGCCGGTAGCGGCGCGCGCTGTTCAGGTCGGAGGGATCGATGTTGGCCAGGGTGTGCATCACGCTGGACACGGTCACGATCCGGGCGCCGGGCGTGGCGAGCAGCGTGGGCAGCAGCAGACCGGTGAGGGCGAAGTGCCCCAGATGATTGACGCCGAACTGGGTCTCGAAGCCGTCGGCCGTGGTCCCGTACGGGAGCCCTATCACTCCGGCGTTGTTGACGAGCAGGTCGACCCGCTCGTACGGCAGCCGTTCCGCGAACTCCCGTACGGACGCCAGGTCTGCGAGGTCGAGCCGCATGAACTCGGCCCGCGCCTTGGGCACTTCGGCCACGATCCGGTCGGCCGCCGCGTTCCCCCGCGCCTCGCTCCGGCAGGCGAGCACCACCCGGGCCCCCCGGCGCGCGAGCTCCCGCGCGGTGACGTACCCGAGGCCGCTGTTGGCGCCGGTGACGACAGCGGTGCGGCCGGTCTGGTCGGGGATACGGTCGACGGTCCAGGCGGGCATGATCGGGTCCTTACCGTGAGTGCCGGAAACCTCTGACCCCAAGGATGTCCTCCGGGGATCATGAGGTCCATGACCACACCCCGAGCGGAGCTCGGTGTGGCGCGCACTCGCGTGGGCGACGGAGCCGGATCAGCCGTGGCCCAGCGGAGAGCCGTTCAGCTTCTTCGTGATCGCTCCCTTGCCGTCACCCGTGATGTCGTAGACGACTGTGCAGTCCGCCGACCAGTACAGCTCCTTCAGGTACGTCTGGTTCGATGTGGCGCAGGTATTGGCCGGGGCGTCGGTGTGCCACTCGAGGTTGTCATTGACGATCTTGGTCCAGTCGCACGTCTTCGATGTGACGACGTTGTCCGCCGCCGCCTTGTCCGTGCGGTACTCCAGCCTTGTGGTGATCTTGAAGCTCGTGAAGCGCGTGGAATCGTCCTTCACCACGGAATCGAGCACCGACCACCACATGGTCGACTCGGCGTGGGCCTTCGGCGGGATGGAATCGCCGTCGTTCACGTCGAGAGTGTTCTGGAAGTCGTGCTCGCTGTGGCGGGGCCGCGATCGTCCGGTACGTAGGGTGCAAGAAGAGCAGTCGTCTCGTGGACGTCTGGCACGGGGCGGAGGTCGCCTACCAGAGGAAGGAGATCGCCTCCCACAAGCAGCGGCTGGAGGCGCAGAAGGCACACGACACGCGGCTGGTCCGCAACGCGCGCACGGTTCTCGCCCGGTCCGGCAACCGGTGAGGAGCGCCGTCCCTGCCCCGTGAGTCGGCCGGCGCGTCCCCGTACGTCACGCGCCGGCCGGCGTGCGCCCCGTACAACCATTTCCGCCGCAGCCGCGTCCAACATTGCGACCCAATCCACCCATTCGCCCAGATGGAGGCGGATGCGCCATGGCTCTGCACTCTTCCCACCTCACCCGGCGCGGCATCGCCGTCTCTGTGACCACCGTCCTCGCGGCGGCGGGGGTCACCTGGGGCGTGACGACGGCGGCTCAGGCGCAGCAGGCGTCGAGCGGCACGCGTACCTGCACCGTGAATGACCTGTACCTCTCCATGGGCCGCAAGGAGGGCGCGGCGGGCTCGCTCTACTGGCCGGTCCGGTTCACCAACACCAGCACCACCGGCTGCGCCCTGCGCGGCTACCCGGGCGTCAGCGTCCTCGACTCCGCGCACCGGCAGATCGGGCCGGCCGCCACCCACAGCGGCTCGTCCTACTCCACGGTCGCCCTCGCCCCCGCCCACTCCGCGTCGGCGGTCGTCCGCACCACCAACGGTCCCGTCGGCGGTCCGTGCCTGCGTACCGGCAGCTACCTCAGGGTCTATCCGCCGGCCTCCACCAAGGCGGTCCTCGTTCCGGCCGGCTGGAAGACCTGTTCCGGCGTCTTCCAGGTGGGGCCGGTCAACACCGACGGCACCTTCTGAGCGGAAAGGAGGGGCGGCACCGGACCGACCCCATGAACAGGGGACCGGGATCTGCCGCCCCTCACAGCCCGCACCGGATGCCGCGGCTTCGCATGGGAGCAGCCGTTGAGGGCGCGCGTCGACC
This sequence comes from Streptomyces sp. NPDC001544, assembly GCF_042894285.1. Classification (NCBI taxonomy): domain Bacteria; kingdom Bacillati; phylum Actinomycetota; class Actinomycetes; order Kitasatosporales; family Streptomycetaceae; genus Streptomyces; species Streptomyces sp. NPDC001544. Next base: position 467,119 of record NZ_JBIAVN010000001.1, on the reverse strand, counting down.
GGGAACATCCGGCACACCGGCTGGACCCACCACCGTTCGGCCTCACCGCGTCGTGGCCGGCGGCGGTGTCGCGCAAGCTGGGGGCGGGGCCCGGCAGGAGCGAGGTGGATGTGGACGTGAACGCCCCTTCGACCGAGAGCTGGATACTCGGCTGGGTGCTTCGAGCCCGACAGGTCACCCACGGGGCGGTGATGGCCGGGCTCCTGGTGGACCTCGCGGCCGATCCGCGCCAGGTCCACCTCGCCCGCACGGTCCGCTTTCCGGTCGACCCCGCCGCCCGCGCCCTCGGAGTCCAGCCCGAGGCCGTACGCATGGCCCTGCACCAGCTCGCCATGGCCAGGCTGATCCACTTCAGGACCGAGGACCACCCCGACGACGGACCGCACGTCACCGTCATCCTGCTGTTCCCGCCACCGCCCCCGGCCTGACCGCCCCCGGCCGGTGGCGGGAGTCCCCTGAGGACCGACGGCAGGAGGGACGGCACCCCCGCACAGGGTGCCGCCCCTCCCTTCTGGTGCGCCGGAGCCGCCGCCGATCGGTGAGGGTCGGGTGACAAGCGGCGGCTCCGGGGCCTTCCCGGTGGGTCAGCGGTGGTCGCTGCCCGCCGACTGGGTGGCCGCGCGGCCCGCCTCCAGGCGGGCGACCGGGATGCGGAACGGGGAGCAGGAGACGTAGTCGAGCCCGGCCTCGTGGAAGAAGTGGACCGACTCGGGGTCGCCGCCGTGCTCACCGCAGACGCCGAGCTTCAGGTCGGGACGGGTCTCGCGGCCCGCCTTCGCCGCGGCCTTGACCAGGGAGCCGACGCCGTCCTTGTCGATCGTCTCGAACGGCGACACCCCGAAGATGCCCTTCTCCAGGTACGCCGTGAAGAACGAGGCCTCGACGTCGTCCCGGCTGAAGCCCCACACCGTCTGGGTGAGGTCGTTGGTGCCGAAGGAGAAGAACTCCGCCGCCTCGGCGATCTGGCCGGCGGTCAGCGCGGCACGCGGCAGCTCGATCATCGTGCCGATCGCGAGCTTCAGCCGGGTGCCCGTGGCGGCCTCGACCTCGGCGACGACCCGGTCGGCCTCCTCGCGGACGATCTCCAGCTCCTGGACGGTGCCGACGAGCGGGATCATGATCTCCGCGCGCGGGTCGCCCTTGGCGTTCATGCGCTCGGCCGCGGCCTCGGCGATCGCGCGGACCTGCATCGTGAACAGGCCGGGGATGACCAGGCCGAGCCGGACACCGCGCAAGCCCAGCATCGGGTTCTGCTCGTGCAGCCGGTGGACGGCCTGGAGCAGGCGCAGCTCGTTCTCGTGCGGCTCCTGCCGGGACTCGGCGAGGGCCACGCGGACCGAGAGCTCCGTGATGTCGGGGAGGAACTCGTGCAGCGGCGGGTCCAGGAGGCGGATCGTCACCGGGAGGCCGTCCATCGCGGAGAACAGCTCCACGAAGTCCTGCTTCTGCATCGGGAGCAGCGCCTTCAGGCTCTCCTCGCGCTCCTCCTGCGTGTCGGCCAGGATGAGGCGCTCGACCAGCTCCCGGCGGTCGCCGAGGAACATGTGCTCGGTGCGGCACAGCCCGATGCCCTGCGCTCCGAAGCGACGGGCGCGCAGCGCGTCCTCGGCGTTGTCCGCGTTGGCCCGCACCCGCAGCCGGCGCTTGCGGTCGGCGAAGGCCATGATCCGGTGCACGGCCTCGACGAGTTCGTCGGCGTCGTGGGCGCCCGCGTGCATCCGGCCCTCGAAGTACTCCACGACCGGGGAGGGCACCACCGGGACCTCGCCCAGGTAGACCTTGCCGCTGGAGCCGTCGATGGAGATCACGTCGCCCTCCTCGACGACGTGCCCGCCCGGTACCGTCATCCGGCGCCGCTTGGTGTCGACCTCCAGGTCCTCGGCGCCGCAGACACAGGTCTTGCCCATGCCGCGCGCGACGACGGCCGCGTGGGAGGTCTTGCCGCCGCGGGAGGTGAGGATGCCCTCGGCCGCGATCATGCCGTCGAGGTCGTCGGGGTTGGTCTCGCGGCGGACCAGGATGACCTTCTCCCCGGAGCGGGACCACTTGACGGCGGTGTAGGAGTCGAAGACCGCCTTGCCGACGGCCGCGCCCGGCGAGGCGGCGATGCCCCGGCCGACCTGCTCGGCCTTGGCGTGCTCGTCGAAGCGGGGGAACATCAGCTGGGCGAGCTGGGCGCCGTTGACCCGCTGCAGCGCCTCGGTCTCGTCGATCAGGCCCTGGTCCACCAGCTGGGTGGCGATGCGGAAGGCGGCACCGGCGGTGCGCTTGCCGACGCGGGTCTGCAGCATCCACAGCTGGCCGCGCTCGATGGTGAACTCGATGTCGCAGAGATCCTTGTAGTGGTTCTCCAGGGTCTCCATGATCTGCATGAGCTGGTCGTACGACTTCTTGTCGATCTGCTCCAGCTCGGCCAGCGGGACGGTGTTGCGGATGCCCGCGACCACGTCCTCGCCCTGCGCGTTCTGCAGGTAGTCGCCGTACACGCCCTGGTGGCCGGAGGCCGGGTCGCGGGTGAAGGCGACGCCGGTGCCGGAGTCGGGGCCCAGGTTGCCGAAGACCATGGAGCAGACGTTGACGGCCGTGCCGAGGTCGTGCGGGATGCGCTCCTGGCGGCGGTAGAGCTTGGCGCGGTCGCCGTTCCAGGAGTCGAAGACCGCCTTGATGGCGAGGTCCATCTGCTCGCGCGGGTCCTGCGGGAAGTCCCGGCCGGCCTCCTTCTTGACGATCTTCTTGAAGGTGGTGACCAGCTTCTTCAGGTCCGCGGCCTCCAGCTCGGTGTCGACCGTGACCTTCTTGGCGGCTTTGGCCTTGTCGAGGGCCTCCTCGAAGAGGTCGCCGTCGACGCCGAGGACGGTCTTGCCGAACATCTGGATGAGGCGGCGGTAGGAGTCCCAGGCGAAGCGCTCGTCGCCGGCCTGCTTGGCCAGGCCCTGCACCGACTTGTCGGACAGGCCGATGTTCAGGACGGTGTCCATCATTCCGGGCATGGAGAACTTGGCGCCGGAGCGGACGGAGACGAGGAGGGGGTCGTCGGCCTGGCCGAGCTTCTTGCCCATCTTCTGCTCGAGGGCGTCGAGGTGCGCACTCACCTCGTCACGCAGGTCCGCCGGCTCCTCACCACTGTCGAGGTAGACCTTGCAGGCCTCGGTGGTGATGGTGAAGCCGGGCGGGACGGGAAGCCCCAGGTTGGTCATCTCGGCGAGGTTCGCACCCTTGCCACCGAGCAGGTCCTTGAGGTCCTTGTTGCCCTCGGTGAAGTCGTAGACGAACTTCGCTACGCGGGGTTCTTTGTTTTCCGACACGGGTCTCGACTCCTTGAGGCCGCGGTGGCTGCCCTGACGGCGAGGAACATACCCAGATCGAAGGTGCCTGGGTACGTCCACTTGCGTGTCATGCGCCCGTAACCAGTCGTCCGCCAGCGGATCGAAAGTCAAAGCTTGGCAAGTGGTGACGGGCCCGTGTTTTCACTTCTTGAACGCGCAAGTGGCCAGAGGTGCGGTTTTCTGCTCAGATGAGCAGGTCGTGCCACGTCTGATTTCGATCGATGAACGATCAAGAGATGGCACCGAGTGCCACCCCTTGAGGAAGTGCAGCCGTGCAAGATCCGCTCATCTGAGCGCAACCCTTATCAAGGGTGGCGAGAATCACGCTGCCACAGCGGAGCGGATTTCACCATGCGGACGGGTGTCCGAACGACAAACGCGGACAAAGCGACGACCGGATGCGCGGGCGCAGACAAGGAGCAGGGTGGGGAGCGTGGGTGTCACACGCCCAGCGCCAGCAGCCGCTCCTCCACCCGCTCCGGCGCGTACAGGTGTTCCACGACCAGCGCTCCGGCCCCCACCAGCCCGGCCCGCTCCCCGAGCCGTGAGGTGACGACGTCCAGGTGGGCGGTGGAGCGCGGCAGCGCCCGCTGGTAGAGCAGCTCCCGCACACCGGTGAGGAAGGGCGTGCCCGCGAGGTCCCCGGCGATCATCAGCACACCCGGGTTGAGCAGGGTCACCACGGTCGCCAGGACGTCCCCGACCCGGCGGCCGGCCTCCCGGGCGAGCGCCGCCGCCTCCGGATGCCCGGCCGCCAGCAGGTCCCGCACGTCCGAGCCGCTGGCGGCCGGCACGCCCGTCTCGGCGAGCCGTCGGGCCACCGCACCACCGCTGGCGACGGCGGCCAGACAGCCGTACGACCCGCACCGGCACAGCGCCCCCGCGCCCTCCGGTACCCGGATGTGCCCGATGTCCCCGGCCCCGCCGTCGACGCCCCGGTAGATGGAGCCGCCGACCACCACGCCCGCGCCGATGCCCGTCGACACCTTGACCAGTATGAACGCCGAGCAGTCCGGGTGGCCGGCGCGCTGCTCCCCGTACGCCATGAGGTTGGCGTCGTTGTCGACCAGCACGGGAACGGGCGGGACGCCCGTGTGCTCGGTGAGGGCGCGGGCCAGGCGGCCTCTTATGTCGTAGCCGTCCCAGCCGGGCATGATCGGCGGCTGGACGACCCGGCCGGTCTCGCTGTCGACCGGCCCGGGGACCGCGAGCCCGATGCCGCACACCTCCTCCGCCCGGTGCCCGGCCTTCTCCAGCAGCTCGGCGAACCACCGGCCCAGCTCGCCGAGCACCGCGTCCGGGCCGCCCTCGACGGCCAGCGCGCCGGAGTGCTCGGCGAGTATCTCGCCGGTCAGCGTGAGGACGGCCGCGCGCGCGTGCCGGGTGTCGAGGTCGGCGGCGAGGACGACGGCGTGCGCGTCGTCGAACTCCAGGGTGATCGAAGGGCGGCCGCCCAGCGGGGAGTCGACCGGGCCCCCGGCGCCCTCACGCAGCCAGCCGGCCCGGAACAGGCGGTCCAGGCGCTGGCCGACGGTCGCCCGGGACAGACCGGTGACCTGCTGGAGGGCACCGCGCGTGGTGGCACGCCCGGTACGCACCAGTGCGAGCAGATCGCCGGCGCTCGCCTGACTCCGACCGCTCATGCGCACCCCCTTGTGCTTCTCAAGCCTGCATTACATAGTGAGTTTTGCGTGTTAAATAGACGTAACTCTACGGTAGCCACGGCCGAACCGGTCGGCCGGACGTCTTTCGGGGAGCCCCGAGTGGATCGCACTGCCCAGCTCGCCAACGACCGCACCGAGGGTGCGATCGCATACGGTCTTCCGTCGACGGCGGGACCGGGCGGAGCGCCGCCGGATCCCGCCGCCGGCGCCGCGCGCGTGCTGGAGCGCAACTGGACGGGCACGTCGACGGTGCCCTCGCGCAGCCTGTATCCGCACCAGTGGTCCTGGGACTCCGCGTTCATCGCGATCGGCCTGCGCCATATCTCGCCGTTACGGGCGCAAGCCGAACTGGAGACGCTGCTGTCCGCGCAGTGGGGCGACGGGCGCGTCCCGCACATCGTCTTCAACCCCTCCGTACCGTTCGACGCGTACTTTCCGAGCCCCGACTTCTGGCGCTCCTCGACCGCGGGGCGCGCTGCGGGCGCCCCGCGCACCGTACAGACCTCGGGGATCGTGCAGCCACCGGTGCACGCGCTGGCGGCCTGGCTGGTGCACCGCGCCGACCCGGGGCTCTCGCGCGCGCGGGGCTTCCTGCCCCGGGTGTACCCGCGGCTGGCCGCCTGGCACCGCTACCTGCTGCACCGGCGGGATCTGGGCGGCGGCGGGCTGGTGTCCGTGGTCCACCCCTGGGAGCAGGGCATGGACAACAGCCCGTGCTGGGACGCGCCGCTCTCCCGGGTCACCCCCGCACCGACCCGCACCTTCCGCCGCGCCGACCTCGCCCACGGCTCGCCCGAGGACCGGCCGACGGACCTGGACTACGGGCGGTACGTGCGGCTGGCGACGGAGTACCGCGACCGGGGGTACCGGGATGGGCTGGGCGGGGGCGAAAGGGACGGCGCGGGGGAGTTCGCCGTCGAGGACCCGGCCTTCAACGCCCTGCTCATCGCCTCCGAGCACGCGCTGGCCCGGATCGCCGGCGAACTGGGCGCGACCGCCACGGCCCGGCAGGCGCGCGCGGAGCGCCTCACGGCGGCGCTGGTGGAGCGGCTGTGGGATCCGGCGCGGGGGATGTTCTTCTGCCGGGATCTGCGGGGCGGCGGACTGGTCCCCGAGCGCGGCGTCTCCGGGCTGGTCCCGCTCCTGCTGCCCGGCCTGCCCGGCGAGGTGGCCACCGCGCTGGTCGGCACGCTCACCGGACCGCACTTCGGCCTGGGCGGGGCCACGCGGCTGGTGCCCAGCTACGACCTGCTCGGAGAGTCCTTCGACCCGCACCGCTACTGGCGGGGGCCGGCCTGGTTCAACACCGGCTGGCTGGTGGAGCGGGGTCTGCGGGCGCACGGCGAGCGGGAGCGGGCCGACGCCCTGCGGGAGGCGCTGGTGCGGACCGCCGGGGCGACCGGTTTCGCCGAGTACGTCGACCCGTACACCGGCGAGGCCTGCGGCGCGCTCGGCTTCAGCTGGACGGCCGCGCTCACGCTCGATCTGCTGCACGACTCCCCCGGGGCCGTCGTGTCCCCCGAGGGGGTCGGCCCGTTCGCCAGGAGTGGCTCGGACAGGAACGGCTTCGGCACGGACGGCTTCGGCAGGAACGCCTCCGGCCGGGACGGCTTCGGCACGGAGGCTTCGATCAGGGGTGACAAGGGAGGGGACCGGGGATGACCGACCGGCATCATCTGCTCGTGCACGGCGCGACGTTCGCCGCCGTGGGCGACCGGGGCGACATCAGCGGCGTCCGGGGCGGCGGCTTACCGGACGGGTTGTTCGTCCGCGACGCCCGGCACCTCAGCCGCTGGCAGCTCACCGTCGACGGCGCGGTGCCCGAGGTGCTCACGCCGGTCGCGGACGGGGACGGCGCGCGCTGCGTGCTGGTGCCGCGCGGCGGCCGGCAGGAGCCGCCCGCACACACTGTGTTCCGTGAACAGGCCGTCGGGGACGGCTCGTTCGTGGAACTGCTGCGGGTGACCAGCAACCGCCCGGTGCCCACCACGGTCCGCCTGGCGATCACCGCCGACGCCGACTTCACCGACCAGTTCGAGCTGCGCTCCGACCACCGCACCTACGCCAAGACCGGTGCCGTGCGTTCCCGCGAGGTCCTGGACGACGGGCTGGAGTTCGGCTACCGGCGCGGTGATTGGCGCTCTCGTACGACCATCACGGCCGATCCCGCGCCCGACGGCGTGGAGGAGACCGGCACGGGGGCCCGTCGGCTGGTCTGGAGCCTCGCTCTGGAACCGCACGGCACGGCCGAGTTGGTGCTGCGTGTGATCGCCCGGCCGCACGGCGACAAGCGGGCCCTCAGGGTGCCGCGCTCCCCCGCCGCACTGAACGAACGGCTCCTCGCGCTGGAGGGCGAGTTCCTCGAGGGGGTGGCCTTCCCGACCGGCTGGCCGGAGCTGGCGGCGGCCTGCGCCCGGGGCCTGACCGACCTGGCCTCGCTCCAGGTGCCGGCGACCGGGCCGGACGGGGAGGAGCTGCGCGTACCGGCGGCCGGCGCGCCCTGGTTCCTCACGCTGCTGGGCCGCGACGCCCTGCTGACCTCGCTGTTCACCCTTCCCTACCGGCCCCGGCCGGCCGCCGACACGCTGGTCGCGCTCGCCGCCACGCAGGCGACGGGGACCGCCGTGGACTCGGTCGCCCAGCCCGGCAAGATCGTGCACGAGGTGCGGCACGGGGAGCTGGCGTACTTCGGGCAGGTGCCGTACGGGCGGTACTACGGCTCGGTCGACGCCACCCCGCTGTTCCTCGTGCTGCTCGGCGCGTACGTCGAACAGACCGGGGACACGGCCCTCGCCCGGCGGCTGGAGCCGCACGCGCGCGCTGCGGTCGGCTGGATGCTCGACCACGGCGGGCTGACCTCGCGCGGCTATCTGGTCTACCGCGCCGACCGGGGCGGTCTGGCCAACCAGAACTGGAAGGACTCCCCCGGTGCCATCTGCTCGGCCGACGGCACCCGTCCGCACGGGCCGGTGACGGCGGCGGGGGCCCAGGGCTACGCGTACGACGCGCTGCGGCGCACGGCGTGGCTGGCGCGCACGGTGTGGGACGACGAGACCTACTCCGCCCTGCTGGAACAGACCGCCGCCGACCTGCGCGACCGCTTCCAGCGGGACTTCTGGATGGCGGAGCGGTCGTTCCCGGCGCTCGCGCTGGACGGGGAGGGCCGCCAGGTCGACGCGCTGGCCTCGGACGCGGGGCACCTGCTGTGGTCGGGGCTGCTGGACAAGGAGTACGGGGAGGCGGTCGGCCGCAGGCTCCTGGAGCCGGACTTCTTCTCGGGCTGGGGCGTACGCACACTGGCGGCCGGGCAGCCGGCGTACCACCCGCTGTCGTACCACCGCGGTTCGGTCTGGCCGCACGACAACGCGCTGCTCGCGCTCGGCCTGGCCCGCTACGGCCTGCACGACGAGGCCCGCACGGTCGCCCACGCCCTGGTCGACGCGGCGACGGCGACGGGCCACCGGCTGCCGGAGGTGCTCGCCGGGTACAGCCGCGGCACCCACGCCGAGCCGGTACCCTACCCGCACGCCTGCATCCGCGAGTCCCGCTCCGCGGCGGCCCCGTTGGCGCTGCTCACGGCGGTCGGGGGCGCCTAGGCCCTGTCCTGCTGAGGATTGACGAGCCGTTTGCCGGGTGTTTGCAAAGGGCCCTGAACAGGCGCCGGGGACGAACCGTACGGAATGGCGGCGGGCCCCTGCCTCCCCGCGTGGCCCGCCATCGCCGTCCACGGGCCCCGCACGGAAGGACCTCCGGGTTGCCTCAGCACACGAGCACCAGCCAGTCACCGGAAACGGACGGCGCCGCCGTCCGTCCGGAATCCGAGGGACCCGGGGCCGAGTCCGAGGCCGGGTCCGCGCCCCGTATCCCGGCCCAGGCACGGGGCACCAGCGCCGACGAGGCTCCAGCCGGGCAGGGCGCCACCGCCGAGGCGCCCACCCCGGAAACGGAAGCCGGCACCGGCCCGGACGCCGGGCACCCGCCCGTCTCCTCGGCCGACGACCGGAAGCCCGCGCCCGCGAAGGCGACGGCAGACGCTGCCGCCACCCCGGAAACCCCGCCCGCGGACGCCCCCGAAGCCGAGACCCACGAAGCCGCCGAGTCCACGCCCGCGCAGGAGGAAGCTGATCCGGAGCCGACGCAGGGGGTGGGGCACCCGTCCGCTCCCCCGGCCGACGGCCATGGGTCCGCGCCGGAGAAGGCATCGGGGAACGCGGCCGCCACCCCGGAAACCCCGACCGCGGACGCCCCTGAAGCCGAGCGCCCCGAAGCCGAGCCCCGTGAAGGCGGCCCCGAAGCCGGCGAGCCCGAGTCCGGGCAGGAAGCCGCGCCCGAAGGCACCGATCCGGCCCTCGGGGACGGCCGCGCGCAGGAGATCGCGTCGCCTCCCCGGCCGGCGCGGCGCACCTGGCCCGGCTGGAGCGGTCGGGCCCGGTTGCGCCGGCGGCGGGAGGCGTGGCGGGCGGCGCATCCCGGCGCCGCCACCGTGCTGTCGGTGACCGTCACCGTGCTGGCCGCCGCGCTGGTGGTGGCCGCGCTGCTGCTGCCGAACACCGTGGTGGGGCTCAAGCCGATGAAGTTCGCCCGGATACCCGCGGAGGCGATCATCGGGGCCGCCGTGATGCTGGCGCTGCCGCGCCGGCCCCGGATCGTGCTGGCGGCCGTCTCCGGGGTCGCCCTCGGCGCGATGACCCTGCTGAACTTCCTCGACATGGGCTTCAACCAGTACCTCGGCCGGGGCTTCAACCCCATCCTCGACTGGAGCCTGCTCGGTGACGCGGAGTCGTACCTGAACGACTCCCTCGGGAAGACGGTCACGATGGCCGCCACCGTCGGCGTCGTCGTCCTGGTGCTGCTGCTGTTCCTGCTGCTGGCCCTGTCCACGGTCCGGCTGAGCAACCTGCTCGCCCGGAACACCGGCTCGGCCACTCGGGGCACGCTGATCGCCGGCGTCGCCTGGATCACCTGCTCCTCCCTCGGCATCCAGTTCGGCGGTGTGCCGCTCGCCTCGGACCGCACCGCCTCCGCCCTGAAGCTCCAGGCGCACCAGGTCATGAACACCCTGCACGACGAGGCGGAGTTCGAGAAGGTCGCCAAGGTCGACGCGTTCGGCAACACGCCGGCCGACCAGTTGGTGCCCGACCTGCGCGGCAAGGACATGATCTTCACGTTCATCGAGAGCTACGGGCGCAGCGCCATCGAGGACCCGATCATGGCGCCCGGCGTGGACAGCACGCTGGACGCCCGGACCAAGGCCCTGGCCAAGGCGGGCTTCCACGCCAAGAGCGGCTGGCTGACCTCGGCGACGTACGGCGGCAGCAGCTGGCTCGGCCACTCCACCACCATGTCGGGTCTGTGGATCAGCAACCAGCAGCGATACCGCACGGTCATGGCCAGCGACCACCTGAGCCTCACCGACGCCTTCAAGAAGACCGGCGCGTTCGACACGGTCGGTGTGATGCCGGGCGTGCAGAAGGGCTGGCCGGAGCAGAAGTGGTACGGCCTCGACAAGGTCTACAACGCCTTCCAGCTCGGCTACAGGGGCCCGAAGTTCAGCTGGTCGACGATGCCCGACCAGTACGCGCTTCAGCAGTACCAGGAGCGGGTGCACAGCAAGCAGCCGGCCGACGGCAAGTCGCGGATGTCGCTGCTGATCCTGACCTCCAGCCACCAGCCCTGGGCGCCGATCCCGAAGATGGTCGGCTGGGACCAGCTCGGCGACGGCTCGGTCTTCAAGGGCATCGAGGCGGCGGGCAACAAGCCGGAGGACGTCATCGCCGACACCACGAAGTCCCGCGAGGAGTACGGCAAGTCCATCCAGTACTCGGTGACCGCCCTCACCCAGTGGCTGGAGCGCTACGGCAACAAGAACACGGTGCTGGTCTTCCTGGGCGACCACCAGCCCATCGCCCGGGTCAGCGGCAACCACGCCAGCCGTGACGTGCCGGTCGCCATCGTCGCCAAGGACCCGAAGCTGCTGGACAAGATCTCCGGCTGGAACTGGACGGACGGCCTGCGCCCCGCCCACGACGCCCCGGTGTGGAAGATGAGCTCCTTCCGCGACAGGTTCCTGACCGCCTACGGCTCGACCCCGCACCCGAAGACGCGCTGACCGGCGCGTCGTTCAGGACACGGCCGCGCGCTCGCTTCGACGTCGAAGCGAGCGCGCTTCGTTTCTCCGCGGGACGAGGTGCCGCGGGGACCGGCGGGCCCGCCTCAGCCGCCGGAGGTGTCCAGTTCCGCGTCCTCGCTCACGCCCGCGCAGTCGTACGGGTCCTTCAGCCAGCCGTCCGGCAGGACCACCCGGTTGTTGCCGGACGTGCGGCCACGGGGGCCCTCGGCGCCGGTGGGCCAGGGCTGGTCGAGGTCCAGTTCGTCGAGACCCGCCCGCAGCTCCTCCAGGGACGACGTGATCGCGAGGCGCCTGCGCATCTCCGAGCCGACCGCGAAGCCCTTCAGGTACCAGGCGACGTGCTTGCGGAAGTCGACCACGCCCTTGGACTCGTCGCCGATCCACTCGCCGAGCAGGGTGGCGTGGCGGACCATGACGTCGGCGACCTCGCGGAGGGACGGCCGCGCGATGTCCTGCTCACGCCCCTCGAAGGCGGCCACCAGGTCGGCGAACAGCCACGGCCGCCCCAGGCAGCCGCGGCCCACGACCACGCCGTCGCAGCCGGTCTCCCGGACCATCCGCAGCGCGTCCTCGGCCGACCAGATGTCGCCGTTGCCGAGCACCGGGATCTCCGGGACGTGCTCCTTCAGACGGGCGATGGCGTCCCAGTCGGCGGTGCCGCCGTAGTGCTGGGCGGCGGTGCGGCCGTGCAGGGCGATGGCCGTGACGCCCTCCTCCACGGCGATGCGTCCGGCGTCGAGGTAGGTGATGTGGTCGTCGTCGATGCCCTTGCGCATCTTCATCGTGACCGGCAGGTCGCCGGCGCCGGACACCGCCTCGCGCAGGATCGCGCGGAGCAGGTTCCGCTTGAACGGGAGGGCGGAGCCGCCGCCCTTGCGGGTCACCTTGGGGACCGGGCAGCCGAAGTTGAGGTCGATGTGGTCGGCGAGGTCCTCCTCCGCGATCATGCGGACGGCCTTGCCGACGGTCGCCGGGTCGACGCCGTACAGCTGGATCGAGCGCGGCTTCTCGGTCGCGTCGAAGTGGATCAGCTGCATGGTCTTCTCGTTGCGTTCGACCAGCGCCCGGGTGGTGATCATCTCGCTGACGAACAGCCCCTTGCCCTCGCTGAACTCCCGGCAAAGGGTGCGGAAGGGCGCGTTGGTGATGCCCGCCATGGGGGCGAGCACGACGGGCGGCTGGACGGTGTGCGGGCCGATCGGCAGGGGCGGCGTGGGCGTGGACATTGCCCCATTGTCACCCATCGGGGCCCGACCTCGGAGTAATAATTAGTTAGACGCACTATCGAAACCGGCGTACGATGGAACGCATGCCCGAGCTCAGCCACCGCCGACGTCTGCTCGTGCTCGCGATCTGCTGTATGAGCCTGCTGATCGTCAGCCTCGACGTCACCGCCCTGAACGTCGCCCTGCCCTCCATGCAGCGCGATCTGCACGCCACGACCTCCGGCCTGCAGTGGACGATCGACGCCTACACGCTGGTGCTGGCCTCGCTGCTGATGCTCGCGGGCTCCACCGCCGACCGGGTCGGCCGCAAGAAGGTCTTCATGACCGGCCTGACCGTGTTCGTGGCCGGCTCGCTGCTGTGCTCCCTCGCGCCCAGCCTCGACGCGCTGGTCGCCTTCCGCATGATCCAGGCGGTCGGCGGCTCCATGCTCAACCCGGTCGCCATGTCGATCATCACCAACACCTTCACCGACCCCCGCGAGCGCGCCCGCGCGATCGGCGTGTGGGGTGCGGTCGTCGGCATATCCATGGCCGCCGGCCCGCTGGTCGGCGGCCTGCTGGTGGAGTCGGTCGGCTGGCGCTCGATCTTCTGGGTCAACCTCCCGGTCGGCCTCGCCGCGCTCCTGCTCACCCTGCGCTTCGTCCCCGAGTCCCGCGCCCCGAAGGCACGCCGCCCCGACCCGGTCGGCCAGCTGCTGGTGATCGCCCTGTTCGGCTCGCTGACGTACGCCATCATCGAGGCGCCGGACTCGGGCACCGCCGCGGTGCTGCCCTTCGCGCTGATCGCCCTCGTCGCCCTGCTCGGACTGCTGTGGTACGAACCCCGCCGCGCCGAACCCCTCATCGACCTGCGGTTCTTCCGGTCGGCTCCGTTCAGCGGGGCCACGGTGATCGCCATCAGCGCGTTCGCGGCACTGGGCGGCTTCCTGTTCCTGTCCACCCTGTACCTGCAGAACGTGCGCGGCCTCGACGCCCTGCACGCCGGCCTGTGGATGCTGCCGATGGCCGTCCCGACGTTCCTGTGCGCGCCGCTGTCCGGACGGCTGGTCGGCAACCGGGGGCCACGAGTGCCACTGCTGGTCGCCGGGTTCGCCATCACCGTCAGCGGGGTGCTGTTCGCCGCGTTCGAGGCGGAGACGTCGAACGTCACACTGGTCCTCGGGTACGTGCTGTTCGGCATCGGGTTCGGCTTCGTGAACGCGCCGATCACCAACACGGCCGTGTCGGGGATGCCCCGTGCGCAGGCCGGGGTCGCCGCGGCCGTCGCCTCCACCAGCAGGCAGCTCGGGCAGACGCTGGGGGTCGCCGTGGTCGGCGCGGTGCTGGCGTCCGGGGTCGGCTCGTCCCCGTACCGGACCGCGTTCGTGTCGGCGGCCCGGCCGGGGTGGTGGATCCTCACGGCGTGCGGGCTCGCGATCCTCGCCCTCGGCGCGCTCACCAGCGGCCGCTGGGCCCGCGGCACGGCCGAACGCACCGCCGAGCGGCTTCAGTCCAACGAGGTCCGGGAGGCGGCCGGCGTCGGCTAGGCCCTGTCGTTTGGATCAGGCCGGCTGGAGATAACGGCGCCTTCTGAGCGGCCCGAGCGGGGTCTGGTGCGTGCAGCTGCAAGGCGGAGGAGGGCGACAACGCGATGGGGGTCCCCCCGCTCGAGCGAAGTCGAGAGTGGGGGAGTTGGCAACCGACGACAACGCCGCAGATGTGCGTGCCAGACCCCGCGACGCCGGGATGATCCAAACGACAGGGCCTAAGCCCGCTGTTCGAGGGCGAACGCGTACAGCTTCTCCACGCGCTCCCTGCTCTCCTCGTTCGTGGGGACGTAGGTGACCATCCGCGCCCCGAGCTCCGGGCTCAGCCACAGGTCCGTGTGGTCCAGGGTGAGCAGGCCGACGTACGGGTTGAGGAACTGCTTGGTCTTGCTGCGGGCGGCGACGACCTCGTACCGGTCCCAGTGCTCGCGGAACTCCGGCGAGGCGGCCTCCAGCCGCTTGAGCAGCATCTTCCAGGCGGGCTCCCCGAGGTGGCCGGCCATGGAGGCGCGCAGTTTGGCTGCCATCAGGCGCCTGGTCTCCTCCAGGTGGACCATCGCGGCCCGCCACTCCTCGTTGGTGTAGACGAGCAGCATGCAGTTGCGGTCCTCGGGCGGGACGGCGTCCAGGTCGCCCATCAGACGGGCGTAGGTGCGGTTGTAGGCGAGGATGTCGTACCGGCTGTTCTGGATGCAGGCCGGGACGGGCTCCAGCCGGCGCAGCAGCTCCAGCTGGGCGGGGGTGACGCCCGAGCAGTTCGAGGCGGGCGTGGGATCGGCGGCGCCGGCCAGCTGGAAGAGGTGGGCGCGTTCGCTGCCGTCCAGCATGAGGGTGCGGGCCAGGGCGTCGAGGACCTGCACGGAGACCTGGATGTCCCGCGCCTGTTCGAGCCAGGTGTACCAGGTGACGCCGACCGCGGAGAGCTGGGCCACCTCCTCGCGGCGCAGTCCGGGGGTGCGGCGGCGCAGCCCGCGGGGCAGCCCCACCTGCTCGGGGGTGATCCGCTCGCGGCGGCTGCGCAGGAAGGCGGCCAGCTCGTGGCGGCGGATGTCCGCACCCCTGTCCGGACCTGTGCCCGGGCCTGTCTCCGGACCTGGGTCCGGCCGGGTCGTGGTTTCCTGGGCCGTGGTCGTCATGTCACCAGCCTGCCGTGTTCCGGATCCTGTTGCCAGGTAGTGCTGGTACCAGGATGAGAAGACTCTGGTACCAGTCTGGGCGCGGGCGCAGGCTCGCACCATGACCGAAACCGTCACCACGCCCACCGTCCGCGCACCGGCGGCGCCACCCGCGCTCGGCCCGCTCGGACTGCTCACCGTCCTGCTGGGCGCGTCCCTGCCCCTCGTCGACTTCTTCATCGTGAACGTCGCCCTGCCCACCATCGGTACGGACCTGCACGCGGGCGAGGCCGTCCTGGAGCTGGTCGTCGCCGGGTACGGGGTGGCGTACGCCGTCCTGCTCGTCCTCGGCGGACGGCTCGGCGACCTCTTCGGCCGCCGCCGGCTCTTCCTGGGCGGCATGGCCGCCTTCGGCCTGACCTCGCTGGCCTGCGGGCTGTCGCCGGACGCCTGGAGCCTGGTCGCGGCGCGGGTCGCGCAGGGCGCGTCGGCGGCCGCGATGCTGCCGCAGGTGCTCGCCACCATCCAGGCGGCCACCGAGGGCCCCCGGCGGGCCCGTGCCATGAGCCTGTACGGCGCGACCGCCGGCCTGTCCATGGTGGCCGGCCAGATCCTCGGCGGCGTCCTGGTCGCCGCCGACATTGCAGGCAGCGGCTGGCGCTCGGTGTTCCTGGTGAACGTGCCCGTCGTGGTCGTCGGCCTGGTGCTGGCCGCCCGCGCCGTCCCGGAGACCCGCTCGGCGCGGCCCGAGCCGGTCGACGGCGTCGGCACCGTCCTGCTCGCGCTGTCCCTGCTCACGCTGCTCGTGCCGCTCACCGAGGGCAGGGCGGCGGGCTGGCCGCTGTGGACGTGGCTGTCGCTGGCGGCGTTCCCCGGTGTCGCGTCGGCGTTCTACGCGGTGGAACGCCGGGCGGACCGGCAGGGCCGTACGCCGCTGGTGCCGCCGAGCCTGTTCGCGCTGCGGTCGCTGCGCCGCGGGCTGGTGCTGATGGTGCCGTTCTCCATCGGTTTCAGCGGGTTCATGTTCGTCATCGCGGTCGCTCTGCAGCGCGGCGCGGGCCTCGGCCCGGTCCCGGCGGGGCTCGCGCTCGCCCCGATGGCGGTGGCGTTCCTCTTCGTCTCGCTCGCCGGGCCGCGTCTGGTCGCCCGCCACGGCGCCCGTGTCGTCACGTTCGGCTCGCTGGTCCAGGGGGTCGGCCTGGTGCTGATCGTGCTGGCCGCCTGGCGGGACTGGCCGGACCTGGGCCTGGTCGAACTCCTCCCCGGGGCGGCGGTCGCCGGCGCGGGTCAGGCGCTGCAACTGCCCGTCGTCATGCGGATCGTGCTGTCCGAGGTGCCGTCCGCCCGGGCCGGGGTCGGCGGCGGCGTGATGGTCACCACCCAGCAGTCCGCCCTCGCGCTCGGCGTGGCCACCCTGGGCACCCTGTTCCTGTCCCTCGTCCCCGGCCACGGCATGCGCGACGCCCTGGTGGCGACCCTGCTGGTGCAGCTGGCCGGAGTGGTCC
Organism: Streptomyces sp. NPDC001544; assembly: GCF_042894285.1. Taxonomy (NCBI): domain Bacteria; kingdom Bacillati; phylum Actinomycetota; class Actinomycetes; order Kitasatosporales; family Streptomycetaceae; genus Streptomyces; species Streptomyces sp. NPDC001544. The sequence goes on along the minus strand of NZ_JBIAVN010000001.1, from coordinate 450,627 downwards.
TGACGGGCCTGCTCAGCCTGCGGCTGCCGCGCCGGGTGGGATGAGACCCGTCCGCGGCCGGTGAAGTCCCCGCGGCGGTACCGGCGCCCCGCGCAGGCCTGCTCACGGGGCCCGTCCGCGCACCCGCGGTGGCCGGACCAGCGCCCCGGTGCGCAGGTGTGTGGCCGGCTCACCTGTTGTCGCAGGCCTCTCGCGCAGCACCGTGAAGGCACCCCCTCCGATCCGGATAGCGGGGGTGCCGAGTTTGGGGGTGCTGGGAGAGATGACAACCATGAACGCCGTGCGACACCTCGAGCACGAGGTGCCGGACACCACCGTCGAGGAGTTGTGTGCCGAGCTGTTCGCACCGCTGCCGCGTGCCGACCAGCGGGGCAAGGGGGCGCAGTACCTGTACGGGCTGCTGACCGCCGACGGACGCAAGACGGTGCGCAACATCGCCGCCCATGTCGGGGGTGGTTCGGCCGAGCAGAGCCTGCATCACTTCGTGTCCTCGTCCACCTGGGACTGGACACCGGTACGGGCCGCCCTGTGCCGTTACCTGGAGCGGGTGCTGCGGCCCCGGGCCTGGGTCGTGCGGCCGCTGGTCATCCCGAAGGCCGGGCGGCACTCGGTGGGTGTGGCCCGGCGGTTCGTGCCCAGCCTCGGACAGGTGGTCAACAGCCAGGAGGCGCTGGGCGTCTGGGCCGCGAACGAGGAGATGAGCGCGCCCGTGCACTGGCGGCTGATGTGCCACGAGGAGCGTCGGCGTGCCGGTGCCGCCCTCGGGCTGCGCCGCCCCTGGGGCGAGCAGCCCGAGGGCGCCGACGCGGAGAGTGTCGCGGCCACCGCCATGGAGGTGCGCGAGTGGGCTCTGGGCACTCCCCGGCCCGTCGTCGTCGACCTTCCGGACTGCGACGCGAGGGCGCTCGCCCGGCTGTTCGCCGCCGAGCGCCTGCCGATGCTGACGGCGGTCAGCGGGGCCACCAGGCTGGTGATCGACGACCGGTCCCGGCTCCCCGGCGACACCGACCGAGAGGTCTCCGCACAGCAGTTGCTGAAGATGGTGCGGTCCCTGCGCCGGCCGGTCACGTGGTTCGACCCGCACCTCGGCCGCGACCGGACCAGCCTGGCGGCGACCGTGCAGGTCCGGCTGGCGCCCTCGTCGGAGCCGCTGCTGCTGATCGGCGAGTGGGACGATCCGCACGGCTGGCCCCGGCGGCACTGGGTCACGAACCTCACCGCCGGGCCCGTGGGCGCGCTGCTGCGGCTCACGAAGCTGGCGCTGCGCGCCGAGGCCGACTTCGAGCGGATCTCCGTCCCGGTCGGGCTCGTCGACTTCGAGGGCCGGTCCTTCAACGGCTGGCACCGGCACACCACTCTGGCGTCCGCCGCCCACGCCGTACGTGCGCTGACGGCGGCCCCGACCGACGGTGGGCTCGCCCCGGTGGACGGCCGGCTGCGCTCCGCCTGACGTCAGCCCCTCGCCCGGTCGGTCTGCCGGCGCTGCTGGTTCCTCTGGAGCACCCTCCGGGTGCGGTAGAGCTGCAGGGCGAGCTGCACCTCCAGCGCCTGCGCCGGTTCCTGCCACTTGTCCCCGAGGAGTTCCGTGATGCGTTCCAGTCGGCGGGAGACCGTATTGGGATGCACATGGAGTCGCTCCGCGGCGTAGGTGGGGCTGCCGCCCGCGGCGAAATACTCCTCCAGAGTGCGCGCCAATTCCGTGCGCTGCAGATTGTCGTAGTCGAGAACCGGGCCAATGGTGTTGCCGATGAAACCGCTTGTGTTGGGATTCTCGGACAACAGGAGCCCGAGGAAACCGAGTTCCTGCGGTGAGGCGGTGCTGCCTATGCCGCCGAGGGCCACCACGGCGTCCAGGCAGCGCTTGGCCTCCTGGTAGGTCCGGGCCACGGCGGAGGGGGTCTGGGCCGGGCCGGAGGTGCCCACCGTCACCTGCCGGTCGAGCACCGCCGTCAGTTCCCTGGAAAGCGCTGCCGCCGCGGCCTGGGGGTCGCCGCCCGGCAGCAGGAACACCAGGCAGTCCCCGACCGCGCTCTTGAGCCCGCCCCGCCGGTGCGCGTAGGCCGACGCCCACACCAGGGCACGGCCCTGGATGCCGCCCTCGGGGCGGGCGGCCACCACGACATGGGGCTCGTCCAGGTCGAGGCCCAGCCGCCGGGCCCGCTCGGCGACGTGCTCCAGCTCCGACGGCGTACCGCCGATCAGGTCCCGCAGCAGTTCGTCGCGGGCCTGGCCCTCGACGACGGCCGCACTGCGTTGCATCAGCAAAAGGACGGCGACGCACTGGGCGACCACGCCGAGGAGTTGCACATGGTGCTCCTCGGCCTGTTCGGGCGGCTTCAGGAAGAGGGTGCCGAGCATCTCCTCGCCGGCGATCGCGGGGGCCACCCACAGCCCGCCGGGCGAGCGCACCGGGCGCCGTTCGGCGTGCGCGTCGAGCGAGGCGCCGACGAGGTCGTCGGCGGCGGACGTCTCCGGGAAGTCGCCCACCACCACGAGTTCACGGTCCGCCGGGTCGCGTACGCTCAGCGGGCCGTCGAGTAACCGGGCTGCCTCCGTGGCGAGAACCTGCAGGTCACCGCCTGCGAGCACCAGGTCGATCAGTCGGCTGTGGGTGCTGCGCAGCTTCTGCGCGAGCAGCGAGGAGTCCCGCTCGCGCGTGGTGCCCTCGGCCAGTTCGGCGATCTCACGGCGGGTCCCGTCGAGCAGCCGGGCCTTCTCGATGGCGACGGCCACGAGGTCGGCCAGGGAGAGCATCAGGGAGATCTCGTCGGGCGAGAAGTGGCGCACGGAGCGCCCGGAGGCGTACAGGATGCCGAAGACCTGGTCGTCCTGCTGGAGCGGGACCGCCATCATCGCGCGCAGCCCCTCGGCACGGACGACCTCGTCGACCTCTCTGGAATGCGTGAACGTTTCATCCGCAAGGTAGTCGGCCGTCGAGAAGGGGCCCGTCTCCTTCATCGCCCGCAGCCCGAGCCCGCCCGTCAGGGGCACTCTGAAGCCCACGGTGATGGCGGATGCGTGACCGTCCGCGGCCCGCACCAGCGACGCGTCCTCCTGCGGCTCGTACAACGCGACCCACGACATGTCGACGCCGAACAGCAGCCGGGTGCGGCGGACGATCACCTTCAGCAGGGTGTCGAGCGAGTACGGCAGGGTCAGGTCACGGACGGTGTCGACGAGCGCGATCAGCCCGGCCTCGCGCTGCCGGCGGCGCTCGAAGAGGCCCCGGATCCGCAGGGAGAGGTCACGGGCCTGCTCCAGCTCTGCCAGCCGCTCGGGACCGGCGCCCTGCGCGCGGGCCTGCGCCACGACGTTGTCGAACTCGCCGGAGGGGGCTTCCCGGACGAGCAGTTCGAGCATTGTGAATGCACCTGCATTCGATGCGTCTGACGTCCGGATTTCCTGCACCGTGTTCGTTCCCCCCTAGGCCGAAACACATCGCTCGCAAAATGTAAGTTGAGCGCGACGGCCGGGTCAACCAGAACCCTGGTGCAACGCGCAGGTGAAACCGTACGGGCGGTGACTCGGGCACCACCGCCCGGGACCGATGGTGTCGCCTGAGCACCTTTCGACCTGTGCTCCCCACCGGCGAGTCTGACAACAGGTGCCGCGGTCGTGGCACCGCGGGCCGCACGGCGCGGCCCCGGCAGACTCTGGGGGAGATGGAATGTCGCAGGCGCAGCTGTTACCGAATGTCACGACTCCGGACACTTCCGCCGTCAGCAGTTACGAGCGGTCCATCGGCCGCAGCCGCATCTCGCGGACGCGTGCGGACCGGCCCCGCGTGTTCACCCTGTGCGACCGGGAGTGGGACCTGTTCCCCGAGGTGTTCGCACCGGTGTACTCGCCGTCCACCCGGGTCGCCATCGAGTTCCTGGACCTCGCCCGGCCGCACGGACCGCGGCGCGGCTCGTTCCTCGAAGTGGGGTGCGGCACCGGGGTGGTGGCGACGCTGGCCGCACTCGCCGGTCACGAGCGGGTGGTGGCCTCGGACGTGAACCTGATGGCCGTGGCGAACGCGGCCGTCAACGCCGAGCGGCACGGGGTCACCGGCCGGATGCGCGCGGTGCACAGCGACCTGTTCGCCGACCTGTCGCCCGACGAGCGCTTCGACGTGGTCTTCTGGAGCTCCAACTACGTGCTCGCACCCGAGGACTTCACCGTCGAGACACCGCACGAACAGGCCTACGTCGACCCCGGCTACCGCACCCACCGCCGCTACCTGGAGCAGGCCCCGCTGCGGACCACCGCGACCGGCTCCGCGCTGCTGCACTTCAGCGACCGCGGGGACGTGGCCGCGCTGCACCGCATGGCGGACGAGTGCGAACGCGAACTCCGGCTGCTGGCGGCCCGCCGGGTCCGCGAGACGGAGTACGGCGACGACATCGTCGAGCACCTGCTGTACGAGATCGTGCCGCAGTCCCGCTGAGCAGTTCCGCGAAGAACCTCGAAGACCTCCACGACCAGCGACGAAGGGCCTGAGGAACCAACGTGCGTACGCTGCTCATCGACAACTACGACTCGTTCACGTACAACCTCTTCCACCAGCTGACCGAGGTCAACGGCCGGGAGCCGGAGGTCCTCAGGAACGACGACCCGACGTGGCGGGCCGGGCTGCTCGCCGGCTTCGACAACGTGGTGATCTCGCCCGGCCCCGGCACCCCGCACCGCGCCGCCGACCTGGGGATCTCCGCCGAGCTGGTGCGGCAGTCCCGGCTGCCGCTGCTCGGGGTGTGCCTCGGGCACCAGGCGATCGGGCTGCTCCACGGTGCGTCCGTGCACCGGGCGCCGGAGCCCCGGCACGGGCGGACGTCGGCGGTGCTGCACTCCGGTACCGGCCTGTTCACCGGGGTGCCCTCCCCGATGGAGGTGGTGCGCTACCACTCGCTCGCGGTGAGCGCGCTGCCGCCGTGCCTGGAGGCGACCGCGTGGGCGCCGGACGGCGTGCTGATGGGGCTGCGGCACCGGACGCGGCCGATGTGGGGGATCCAGTTCCACCCCGAGTCCATCTGCACCCGTGACGGGACGCGACTGCTGCGGAACTTCGCCGAGTTGAGCCGCCCCTACCAGCGTCGCCGCGCACGCCGGGCACACCGGTCCGCGGGCACGGCACCGGCGGCCGCGGTCCCCCGGGTGCGCCGGCTGCGGGTGCTGGTGGAGCGGATGCCGACGCGCTGGCACGACGAGTCCGCGTACGCCGTGCTGTTCAAGGACGGTGACCACGCGTTCTGGCTGGACAGCAGCCGGCCGGACGAGCGGCGGGGGCGGTTCTCCGTGATGGGGGACGCCTCGGGGCCGCTGGCGCGGGTGGCGACCGCGGACGTGTCCAGCGGGACGGTGACCGTGCGTTCGGCGGCGGGCACCGAGATGTCCGCCGGGCCCTTCCTGGACTGGCTCGACCGGGATCTGCGCGGGATGCGGACCGAGGTGCCCGCGCTGCCGTTCGCGTTCGCGCTCGGGTGGGTCGGCTACCTCGGCTACGAGCTCAAGGCGGAGTGCGGCGGTGAGGCGGTGCACCGGTCGCCGGATCCGGACGCCGTGACGGTGTTCGCGGACCGGGCCCTGGTCCTCGACCACGTCACCGGGACGACGTATCTCCTGGCTCTCGCGGAGGACGGTGTCGCGGGCAGCGAGGAAGGCGCGCGGGCCTGGCTGGCCGCGGCGCGGGCGAAGCTCGAGGAGGAGGCGGCGGGCCGGCCGCCGGAGCCGGCCGGGCCGGCACGTGCGGGCGGTACGGCGGACGGCGGTGACGGCGACGGCGACGGCGACGGCGAGGGTCTGATCACGCTGCGGCACGACCGGGCGGCGTACCTGGACCTCGTCGCGGCCTGCCAGGAGGAGATCGCCGCCGGGGAGACGTACGAGGTGTGCCTCACCAACATGGCCGAGGTGAAGGGGAGTTACGACCCCTGGCAGAGCTACCTCAGGCTGCGTCGCGGGCACCCGGCGCCCTTCGCGGCGCTGCTGCAGTTCGGCGGGACGCAGGTGCTGAGCACCTCGCCCGAGCGGTTCCTGCGGGTCGGGGCGGACGGAGTGATCGAGTCCGAGCCGATCAAGGGCACCCGGCCGCGGGGCGCGACGGCGGCCGAGGACGCGGCACTGGTGGCCGATCTGAGCGCCGAGGAGAAGGACCGCGCGGAGAACCTGATGATCGTGGACCTGGTCCGCAACGACCTGGGGCGGTGCGCGGTGCCCGGGTCGGTCGAGGCCGACGACATCTTCCGGGTGGAGACGTACGCGACCGTGCACCAACTGGTGAGCACGGTGCGGGCGCGGCTGCGGGACGGGCTCGGGGCGGTGGACTGCGTCCGGGCGGCGTTTCCCGGCGGGTCGATGACCGGGGCGCCCAAGGTGCGGACGATGCGGATCATCGACCGGCTGGAGGGCGGGGCGCGGGGGGTGTACTCCGGGGCCATCGGTTATCTGTCGCTGACCGGGGCGGCGGACTGGAGCATCGTCATCCGCACGGCCGTCGTCACACAGGACCGCGTGCGCTACGGCGTCGGCGGCGCCGTCATCGCCCTGTCGGACCCGGTGGCGGAGTTCGAGGAGACGGCCGTGAAGGCGGGCCCGCTGATCGCGTTGACCGGGGCGGAGTTCCCCGGACGGGAACGCGTGGGCGGGTCGGCCTGATCCACCTCGGCCTCGCCCTCGAACGCCTTACGGGCTCAGGACCGGCAACCGCCGCCGCGGGTTCCGACCCGCGGCGGCGGTGCCCGTTCGGCACCGCCGTGCCCGTCCCGTGCCCCTGACCGGCCCGCTCCCGTCAGCTCTCGGTGCGTACCGGCGGCACGCACTCGGTGGTGGCTTCCTCGAGTCGGCGTGTCGTCTCGTCCATGTCCACGCCCCACGACACCAGCTCCTTCAGGGCCTGGGCTCCCTCGGGGGCCGTGCCCATCAGGGCCTCGCCCGCCAACTGGGCGTGGGCGGCGGCCTCTTCCAGCCGGGCGACCGTGAAGACGTGCGCCGTGTTCGCCCCGACCAGCGGGGCGACCTGTCCCGGTGTCGAGTCCGTCCAGAGCAGCAGCGGGAGCTGGGCGCCGCCCGTGCGGATGACCCGCCACCAGTCGCTGCTGAGGCGGTCCTCGCGCATCCCGTACAGACATCGGGCCGTCGCCACCGCCGCGGTGTCCCGGGCCGTGTCCGCCCGGGCGTTGCGGACGGCGTCCAGCCGTGCGTTCACCGCCGCGTCCAGCGGGCCGACCGGGACCGAGACCACCGAGGTGATCTCCTGCAGCGGCAGCCCGGACGCCAGCGCCCGTTCCATGCCCGCGAAGAAGGCGTCCAGGACCTCCCCGTACCGCTCCACCGAGTACACGGGGCCGGCGTGCACCCCGATCCCGAGGGCGAGGCAGTCGCGCAGCGCCATGAGCCCGGCCGGGTCGGTGGGCAGACGTACCAGCAGGTTGGTGCGGCCGACCCCCTCGTACAGATCCCGGGCCGCGGCGACGAGGTTCTCGGCACCGGTTCCTCTCCCCCGGCAGGCGGTCACGGACACGTGCCCGTCGCGGCCGTCGGTGTCCAGGTAGACGGGGAGCAGCGCGTCGCAGACCCGGTGCAGCGTGGCGGACGGGACCTCGGCGAGGACCGCGCCGGCGACGAGCCGCCGGCGGGCCAGATGGCTCAGTACGTCGACGACGGAGTCGGCGGAGTCTGCGCCCCCGTCGGCCCCGTCGGCCGACAGCCACGGCGCGACCCCTTCGGCTGCCAACTGGTGCAGCATGGCACTGGCTGTTCGGCTGATCATAAGTTCCAAGCGTAGGACGCCCCGAAGCACCCGGCACGCGTCCGCCGGCAAGATTGTCAAGTCGGCCTCGGGCGTGTCGGCGACGGCCGTGGCGGCGCACTCCGTATTGCCTGGCTCTTTTCCTCTCCGGCGACTCCGTCACCTGCTCGCGCATTTCCTCGGCAGTACCTGACTGAAAATGTGCGACCTGACGAAGTGGCCTTTCTTCGATGGAGATCCCACGGCGGAACTTCACACACTCGACGGCGCAGTCATGCCGGGCGACCGTGAGAGCACTGGAGGTGCCACGTGCAGCAAGTCGCACTATGGAAATCACTGCCCGCAGACCAACAACCGGACTGGCCCGACCGGAGTGTTCTGCTCCAGGTCCACGAGGAATTGCGCGATTCTCCCGCCCTGGTGCGCGGTGCGGACGTGGCGGCGCTGCGCGCGCTGCTCGCCCGCGCCGCCGCGGGTGAACTGCAGGTGGTGCAGACGGGCGACTGCGCGGAGGATCCGGCCGAGGCGACGCCCGGCCACGTGGCGCGCAAGACCGCACTCCTCGACGTCCTCGCCGGCCTGATGAAGGCCCGCTCGCACCGCCCCGTGATCCGTGTGGGCCGGCTCGCCGGGCAGTTCGGCAAGCCGCGCTCCAGCCCCTACGAGATCGTCGGCGGAGTCGAACTGCCGGTGTACCGGGGGCACATGGTGAACGCCCCGGAGCCCGATCCGGAGCTGCGCCGGCCCGACCCCAAACGGCTGCTGACCGGCTATCAGGCGGCCGCCGACGTGGTCGAGCTGCTCGGCTGGGTCGGCGACAGCAGCCCCCCGAGCGTCGAGGCGCCCGTGTGGACCAGCCACGAGGCGCTTCTGCTGGACTACGAGTCGGCCATGCTGCGCTCCGAGCCGGACGGCTCGTTGCTGCTCACCTCGACGCACTGGCCGTGGGTCGGCGAGCGCACCCGGCGCCTCGACGGCGCGCACGTCGCGTTCCTGGCCGCGCTCTCCAACCCGGTCGCGGTCAAGGTCGGGCCGACGATGACACCCGGGGAACTCCTCGAGCTGTGCGCGCGCCTGGACCCGCAGCGGGAGCCGGGGCGCCTGACGCTCATCTCGCGCATGGGCGCGGGGAAGGCCGCCGAGCGGCTGCCCGCCCTGGTGCGCGCGGTGCGCGTGGCCGGACATCCGGTGATCTGGCTGTGCGACCCGATGCACGGCAACACGGTGACCACGGCACACGGATTCAAGACGCGTTATGTGGAATCCGTCGTGCGGGAGGTGGAGGAATTCCAGGACGCGGTTCCCGCAGCGGGCGGAGTGGCCGGCGGACTCCATTTGGAAACCACCCCCGACGAGGTCCACGAATGCGTCACCGACGCCTCCTGCGCCGGTGAGATCGGTGAAAAGTACACCAGTTTCTGCGATCCCCGGCTGAATCCGCGTCAGGCATTCGACGTCGCGTCCGTCTGGCGTGTCTGAACGACCGGCCGCGATCACGGCCGAAAAAGGAGCCAACCGTCATGCAGGAAAAGACCGCTCTGGTCACCGGTGCGGCCGGGGGCATAGGGACGGCGGTGGTGGAGGCGCTCGCGGCGCAGGGCGTCAAGGTGGCCGCCGTCGACCGCGACCCCGACCGGCTCGACGTCCTCGTCAAGGAAGCCGCCGAGCGGGACCAGGTCGTCCAGGCCTTCCTCGGTGACGTCACCTCCAGCGCGCTGGTCGAGGCGCTGGTCACCGATGTCGAGGAGAGGCTCGGGCCGATCGACTACCTCGTCAACGCGGCCGGCGTGCTCCGGCTCGCCGAGGCGCGGGCCCTGACCGACGAGGAGTGGAGCGTCACCTTCGCCGTCAACACCACCGGTGTCTTCTTCGTGTCGCGCGCGGTGGTCAACCGGATGGTGCCCCGACGGCGTGGTGCCATCGTCACCATCGCCTCCAACTCGGCGGGCACCGCGCGGACCGAGATGTCGGCGTACGCCGCGTCCAAGGCCGCCGCGACCATGTTCACCAAGTGCCTCGGCCTGGAGGTGGCGAAGTTCGGCATCCGCGCCAACATCGTCGCCCCCGGCTCCACCGACACCCCGATGCTCTCGGCCATGTGGAGCGACCAGGGCAGTGCGCGGGCCTCCATCGACGGGGTCCCGGAGGCGTACCGGGTCGGCATTCCGCTGGGGAAGCTGGCCCGTCCCACGGACGTCGCGAACGCGGTGGCGTTCCTGCTGTCCGACAAGGCGTCCCACATCACCATGCACGACCTGACGGTGGACGGCGGGGCGGCCCTCGGCGTCTGAGCCGCTTCCACCGCCCCCCGGTCCCGGACCCAAGGAGCACGACCGTGCCAGGTATTCCTTCCATCCGCCCCTATCCGCTGCCCACCGCCGACGAACTGCCCGCGAACACGGCCCGCTGGACGCTCGACCCGGAGCGCGCGGTGCTGCTCATGCACGATCTGCAGAAGTACTTCCTCGCCCCGTTCCCCGCACGGCAGCAGCCCGTCGAGCAGCTGGTGCGCAACGCCGCCCGGCTGCGCGACCGCTGTGCCGCCCTCGGCATCCCCGTCGCCTACACCGCGCAGCCGGGCGGCATGACCGACGAGCAGCGCGGACTGCTGAAGGACTTCTGGGGTCCGGGCATGACGCCGAGCCCCGAGCACCGCCAGGTCGTCGGCCCGGTGCGGCCGGCCGACGGGGACTGGGTGTTCACCAAGTGGCGCTACAGCGCCTTCCACCGCTCCGAACTGCTGCGGCGCATGCGGGACAGCGGCCGCGACCAGTTGGTCATCTGCGGTGTGTACGCGCACGTCGGGGTGCTGATGACGGCCCTGGACGCGTTCAGCCACGACATCCAGCCGTTCCTGGTGGCCGACGCCGTCGCCGACTTCAGCCGGCGTCACCACCGTATGACCCTCGAGTACGCCGCCGCCCGCTGCGCGTCCCTGGCCGTCACCGACGACCTGCTGGCCGCGCTGCCGCTGCCCGTGGAGCGTGAACTGTCGTACGCCGGAGGTGAGTCGTGACGTCCCCCGACCTTCTCGCACAGGTTCTCGGCGCGCGGCCCGGCCCGTTCGCGCTGGTCCATCGGCCCGACACCACCGGCCCCGACCGGTTGGACGTGCTGCTCGGCGAGGTGGGCGAGGCCGCCACCCTGGCCGACGTGCCGCTCAGCGGCCCCGGCGCCGGGCCGGCCGGCGGTCCGCGCCAGGACGTCCTGGTCCTGATCCCCTACCGGCAGATCGCCGAGCGCGGCTTCGCGGCGTTCGACGACGGGACGCCGCTGCTCGCGATGACCGTCGAGGCCCAGGCCACGATGGACGTCGCCGAGGTGATGCGGCGCATACCGGACACGCCCGTCCGGCTGGAGGCGGGCGGTGGTTTCGACGTGGACGACGACGCCTACGCCGACATCGTGCGCCGTGTCATCCAGCAGGAGATCGGCACCGGCGAGGGCGCCAACTTCGTCATCAAGCGCTCCTTCACGGCCGACATCAGCGACTACTCGGTGGGCGCGGCCCTGCGGCTGTTCCGGCGGCTGCTGGAGCGCGAGTCGGGCGCGTACTGGACGTTCGTCGTGCACACCGGGGAGCGCACGCTCGTCGGCGCCTCGCCCGAGCGGCACGTCAGCGTGTCCGGCGGGCGGGCCGTGATGAACCCCATCAGCGGCACCTACCGCTACCCCGACTCGGGTCCCACCCTGCCCGGCGTCATGGAGTTCCTCGCCGACCGCAAGGAGGCCGACGAGCTGTACATGGTCGTCGACGAGGAACTGAAGATGATGGCCCGGGTGTGCGAGACCGGCGGCACCGTCGTCGGCCCGTACCTGAAGGAGATGGCGCGGCTCGCGCACACCGAGTACTTCATCGAGGGCCGCACCACCCGCGACCCGCGGGAGGTGCTGCACGAGACCCTGTTCGCGCCGACCGTGACGGGCTCCCCCCTTCAGAGCGCGAGCAAGGTGATCAAACGGTACGAGCCCCGGGGCCGCGGCTACTACAGCGGGGTCGTCGCCCTGATCGGCCGGGACGAGCAGGGCGGGCGCACCCTGGACTCGGCGATCCTGATCCGCACCGCCGACATCGACGCGCGGGGACGGATGTCGCTGGGCGTCGGCGCGACCCTGGTGCGCCACTCCGACCCGCTGTCGGAGGTCGCCGAGACCCGCGCCAAGGCGTCCGGTCTGCTGACGGTGATGGGCGATCCGGAGCCGCGCCGGCTGGGTGACCACCCGCAGGTGCGGGCCGCGCTGCGCGGGCGCAACGACAGGCTCGCCGGGTTCTGGCTGAGCGCGGACGAGGCCAGGGAGCGGCGGGTGTCGGCGCTGGCGGGGCGCCGTGTGCTGGTGGTCGACGCCGAGGACACCTTCACCGAGATGATCGCCCATCTGCTGCGCGCGATGGGGGCGGAGGTGAGCGTACGCCGCTACGACGAGCCGTACTCCGCGGAGGGCGCCGAGCTGGTCGTCATGGGTCCGGGACCGGGGGACCCGCGCGACGGCGGCCATCCGAAGATCGCGCATCTGCGGTCGGCGGTGGACGCGCTGCTGACACGCCGGCAGCCGTTCCTCGCGGTGTGCCTGAGCCACCAGGTGCTCAGCACCCGGCTCGGTTTCCCGCTCGTCCGCCGTGCGCACCCCAGCCAGGGTGTGCAGCGCGAGATCGACCTGTTCGGGCACCGGGAACGCGTCGGCTTCTACAACACGTTCGCCGCGCACAGCGAGGACGACAAGGTCGAGCACCCCGGCCTCGGCATGATCGAGGTCAGCCGGGACCGGGCCACCGGTGAGGTGCACGCGCTGCGCGGGCCGGGCTTCCGCTCGATGCAGTTCCACGCCGAGTCGGTGCTCACCGAGGACGGCGTCCGCATCATCGCGGAGGCGCTGACCGGGCTGCTGGAGGAACAGTTCGTATGAGTGGGCAGGGCGAGGCGCCGGCGCGCGGCGGCATGAAGGCGTCCGTCGTGTGGTGGGAGCTCGACGGTACGGGGCGGACCATCGCGTCGCTGCGGGACTTCCTGCGGGAGGAGGCCGTCGACCGGTTCGCGCGGGTACCGGGGCTGCGGCTGAAGGTGTGGATCTCGGACCCGGTCGGCAACCGGTGGGGCGCCGTGCTGCTGTGGGAGTCGGCCGAGGCCGCCGCCCGGCCGCTGCCCGCGCGGGCCGCCGAGCTGATCGGCGGGCCGCCGGCGCAGCGCACGCTGTTCGACGTCGAGGCGACCGTCGAGGGCGTGCACGACCTGGCGGCGCTGTCCGGGCACGGCCTCGCCCTGGAGCGCGCCCCCTCCTGATGCCGCCAGGCGGATCCGCGCCGCCCGGCAGACCGGCCCCGCGCCGGTCTGCCGGGCGGCGGTCGTCAGTGCGGGGCCGGGACGCCGTGCAGGGCCGTGCGGCGCAGCACCGCCGTCATCGCCGCCAGCGTGCCGCAGAAGTCGGAGTCCAGGTCGCGCAGATAGGCGCTCTGCGACAGGGCCGCGGCCGTCGGGCCCTCGTCCAGGGTGATGCTCAGCGTGAGGGTGAGCCGGCCCTGGTCGTCCGTGCCGATCTCGTTGCGGATCAGTGAGAGGTCCGTGTCGTCCAGGTTGCGGAACGTGACGACGCCGGCCTCCTCGTCGGGTGTCACCCGCTGGACGAGGAAGCGTTCGCCGCGCTCGGACTCGCGCAGGAACCCGTCGGCGTACCGCTCCACGATCCGGGAGGCGGTGATGGCGGGCACGTACCGGACGGGGTTCTCCGCCTTGTCGAGCATCGCCTGCCACAGGCCCGCACGGGTGGGGACGCGGCCCGTCTCCTCGTCCACGCCGTCGATGACCCGGGTCCACGAGATCGTCAGCACATCGATTCCCTTCGGTCCGCTGCGGTGCCTGCCGGAAGGGCAGTGTCGGCCGCGCTTTCCGTGGGCGGCAATCGGCGTACGGGAACTTCGTCATCTGCGGGTGGCGACCTGACAGGAAATACCGTGGTTCATTGCCGGTACGGCCGGAAAACGCGAGGCTCGTGACGGACGGCGGGGGCGCGCAGAGCGCCTCGGCCTCGCGGAAGTCCCCGAAATCGCACCCGAAGAATCAGGAGAACTCCGATGTCGGCACGTTTCGCCGGCCAGATCGTCCTCGTCACGGGAGGCGGAGAGGGAATCGGACGGGCCGCGTCCGTCGCCTTCGCCGAGGCGGGCGCCACCGTGGTGGTGGCCGGACGACACCTGGAAACCCTGGACGGCACCTGTGAGTTGATCGAGAGCCGGGGCGGCAGGGCGAGCCTCGTCGTGGCAGACCCGTCGGGCACGGGCGAGAGGGGCGCGGAATACATCGTGACCGAGGTGGTACGCCGGCACGGCACGGTGGACGTGGCCTTCAACAACGTCACCGAACTCGGTCCGAACCAGCCCGTCGCGGAAATCTGCGAAAAGGTCTGGGCGGAAACACTGACGGCCAATCTCACCGGTGTCTGGCTGGCCATGAAGCATGAAATCGCGTACATGGAGAAAGCGGGACACGGCGTCATCATCAACACCGCGAGCAATATCGGCGTCCAGGGAATGCTGCCGGGGCTCGGCGCGTACGCCGCGTCCAAGGCGGCGGTCAGCGCGCTCACCCAGACCGCGGCCCGCGAGTACGCCGACCGCGGCATCCGCATCAACGCCATCAGCCCCTGCCCGCTGGGCCGCGGGGCGAGCGTCGAGCAGATCGCCGACACGGTGGTCTGGCTGGCCTCGGACGAGGCGTCGTACATCGTGGGCCACGACCTGGTCATGGACCGCAAGGCGACCGTCTGAGCCTCACCGGCATGGCTGTGCCCCGGCCCGCGGGCCGGGGCACAGCCATGCCGGTGCCCTGCCGGGCCCGGGCCGCTCGCGGCGTACGACGAGGGGCCCGGAGCGCGCCGTCCGCGCCCCGGGCCCCGGCCTTCGTCGAGTCGTCAGTTCAGCGGGACTCCCTTGTCCCGCAGCAGTGCGACGGTGTTCTCGATGGTTCCGGCCTCCTCTATCTCGGTGTCCTCGAGGGCCACTCCGTACTTGTCGGAGAGGATCACGGCGAGCTCCACGAGGTCGAGCGAGTCGAGTTCCATCGTGGCGAACTCGGCCGTGACGTCGACGGTGCTCGCGGGGACCCGGAACTTCTCGGCCATGATCTCGGTGATGTGCTCGGCGATCGCGCTGTGGGCAAGGACGGTCATGGGTTTCAGCCTTTCCGTGGGCAAGGGTCAGCAGGGTTGGACATCGGGCCAGACCAGGGCCGCGGAGCCCCAGGCCAGTCCGCCGCCGAAGGCGGTGAGCAGGACGCGCTCGCCCGTCCGGAGGCCGCCGTCGGCGACCGCGTCGGCGAGGGCCAGCGGGATGGACGCCGCGGAGGTGTTGCCGACGCGGTCGAGGTTGACGACGGCCCGCTCGCGGTCGATGCCGAGCCGGTCGGCGACGGCGTGCAGGATGCGCACGTTGGCCTGGTGGCCGACGAGACGGTCGACGGATTCACGGGGCCAGCCGACGCGCTCCAGCACGGCGGCCGAGGAGCCGCCCATGGCGGCCACGGCACGGGCGAAGACCTTCTTGCCCTGCATGGTGAACCAACTCGTCGCCGGGTCGGGCGGGTTGCCCCCGGAACGCTGCCGGGAGCCCCCGCCCGGGACGGCGATCAGGTCGGCTTGCGAACCGTCGCTGCCGAGGTCGAAGCCGAGCAACGCGCCCGGGGCGTCGGCCCGGCCGGCTTCCAGGACGACCGCTCCGGCCCCGTCCCCGAAGATCACCGCGGTGTTGCGGTCGGTGGGGTCGAGGATGCCGGAGTACGTCTCGGCGCCGATGACGAGGACCCGCTCGGCGACACCGGACAGGATGAGCCCGGTGGCGCTCGCGAGGGCGTAGACGAACCCGGCGCACACCGCGGCGACGTCATAGGCCGCCACCGGACCGAGCTCCAGCCGGGCGGCGACCCAGGGCGCGGTCGCCGGACAGGGGTGGTCCGGTGTGGTCGTGGCCAGGACGACGGCGTCGGCACCGGTCACACCCGCCGACTTCAGCGCGCGGGCGCCCGCCTCCACGGCGAGGTCGCCGGTGGCGGTGCCGGGGTCGGCCCAGTACCGCCGGCGGATGCCGGTGCGGGTGCGGATCCACTCGTCGCTGGTGTCGAGGTGCTCGGACAGTTCCTCGTTGCTCACGGCGCGCGGTGGCAGGAACGTGCCGAGTCCGGTGAGGACGGCGGCCCGGCGCGCCGGATCGGCCTCCGGCCGTTGTGGGATGGTCATGGCGATGTGTAGCCCTTCACGCAGCCGCGTATGACGGTCTTCGTCCGCATCAGGAACTCGCCGAGGTAGCCGTCGTGCGGCACTCCGCGGTCCATCCAGTGGGTGGGGTGATCGCCCACGTGGACGTTGGCGATCGTGGGTTCGGCGACCAGTGCGTCCATCAGCTCCAGGTCCCGCCGCGAGTCGCCGGCGAGCACGCCCACGACGAGCGACTCGCGCAGCGGCGCCGTGCCGTCCGAGCGGCTCCAGGGCGCCACCCACACGCAGGGGAAGGGCAGTTCGGTGGTGTGCCAGCCGCCTGCCAGGTGCGGCACCTCGAACACGGCCGGGCGCAGCACCGCGCCGCCGACGGAGAGTTCCTCCACGACGCCGTCGCCGCCGAGGTGGGCCGTGGTGCCCCGGGCGCGCTCCAGCAGGTGCCGCTCCAGGGCGCGGGCCCGCTCCACCGGCTGCACCGGCAGGACGGCCTTCTCGTCGTCGGCGGGCAGGCTCGGCAGCGCGGCGAGCCGTTCGGCGACGGCGCGGGCCACCGGGGCGGGATCGCCCTCGACCAGGACCGCGGTGGCGTTGACGCACTTGACGCCGCCGTGGTGGGCGATCGAGTCGACGAGGGTGTCCAGGTGCGCCCGCCAGTCGGCGCCCTCGGTGATCAGCACCTTGGTCCGGCCCGGTCCCTGGACGAGCACGGTGGGGTCGGCGGCGTACTTGTGCACGATGTCGTCGCCGCCGTACACGAGGGACAGGTCGGCGCCGCGCAGCACTTCGTCGGCGCCCGCGTGGTCGGTGGGCAGCAGCGCCACGTGGTCGTCGCCGAAGCCGGCCGCGCGCAGCGCCGCGACCAGGCGGTGGGGGGTGAAGGGCTCCCGGCGCGAGGGCCGTACGGCCACCCGGTAGCCGAGGGCCAGCGCCTCCAGCCACAGGGCGTGCGGCGCCGGGTGGTTGCCGGCCGCGCCCACCGCGAGGACCTCGCCGCGCCGGGTCCACACCGCGGCCCCGGTGCGGGTGCGCGGGTCCCCCCAGTCGAACACCGCGCCGCCGGGCAGCGCGCCGTAGGAGCCGGCCAGGGGGCGCCGCGCCGAGTCCGCGATCTCGTCGGCGGCGGACCGTACGGCGGGCAGCGGGATGCCGGAGACCCGGGCCACGGTCCGCTCGTACTCGTCGTACGACAGGCCGTGCACGGTGTCCTCGCGGAAGACGCGGGCGGCGCGGGTGAGAGCGGCGAGGCGCTCCTCGCGCGACGGGGGCGCCGCCGCGCGCAGTGCGGCCAGCGTCCGGGTCACGAACAGGCCGGGTACGAGGCAGAGTTCGGCGACGGGCTCCCCCGTGGTGTCGGTGACGGTCTCACGGCGGCGGGTGCGGTAGGGGCCGGAGGGGCCCAGCGCGTCCAGGACGAGTTCCTCCGGATGGGGCGCGGTCATCAGTACACCCCCTCGATGACCTTCTCGTCGTCGAACTCGCGCACGGGTGCGATGTCCGCCACCGAGTCGCCGACCTGGCCGGGCAGCGGGCGGATACGCAGGGCGGTGTCGCGTTCGACGTTGTTGGGCAGGAACAGGCTCTTGCCGACGTAGTGCATGACGACCCGCCCGCGCTCGCCGTACTCGACGGGTCGGCGCGCCTCCAGGTCGATGACGTTGTACGTCATGTACGGCGAGAAGGGGTCGTAGACGCACGGCTCGTCGTCGGTCAGGCCGGGCCGCTCGCTGACGTGGCCGAGGGTCATCGTGTTGCCGAAGCCGCTGCACAGGACGGCGTCGGGGAACAGCTCCGTCCGGTACAGGTGCCGGGTGTCCGGGTCGAGCTGTGTGCCGACCCACATGATGGCCTTCACCTTCTTGCGCACCAGGTCGACGAGTTCGTCGCGGCGGCACAGCCGCTCCAGGACCGGCGGGGTGAGCATGAGGACGCCGATGTCCTGGGAACGCAGCGGGTGCTGGAGCTGGTCGACCAGGTGCTCGGTGTACAGGTCGGCCTCGGTCCGGTCGCCACGGGCGATGATCTTCTTCACCCAGCGCGGGTCGACGTCGACGCAGAAGGAGAACCCGCCGCGTCCGGACACCAGTTGCTGGAAGGACGCGCCGACCATGTGCGGCCCGGACGGGATCGCCAGCAGCCAGTTGACGTCGCGCGGCACGCCGTGCGCGTCGAGCTGGGCGTTGCTGTGCGCAAGCAGCAGGTCCAGCCACTCCTGCAGCATGACGACGCGCTTGGGCGCCCCGGTGGTGCCGCCGCTGTCGAAGACGCCGACGACCTGGGGGGGTCGAGGTCCGTAGCCGTGCGGGATCAGGTCCTCGGCGCGCACGTCACGCAGTTCGTTCGCGACGTTCGGGAACAGTTTCAGGTCGTCGAAGGTGCGGATGTCGGTGAGGGGGTCGAACTCCAGCCGATCGGCGCGTTCCAGCCAGAACCGGGAACCGGTCTCCTCGGAGAAGTGCCAGCGGACGGCGGCTTGGAGGAACGCGTCCGGATCCGGGGAAACGCCGTACGGCAGTTCGAGAATGGGGTCTGCGGCGGACAACTGCGGGCTCCCTTCCAGGGATGGGAAACGCGGATCGAGCGGATCAAACGGCCGTCGGTTCGGGCAGCTTGTCGAGCAGGTCACCGGCCCAGTCGGGCGTGTAGGAGCGGAAGTGCGGGAATCCGCCCGCGTTCGGGTCACCCGTCCAGGTGAAGTCGGCCCCCGGGTTGTGCACGTCCGTACCGCCGGCGGTGAACAGGTGCGGACTGCCCTGCACCCGCGGGCCGCGCGCGACGGCGAAGTCACGGTGGACGGCGGCCCGGGCCGTGCCCCGCTCCAGGGCGTCGGCGAGCGCCGCCTCGTCCACCAGCGGGCAGTCGGCGGCGACGGCGAGGATCTCGGAAGGGACGCTGATGCACCGGCCCTGCGCGTAGAAGGCGTGCCGCAGCGCGCTGTCCAGTTCGTCGCTCGCCGGCAAGCCGCCCACCTCGGGCGCCTTCGCCGCCTGCACCGCCTCCAGGGCGGGCAGCGTGGTCACCGGGTAGCTCCAGTCGGGCCCGGGCCACAGCCGCCAGCCCAGCTCGGGCACCTTGGCGCCGATCGCCACCGTCTCGGCGTCGATGATCGGCTTGGGCGTGGACTGCGCGTTGAACAGCTCCAGCGGGAAGACCCGGTGGTCGACGAGGATCCGCCGGCCCCGAGCGCGGGCGGCGGCGTGCAGCGTGTGCAGGGCCAGGGTCGCCCAGGGGCAGCCGATGTCCGACCAGACGGTCACGACGGCCGGGTCGGGCGAGTACAGGGGCTGGGGTTCGGCCTGCGCGGTCATGCAGCATCCTCCGGCGCGTGCGGGACGGGTGATTCGGCCCGATTCTGTGCACGGCCGTCTCCGCGTCCGAAGATCGCCGGGAGGACTTTGTCAGGCGCCGCGGACTTCGTCAGACGCGCGCCCCCCACCTGACGAAGTCGACCGCCCGCGATCGACTCCCCTTTGCCTGCTCACGGAGCATGACGCACACTCGCACGAAAGGGTGTTCATCATGTCCGTGCTGGACGATTCGGCGCGCCGGCCGCGTTCCGCTCCCGTCTCCCCGGAGGAGCGCGGGAAACCGGAGGTGCGCGAGAAGGGCGCCGGCGGCCCCGCGCGTTCCCCGGCGGCACTCCGCATGACGAGCCGTCAGCGGGCCGTTCTGGTACTGCTGCTCAGCTCCACCTTCCTGCTCGCCGCGGACCTGCCGCTGCTCAACGTCGCGATCCCGGTGATCGGTTCGGGCCTCGGCTTCGCCGTCGGAGACCTGCACTGGATCACCACCGCGTTCGCGCTCACCTCCGCCGGTTTCACGCTGCTGTTCGGGCGGATCGCCGATCTGTACGGGCGGCGCCTGGTGTTCGTCACCGGTGTGGCGCTGCTCGTGGCGTCGTCCGTGCTGGGAGCCGCCGCGCAGAGTCCGGCCGTCCTGATCGCCGCCCGCGTCGCCCAGGGCATCGCCACGGCCATGGCCACACCGGCGGCGCTCGCGCTCATGACCACGTCGTTCCCCGAGGGCCCGCTGCGGGCCAGGGCGCTCGGTGTGAACGGCACCATGATCTCGCTCGGCTTCACCGTCGGCGCGGTGGCCGGCGGGCTGCTCACCGGGCTGCTGAGCTGGCGCTGGTCGTTCCTGGTCAACGTGCCGGTCGGTCTCGCCATCGTCGTACTGTCCCCGGTGCTGCTGAAGGAGAGCCGGGCGGCCGAGCGCTCCCGGATGGACGTGCCCGGCGCGGCCACCGTGAGCCTCGGGCTGCTCGCCCTGGTCTACGGCGTCTCACGCAGTCCCGACCTGGGCTGGGGCAGCCCGCTGGTGCTCGGCTGCGTCGCCACCGGTGCCGTCCTGCTGGGCGCGTTCTGGCGTGTCGAGCTGCGCGCCGACGCCCCGCTCGCCTCGGTGCGCATCCTGCGCACGCCCACCGTCCGCTGGGGCAACCTCGGCGGTTTCGCCCTCATCACCCTGCAGACCGCCGTGATCTTCCTGGTCACCCTGTACCTGCAGGAGGTCCTCGGCTACTCGCCGCTCGCCACCGGCCTCGCCTTCTCGGTGCTCGGCGTCTCGGCCTTCCTCGGCGGCGCCCTGGCTCCCCGGATCATCGGCCGGTACGGCGGCCGTCGCACCCTGGTGGCCGGGCTCGTCGTCCAGCTCGTCGGCCCACTCGGCGTGTTCGTGTCCACCGGCGCCCAGGGCGGGGTCGTGCCGGTCCTCGCCGTGCTGACCGCGGGTGCGTTCGGTCACGTCATGGGCGTGGTGGCGTACATGGTCACGGGCACCTCCAACCTGCCGGACGACGAGCAGGGCCTCGCCACCGGCCTCACCACCATGACCCAGCAGGTGGCCCTGGCGATGGGCACCCCCGTGATGAGCGCGGTCGCCAGCGGCCGCATCCACGCCCTGACCGCCTCGCACCCCTACGACGAGGCCGTCCTGTCCGGCGTCCGCCTCGCCCTCGGTGTCGACACCCTCGTCACCGCCCTCGCGGCCGCCCTCGTCTGGTTCTGCCTGGGCCGCGCACCGCGCCGGACCGCCTGACGTACACGTCCGGCCTGACGTTTCCGTCCCTGTTCCATCCGATCTCACAAGGAGAGTTCCTTCGATGACCACGCACGCCCTCGTTCGCGCCGACGCCGCCGGATCGGTCACCCTCGGCGGCGACCTCACCATCCACCGCATGGGATACGGCGCCATGCAGCTGGCCGGCCCGGGCGTCTACGGCCCGCCCAGGGACCGCTCGGCCGCCCTCGCCGTGCTGCGGCGCGCCCGGGAACTCGGGGTCAACCACATCGACACCAGCGACTACTACGGCCCCCACGTCGTGAACGAGCTCATCCGCGAGGCGCTGCACCCCTACGACGACGACCTGGTGATCGTCACCAAGGTCGGTGCGCGGCGCACCCCGGACAAGGAGTGGCCGGCCGCGCTGTCCCCGCGCGAGCTGCGCGAGGCCGTGCACGCGAACCTGCGCCACCTGGGCCTGGACCGCCTCGACGTGGTCAATCTGCGCATCGTCGCCGAGGGCGGTGGCATCGGCCCCGACGGCTCCCTCGCCGAACCCTTCGGCGCCCTCGCCGAACTGCGCGAGGAGGGCCTGATCCGGCACCTGGGCGTCAGCAACGTCACCCCGGCCCAGCTCGCCGAGGCCCGCTCCATCGCGCCCGTGGTGTGCGTGCAGAACGAGTACAACGTCGTCCGGCGTGACGACGAGGCCACCCTGCGGGCCTGCGCGGAGGCCGGCATCGCGTACATGTCCTTCTTCCCCCTCGGCACGTACACCCTGCTGCACGCCGAGAAGACGCCCGGCAAGGACGCGAAGGTGCCGCTGAACGTGCCACTCGCAGCGAAGCCCGTCGACGTGGTCGCCGAACGGCACGGCGCCACCCCCTACCAGGTGGCCCTGGCCTGGCTGCTGGGCCGCTCCCCCAACCTGGTGTGCATCCCGGGCACCTCGTCGGTGAGGCACCTGGAGGAGAACATCGCGGCCGCCGGGCTGCGCCTGACGGAACAGGACCTGGCGGAGCTGGACGCGATGGCGGCCTGACCCGCGGTCCCAGCGCGAAAGGGGCCCGGACGCTCTCGGCGTCCGGGCCCCTTTCGCCTTCGCGGATTCGGTCCGCCCGGTTCAGTCCGCCACCGGGACCGGCCGCTCGGTGATCTCCAGGATCGCGGTGGTCCAGTTGAAGCCGAGCCCGATCCCGCACAGCAGTACCCGGTGGCCCGGCTCCAGCCGGCCCGAGCGCACCAGGTGCTCCAGGCCGCCGAACTGGTCGGTGGCCCCGACGTGACCGGTCTCCCGGGCCCACTCGAACACGGTCCTGTCCGCGCCCAGTCCGAGCGGCATGAGCACCTCCTGGCGCAGCATCGTCCGGCCGAAGTTCGGGAAGACCAGGTGGTCGGCGTCGGCGGCCGTGATCCCGGCCTCCTGTGCGGCACCCTCGACCGAGCGGATCAGGGCCTGGTTCATCACCTTGAAGACCTCGGTGATCCGCCCGTCGTGCTCCTCGTCGGCGAAGGTCTGCATCCGCTTGATCAGGTTGATCGGGTAGGCCTCCGGGTCGCCGGTGTCGGCGTACGCCATGAACGGCAGCCCGGCGCGCTGGGCGCGCTCCAGCTCGGGGCGGCTCTCGGTGACCACGGACACGACCCGGGCGAAGCCGCCGGTGCGGGAGAGCACCGCCGCGCTCGCGCCGTCGCCGAACACCAGGCCCGGGTAGGTGCGCCAGCGGTTCCACACCGGCATCGTGAAACGGTCGGAGGCGGTGATCAGGGCGGCCGTGCGGTCGGTGCCGGCGGCGAGGAAGGCCGCGGCGAGCTCGATGGCGGCCATGGCGCCGTTGGACTGCTGCTTCACCTCGAAGGACAGGCCGTGGCCGCCGAGGACGTGCTGCTGGAGGTACGAGGCGACGTTCCAGCCGTCCAGACCGCAGAACGCGCCGGTGGCGTGCAGCAGCAGCCCGAAAGCGCCGGTGTCCAGCCCTGACTGCCGTACCGCCAGGTTCCCGGCGCGTACGGCCATCTCCGGCTGGGTGTCGTCGTCACCGGCGACGCTGACGGCGAGCTGGCCGGTGCGCCGCTGGGTGGCGTCGTCGTACCAGCCGGCCTCGATGGCCTCGTCGACCGGCACGGGCTTGGGGTACCAGGCCCCCACACCCGCGATGTACAGGTTGTCGTGACGCATGCGTGCGCAGCTCCCCTCTCGTGGGACGTGCGGTGGATCGTGTGGACCGGACGGTCAGGCGGTGGCGCGGACGACGGGGACCGCGCCGGGGGCGCTTGCGGTACCGGCCCGGCCGCCGTGCAGCCACTGGACCTTCCCGTACAGGTCGTCCTCCGACAAGGCGCGCAGCATCGCGTTACGGGCCTTCGCCGCCTCGCCGGCCGGGTGGTAGAGCTGCCGGCCCATCTCGCGGGCGAGCAGCTGGGTGGCGGCGGTGCGTTCGCGGCGCTCGGCGTTGAACTTCTCGAAGCGCTGCGCGAAGTCGGCCGGTTCGGTGCCGGCCAGCTCACCGAGCACCACGGCGTCCTCGAGGGCCTGGCAGGCGCCCTGGGCGGCGTACTGGAGCATGGGGTGCGCGGCGTCACCGACCAGGACGACCCTGCCGTCGGTCCAGCGGTCCACCGGGTCGCGGTCGCACAGCACCCACGACTTCCAGTCCCGGCCGAGCTCCAGCAGCCGCCGGGCGGTGGTGCCGAGGGACGGGAACTCGGCGAGGACGCGGTCGCGCCTCACCGGCACGCCCAGCACCGCCTCGGTGGCGGCGTCGTCGCGGGTGGCGGCCAGGTTGAAGAACTCCCCGCCGCCGATCGGGTAGTGCACGAAGTGCCACTTCGGCCCGGCCCACAGCGTCACGGTGTTCCACCGCAGCTCCTCGGGGACCTGCTCCATGGGGATCACCGAGCGGTAGATGGTGTGCCCGGAGACCTGCGGAGGGCCGTCACCGACGAGTTGTCTGCGGACGGTGGAGTTGATGCCGTCGGCGCCGATCAGCGCGTCGGCGTGGATCAGTTCACCGCTGGTGAGCCGGACGGTCACCCCGCCGGCGTCCTGTTCGTAGGCCGCCACGGAGCAGTCGTTACGCAGCTGCACCGACGGCTCGGCGCGACAGGCCGCCAGCAGCGGCTCGTACAGGTCGATGCGGTGGACCACGGCGTACGGGTTGTCGAAGCGGGCGCGGTAGGCGCCGGTGAGCGGCATCGAGACGACCTTCTCGCCGGTCGTGCCGTCCATGAAGCGCAGCTCGTCGATGTGCACCGCGCGTTCGCGCACCACGTCGCCGACGCCGAGCACGTCCAGCGCGTGGAAGGCGTTCGGGCCGAGCTGGATGCCCGCGCCGAGTTCGGTGAAGCAGTCGCGGCGTTCCAGCACCACCACGTCGTGTCCGTGCCGGGCCAGGCTGAGCGCGGTCGCCAGGCCGCCTATGCCGCCGCCGGCGATCGCTGTCCTCGGCCCTTTCCTCGAACCTTTCCCCGGCCCTTTACCCGGCCCTTCCTTCGGCCCTTCCTTCGGCATTTAAGAATCCCTTTCCTTTTCCCGTTCATATCCGGTTCCAGGGGACTCGGCCACTGTCCCGGACCGCCCTGCCGGGGGGCAATGGAGAGGGATTCACTTCGTCAATTGCCGCGTCGGCCCACCGGGAGCGGAGAACGCCCGGAAAACGCAGGAAAGCGGCTCCGACCGGACGGCGGGGGGCGAACGTCCGGCCGGAGCCGCTGCTGTGCGTGTCTAGCGGGCCCTGGAGGTGACGCCGACCTCGTGCACGTCGAGGCGGGCGCCCTGACCCCAGAGGCGGTTGTGCGCGAGGCTCGCCGGGTCGGCGAAGTGCTGTTCGACCGGTGTGCCGCTGTCGGGGTCGTAGTAGTGCGCCTGGTCGGTGAGGCGGACCAGGCCGCCCTCCCGGCCGGGCATCTCGGCGTCGAGGAGCGTGAACATCCCGAAGCCGCCCGCGAGCTGCCGCGGCTCGATCAGCTCCTCGCGGCCGCCGAGGTCCAGGAGCAGGTGCGTCCGGTCCTTCGGCAGATGGCCGATCCGGTCCACGCGCAGGACCTCCCGGCCGTCCGCCGTCCACACCACCGTGCCCGCGGACCGGTCGTAGGACACCGCCAGGCGGTGCACCTGGTCCGGGGAGGACCGGCGGACGACCGGCAGGGCGCAGGAGAAGGCCGCGTAGTCGACGCCCGGGGTGGGCAGCCGCTCGTAGAAGGCGTACACCCAGCCGTTGGTGACGAAGAAGTCGAAGACCATCATCGTCTCCGGGTCGACCGTGTTCATCGCGCCGGCGGCCAGCCTGAGGTCGGTGCGCGGGTCGGCGACGGCGTCCCCGAACGGGTGCTGTTCGGTGCCGAAGGTCCGGGCGGAGAGGGTCACGTCGATGGTGAGCACCTTGCCCGGTTCGGCGTCGAAGCCGAGGAAGCCGGCCGCGGAGGTGTGCTGGGCCAGCGCGAAGAACTTCAGGTGGTCGGCCGCTCCGGCGCCGCCGTCGCTCTCCTTTCCGGTGGTGTAGGCGAACGCGGGCTCACCGGTGCGCGGGTTGACCCCGGTCGGCACGACCCGCAGCCCGTCCGCCGAGGTGGTGGCCCTGCCGTCGCCGTACGGCAGGGCGCCCCCGGTCGGCGTGAGGCTCCACTTGGCGCCGTCCCCGGCGTACGAGAAGCCGTCACGGAAGTCGTCCCAGACGACCCGGCCGTCCCCCGCGACGCCGGTCTTCGTCCGGCCGGGCGCCGGCGCGGCCACGGCCGTCACCGGAGCTCCCGGGACGGACGCGGCCGCCAGCAGGCCGAGCAGGACGGCGCGCCGTCGCAGCACTCGGGTGCGCATGACGTCCTCACGCCGCCGCGAAGCCGCGCTTGAGGGCGGCGGCGATCTCGACGGCACGGCGGGTCTGGTGCTCGATCGCCGCGAGGGTGGGCTCGTCGGCGGTCGCGCCGTCGTACGACACGTGGCCGGTGCCGTACGGGTTGCCGTTCTTCTCGTGGAACTGGATCGGGTCCGTGTAGCCGGGCGGGACGATGATCGCGCCCCAGTGGTAGAAGGTGTTGTTCAGCGCCAGCAGCGTGCTCTCCTGACCGCCGTGCGTCTGCGAGGTGGACGTGAACGAGGAGACCACCTTGTTCGCCAGCTTGCCCTGCGCCCACAGGCCGCCCGCGGTGTCGATGAACTGCTTGAGCTGCGCGGTCGGCAGACCGAAACGGGTCGGCGTGCCGAACAGGATGACGTCGGCCCACTCCAGGTCGTCCACGGCGGCGACCGGGTTGTCCTTGGTCTCCGCGTGGTGCGCGGCCCAGGCCGGGTTGGAGTCGATGGCGGCCTGCGGCGCCAGCTCGGCCACCTTGCGCAGCCGGACCTCGGCATCGGCCTTCAGCGCGGCCTCCGCGGCGGTCGTGGCGAGGGTGTGCACATGGCCGGTGGAGGAGTAGTAGATGACGGCGACGTTCGTCATGTCGAGCGTCCCTTTCCTTTCAGCGTGTCCGGTGGTCCGGTGACCGCCGACGACCTTTCCGTAAGGCGGCGGCGGCCGACAATCGCGGTCGGAGGACTTCGTCAGATGCGCGGCGACTTCGTCAGGTGTCAGGCCACCCGGAACGTGCCCATCATTCCCATCGCCGAATGGTCGAAGAGATGGCAGTGGTAGACGTACGTACCGCGATATCCGGTGAAGGTCGCCTGGAGTTTCACCGTTTCCCCGGCCAGAACGCTGACGGTGTCCTTCAGCCCCGACTCGAAACCGTCGGTGACGGGTGTGCCGTTGCGTTCCAGCACGCGGAACATCACCAGATGCGTGTGGAAGTTGTGCGGGGCGAGCCGGTTGGTGTTGGTGACCGTCCATATCTCGGTGGTGCCGTACGCGATCTCGGTGTCGATGCGCTCGGGGTCGTACGTCCTGCCGTTGATGTAGCCTCGCGGGTCCGGCCGGCCGTCCTCGTCCATGCTCAACTCGAAGCGGCGGTTCACGGTCGCGGCGCGGGGCTCCGGCAGGGTGCGCAGGGTGTCGGGCACGCTGCTGTCGTCGGGCGCCGTCCGGGTGATGTCGAAGCGCATGACCTGGCCGACGTGCTCCACCGGCCCGGGCCCGAGCGCGTTCTCCAGGACCACCTTGCCGCCGACCGGATACCGCGAGAAGTCGACGACGATGTCGGCCCGCTCGCCCGGCGACAGCCGCACCACGGTCGCCCGGGCGGGCCGGGCCAGCAGTCCCCCGTCGCCGCCGACGACGGTGAACTCCGAGCCGTCGGACAGCTTCAGGTCGAAGAAGCGCCCGTTGCTCTGGTTGAACAGCCGCAGCCGGTATCTGCGTGCCGCCACCTCGAAGTAGGGCCAGGGCCTGCCGTTGACGAGGATGACGTTGCGGTTCGGCCAGTCGTCCATGGCGTACACCAACTGGCCCGCCGTGTCGAAGCGCGCCTCCCGCAGCGCGATCGGTACGTCGAACTCGCCCGCGGGCAGCGGAAGCCGTTCCTCGGTCTCGTCGGTGAGCAGGTAGAAGCCGGACAGTCCGCGGTAGACGTGCTCGGACTCCTGGTGGTGGGCGTGGTCGTGGAACCACAGGTTGGCGTGGGGCTGCTGGTTCGGGTACGTGTACGTCTTCGAGGCGCCGGGCTGGATCAGGTCCATCGGGCCGCCGTCACTGGACGGCGGGACGTGCGCCCCGTGCAGGTGCACCGAGACGGGCAGTCCCAGGGAGTTGGTCTGCTCGACCACGACCCGCCGGCCGGACCGCGCCTTGATGACCGGCCCCGGGAACTGCCCCTGGTAGGTGCGGACGGTGGTGTCCGGCAGCCCCGGCAGGATCGCCGCGGCGGTCTCCTTCATGGTCACGCGGTAGTAACTGGTCGTCCCGGAGACCGCGTGCGGCGCGAGGACGCGCGGCAGCGGCATGGCGGTCGCGAACTTCGGAATGCTGCCCGGGTCGAGGTCGGCGACGGCGGTCCGGCCCCGCTCGGCCGCGTCCGCGGCGGCCGGCCACAGGGCGGGGGCCGCGAGCCCCGCGAGGCCGAGACCACCGCTGACGACGGCCCCGGACATCAGGCCGGACACGAGAAAAGAACGACGTGTTTGCATGGTTTCCCCCTGGATGCGCACCTGGCCGCGCCTGGTTGTGCGTGGCCGGTTGTCGCCCATCAAAGGGGCACAAGGGGGGATTTGGCCGATTCAAGCAGCCAGACTGTGTCACGTCGCGGTCGGCGGCCGCTCCGCGGAAGGGCCGCCTCCGCCGGCTTCCGCGCGCAGGCACACACCGGGCGCGGTGAGGGAGAGCAGGGCGACGGCGATGCTCTCCATCACCTCGGGGGTGGCGCGCGGAACGTGCGCGAGCAGGTCGCTCCGTGTGCTCGGCGCGGGTTCGGCGACGTCTTGACGGTCATGGACGCGGGGGTCGTGGACGCGGGGGTCGTGGACGCGGGGGTCGTGGACGCGGGGGTCGTGGGGCCGCACGGTCGACTCCTTCCGAGAGGTGCCGGGGCCTGTGGAGGCTAGGCGGGGCCCTGACGGGCGGCCATGGTCCGGGGGACCTCTGTGTCAGGTTCCGTGCCGAAGTGACACAGTGGCGCGCGGGTCGTTGCCGTCCGCTCCGCACCGCGGCGAACCTGTCGGCCGGGTGCCACACCGAGCCCACGAGCATCGAGGAGGAGCGTTGAGCAGGCTGCGCTGGCTGACCGCCGGGGAGTCCCACGGTCCCGCACTCGTCGCGACGCTGGAG
Organism: Streptomyces sp. NPDC001544; assembly: GCF_042894285.1. Classification (NCBI taxonomy): domain Bacteria; kingdom Bacillati; phylum Actinomycetota; class Actinomycetes; order Kitasatosporales; family Streptomycetaceae; genus Streptomyces; species Streptomyces sp. NPDC001544. The sequence goes on along the minus strand of NZ_JBIAVN010000001.1, from coordinate 422,004 downwards.
GGCCTTCCGGCCGGCGTTCCGGTCACCACGGAACTGGTGGCGGACCACCTGGCGCGGCGGCGCCTCGGTCATGGGCGCGGTGCGCGGATGAAGTTCGAGCGGGACGAGGTCACGTTCCTGGGCGGGGTGCGGCACGGGCTGACCCTGGGCTCTCCGGTGGCGGTCCTGGTCGGCAACACCGAGTGGCCGAAGTGGGAGCAGGTGATGGCCGCCGACCCCGTCGACCCGGACGTGCTGGCGGGGCTGGCGCGGAACGCCGCGCTGACCCGGCCGCGTCCGGGGCACGCGGATCTGGCGGGGATGCAGAAGTACGGCTTCGCCGAGGCGCGTCCGGTGCTGGAGCGGGCGTCGGCGCGGGAGACGGCGGCGCGGGTGGCGCTGGGCGCGGTGGCGCGGTCGTATCTGAAGGTGACGGCCGGGATCGAGATCGTCTCGCATGTGGTGGAGCTGGCGTCGGCGAAGGCGCCGTACGGGGTGTACCCGGTTCCGGCGGACGCGGAGAGGCTGGACGCGGATCCGGTGCGGTGTCTGGACGCGGACGCGTCGAAGGCGATGGTCGCGGAGATCGACCAGGCGCACCGGGACGGCGACACCCTGGGTGGTGTGGTGGAGGTGCTGGCGTACGGGGTCCCGGTGGGGCTGGGCTCGCATGTGCACTGGGACCGGCGGCTGGACGCCCGACTGGCCGCGGCGCTGATGGGCATCCAGGCGATCAAGGGCGTCGAGGTCGGCGACGGGTTCGAGCTGGCGCGGGTGCCGGGTTCGAAGGCACACGACGAGATCGTCGCCACCGGCGAGGGCATCCGGCGGGCCACGGGCCGTTCGGGCGGTACGGAGGGCGGTCTGTCCACGGGTGAGCCGTTGCGGGTGCGGGCGGCGATGAAGCCGATCGCGACGGTGCCGCGGGCGCTGAGGACCGTGGACGTGTCCACCGGCGAGGCGGCGCAGGCGCATCACCAGCGTTCCGATGTGTGCGCGGTCCCGGCGGCGGGGATCGTCGCCGAGGCGATGGTCGCCCTGGTGCTGGCGGACGCGGTGGCCGAGAAGTTCGGCGGTGACAGTGTGACCGAGACCCGCCGCAACGTGCGGGGCTACCGGGAGAACCTGGCGATCCGGTGACCGCGGTGCCCGGAAGCGTGCCGGGCCGTGAACGCACCGGTGCCGGGCCCCCGCACGGGGACCCGGCACCGGATGAGGCCGACGGAGGTCAGCAGCCGATCAGACGGCTCGCGAGGTAGCCCTCGATCTGGTCCAGCGACACGCGCTCCTGCTTCATCGAGTCGCGCTCACGGACGGTCACCGCGTTGTCCTCGAGGGTGTCGAAGTCGACGGTGACGCAGTACGGGGTGCCGATCTCGTCCTGGCGGCGGTAGCGGCGGCCGATGGCGCCGGCGTCGTCGAACTCGATGTTCCAGTGCTGGCGCAGCGCCTGGGCGAGCCCCTTCGCCTTGGGCGACAGCTCCGCGTTGCGGGACAGCGGCAGCACCGCGACCTTCACCGGGGCCAGGCGGTGGTCCAGGCGCAGGACCGTGCGCTTCTCCATCTTGCCCTTGGCGTTGGGCGCCTCGTCCTCGACGTAGGCGTCGAGGAGGAAGGCCAGCATGGTGCGGCCGACACCGGCCGCGGGCTCGATGACGTACGGCGTCCAGCGCTCCTGGGCCTCCTGGTCGAAGTAGGAGAGGTCCTGGCCGGAGGCCTTGGCGTGGGCGCCGAGGTCGTAGTCGGTGCGGTTGGCGACGCCCTCGAGCTCGCCCCACTCGCTGCCGCCGAACTGGAAGCGGTACTCGATGTCAGCGGTGCGCTTGGAGTAGTGGGAGAGCTTCTCCTTCGGGTGCTCGTACCACCGCATGTTCTCCTCGCGCAGGCCCAGGCCGGTGTACCAGTTCCAGCGCTGCTCCATCCAGTACTCCTGCCACTTCTCGTCCTCGCCCGGCTTGACGAAGAACTCCATCTCCATCTGCTCGAACTCGCGGGTGCGGAAGATGAAGTTGCCGGGCGTGATCTCGTTGCGGAAGGACTTGCCCATCTGCGCGATGCCGAACGGCGGCTTGCGGCGCGAGGTGGTCTGCACCTGGGCGAAGTTGGTGAAGATGCCCTGGGCGGTCTCGGGGCGCAGGTAGGCGACGGAGCCGGAGTCCTGGGTCGGGCCGAGGTGGGTGGAGAGAAGGCCGGAGAACTGCTTGGGCTCGGTGAACTGGCCCTTGTTGCCGCAGTTCGGGCAGTTGATGTCGGCCAGGCCGTTGGCCGGGGCGTGGCCCTTCTTCTCCTCGTACGCCTCTTCCAGGTGGTCGGCACGGAACCGCTTGTGGCACGAGACGCACTCGGTCAGCGGGTCCGTAAAGGTGGCGACGTGACCGGAGGCGACCCAGACCTCGGGGGCCAGGATGACGGACGAGTCGATACCGACCACGTCCTCGCGCGACGTCACCATGTAGCGCCACCAGTGGCGCTTGATGTTCTCCTTGAGCTCGACACCCAGCGGTCCGTAGTCCCAGGCGGCACGCTGTCCGCCGTAGATCTCACTACAGGGGAATACGAAGCCACGGCGCTTGCTCAGGTTGACGATGGTGTCGATCTTGTCGGCGGCCACGGTGCTCTCTTCATTACGACGACGGGCGACGAAGCGAGTTGCTTCCAGCGAATGCTTCAGGGTACCGGCGGGGGCTCCCCCTCAACCAAATCGGTGGCCCCTCAACGGCCCCTCAACCCGTTGTTGACAATGGTTTCCATTGTAGTTGAAAATGACTGTCATGAACGTAAGACGGCGCCTCATACGGAACTCGGCGGTGCCCGCGGTCACCGCACTCACTCTCACCGCCCTCTCCACCCTCTCCACCCTCTCCGCCTGCTCCGGCGCGAGCGCCGCGGGCAACACGGACAAGTTCGACGTCGTCGCGTCGTTCTACCCGATGGCCTTCCTCGCCGAGCGGATCGGCGGGAGCCACGTCCACGTCACCAGTCTCACCCGGCCCGGCCAGGAGCCGCACGACCTGGAGATCAGCGCCCGGGAGACCGTGCGGCTCCAGGAGTCCGACGCGGTCCTCTACCTCAAGAACCTCCAGCCCTCCGTCGACAAGGCGGTCGCCCAGTCCGAGGTGAAGACGAAGATCGACGCCGCCTCCTTCACCACGCTGGAGAAGCACGGCAACGAGGTCGGCGGCCACGCGGCCGAGCACGACACCTCCGAGAACGAGGAACTCGCCGGCCTCGACCCCCACATCTGGCTCGACCCCGTGCGCTACGCCCAGGTCGCCCAGGGAGTCGGCAAGGCCTTCGAGAAGGCCGACCCCGGCCACGCCGCCGACTACAGGAAGAACACCGCGGCCCTGGTCGGAAAGCTCGACGCCCTCGACGAACAGTTCAAGAAGGGCCTGGCGAACACCAGGACCAAGGTCTTCATCACCACCCACGCCGCCTTCGGCTACCTCGCCGAGCGCTACGGCCTCACCGAGGAGGCCATCAACGGCCTCGACCCCGACTCCGAGCCCAGCGCCGCCCGCGTCAGGAGCCTGGAGAAGATGGCCAAGGCGGACGGGGTCACCACCGTGTTCTACGAAACGCTGGTCAGCGACAAGACCGCGAAGACCGTCGCCGCCGACGCCGGACTGAGGACGGACGTCCTCGACCCGATCGAGGGCATCACCGACAAGTCCCGCGGCACCGACTACTTCTCGGTCCAGGAAGCCAACCTCAAGGCCCTGCAGAAGGCCCTGGGAACCAAGTGACGGACACGGAGGACGACGCCATGACCGACCCCGTCATACGCCTGCGCGACGTACGCGCCGAGCTGGGCTCACGCCCCGTGCTGCGCGACATCGACCTCACCGTGCACCGCGGGGAGGTCGTCGCGCTGCTCGGCGCCAACGGCTCCGGCAAGTCGACCGCCATCCGCACGATCATCGGCCAGGTGCCGGTCACCGCCGGTGAGATCGAGCTGTTCGGCACCCCGCGCCCGGCCTTCAGGGACTGGGCGCGCGTGGGCTACGTACCGCAGCGCACCACGGCGGCGGGCGGCGTCCCGGCCACCGTCACCGAGATCGTCTCCTCGGGCCGGCTCGCCCGCACCCGCTTCGGCCCCTTCCGCAAGGCCGACCGCGAGGCCGTACGCCGGGCCCTGGACCTGGTCGGCATGGCGGACCGGGCCGGGGACAACGTCACCGCCCTCTCCGGCGGCCAGCACCAGCGGGTACTGATCGCCCGCGCCCTGGTCGCCGAACCCGAGCTGCTGATCATGGACGAGCCGATGGCCGGCGTGGACCTGGCCAGCCAGGAGGTGCTCGCCCGGACCCTGCGACAGCAGGTCGAGGCCGGTAGGACCGTCCTGCTCGTCCTGCACGAACTGGGACCCCTCGAGCCCCTGATCGACCGGGCGGTCGTCCTGCGCGACGGCTGCGTCACCCACGACGGCCCGCCGCCGCGCGCCGCGGCCAGCACTCCCCCACTCTCGGCTTCGCCCGAGCGGGGGGACCCCCAGCCCGGCCACGACCACGCCCACCCGTCACCCACCACCGCCCTTGGTGGAGGTGCTTCGCACCACTGCCTCGATCCGCACGCACCCGCGGACACCGCATCGATTCGTACGGGACTGCTCGGCTGATGGAACTCCTCGACTACGCCTTCATGCAGCGCGCGCTCCTCGCCGCCGTCCTCGTCGGCGTCACCGCCCCCGCCATCGGCATCTACCTCGTCCAGCGCCGCCAGCCCCTCATGGGCGACGGCATCGGGCACGTGGCGATGACCGGCGTCGGCCTCGGCTTCCTGCTGAACACCTCACCGGTGTGGATGGCGACCGCCGTCTCCGCGCTCGGCTCGGTCCTGATGGAGCTGATCCGCTGGTACGGGAAGACCCGCGGCGACATCGCGCTCGCCATGCTCTTCTACGGCGGCATGGCCGGCGGCGTCATGTTCGTCAACCTCGCCCCCACCGGCTCCAACGCCAACCTGAACTCCTACCTCTTCGGCTCCCTGTCCACGGTCTCCCCGTCGGACGTGACCGCCATCTCGCTGCTCGCCGGATTCGTGGCCCTGGTGACCCTGGCACTGCGCCGCCAGCTCTTCGCGGTCAGCCAGGACGAGGAGTTCGCCCGGGTCACGGGACTCCCCGTCCGCGCCCTGAACCTGCTCACCGCGGTCACCGCGGCGGTCACGGTCACCGTCGCCATGCGGGTGGTCGGGCTGATCCTGGTCTCCGCGCTGATGGTCGTCCCGGTCGCCGCCGCGCAGCAGCTCACCCGGAGCTTCGCGGCCACCTTCGCGATCGCCGTCGCCATCGGCGTGACCGTGACCATCGGCGGGACGGTCACCTCGTACTACCACGACGTCCCGCCCGGCGCGACGATCGTCCTGCTGACCATCGCCGCGTTCGTCGCGCTGACCGCGCTGGCCGCCCCGCTGGCCCGGCGCCGCGCCCGGGCGGCCACCGCCGGTCAACCCGCCGCGGACCCCGCGGAATGCTCGATTCCGGCCACCCGGGGGGCCACCGACGAGATCGGCGTCTGACCGCGCACAGCCCCGGCTGGCACAATGGCCGGATCAGCGTGCCGACAGAGGAGGAACCGGTGACGACCGCTGGACCGCCCGTGAAGGGCCGCGCCACCCGGCAGCGCGCCGCCGTGGCGGCAGCCCTCGACGAGGTCGACGAGTTCCGCAGCGCGCAGGAACTCCACGACATGCTCAAGCACAAGGGCGACTCGGTCGGCCTGACCACCGTGTACCGCACCCTGCAGTCCCTCGCCGACGCCGGCGAGGTCGACGTCCTGCGGACCTCCGACGGCGAGTCCGTCTACCGCCGCTGCTCCAGCGGCGAACACCACCACCACCTCGTCTGCCGCGTCTGCGGCAAGGCCGTCGAGGTCGAGGGCCCCGCCGTGGAGAAGTGGGCGGACGCCATCGCGGCGGAACACGGCTACGTCGACGTGGACCACACGGTGGAGATCTTCGGCACCTGCGCGGAGTGCGCCGGGAGATGATCCGAGCGGCCGGGCCCACCCCCGCCGGACTCCGGCCCCCGGCCGTCGCGGCCGCGAACGACGACTTCCTCAGAACCTGCTGGGCATCGGCCTGCGAACGGTGCTGAACAGCCGGGCCAGGACGGCGGAGCGGCCCTGGTCCGCCGTGTTCGGCGCTATGGCGGCCACCCCCTCCCTCAGCCACTGATCCCACTCCGGCCGGTCGGCCGGGTCCAGGCGCCCGTGGGCCTCGGCCAGGTCCAGGATCCTCGTGCCTATCTCGCTCGCCATGGAGCCCCCGTGGAAGCGGTAGCGGCTGCCGATGACACCGAGGTGACAGACGTTCACCCGCCCGCCGGCGAGGGCGACGGAGATGTTGAGGAACGTCTCCACCCCGAAGTCCGGCGGCAGTTCGACACCGCGCAGGTAACGGGTGCGCACGGCACGGAAGCCACTGAGCGCGTGCGCCCCGTGGTCGCCGACCTCCGGGAAGAACCGGGAGGTCAGCGGCTCGTAGATGGTGAAGGTGGACGCCAGGATGGTGCCCGGGTGGTCGTACTCGAAGTCGCCGACCACCTGGTCCGCCGTGCCGTCGGCCGCGGTCTCGCGCAGCAGCGCGGGGATGTTGCGTTCCGAGGTGACGACATCGGAGTCGAGGAAGCACGTCCACTCGCTGTCCACCCGCGACACGGCCAGTTGCATGGCCGCGCCCTTGCCGAGCGGTCCGCTGAGCACCTCCGCACCGGCCTCGCGTGCCCGCCGGGCCGTGTCGTCGGTCGACCCGCTGTCGACGACCAGCACCCGGTCGCCGGGCCGCGCGGCCGCCAGGGCCTGGGCGACCATGGTGGCGACCGTGGCCTCTTCGTCGTGTGCTGGAATCACGAAAGTGAACAGTGGAACCAACCCCCGTTGCGATCGAGCAGTCGCTCATGATCTTAAATCGCACACACGCACGGGGTGTTCCGGGGCCCTGGTGCTACGAGGTGGCCGGGCGGCCCCGCATGTCCCGTTCCATCGCGAGGAGTTGCTCGTTGGGCACGGCGCCGCCGAAGCGGCGGTCGCGGGAGGCGAACTCGAGGCAGGCGCGCCACAGGTCGCGGCGGTCGAAGTCCGGCCACAGGACGTCCTGGAAGACCATCTCGGCGTAAGCGCTCTGCCAGAGCAGGTAGTTGGAGGTGCGCTGCTCACCGCTGGGCCGCAGGAAGAGGTCCACGTCCGGCATGTCCGGGTAGTAGAGGTACTTCTGGACGGTCTTCTCGGTGACCTTGTCCGGGTCGAGGCGTCCCGCCCGCACGTCCTCGGCCAGGGCCTTCGCGGCGTCGGCGAGTTCGGCCCGGCCGCCGTAGTTCATGCAGAAGTACAGCGTGAGCCGGTCGTTGCCCTTGGTCTGCTCCTGTGCGACCTGGAGTTCCTTGGCGACCGACTTCCACAGCCTGGGCATCCGGCCCACCCAGCGCACCCGGATGCCCAGTGCGTCGAGCTGGTCGCGGGTCTTGCGGATGAAGTCGCGGTTGAAGTTCATCAGGAAGCGGACCTCGTCGGGCGAGCGCTTCCAGTTCTCGGTGGAGAAGGCGTACAGGGAGATGCTGCCGACGCCGACCTCGATCGCGCCCTGGAGGACGTCCAGCACGCGCTCGGCGCCGACCTTGTGCCCCTCCGTCCTCGGCAGCCCGCGCTCCTTGGCCCAGCGGCCGTTCCCGTCCATGACGATCGCCACGTGGTTCGGGACGAGCTCCCCGGGGAGCTTGGGCGCGACGGCTCCGGACGGGTGCGGCTCCGGGTTGCTGTACTCGCGGCGCTGGCGCCCCAGGATCCCGCGTACGACCATGTGCTTCTCGTCTCCCTCGATGTTTCCGGTCGGGTTGTGCCGGTTCTACTTCTCTACGTACCTGAGCGAGCGCAGTCCGCGCTCCAGATGCCAGTGCAGGTAGGCGGACACCAGTCCGCTGCCCTCCCGGACGTACCGCGGCTCGCACGCGTCCGCGGTCTCCCAGTCTCCCGTAAGCAGCGCGCCGAGCAGTTCCAGGGTCGCCGGCGACGGTACGACGCTGCCGGGCACCCGGCAGTCCACGCACAGGGAACCGCCGGACGCCACGGAGAAGAACCGGTTCGGGCCGGGCAGTCCGCACTTCGCGCAGTCGCTGAAGCTGGGGGCGTATCCGTTGACGGCGAGGGAGCGCAGCAGGAAGGCGTCGAGGACGAGGTGGGGTGCGTGCTCGCCGCGGGCGAGGGTGCGCAGCCCGCCGACGAGGAGCAGGTACTGCTGCACCGCCGGCTCGCCCTCGTGGTCGGTGAACCGCTCGGCGGTCTCCAGCATGGCGGTCCCCGCGGTGTAGCGGGCGTAGTCCGTGACGATGCCGCCGCCGTAGGGGGCGATGGTCTCGCTCTGCGTGCACAGCGGCAGCCCGCGCCCGACCAGCTCGCTCCCGCGCGCGAAGAACTGCACGTCCACGTGCGAGAAGGGCTCGAGCCGGGCCCCGAACTTCGACTTCGTCCGCCGCACGCCCCGGGCCACCGCCCGCACCCGCCCGTGCCCTCGGGTGAGCAGCGTGATGATCCGGTCCGCCTCACCGAGCTTCTGGGTGCGCAGCACGATGCCGTCGTCGCGGAACAGACTCATGGGGTCCATTCTCGCCTACCGCGGCGGTGCGGTGTCGGGTCCCGGGAAGTAGGCCCGCGGGGTGATCCCCACCACCCGTCGGAACGCCGCCGTGAAGGAGCTGGCGGAGGCGTAGCCCACCCTGCGGGCCACCGCCTCCACGGGGAGTCCGGCGGCGAGGTGGGGCATGGCGGACTGCATGCGCGACCGTTCCCGCCACTGGCCGAACGTCAGGCCCGTCTCGGCGGTGAACAGCCGGGCCAGGGTCCGGGCGCCGGCGCCGGCCTCGGTGCCCCAGGCGGCCAGCGGGCGCGGGTCGGCGGGATCGCGCGTCAGGGCGTCGGCGACCGTACGGGCGCGGGGGTCGCGGGGCCGGGGGACGTGGAGGCTGGTCACCGGCAGGGGGCGCAGTTCGTCGAGGAGCACCTGCTCCGCGCGGGAGCGTGCGTCCGCCGTCAGGTCCGCGCGGGTCAGGTGGTCGACCAGGGCGCGCAGCAGCGGGGTGGCGCTCACCACCGTCGGTTCCCGCCAGGCGATGCCCGGGCAGCCGGCCGGGTCGACGTAGGCGCTGCGCATCACCGCGTCGCCTGCCGACTCGGTGGTGTGCGGGACCTGCGCGGGGATCCACAGCGCCCGGGACGGCGGCAGCAGCCAGACTCCGCACTCGGTCCGCACCCGTACCAGGCCCCGGGTCGGGCAGGCGAGCTGGTGCACCTGGTGCCGGTGTTCGAGGTAGGCGGTGCCCCGGGGCATCACGAAGTGGCCGACCAGGATGGCCGTACCGTGCGCCGCCGCGTCGTACGGGCGCAACCGGCCGTTTCGCGACATGGCACGGCAGCCTAGCCCGTGGTGGACGGCGGAGGGGCGCGCCTAGCGTCTGGGTCATGCCGATGAACCGAGCACACCGCAGGATCTGCAGCTCCGACTCGTGGGCGCGGAAGACCAGGGACCGCCTGCTGCCCTGGGCGCTGGAGGACGTGGACCTGGGTGACGACGTCCTGGAGATAGGGCCGGGGTACGGCGCCAACCTCCGCGTCCTCGTCGAGGAGGTGCCGCGGCTCACCGCCGTGGAGATCGACGCCGACACGGTGGGGTTGCTGCGGCGCACCTGGGGCGAACGGGCCCGCGTCCTGCAGGGCGACGGCGGTGACCTGCCCCTGCCCGACGCCGGCTTCGACTCCGTGGTCTGCTTCACGATGCTTCACCACGTGCCCGCCGCCGAGCACCAGGACCGTATCTTCGCCGAGGCCTTCAGGGTGCTGCGTCCCGGCGGCACCTTCGCCGGCAGTGACAGTCTGCCGGGGTTGCGCTTCCGGGTGATCCACATCGGGGACACGATGAACCCCCTGGATCCGGCGGGGCTCCCGGCCCGGCTGGAGCGAGCCGGCTTCGCGGACGTGTCGGTGGACGTGCACCCGGAGGGCGGCAGCGTCCGTTTCCGCGGCCGCCGCCCCTGATGTCCCGCCGGGCCTCTCGGCCGCGTCGGAGCCCGGGCACCGCCACCACTGCCGCCATCCTGTGGGGAGGGCCACCCGGCCCGCGACCTCGTAGGGAGCCTTCATGACCTTGCCCGCCCCGCTGTCCGGTGTCGTACCGCCCGTCTGCACACCCCTGACACCGGACGGCGAGGTGGACGTCCCCTCGCTCCTCAGGCTGGTCGACCACCTGGTGACGGGCGGGGTGCACGGGCTGTTCCTGCTGGGCTCGACCTCCGAGGCCGCGTATCTCACGGACCTGCAGCGCCGGCTGGTGGTGGAGGCGGTCGTGGGCCATGTGGGCGGTCAGCTGCCGGTGCTGGCCGGGGCGATCGACATGACCACACCCCGGGTGCTGGACAACATCCGCGAGGTCACCACGGCGGGCGCCCGGGCGGTCGTCGTCACCGCCCCCTTCTACACCCGCACCCACCCGGCGGAGATCGCCCGCCACTACCGCCGGGTCGCCGCCGTCTGCCCGGTCCCGGTGCTCGCCTACGACATCCCGGTGTCCGTGCACACCAAGCTGTCCCCCGAACTCGTCCTGGAGCTGGCCGCCGACGGGGTGCTGGCCGGTCTGAAGGACTCCAGCGGGGACCTGGGCGGTTTCCGGGAGGTCGTCACCGGTGTCCGCGGCCGTCCGGACCTCGGCGGCTTCAGCGTGCTCACCGGTTCCGAGGTCGTCGTCGACGCCGCCCTGGCCCTGGGGGCCGACGGTGCCGTGCCCGGCCTCGCCAACGTCGACCCGGAGGGCTACGTGCGCCTCGACCGGCTGTACCGGGCGGGCGACCGGGACGCCGCCCGTGCCGAACAGGAGCGGCTGTGCGCCCTGTTCCGGATGGTGGGCGTCGGGGACCCGGCACGGATGGGCCGGAACTCCTCGGCCATCGGCGCCTTCAAGGCGGCGCTGCACCTGCGGGGTGTGATCGACTGCCCGCTGACCGCGGAGCCGCAGATCCCCTTGTCGGCGGAGGAGGTCGAGCGGGTGGGGAAGTTCCTGGCGGCGGCGGGTCTGCTCTAGGCCTTCCGGGAGAGGTTCAGTCGGCGGAACTCGATCATGTCGTACGGCCCCGTCGTACCGGTCTCGTACAGGATGCCCACGGTGTGGCGGTCGACCTGCACCAGGTCGGAGTAGGCGGCCGGTCGCTCGGACAGTGTCAGCGCCTTGGTGAAGGTCGCTCCGCCGTCCGTGCTGCGCCAGATCGCCATGGCGCGGCGGGCGGTGGGCACGGACGGGGCCGAGAACAGCAACGGGGCCCGTCGGCCGGGGAGTTGGAGGACGCTGCCCTCGACCACCGGCACGTCGGTGAGGGTGGGCTGGACGGCGTAGGGCCGGTCGAGGGTGTGCCCGCCGTCGCTGGAGTGGCTGTCGAGGCGGTTGCCGGGGCTGGTGCCGTTCTGGTCGCGGGCGCTGAAGTACAGGCGGCCGTCGGGGAGCTGGGCCGCGGTGGACTCGTTGGAGTTGGTGACGCCGTCGTAGGTGTCGTCGACGAAGCCCAGCCGCCAGTTGCGCCCCCCGTCGTCGCTGTAGAGCGCGTGTCCGCCGTAGTACTTCGCCTCCTGCCCGGTGTCGGGGGAACCGGCGGGCGGGGCCGCCGAGTGGTCGGCGGGTACGACCAGCCGCCCCCTGTACCGGCCGTGGGTCAGCGCCACCGCGTGGCCGGGCCCCGTGGCGTACCAGCGCCAGTTCCGGGGCTTGACCTGGGCGGTGATGTCCCGCGGAGGGGTGAAGTGCCGGCCGTCGTCCCGGCTGCGCTGCACGAACACCCGGCGGCCCTGCTCGGCGTCGACCTCGCCGCGCATGATCTCCGCCTCGCTCACGGCGCCGCTGTTTCCCGAGGTCAGCAGGACGACGTCACCGGTGCGCGGGTCCACCACCGGTGCCGGGTTGCCCCGGGTGTCCCCGTGCCCGGCGGCGACCACCCGGGGCGGGCCCCAGGTGCAGCCGCCGTCGGTGGACCGGCGCAGTACGACATCGATGTCGCCGGTGTCGTCCGCGCTGTCGTGCCGTCCTTCGGCGAAGGCCAGGAGGGTGCCGGTGCCGGTGGCGACCGTGGCGGGGACACGGTAGGTGTCGTAGTAGCCCTGCCCCGAGACGTACGGCACGGAGGACACGCATCCGGCGCTGGCGTGCGCGGTGGCGGTGGCGGTGAGGGGGGTGAGGGCTGCGGCCATGGCGAGCAGGGCACGGCTCAGGGTGGTCATGTCGTTCCCTGGCGATTCGTCGGAAGTGTCCGTTCCATGCTCTCGTGCGCCGCCGGTGTCGGGCTACGCGGACAGCCCGTGTGCCACATCGGCGTCCTGCCGGTCCAGCACACGTACCGCGGCCTGGACGCACAGCCCTCGGATGCACACCTCCAGTGGGCTGGCGTCCGGGAAGAGCCGCTGCCCGTCCCTGGTGCGCCAGGCCATCACGAACTCGTACGGGTCCACCCAGGAGAGCGCCGAGTAGCTGGCGGTGCCGGCCGGGAACGCGTCCGCGCCGGAGAGGACCCGCGCGACCAGTCCGACCATCAAGGTGGGTTCGATGCTGCCGTCGCGTCCCGTCGGGTCCTCGACGTCGCCGCGGAGCACGCCGTCCACGTAGCACTCCCCCGTGACCAGTCCGGCTTCGAGGGCGTCGCCCATGCGTAACTTCTTGGACAGGACGGTCTCCACCAGCAGTCCCTCGACGGTCGTCGTCGCCCTGGAGACCCCGAACGCGCGCCGCAGCCCGCTGCCCGCGCCGCCGGCGAGTTCGGGGATGCCCATCGGGTCGACGCATGCGAGCTGCAGGGCCAGTTCGCGCGGTATCCGGATCGTCGGCACGCTGACCACGCCCGGATGCCGGTCGTTGGACTCCGGCCTGCGGATGGCCGCCAGCACCTGGGGCTTGGGGTCTTCGCACAGGAAGACGAAGGCGGCCACTGCTTCATGATCCATCAGACACCACCGGAACGGGCTCGTTGAAGACATGGGCGTTCAGCCACTCCCGGCCACGCAGCAGGAGCCTGTTCAGCTCGCTGTCGTACATGCCCGAGTAGAGAGCGGACTCGCCCACCTGCGACAGAACGCGCGAGTCCCCGAGGTTCCATTGGATCGCGAGACCGAGTTCGTCCGGGTCGCGGCGGTACAGGACGACTTCGAAGATGCAGAAGAACAGCTGCTCGTCGGTGTTCTCGCGTTCCATCACCTGGAAGCCGCGCAGCCGGAACCGGTTCTCGGGTATGTCGAGACCGGTCGAGTAGAAGAGCTCGCGTTGTCCGGCGTGGATGAACGCCTCCCGGGACAGGGTCAGCCCCGCGCTGGGGGCGTTCGCCTCGATCCACATGGCGTCGATCGCCTGCGCCGACTCCCGGTCCAGATAGGGCAGGACGCCCAGCGCCACGGCGACGTCCTCCTCCAGGACGCGGGCGCTCAGCAGCGAAAGCTTGCCGAAGTCGTCGTTCGCGGTCATATGGCTGCGCCGCTTCAGCAGCACGACCGGACCGGTCGCCGACCTCGACCGCACCACGCAGATGGTCACCGGAAGGCATGTGCGATGGTGCCGCGCCGTCGACCCGTAGGGCTCCAGGGACCGGATGGGGAGCTGCCACAGCTTGTGGTCGGTCGGCGGGGTGCCCGCCGCCAGAAGACCGTTGCCCACCTCGGCGACATCGGGTTCGACCGGCGTGCAGTCGACCTGCCGGGTCAGGAAGTCGCTGGCACCGTCGGCCCATTCGCGGATGTTCGCCGCTATCTGCGCGAACTCCGGCATTCCCTCCTCGTACGACGCGTATTCCTCGACGCCCGAAGCGGAGGGGGGTCCGACGGCTGCCCAGACCCGTTGGCGGCCCGTTTCCCGCTGTTTCACCAGCAGCGACATCTGCAGATACAGCAGGTCCATCGAGAGCAAGTGGAATCCGGTGTCACGGGCTCCCGATTCGTTCGGTGTCTTCTGCCACTGCTGGACCGAGTTGCGCAGCGCGGTGACGGCCGACTGCCATTGCTGGACCACCGGCCCGAGGCGTACGTTCCAGCGGTTGGCGAGAATAAGGGCGGGCGCCGGTGTCACATAGCGGAACACGTCCCACGGCAATTCGGAGGGAGCGCCCTGGGAGGACACCACGCCCTGTATGGCGGTGATGAATTCCCGTGACGCCACACCGCACACGGTGACTTCGGAGGCCTCGCGCAACGCCTGACCGAGCTCACTCTGCAGCGAGGCCGCGGTCATGCTCACCGCCCCCGCGTTGGGCGCGACTCCCGCTCCTGAATGGTTCGCACCGCCGCCGGTGCGGGGCAGTCCCCTGGCCGCCAGTGCCTGGTCGGCCTCTCTCCCTGATGGCATCCGTCACCACCATCCCCCGATGGGCCTTTTCTCAGGCCGCTGATGCGTTCACGGAATTGTTCTCACGATATGGAGCGGTACACCCGGGCGACTTCGTGGATCATCGTGCTCCAGCGGTCCAGCAGTTCGTCGTCCCTGACGTTCTGGCCGACCGCGTACTCGACGAGGTCGTGACACGCCTGTCTGGCCCGGTCGTCCTGGATGCGGACCGCGCGCAGCATCAGAGAGCGTCTGACGACACTGCTCGGTTCGGTCAGGGCACGGACCACGTCGACCCCCTGGAAGAGGGTGAGTATCTCGTCGCACTGCACGCGCTGGTTGTCGGCCCGCCGTTTGCGGCCGTCGAGCGTACTGCTGACCATGGGGGCGAGCAGCCCCGCCGCCAGCCCCAGAATCGCCGTGCCGGTGGGCAGCAGCGCACTCAGCATCTCCCCCTCACTCCCCCGTCAGCTCGCGGTGAGCAGCCCCTGCTCGATCCCCTTGTCGATGGCCTCGTACGCGACCTTGGCCAGTGCCGGAATGGTGGGCTCGACGCTCCTCACCCGTTGCCGTACGGCGGCGGCCGCGACACCGTGCCGGCGCCACGACGACTTCTCCCCGGCCATGAGGTTCATGAAGACCGGCAGCAGGACGTCCAGGGCCATGACGTACTTGCCCTCGGCCGTCTGGGTGAACTCGTATTCGCGCCAGCCGCTCTCCAGGGCCTCCCGCTCGTGCGCCGGCAGTGAGCCGAGAAGGACGCCGATCGCCCGTTCCTCCCGTCGGCGGCGACCGGCGGCCGCGGGACCGTAGACGAAGGTGTCTCCGGCGACCACTTCGACCACGTCGTGCAGAACGGCGAGCCCCACGCACCGCATCGGATCGATCGGTTCGGCCGCATAGCGGGTGAAAAGCAGGCAGGCGAGTGCGACGTGCCAGGAATGCTCGGCCGTGTTCTCACGGCGTGATCCGTTGGACACCGGATTCTGTCGCTGCACGTGTTTCAGTTCATCCATGCGGCCGAGAAAATCCAGGAGCTGGGACAGGTCGTTCTCCCGCTCACCCATTCCCAGTTCGGCCAACTCGTCGTAATGCAGGAAACAAGGAAGAGTTCCCACCGCTTCGGCCCATGTCATGATGCACCTCCCACTGCGCGATCGAGGGACCGAGGCTAGCAGGGCTGCATGGCCGAAGTTACGCCCTTTTCATGGTCTCGACGCCCCAAGATCAGCAGAGTTGATCGAATGACGCAACGACCCCGGAATTCGATCTTGCCAGGATCTGAGCGGACGCAAACGTTCCCCTCCCCCTTCCGCCAGACCGGTGGCTTCGCATCTCGGTATACCCGAATCCACAGCCCGCGAAGCGGCAGGGAATACCGAAAGTGCGTTCCCCGCGAATATGACTGATTCCGTGACTCAGGACGGCGTCCGCGCCGCCGCCAGCAGCCGGGTCACGTCGTCGGCGCCGATGGTGAGGGCGGCGCCCACGGTGAGCAGGGCGTCCTGCTCCGCCGGGGTGTAGGGGCCGTCGGCGAGGGCGATCCGGGCGGCCTGCAGGAGGATCGCCTCACGGCCGGCCGGGGCGAGGTGGGGGGCGAGCGGGTCGAGGGACTCGTGCAGCTCTATGGCCAGGCTCGCGCCGCCCGGCTGCTCGAACACCCGGCCGGTGTCCAGGTGGAGCGCCTCGACGAGTGCGGCGAGCTGCTCCTCGGTGCAGTCCTGCAGACCGGCGGCGCGTACCGCGCTCGCCGCGGTCTCCAGGGACGTACGGGCGCAGGTACCGCCCGCCGCGAGGACGGCGAGGGCCACCGTGTGCACGGCGTCGCGCAGCATGGCGGAGAAACGCGAGGTGGTGGGGTGGTCGAGGACGTCGGTGCCGAAGTGGCGGCGGCAGGACGCGCACTCCACGACCGGTCCGGTGGCCCCGCGGGGCAGCACGGGCACGCCGAGAAGGGTGAAGCGGCGGCGGCCGGTGAGGCGCTCGTAGTTGCGGTCGCCTCCGCAGCCCGGGCAGAAGAACTCCCCGTCACCGACGGGTGTCCACGCCACGCGGGTGCCCAGGATGCGCGCAAGCCCGCTGTCACGGCCGTCTCGTCCCCGTACTGGCAGCACCGTCGCACCTCCTTGACGACGCGGCAACATCGCCGCGCTGGCGTGATGTTAGCCACATCGGAGAGGCGGAGTCAGTACCCCGTACGAGACCTTTCCGTGACCTCCACGAACAGATGGCCGATATACGACGGGCCCCGACCGCCGAGAAAGGCGATCGGGGCCGCGAAAGCGCTGGTCGGAGCGGGTCAGCGGGCCGCGCGGTTCACCGCGGACACGACCGCCTTGAGGGACGCACGAGTCGTGTTCGCGTCGATGCCGATTCCCCACAGGACCTTGTCGTCGATCGCGCATTCGATGTAGGAGGCGGCCTGTGCGGAGGCACCCTCGCTCATCGTGTGCTCCTGGTAGTCCAGCAGGCGTACGTCGACGCCGACGGACTGCAGGGCGTCGAAGAAGGCCGAGATCGGACCGTTTCCGGAGCCGGTGAGGACGGTGTCCTCGCCGTCGACCGTGGCCTCGACGGTCAGGGTGTCCACACCGTCGGTGTCGGTGGTCGACTGGCCGGTGCGGACCTGGATACGGCCCCAGGGGTTCTCCGGGTTCGGCAGGTACTCGTCCTGGAAGACCGCCCAGATGTCCTTCGGGGTGATCTCGCCGCCCTCGGCGTCCGTCTTCGCCTGGATGATCTTCGAGAACTCGATCTGCATCCGGCGCGGCAGGTCCAGCTTGTGGTCGTTCTTCAGGACGTAGGAGATACCGCCCTTGCCGGACTGCGAGTTGACGCGGATGACGGCCTCGTAGGAACGGCCGACGTCCTTGGGGTCGATCGGCAGGTACGGGACCGCCCACTCGATGTCGTCGACGGTGACGCCCTTGGCGGCCGCGTCGGCCTCCATCGCGTCGAAGCCCTTCTTGATGGCGTCCTGGTGGGAGCCGGAGAAGGACGTGTAGACCAGGTCGCCCACGTACGGGTGGCGCGGGTGGACCTCCATCTGGTTGCAGTACTCCCACGTACGACGGATCTCGTCGATGTCGGAGAAGTCGATCTGCGGGTCGACGCCCTGCGAGAACAGGTTCATGCCCAGGGTGACCAGGTCGACGTTGCCGGTGCGCTCGCCCTGCCCGAACAGGCAGCCCTCGACGCGGTCGGCGCCGGCCATCAGGGCCAGCTCGGCGGCGGCGACGGCGGTGCCGCGGTCGTTGTGCGGGTGGACCGACAGGCAGACGTACTCGCGGCGGGACAGGTGGCGGCCCATCCACTCGAAGCGGTCGGCGTGCGTGGACGGGGTCGAACGCTCCACGGTGGCGGGCAGGTTGAGGATGATCTCGCGGCCCGGGCCCGGCTGGTAGACGTCCATGACCGCCTCGCAGACCTCCAGGGCGAAGTCCAGCTCGGTGTCGGTGAAGATCTCCGGGCTGTACTGGTAGCCGAACTCGGTCTCGGGGCCCAGCAGTTTCTCGGCGTACTCCATCACCAGGCGGGTGCCGTCGACGGCGATCTGCTTGATGTCGTCCTTGGAGCCGCGGAAGACGACCCGGCGGAAGACCGGGGCGGTGGCGTTGTACAGGTGGACGGTGGCGCGGCGGGCGCCCTTGAGGGACTCCACGGTCCGCTCGATCAGGTCCTCACGGGCCTGGGTCAGGACGGAGATCGTCACGTCCTCGGGGATCGCGCCCTCTTCCTCGATGATCGAGCGTACGAAGTCGAAGTCGGTCTGGCCGGAGGCCGGGAAGCCGACCTCGATCTCCTTGTAGCCCATCTTGACCAGTTGGTCGAACATCCGGCGCTTGCGCTCGGGCGACATCGGGTCGATCAGGGCCTGGTTGCCGTCGCGCAGGTCGGTGGAGAGCCAGCGGGGGGCGACGGTGATGCGCCGGTCGGGCCAGGTGCGGTCGGGGATGTCCACCTGCTCGTACCGGCCGTACTTGTGGACGGGCATGGAGGTGGGCTGCTGGCGGTTCGCCATGATTGCGTGGGCTCCTCGAGAAGTCCGGTGTGTCCGGTGTCCGGAAGGACGGCCGACGACGCAACACCAAGCTCCGCGGGGAGGGAGTCGGCCTTTGCTACAGGCCCTCGCCGCGGCAGCTAAGGAGAAGCAGCCCGAAACGCATGATGCTGTGCAGCCTAGCCGAGGCCCGCCGGACGCGCGGGACCGTTCCAGTATGCGGGACCGCGGGGCGAACCGGACAAAAAGTGCGCCATACCACTCCGTGACGCTGAGCGACGCCGAATGTCCGCGTATTTCACCAATCATGGTTGCGAGTAGTGACACGAGCGTCACCCAGTGCAAGGGTGCCCGGCATGACGACCAACGGGGGCTTCCAGCCCGTCTTCTGCACGATCGTGCCGCCGCACGTCCTCGACAAGCTCGCCCGGCACGAGGACCCCGCGCTGTCCGGACCGGCCCGCCGGTCCCTGGAGCACGACTCCTACCAGCGCACCCACCGCCGGCTGACCACGGTCATCGGCGCCCCGGCCGTCGCCCCGCCCGCCGGGGCCGCCACCGACCAGCCGCACCGCACCGTCTACGACGCCCGGCACACCCAGGACCTGCCGGGCCACAAGGTCCGCGGGGAAGGCACCGACCCCGGCAAGGACGCCACCGTGAACCGCGCCTACGCGGGCCTCGGCGCCACCTTCGAGCTGTACCTGAAGGCGTACGGCCGCCACTCCATCGACGACGCCGGGCTGCCGCTGGACGCCACCGTGCACTTCGGCGAGGGCTACGACAACGCCTTCTGGAACGGCGAGCAGATGGTCTTCGGCGACGGGGACAACGAGATCTTCCTCGACTTCACCATCCCGGTCGACGTCATCGGCCACGAGCTCACCCACGGCGTCACCCAGCACACGGCGAACCTGGAGTACTACGGCCAGTCCGGCGCCCTCAACGAGTCGCTCTCCGACGTCTTCGGCTCGCTGATCAAGCAGTACAGCCTCGGACAGACCGCCGCCGAGGCGGACTGGCTGATCGGCGCCGGACTGCTCGCCCCGCGCGTCACCGGCACCGCGCTGCGCTCGATGAAGGCCCCGGGCACGGCGTACGACGACGACGTCCTCGGTAAGGACCCGCAGCCCGCGACCATGGACGACTACGTCCGCACCGGCCGCGACAACGGTGGCGTCCACATCAACTCCGGCATCCCCAACCACGCCTTCTACCTGGTCGCCACGGCCCTCGCCGGGCACGCCTGGGAGAAGGCCGGGCAGATCTGGTACGACGTGCTGACCGGCGGCGAGCTGCGCCAGGACGCCCTGTTCGCGGACTTCGCCACGCTGACCGTCAAGGCCGCGCGCGAGCGGTACGGCGCCGGGGACGAACTCACGGCCGTGCAGAAGGCGTGGGAACAGGTCGGGGTGCGGACGCTGTGATTCCGGGCGGGCCCGTACTAGACAGGGACCCATGCGGATTCAGGTGAGGCGCACAGGAGGTTTCGCGGGCATCGAGCGCTGTGCCGAGGTGGACACCTCGGGGCGGCCCGACGCCGACGAGTGGCAGGCCCTGGCCGAGCGCGTGCTCGCGTCCGGCCAGGGCGATCCGCCGCCGGGGGTGCCCGACGGCTTCCGGTACGAGATCACGGTGGACGGCAGGACGGTGTACGCGGCCGATCCCCGGCTCACCGAGGAGCAGCGGGAGCTGGTCTCGCGGGTACTGAAGGAGGGCGCCTGACGGGCAGTGCTGACAGGTGGTGCCTAACGGGTGCGGGCCGCGGCCCACTCCTCGGCGAGCATGCCGAACTGCACGCCGTCGTACCAGGTGTCCCCCACCCGTACGGCGGCTCTGCGGCGCCCCTCCTCGACGAATCCGAGGCGGCGGAAGGCCCGGACGGCGCGCTCGTTGCCGCTCCAGGTGTCCAGTTCGACCCGCCGCAGCCGGCACGTCCCGAACAGATGGCCCAGCAGCAGCCGCAGCGCCTCGGAGCCGTAGCCGCCGCCCCAGCGGTCGGGTTCGCCGATGGTGACACCGACGGTGGCCCGGCCCGCGAACGGGTCGAGGTCGCGGTAGTCGGCCATGCCGATCGGACGTCCGCCGTCCCGTTCCTCGACCGTGAAGGTGGCTCCGTCGCGCGGGTCCTCGCGGAGCCGCGCCTCGTGGAAGCGCTCCATCGCCTCCCGGGTGACCGGGCCGAAGCCCGGATGGCCTCCGGTGGCCCAGTGCACCACCTCGGGGTCGTTGCGCCAGCGCAGCTGGGCGTCCACGTCCTCTGCGCGCAGTGCCCGGAGTCGTACGAGTTGACCATCGATCATCAGGTGATCATAAGTACCTTCACGCTTGGGCGTTGACTTCTGTTACCGGCGGTAAGGATGATCGCGCCCATGGCGACTGATGCAGGCAACCCGATACCCCGGTTCCCGCCCGGCTTCCTGTGGGGCGTGTCGACCTCGGCCCATCAGATCGAGGGAGCCGTGGAGACGCGCGAACCCTCCGTGTGGGACGTGTTCACGGCCGGGCCGGGGCGGGTCAAGGACGGCTCGACGGCGGCGGTGGCCTGCGACCACTACCACCGCTACCGGGAGGACGTGACGCTCCTGGCCGACCTGGGCGTGGACGCGTACCGCTTCTCCGTCTCCTGGCCCCGGGTGAACTCCCCCGGCGGCCTGGACTTCTACGACCGGCTGGTGGACGAGCTGTGCGCGGCGGGCGTACGGCCCGTCCCCACCCTCTTCCACTGGGACCTGCCGGCCACGCTGGACTGGCTGGAGCGGGACACGGCGTCCCGGTTCGCCGAGTACGTGTCGGTGGTCGCCGAGCGGCTCGGCGACCGCGTGACCAGATGGATCACCCTCAACGAGCCCGCCGAGCACACCCTGCTCGGCCACGCCCTCGGCGTCCACGCGCCCGGCAGGAGACTCCTGTTCGACGCGCTGCCGGTGGCCCACCACCAGCTCCTCGCCCACGGCCTCGCGGTACGGGCGCTGCGCGCGGCCGGCGACGCCGACATCGGGATCGCCAACTCGCACGGGCCGGTCTGGGCCGCCTCCGGGGAGCAGGCCGACGTGGAGGCGGCGGACTTCTACGACGTGCTGCTGAACCGGCTGTTCGCGGAGCCGCTGATCCTCGGCGAGTACCCGGCCGGCATCGGCGAGTTGATGCCCGGCGACGTGGCGTCCGACCTGAAGGTGATCGCCGAGCCGGTCGACTGGTACGGCGTCAACTACTACGCCCCGACCAAGGTGGGCGCCCCGCAGGGCACCGAGATCGAGTTCGGCGGTGTCACCATGCCCGCCGAACTGCCCTTCTCGGTGCGGGAGATCGAGGACCGCCCGGTGACGGACTTCGGCTGGCCGGTCGTCCCGGAGGGGCTGACGGAACTGCTGACGGGTTTCCGCGACCGCTACGGCGACCGTCTCCCGCCGGTCGTCATCACCGAGAACGGCTGCTCCTACGAGGGCGTCGACGACCGGGACCGGATCGCCTACCTGGACGGCCATGTCCGCGCCCTGCACAAGGCGGTCGAGGCGGGCGTCGACGTCCGCGGCTACTTCGTCTGGTCCCTGCTGGACAACTTCGAGTGGGCGGAGGGCTACGCGCGCCGCTTCGGGCTGGTCCACGTCGACTTCGCGACGCAGGAGCGTACCCCGAAGGCGTCGTACGGCTGGTTCCAGGAGCTGCTGCGGGCGCAGAGATGAGAGCCGTCCGCCCGCCGGATGCGCTCACCGGGCCCGTCGAACGGGTCGGCCGCGGCTGGACGGCGTCCCTCTCGCTCGCCAACGGGGCGATCTGGGTGGGCTGGTACGGCCCGCTGCAGATCCTGCTGGCCTCGCAGGCGAAGGACTTCGCGCCCGGCTCCGGCATGTCGAAGGAGACGCTGCTGGCGTGGGTGACGGGCGCCGGCGCGGTGGTGTCGCTGGTGGCGAACCCGCTCTTCGGCGCGCTGTCGGACCGTACGACGTCCCGCCGGGGCCGCCGTACGCCGTGGATCGTGGCCGGGGCGGCGGGCGGCGCGCTGTCCCTGCTCCTCCTCGCGGGCGCGGGCGGGACGGCCACGATGACGCTGGGCTGGTGCCTGGTCCAGCTCACGCTGAACGCGGCGTTCGCGGCGGTGACGGCGGCGGTCCCCGACCGGGTGCCCCGGCTCCAGCGGGGCTCGGTCGGCGGCTGGCTGGGGGCGGCGCAGATCCTGGGCGTGGTCGGCGGGACGGGACTGGCCACGGCCGCCGGGGGCGTCGGGGCGGGCTACGCGGCCTGCGCGGTGTTCACGGCGGTGGGCGTGCTGCCGTACGTGTGGCGCTACGCGGATCTGCGGCTGGCCGTCGAGGACCGTCCGCCGTGGTCCTGGCGGGGCTTCCTCGCGGGTTTCTGGCTGAGCCCGCGCCGGTATCCGGACCTCGGCTGGGCGTGGCTGACCCGGTTCCTGATCAACCTCAGCAACGCGCTGGTGCTGCTGTACCTCCTGTACTACCTGCGTGACCGCCTCCACTACCACGACCCCGACGGGGGCGTGCTGATCCTGACCGCGGTGAACGGGGTCACCCTGCTGGCCACGGTGGTGGTCGGGGGCGTCTGGTCGGACCGGGTGGGCCGGCGCAAGCCGTTCGTGGTGTGGTCGGGCGTGCTGATGGCGGTGGCGACGGCGGCGCTCGCCGGCTGGCAGACCTGGCCCGGCGCGATCGTGGCGGCGGCGGTGCTGGGGGTCGGCTTCGGCGTGTTCACCTCCGTCGACTTCGCCCTGATGACGGACGTCCTGCCGAAGGCGCTGGACCGCGGCAAGGACCTGGGCGTGATCAACGTGGCCAACGCCCTCCCCCAGGTCGCCGCCCCCGCCCTCGCCGCGCCGATCGTGACGTATCTCGGCGGCTACCGGGTGCTGTACCTGGTGTCTGCCGTGATCGGGCTGGCGGGGGCGGTACTGGTGAACCGGATCAGGGGCGTGGACTAGACCCCCGGGTCCAGCCTGCGCCGGGGGCTCCGCCCCCGGACCCCCGGGCCCATGCCCACCCACCACCCGTCCCACCCGACTGGAAGGCCGTTCAGGCCGAAGGGGGGTCTGGGGGCGCAGCCCCCCAGCGGGGTCGAAGGGGCGGAGCCCCTGGGGGCGGGAAGGGCAGGGGCGGCGGGGGCGAGGAACTCCTAGAAGCCCAGCCGCCGCAGCTGCTTCGGGTCCCGCTGCCAGTCCTTGGCAACCTTCACGTGCAGGTCGAGGAAGACCGGCGTCCCCAGCAACGCCTCGATGTGCCGGCGGGACTTGATGCCGACCTCCTTCAGCCGCTTGCCCTTGGGGCCGATGATGATGCCCTTCTGGCTCGGCCGCTCGATGTAGACGTTGGCGTGGATGTCGAGGAGGGGCTTGTCGGCCGGACGGTCCTCGCGGGGCAGCATCTCCTCGACGACCACCGCGATGGAGTGCGGCAGCTCGTCCCGGACGCCCTCCAGCGCGGCCTCGCGGATGAGTTCCGCGATCATGACCTGCTCGGGCTCGTCCGTGAGGTCGCCCTCGGGGTAGAGCGCCGGGCCCTCGGGCAGAAGCGGGACCAGGAGGTCCGCCAGCAGGTCCACCTGCTTCGCGCCCACCGCCGACACCGGGACGATCTCCGCCCACTCGAAGCCCAGCTCCTTGCCGAGCTGGTCGATCGCGATCAGCTGCTCGGCGAGGGTCTTGGAGTCGACCAGGTCGGTCTTGGTGACGACCGCGATCTTCGGGGTCTTCCGGATCCCGGCCAGCTCCTTGGCGATGAAGCGGTCGCCGGGGCCGATCTTCTCGTTCGCGGGAAGGCAGAAGCCGATCACGTCGACCTCGGCCCAGGTGGTGCGCACCACGTCGTTCAGCCGCTCGCCGAGCAGCGTGCGCGGCTTGTGGAGACCCGGGGTGTCCACCAGGATGAGCTGGGCGTCGGGCCGGTGCACGATGCCGCGTACCGTGTGCCGCGTCGTCTGCGGCTGGTTCGCGGTGATCGCCACCTTCTGCCCGACCAGAGCGTTCGTGAGGGTGGACTTGCCCGCGTTGGGGCGGCCCACGAAGCAGGCGAAGCCGGCGCGGTGGACGGTCTCGCCCGACTCTTCGGATGACTGGGTACGAACGCTCATGACGTTCATTGTCCCTGATCCACAAAGCCCCGCCGTACCACCGTCCGCCCGGATCCGCGACCGTGAGCTTCATGAAACCCGCACGCAACGAAACGTCACGGAAACACACCCGTACGCAACCGGAAACGCGCGCCGGTGACCCTCTGACGAGCCCCCGCACCGTTGGAGACACCCGTGATCCTCGCCGAAGCGCACGCGGCACACGCAGCGCACGCCGACACCGGAGACACCGCCTGGCTGCTCGCCGCCACCGCCCTCGTCCTGCTGATGACCCCGGGCCTCGCCCTCTTCTACGGCGGCATGGTCCGCACGAAGAGCGTCCTCAACATGCTGATGATGAGCTTCGTGTCGATCGCCCTGGTGACGGTGGTCTGGCTGGCGGGAGGCTACTCGCTCGCCTTCGGCGACGACGTCGGCGGCGGGCTCATCGGCGGACTGCGGCACGCCGGGATGGCCGGTCTCGGCCCGGACAGCGTCCAGGGGACCGTCCCCACCCTGCTCTTCGCCACGTTCCAGCTCACCTTCGCGATCATCACGGCCGCCCTGATCAGCGGCGCGATCGCCGACCGGGCGAAGTTCTCCGCGTGGCTGGTCTTCGTCCCCGTGTGGGCGCTGCTCGTATACGTTCCGGTCGCCCACTGGGTGTGGGGCCCCGGCGGCTGGATCGTGGCCGAGCTCGGTGCCCTGGACTTCGCGGGCGGTCTGCCGGTCGAGATCACCTCCGGTGCGTCGGGTCTCGCCCTGTGCCTGGTCCTCGGCCCGCGGCTGGGCTTCAAGAAGGACGCGATGCGCCCGCACAACCTGCCCATGGTGGTGCTCGGCGCCGGCCTGCTCTGGTTCGGCTGGTTCGGCTTCAACGCGGGCTCCGCGCTCGGCGCCAACGGTCTCGCCGCCGCCGTGTTCCTCAACACCCTCGCCGCCGGCTGCACCGGCCTGCTCGGCTGGCTCTTCGTCGAGCAGAGGCGCGACGGCCACCCCACCACCCTGGGCGCCGCCTCGGGCGCGGTGGCCGGTCTGGTCGCCATCACCCCCTCCTGCGGCTCCGTCTCCCTGCTGGGCTCCCTGGTCGTCGGCCTCGCCGCCGGTGTCCTGTGCAGTTACGCCGTGGGCTGGAAGTTCAAGCTGGACTACGACGACTCCCTCGACGTCGTCGGCGTTCACCTGGTCGGCGGCATCGTGGGCACCGTCCTCATCGGCCTGTTCGCCGAGAAGGCGATGACCGGCGGCGCGGAGGGCCTCTTCTACGGCGGTGGCATCGGCCAGCTCGGCAAGCAGCTCCTCGCGGTGGTGGTCGTCGCCGCGTACGCCTTCGGGGTGACGTACGGCATCGGCAAGCTGCTCGACAAGACGATGGGCTTCCGCGCGAGCGAGGAGCAGGAGTACACCGGCCTGGACCTTACGGTGCACGCCGAGACGGCTTACGATCACGGGGTCCTGGGCCACGGCGCCCCGGTGTCCTCGTCCCTCCACTCCGCCCAGAAGGTCCAGACCCAGGCATGAAGCTCATCACCGCGATCGTCAAGCCGTACCGCCTCGACGAGGTCAAGACCGCTCTGCAGGAGCTCGGGGTGCACGGCCTGACCGTGACCGAGGCCAGCGGGTACGGCAGGCAGCGCGGCCACACCGAGGTGTACCGCGGCGCCGAGTACCGGGTCGACCTGGTGCCCAAGGTCCGTATCGAGGTCGTCGTCGAGGACGCCGTCGCCGACGACGTGATCGACGCGATCGTCAGGGCCGCGCAGACGGGGAAGATCGGGGACGGGAAGGTGTGGTCCCTGCCCGTGGAGACGGTCGTACGCGTACGGACGGGCGAACGCGGCCCCGACGCGCTCTGAGCAGGATCCCGGCCACCACCCCGGCGACGAACACCACCGCCAACGTCAGCCAGGGCAGCGCGAAGAAGGAGGCACTGGCCGATTCGCGGGTGCCCGTGGCTCTGGCGGTCAGGGTGACGTTCCCCCAGTCGAGCTGGGGCGCGCCCCGCCACGGTTCGGTGAGCCGGACCCGCTGCCCCGGCAGCAGCTCGGAGGGGATCCTCGTCAGGTCGCGGGTCAGCAGCGTGCGGCCGAACATGCCCTTCGCCTTCAGTTCCACCTTGGGGTCGAGGGTGACGTTGCCGGTGTTGTGCAGGGTGTAGGAGACGGTGGCCGTGCTCTCGCCGAGGCCGGGGACGAGCGGCTGGTGGTGGGCGATGTGGACGTTCTCGACGGCGACGGCGGGCAGCGTGGGGCCGCCCACCCGCAGGTAGACGCGGGCGCCGACGGCCCGCTGCACACCGAGGACGAGTGAGCCGTCCCCCCTGTCGACACGTTCGTCCAGCGCCACGATCGCGCCCGGGTGGTCGCCCGGTTCGGCGCCGTCGGGCACGTGCAGGGTGAAGGGCACGGTCACCGTCTTGTGGCCGGGGACGGTGACCCGGGACTTCGCGGGCCTCGCCCAGGCGCCGACGCCCCGCATCCGCTCCTTGACCGTGCGCACGGCGAAACCGCCGTCGCGGGCGGTGTTGTAGGCGTCGGCCGCGTACAGCCGGAAGGTCAGGGGGGTGCTCGTCTTGTTGGCCACGACCACCTTGTCGGTGATGGTCTGGCCCGGGTCGGCGGAGAGGTAGAAGTAGGGCCGGGCGGCGATACGGGAGGAGACGGGGTAGACGGACCAGCTGCCGTTGTCGGCGGCGTGCGCCGGGCCCGTCCCCGCGGCCAGGAACAGGCCGAGGAGCAGGCCCAGGAGCACACCGGGGCGCAGGAGGAGGGCGTACGGCTTGCGCATGGGTGCGGACCCCCGCGGCGTTGAGTCGGGTCGGCGGTCGGGCGGGTGCGGCCCCGGTGCGGTGGGGCGCCCGGCCACCGGCTGGGTGACACGTACGCTCAGGTGAGCGTGAGGGTGAGGACGCCGGAGTACGA
Source organism: Streptomyces sp. NPDC001544 (assembly GCF_042894285.1). NCBI lineage: Bacteria > Bacillati > Actinomycetota > Actinomycetes > Kitasatosporales > Streptomycetaceae > Streptomyces > Streptomyces sp. NPDC001544. The sequence continues at coordinate 394,713 of NZ_JBIAVN010000001.1, read as the reverse complement.
GCCCGGGGGCGTGAACGCCGGTACGTCCAGGGAGAGTCCGGCGTCCACGGTGAACTCACCGCCGGTGAGCGTGCCGTCCGGGGTCGACGCCAGCGTCGCTCCGGAACCGCCCACCGTGCCCGCCGAACCGGCCTTGCAGGTGCTGAGGCTGCCCGCCTTGGTCGCGCAGGCGGGGGTCCAGCTGAGCTTGCCGGCGTCGATCTTCGCGCCGGGACCGGTGAAGTCGGTGACCTTGCCGGTCAGGGACCAGCCCGCGGGCCCGCCGCGGAAGTCCTTGACGGTCACCTTGTTGAGGGAGCCGGTCGACGCCCCGCCCTTGCCGAACTCGACCGCCGACAGCGAGACGGCGTCCCCGGCCTGGGACATGGACAGCGTCCCCGCCTTCACGGTGGTCGTCAGCTTCTGACTGCCGTCGGGCACGGGCGTGGTGTCGTTCACGACGTAGGCCGCGGGCGGGCTGCCCTTCTGAGCGGTCCAGGAGGAGCCCTCGTACGCCACGACCGCGGTCGTCGTCTTGTCGTTGACGGCGAGCGAGCCGTTGAAGGAGCCGTCGGAGCCGGCGGTCACCGTCGCGGTGTCCGAGGTCTGCTTGTCCCCGGCGCGTCCGGCCAGGGTGACGGTCGCGCCCGGTGTGAAGCCGCTGCCCTTGACGGTGACACTGGCACCGGGGTCACCGGAGGCCGAACCCAGTGTGATGGCACGGTTGTTGACCGGGGTCGAGTCGTCCGTCGCGGTGATGGTCTGGGAGACCGGCGCGGGCGGGTTGGTCACCGTGCACGGAGTGTCCAGCTCCATGATGTAACTGGTGTGGATGTTGTAGTCGCCGGGCGACAGCTTGATGTCGCCGGCCTTGGTGACCTTGAACGTGCCGGTCATGGAGAACGACGGGAAGGCGCCCTTCCCGGGCACCGGGTCGTTCTTCTTCGGTCCCGCCACCGTCACGTCCCCGGTCTGCACGCCACTCAGGGTGACCTTGCCGGTCGGGGTCATGATGTCGGCCGGCAGGGCCAGTTCGGTGGGGTTGCTGGCGGCCGGGGTGACCACCGTGTACGTCACGGTGACCGTGTCGCCGACCTTGGGGCTGGTCTTGTCCACCGAGATGTTCCCGGTGGTGGTGCCGTCGATCGGCGGGAGGCCCGCGATGGCGGGCGGGATGCAGTGCGTCGCGTAGTCCACGTTGGTGCCCGCCGCGCCGGCCGGGCAGGCCAGCGCCCCGCCCGCGGTGACCGCGACCACGGTCACCGCGAGCAGCGACGCCCAGCGGCGCCGGCGCGGTCTTCGGAGTGTCGGACCCACGCTTGCCCCCTCCTGAGGGATGCGGGCGCAGCGGCTCGTCTGCGCCGACAGGGGGCCATTGATGTGGAGCCGGCCTGAGAAGTCAATGCAGATGCCGCAGAAAGCTGACGGATCATCAGTTTCTGCGGCATCCGGAACAGATCCCTCACCCGATCGCTCAGTCGAACACGAACGGGCCGGGCGACTGGTTGGCGGTGGAGGTACAGGTGACGTTGATCCCGAAGATGGTCATCACCAGCGAGCCGCCGTAGAACTCCAGGCTGTCGCCGGAGGCCACGGTGCCGCTGAGCGGACCGACCGTGACGGGGTCACCGGCGGCCATGGCCGGGTTCTTCTTCCCGCTGAAGACGGTGGTGCCGCCGCTCGCCTTCACCATGGTGAGCTTGGACGTGATGGAGTCCTTCGCCAGCGCGAGGGGGGTCTTGATGGCGCTGGACGAGAGGGTGATGGTGGCCGAGGTGCCGTCCTGCGTGGCGGTGAGCGTGGCCGCCCCGCCGCCGAACAGTCCGCAGGTGGCGTTGATCGTCGCCGTCGTCGGGGTGACGGCGGCCGCGGTGGGCGCGAAGGCCAGTCCGGTGACCGCGAGGGCCCCGACCAGTACTGCCGCACCCGTGGTTGCGCGCTTGCCTCTCATGGGGGTGAGCTCCCTTCCCGTTTGTCTGGGAGTGCGCGTCGACGGCCGTCGGCTTTGACAGGTGGGTGCGGTCAGCTGCGCGGCTCGAATCTGACGGCCCGTCGGGAGATGACGCTTTCATTGATGCGCCGGAAACAAGCGCCTGCAAGGTTGAATTCCGGCCTATTAACTCTTCAACGCCGGCCGGACCACTCAGCACCGGCCGGCATACTCAGCCCGTCCGGGGGTGCCCCCTGCCCGCGGGCCCCCCGGACCTCAGCCCGCGGAGACCGTCACCCGGACGACACCATCCGGGCCGGCCACCAGCACCGGCGTCCCCGCCCCACCAAGATCCCGCACGGCGGCGAGGTCCTCCCCGGGGACTCCCTCGGCCTCGGTCACCACAGCCGCCGCCTCCAAGGACTTCGCCCCGGACGCCACCGCCATGGCGACGGCCGTCCGCAGCGCACTCAGCTGCAGCGACTCCAGAGCCACCGTCCCGGCGACATACGTACGCCCCGTCTCGTCCCGCACGGCCGCCCCCTCGGGCACACCGTTGCGGGCCCGGGCGGAGCGGGCCAGGGTGACGATCTTGCGGTCCTCGGGGTCGAGCGCGCTGCTGTCGGTCATGCCCCGAGCATACGAAGAACCCGCGCGGGACTCAGGACCGGTCCAGGCGGAGCCGCTCCGCGCGCGGAAGACCGGCGACGACCAGGTCGTACGAGTCCTCGATGAGCTCCCTGACCAGACGGTCGGGAAGACCGCCGTCCACCGTGACGGTGTTCCAGTGCCGCTTGTTCATGTGGTAGCCGGGCACGATCAGGCCCTCGTGCTCGCCGCGCAGCCGCACCGCGTCCTCGGGGTCGCACTTGAGGTTGACGGTCAGCGGCCGCCCGCCGAGGTAGGACAGGGCGAACATCTTGCCCAGCACCTTGAAGACCGAGGTCTCCGGGTTGAACGGGAAGTCCTCCACGGCCGCGTTGAAGGAGAGGCAGCAGGCGCGCAGTTCCTCGGGACTCACTCCGGCTTCGTCTCCTCGTCCTCGGGCAGCTCCTCGGGGGCCACCGGCTCCACGAGCACTGTGACGATCTTGTTCCGCCGCCCGGCCGCGGCCTCCGCCGTCAGGCGCAGCTTCCGCCCGTCCGGCAGCTCCACCTCGGCGGAGGCCCCGGCGATGGGCACCCGGCCCAGTGCCTTGGCGAGCAGGCCGCCGACGGTCTCCACGTCCTCGTCGTCGTACTCCTCCAGGCCGTACAGCTCGCCGAGGTCGGTGATGTCCAGACGGGCGGTGACCCGGTGGCGGCCGTCGCCGAGGTCCTCGACGGGCGGGAGTTCGCGGTCGTACTCGTCGGTGATCTCGCCGACGATCTCCTCGAGGATGTCCTCGATGGTGACGATGCCCGCGGTGCCGCCGTACTCGTCGATGGCGACGGCGACGTGGTTGCGCTGCTTCTGCATGTCGCGCAGCAGGTCGCCCGCGTTCTTGGTGTCGGGTACGAAGAACGCCGGCCGCATCGCCGTGGACACCAGGTCGTTCTCGGCGTCGCGGCTGATGTGCGTCTTGCGGACCAGGTCCTTCAGGTACACGATCCCGACGATGTCGTCCTCGCTCTCACCGGTGACCGGGATGCGGGAGAAGCCGGACCTGAGGGCCAGGGTGAGGGCCTGGCGGATGGTCTTGTACCGCTCGATGACGACCAGGTCGGTGCGCGGGACCATGACCTCGCGGACGAGGGTGTCCCCCAGCTCGAAGACGGAGTGCACCATGCGGCGCTCGTCGTCCTCGATCAGGGACTCCTGCTCGGCGAGGTCGACCAGCGCGCGCAGCTCGGCCTCGGAGGCGAAGGGGCCGCGGCGGAAGCCCTTGCCGGGGGTGAGCGCGTTGCCGATGAGGATCAGCAGGTTGGGGATCGGGCCCATGATCCGGGCCAGCGGCAGCAGGACGTACGCCGAGGCGGTCGCCGTGTTCAGCGGGTGCTGGCGGCCGATGGTGCGCGGGGAGACGCCGACGGCGACGTACGACACCAGGACCATGACGCCGATCGCGGCGAGCAGGGCCTGGGCGGTGCCGTGGATCTCCTGCAGGCAGGCGTACGTGACGAGGGCCGCGGCGGCCATCTCGCAGGCGACGCGGACCAGCAGGGCGACGTTGAGGTAGCGGGTGGGGTCGGCGGCGATCTGGGCGAGCTTGGCGCTGCCCCGCCGCCCGGACTTCACCGCTTCCTCCGCCCGGAAGCTGGAGACCCGGGCGAGGCCCGCCTCCGCGCAGGCGGCGAGCCAGGCCACGACGACCAGGGCGATCGCGCCGAGAACGATCTGAGGACTCATCGGCCGCGCTTACGAGACGGTCGGCGCCGGGGACGGCCCGGTCATGCCCCGCTCGGCACGCCAGCCGTCCACGATGGCGGCCTGGAGTCCGAACATCTCGGCCTTCTCGTCGGGCTCCTCGTGGTCGTACCCGAGCAGGTGCAGCACACCGTGGACGGTGAGCAGCTGCAGCTCCTCGTCCATGGAGTGCTGCGTAGGCGCTTCCGCGCCCTGCTTGGCGGCGACCTCGGGGCAGAGCACGATGTCGCCGAGGAGCCCCTGCGGGGGCTCCTCGTCGTCCTTGCCCGGTGGCCGGAGCTCGTCCATCGGGAAGGACATGACATCGGTCGGTCCGGGCAGGTCCATCCACTGGATGTGCAGCTGCTCCATGGCGCCGGTGTCCACGACGATCACCGAGAGCTCGGAGAGCGGGTGGATGCGCATCCGTGCGAGCGCGTAGCGGGCGATGTCGAGGATCGCCTGCTCGTCGACCTCGGTTCCGGACTCGTTGTTGACGTCGATCGACATGGTGCTGGCGTGTCTACTTCCGTTTGGGGCGGCCGCCCTTGGGGGTGCCGTTCTCCGTACCGTTCTGGCTGTCGTACTGTTCGTACGCGTCGACGATACGGCCCACCAGCTTGTGCCGTACGACATCGTGGGACGACAGCCGGGAGAAGTGGACGTCCTCGACGCCCTCCAGGATCTCCTGCACCTGCCGCAGACCGGACTTGGTGCCGCCCGGCAGGTCGACCTGCGTCACGTCACCCGTGATCACGATCTTCGAGTCGAAGCCGAGGCGGGTGAGGAACATCTTCATCTGCTCGGGGCTCGTGTTCTGGGCCTCGTCCAGGATGATGAAGGCGTCGTTGAGCGTACGGCCGCGCATGTAGGCGAGCGGCGCGACCTCGATGGTCCCGGCGGCCATCAGTCTGGGGATGGAGTCCGGGTCGATCATGTCGTGCAGCGCGTCGTAGAGCGGGCGCAGATAGGGGTCGATCTTCTCGTAGAGCGTGCCGGGCAGGAAGCCGAGCCGCTCACCGGCCTCGACCGCGGGGCGGGTCAGGATGATGCGGTTGACCTGCTTGGACTGCAGGGCCTGCACCGCCTTGGCCATCGCCAGGTAGGTCTTGCCAGTGCCGGCGGGGCCGATGCCGAAGACGATGGTGTGCTTGTCGATGGCGTCGACGTACCGCTTCTGGTTCAGCGTCTTGGGGCGGATCGTGCGGCCGCGCGAGGACAGGATGTTCTGCGTCAGTACCTGCGCCGGGGTCTCCTGTCCGTCGTTCGTCCCGGCATCGCTCGCCTTGAGCATGGCGATCGAGCGTTCCACTGCGTCCTCCGTCATCGGCTGCCCGGTGCGGAGCACGAGCATCATCTCGTCGAACACGCGCTGGATGAGGGCGACGTCCGCCGGGTCGCCGACCGCGCTGATCTCATTGCCCCGGACATGGATGTCGGCCGCCGGGAAGGCCGTCTCGATCACGCGCAGCAGGGAGTCGCCGGATCCCAGCACGGTGACCATGGGGTGCTGGGCGGGGACGGTGATCTGTGCCTTCGCCTGCTCCTGCGCGCGAGTGTGAGCTGTGGGTGTCTGAGTCATGGGCCGGCGCTTAAGGCCTGCGATTCCTCCTCGTCACGGCCGCGTAGCTGAGGGCGGCCTCGCGCTATCAAGGGTACGACGGGGGGCTGACAACACCGTAGGGCTTTTCGTACAAGCGGGTGTCGGGAGGGAGGCCCCCTGCCGTCACGTCGACCGGCCGAACCCGATCGTCGGCACCGCCCTGCGTCGCGGCCACGCGGTGAGCGGCTCCTCGGGAACCAGGCCGGCCAGGAACGCGTACCGGCGCAGGGCCGCCGGGTCCTGGCCGTCCACCGACTGCACCCGGCGCCACCACGCGCCGATCTCCGCCCAGCCGGGGGCCGACAGGGAGCCGCCGAACTCCTGGACGGACAGGGCGGCGGTCAGGCCCGCGAAGGCGAGGCGGTCGGCGAGGGGCCAGCCGGCCAGGGTGCCGGTGACGAAACCGGCGACGAAGACGTCACCGGCGCCGGTGGGGTCGAGGGCCTCGACGGCGATCGCGGGGACCTCGGCGCTCTCGCCGGTGCGCCGGTCGACCGCGTAGGCGCCCTCCGAGCCGAGGGTGACCACCGCCAGCGGTACGTACTCGGTGAGGGCGTGGGCCGCGGCACGCGGGCAGTCGGCGCCCGTGTAGCGCATGGCCTCCTCGGCGTTGGGCAGGAAGGCCTCGCAGTGCTCCAGGTCGGCCAGTCCGGTCAGCTCCCAGGCCCCGGTGTCGTCCCAGCCCACGTCGGCGAAGATCCGGGTGCCCTCGCTCGCGGCCTGCGCGATCCAGGGCGCCCGCTTGCCCGGGGTCAGTGAGGCCACCGCCGCCCGCGCGCGGGGCGGGCAGTCGGGGGCGGGCTCCTCGGGGGGCGGTTCGTGGCCGTGGGAGACCATCGTGCGCTCGCCCTCGTAGGCCATGGAGACGGTGACCGGGGAGTGCCAGCCGGGGACGGTGCGGGAGGGGGAGAGGTCGATGCCTTCGCCCTGTTCGAGCGCGTCCCAGCAGTACTCGCCGTAGTGGTCGTCGCCGAAGGCCGCCGCGAGGGAGGTCCTCAGGCCCAGGCGGGCAAGTGCGGTGGCCATGTTGGCGACGCCGCCGGGGCTCGAGCCCATCCCGCGCGCCCAGGACTCGGTGCCGCGCACCGGCGCGGTGTCGAGCCCGGTGAAGACGATGTCCAGGAAGACGGTGCCGGTGAGGTAGACGTCCCAGGGCGGATCGGCCGGCGTGCGCGTGGCGGCGAGGGGGTCGACGTGGGCGTGGGCGTGCGGGGGCTCCCCGAGGTGCTCCCGTTCCTCTCCGGCGAACGTGTTGGACGCGGTCACGATGGCGCTCCCTGACGTGGTGCGGGTCTGGCCAGTGTGCACCACATCACCGACGACCGACCGGCCGTCGCCCCCCCGGCCGGCCCCCACCCGCCCCGCCGAACCGCGCCCGAGCGACGCCTGCGGCGCGGGGGGGGGCGGGCCGGGACCGGGTGGGGCGTGCGGGCGGTGCCGGGCGTCACCTCCGTGGCGGGGTCGGCGGGGGGCTGGTACCGGACGAGAAGGGGAGTCACCAGCGGGGGACGGAAGGCGTGACCCAGTCGGGCTCGGCGACGCGCATCGCCGCCGCGTCGTCGCGCTCGCGCAGCGCACCGTCGTCGTCGAGCCAGCGCCGGTGCAGGAACGCGAGCCTGTCGCGGTCGAGTTCGACGCCGAGGCCGGGGGCGTCGGAGACGGTGACCTTGCCGCCGTCGAACGTCAGCCGCTCGGTGAGCACGTCCTCCGACTGCCACGGGTAGTGGGAGTCGCAGGCATGGTGGAGGTTGGGGACGGTGGCCGCGACATGGGTCATCGCGGCCAGGCTGATCCCCAGGTGGGTGTTGGAGTGCATGGACACCCCGACGCCGAAGGTGCGGCAGATCGCGGCGAGCTGCTGGGTGTTGCGCAGGCCGCCCCAGTAGTGGTGGTCGGACAGGACGACCTGGACGGCGTCCTTGGTGAACGCCTCCTTGATCTCGGCGAAGGTCGTCACGCACATGTTGGTGGCCAGCGGCACGTCGGTCCCGGCGGACACCTCGGCCATGGCGGGGGTGCCGAGGGCCGGGTCCTCCAGGTACTCCAGGACGTCCGCGAGCTCCTTCGCCACCTTCAGCGAGGTCTCCACGGACCACGCGCCGTTGGGGTCCAGGCGCAGCGGGTGCCCGGGGAACGCCTCGGCCAGCGCCCGTACGGCCGCGATCTCCTCGTCCGGCGGGAAGACACCACCCTTGAGCTTGAAGGAGGTGAAGCCGTAGCGCTCCTTGAACCTGCGGGCCTGTGCGACGACTCCGGCCGGGTCGACGGCGGCACCCCAGTCGTCCTGCTCCGACCGGACCCCTTCCGGATGGGCGGCCCACTTGTAGAACAGGTAGGCGCTGTACTCGACGGCGTCCCGCACCTTGCCGCCGAGCAGCGCGTGCACGGGCAGGCCGAGGGCCTTGCCGAGGGCGTCGAGGCAGGCGACCTCGAAGCCGGAGACGACGGACAGCCGCAGCTTGTCGGCGGTCTGCACACCGCGCAGCCCGCCGACGTCGACCTGGCCGGAGACCCGGGACCCGTCGACGGCGACCTCCTCGGCCACCGTGAACAGCCCGTTCAGGTCGCTCGCCTGACGGCCGACCAGCTTGTCGGCGAAGGGGCGGGCGAGTTCCAGGTACTTGGTGTCGCCGTAGGTCTCGCCGACGCCCGTGACGCCGTCGGCCGTCACCACCTCCACGATGAGCCGGGGGGTGTACGGCTGGTGCACGCCCTGCGTGTTGAGCAGGGGCGGGTCGGCGACCAGGATGGGCGTCAGCCGTACCTCGGCGATGGTCAGGTCACGGGTCACAGGTCGGCTCCTACGAGGTCGAGTCCGGTGGTCAGGAGAGTCGCGAGGTCGGCCAGGTCGGCGGCCGACGGGTCGGTGAGCGGGGCGCGTACGGGGCCCACCGGGCGGTCGCGCAGCCGGGCCGCCGCCTTCACCAGCGACACGGCGTACCCGGGCACCCGGTCGCGGAGTTCGACGAGCGGGACGTAGAACTCGCGCAGCAGCTTGTCGACCGTGCCGCCGTCGCCGCCGTGCAGGGCGGTGAAGAAGGCGTTCGCGATCTCGGGGGCGAAGGCGTGCACGGCGGAGGAGTAGGCGGGGACGCCGACGGTGGCGTAGGCGCGGGCCTGGATCTCGGCGGTGGCGGCCCCGTTGAAGAACAGGAAGCCCTCGGGGGCGGCCAGGGTGAGCCGCTGGAGGCGGTCGAGGTCGCTGTGGCCGTCCTTGAGGCCGATGACGCCGGGGATCCTGGTGATCCGCCGGAAGGCGTCCGCGCCGAAGGTGACCTGGCCGCGCTGGTAGGCGATGAGCGGCAGCCGGGTGCGGGCCGCGATGTGTGCGAGCTGGGCGACGAGTCCGTCCTGCGGGGCGGCGACGAGGTAGTGCGGCAGCACGAGGAGCGCGTCGGCGCCGGCCTCCTCGGCGATGCGCGCGAACCGTACGGCCTGCGCCCAGCCGTAGCCGACACCGGCCACGACGGGCACGCGGCCCGCCGCCTCCTCGACCGCGATCCCGACGACCCGGCGGTACTCGTCCTCGTCGAGCGAGAAGAACTCGCCCGTGCCGCAGGCCGGGAAGACGGCGCCCGGGGCGGTGGCGATCTGGGCCGCGACATGGGCGCGAAAGCCGTCGGGGTCGAGCGAGCCGTCCGCGCGGAAGCTCGTGAGCGGGAACGACAGCACGCCGTTCGCCATCCCGGCCCGCAGCCTGCCCGCCGGGGTCTCCGTGTCCGTGTCCGTACCGTCAGCCACCGTCAGCCATCTCCCCATGTAGACATCATCCACGTATGAAGATGGAGATTAGATAGGCGAACCACGGCCGTCAATGGTCCGGGCGCCTCCGATTACCATCGGCACATGTCCGAGACAGGGGGCGTCCGCGAGGTGAAGTCCGCGGCGCGGACGGTCGAGCTGCTCGAAGTGCTCGCCGCGCGCGGTGACCGTCCGGCGCGGCTGCAGGAGCTGGCGGACGAACTCGGGGTGCCGCGCAGCTCGATGTACGCGCTGCTCCAGACCCTCATCAGCAGGGGCTGGGTACGCACGGACGTCACCGGTTCCCTGTACGGCATCGGCATCCACGCGCTGCTCACCGGCACCGGCTACCTGGACTCCGACCCGCGCGTCCGCGCCGCGCGCCCCTACCTCGACGAGGCGTCCGAGGCGCTCGGCGAGACCATCCACCTGGGACGGCTGGACGGTCTGGACGTGGCGTACCTGGCGACCCGGGAGTCCCACGAGTACCTGCGGACCATCAGCCGGGTCGGACGGCGGCTGCCCGCCCACGTCGGCGCGCTCGGCAAGGCGCTGCTCGCCGAACGCCCGGACACCGCACTGCCCGAGGGCCCCTACGAGGCACTGACCCCCAACACCCGCACCAGCAGGGAGTCATTGGCCGCCGACCTCGCCCGGACCCGGAGCCGCGGCTACGCGGTCGACCGCGAGGAGGGCGTCCTCGGCATCGTCGGCTTCGGCTTCGCCCTGCGCTACGACTCCCCCGCCCAGGACGCGATCAGCTGTTCGGTGCCGGTGGCCCGGCTGACGCCCGGGCACGAGGAGCGGATCGTGGCGGTCATGCGGGAGATCAGGGCGAAGATCGAGGCGGTGTCGCCTGCGGCGGGCGGGGCGGTGCACTGGCGCTAGGGCCTGGGCGGTGAACGGCGTTTCGCGCACCGATGCCGGGGGCTGCCGCCCCCAGGCCCCCACTTCGGTCTGAACGGCCTCGTCCTCAAACGCCGGACGGGCTGGATGATGCGCTACCGGGTCGTCAGGAGCAGTTTCTTCTACCCGGGCACAACTCACGGCAAACACAATGTGATCCACATCATGCTCCCCGCGCTTTTTCCGCAACCGCTTGCTTGATACAACTGGCTCGCGCGTTCCTGTCCGTCGACGGCCTGCGCCAATCCCCCTTCTGAGCCGCTCCTTTCGCATGCCCTGGGAACGCCCGTGTCCTCCCCCCGCACCACGCCCTGGCCCCTCGTCGCCCTTTTCACGGCCGGGTACCTCGCCCCGTACCTCCTGCCCACCACCGTCGGCAGACTCGACTCGGGGCTTCCCCTCTCCGCCACCCAGGCCGGGGCCATCGGCAGCGCGCTGCTGCTGAGTTCGGCGACGGCGGGTTTCCTGCTGGCGTCCCGGGTCGAGCGGATCGGGGCACGTGCCCTCGCCCGCATCGGGCTGGTGCTGGCCGTCCTGGGCTACGGCGGGGCCGCGCTCACCGGTGCCGTTCCGGCCGTCGTCGCGGGCGCGGTGCTCGGCGGGTTCGGCTCGGGTACGGTCACCGCGGTCGCCGCGGTGGGCATCGCGGCCCAGAGGGATCCGCACCGGGTCACCACGCTCGGGCTGCTCGGTGTCTCCGCCCTCGCGGGCGTCGTCTATCTGACGGTTCCGCACCTCGGCCCGGGTCACGGGCAGCCGCTGGCCGCGATCGCGCTCGCCGCGCTGGCGGTGTCGCCGCTCACCGGCCGTCTGTCCGTAGGTACCGCCACCGCCCGTGACCGTGTCGGGCGGGGCCTCCTCCCCCACCGGCGCTCCGGACTGCTCCTCGCCGCCGCGATGCCCTGCTGGTCGCTGGCCCAGAACTCCCTGTGGGGCGTGAGCGGCCGGATCGGCCTGTCGCAGGCGCACCTGACCGAGGTGACCGTCGGCGCGGTGTTCGCGATCGCGCTCGGCGCCGGGCTGCTGGGGGTCGTCGGGGCCGGTGCGCTCGGGCCGCGGCTCGGCCGGGCGCTGCCGATCGGGGCGGGCACGGCGCTCATCGCGGCCTGTATCGCGCTCAGCGCGTCCGCGCGGGACCTGAGGACCTTCGCGGCGGGCGAGATCGCCTGGAACCTGCTCTACCCGGTCGTGCTGTCGTATCTGATCGGCCTCGCCGCCTCGCTCGACCCGCGCGGCCGCTGGGCGGTCCTGGTCGGCTCCGCCGGCTCACTGGGCACGGCGGCGGGCCCGCTGGCCGGCAGCCTCCTGTCCGCGCACGCCGGCTTCCCGGCCATGGGCGCGGTGCTGGCCGTCGGCCTGCTGGTGATCGCGGTTCCCATGACGGCGGTGGCCCTCCGCACGACCGGCCACCCGGCGCCGGTCACCGAGACCGTGGAGGTGGTGGAGATCCCGGTGGACACTCCGGCCACCGCCGCCCGCCAGGCCTACGACACCGCGCCCCCGGACTCGTTCGCCGCCGCTTCCGCGAACTGAGATGGACGGCCGGCCCGCGCGGGGAATTCCGCGGGGGCCGGCCATCGTGTACGCGGCGTCATCGTGGTGACCTGCGCGGGAAGCCGAGGTCCACCAGGGCTGTCAGGGCGATACCCGCCGTTGCCACGAAGAGAGTGCTGCGCGTGCCGGCCACCGTGGCCGCCGCCGAGGCGATCGGCGCGGCGCAGGAGCCGTCGGCGGCCTATGGCGAGGGCCACCACCGCCGCGCGCCCGCAGCGCCGAGCGCGAGGCGGCCGGTCATCGCCGTGCGGGGGCCGAGCCGCGTGTTCGTCCGCGCTCCGCAGCGGGGGTTCCTCGAGCCGCGGCGCTCAGCCGAACTCGTACGCCTCGACCTCCGCGAGGTAGCGGGCCCGGAGTTCCTCGTCGTCCTCCAGGAAGGAGGCGAGGAACGAGTTGCGGGCCAGTTCGCGCAGACGGTCGTCGGTCAGGCCGAGCGTCTGGCGGACGGCGTGGAAGTTGTCGCCGGCGTAGCCGCCGAAGTAGGCCGGGTCGTCCGAGTTGACCGTGCACAGCAGTCCCGCGTCGAGCATCGCGGGCAGCGGGTGGTCGGCGAGGGTGTCGACGGCGCGGAGCCGGACGTTGGACAGCGGGCACAGGGTCAGCGGGATCCGGTCCCGGACCAGGCGGGCGACCAGCGCCGGGTCCTCCACGCAGCGCAGACCGTGGTCGACGCGCTCCACGCCGAGCACGTCCAGCGCCTCGGTGATGTACTCCGGCGGCCCCTCCTCACCGGCGTGCGCCACCCGGCGCAGTCCGAGCGCGGCGGCGGCCTCGTACACCTCGCGGAACTTCACCGGCGGGTGCCCGACCTCGGCCGAGTCCAGGCCGACGCCGGTGATCCGGTCGAGGTGGGGCCGTGCGGCCTCCAGGGTCTCCATGGCCGACTCGGCGGACTCGTCCCGCAGGAAGCACATGATCAGCTTGGTGGAGACGCCGTGGTTCTCCCTGCTGCGGCCGAGCGCGCGCCACAGCCCCTCCACGACCGTCCCCATGCCGACACCCCGGGAGAGGTGCGCCTGCGGGTCGAAGAAGATCTCCGCGTGCCGCACGCCCTGCGCGGCGGCGCGGGCGAGGTAGGCGTCGGCCAGGTCCGCGAAGTCCTGCTCGGTGCGCAGGACGGCCATCAGCTCGTAGTACAGGTTCAGGAACGACTGCAGGTCCTCGAACCGGTACGCCTCGCGCAGCGCGTCGGTGTCCGCGTACGGAAGCGTCACGCCGTTGCGCTCGGCGAGCCGGAACGCCAGCTCCGGCTCCAGGGTGCCTTCGATGTGGAGGTGCAGTTCTGCTTTGGGGAGGGACATCAAAGCATCGTACGGCCGTTTTATCGCCGTTTCGGAACCGGCACCCGTTGGAGGTCGTGTGCCACGGTCAGCTCGCCCTCGAAGCCGGCCGCCCGCGCCTGCCGCTCGAACTCCTCCGGTGCGGAGTACCGCTGGCTGAAGTGGGTGAGGACGAGGTGCCGTACCCCGGCGTCCCGGGCCACCCGTGCGGCCTGGCCCGCCGTCAGATGGCCGTGCTCCTCGGCGAGATCCTCGTCCTCGTCGAGAAAGGTGGACTCGATGACCAGCATGTCGCAGCCCTCGGCGAGCGCGTGCACCCCTTCGCACAGCCGGGTGTCCATGACGAACGCGAACCGCTGCCCGCGCCGCACCTCGCTGACGTCCTCCAGGGCGACACCGTCGATCGCCCCCTCCCGCTGGAGGCGCCCCACGTCCGGCCCCTTGATGCCGTGCGCGGCGAGCCGCTCGGGCAGCATGCGGCGCCCGTCGGGTTCGATCAGCCGGTAGCCGAAGGACTCCACGGGGTGGGAGAGCCTGCGGGCCTGGAGGGTGTACGAGGCGGTGACCGCGAGGTCCCCGTCGGCGTCGACCGGCGCCTCGGTGACGCCGACCGTCTCACGGTAGGCCGTCGCGTACCGCAGCCGGTCGAAGAAGCGCTGCCCGGAGCGCGGGAAGTGGGCGGTGACCGGGTGCGGGACCTGGTCCAGGTTGATGCGCTGGATGACCCCGGCGAGCCCGAGTGAGTGGTCGCCGTGGAAGTGCGTGACGCAGATCCGGTTCAGGTCGTGCGCGGCGACCCCGGCGCGCAGCATCTGCCGCTGCGTGCCCTCGCCGGGGTCGAACAGGATGCCCTCGCCGTCCCAGCGCAGCAGGTAGCCGTTGTGGTTGCGGTGCCGGGTCGGGACCTGGCTGGCGGTGCCGAGGACGACCAACTCGCGTACGGACACGGCTGCTTACCCGGGGGGCCACTGCAGGCCGCGACCGCCGAGGACGTGGGCGTGCGCGTGCCAGACGGTCTGGCCGGCGCCGCTGCCGGTGTTGAAGACGATGCGGTAGCTCTCCAGCTTCTCCTCGTCGGCGACCGCCTGGGTCTCCGCCAGGACGTCCGCGGCGAGCTGCGGGGCGCCGGCGGCGAGCGCGGCGGCGTCCCGGTAGTGCGCCTTGGGGATCACCAGGACGTGGGTGGGCGCCTGGGGGTTGATGTCCCGGAAGGCCACGGTCGTCTCGGTCTCACGGACGATCGTCGCCGGTACGTGCCCCGCGACGATCTTGCAGAACAGGCAGTCGTCCTGCGGCGCGCCGCCCTCTTGCCCTGCCATGCGTGTGCCTCCTCACGCCGGTGATCCAGTACGGGGGCATCGTATCGACACCGGGTGTCAGTCCAGGTCCGGGAGCGACGGCGGGGTCTTCGCCGGGGTGTCGTCCAGCGCGGCCAGCGCCATCCGTACCGCCTCGTCGAGCTGGGGGTCCCGGCCCGCCGCCCAGTCCTGCGGGCGCTGGACCACCTCCACGTCGGGATCGACCCCGTGGTTCTCCACGTCCCAGCCGTAACCCTCCAGCCAGAAGGCGTACTTGGGCTGGGTGACCAGTGTGCCGTCGACCAGGTGGTAGCGGCTGTCGATGCCGATGACGCCGCCCCAGGTGCGGGTGCCGACGACCGGGCCGATGCCGAGCGCCTTGATCGCCGCGTTGACGATGTCGCCGTCGGAGCCGGAGAACTCGTTGGCGACCGCCACGACCGGCCCGCGGGGCGCGTCCTGGGGGTAGCTGTAGGGCCTGAGGCCACGCGGCAGGTCCCAGCCGACGATCCGCCGGGCCAGCTTCTCGACGACGAGCTGGGAGGTGTGGCCGCCGCGGTTCTCCCGGACGTCGACGACGAGTCCCTCGCGGGCCACCTCCACCCGCAGGTCGCGGTGGATCTGGGCCCAGCCGGGGGCCTGCATGTCGGGCACGTGGAGGTAGCCGAGCCGGCCGCCGGAGAGCTCGTGGACGCGGGCGCGCCGGTCGGCGACCCAGGCGTGGTAGCGCAGCGGTTCCTCGTCGGCGAGCGGGACCACCACCGCGTGCCGCGGCTCGCCGCCGCCCGCCGGTGAGACGGTCAGCTCGACGGCCTTGCCGGCCGTGCCGACGAGCAGCGGGCCGGGACCGGTCACCGGGTCGACGGGGTGGCCGCCGACCGCGACGATCGCGTCCCCGGCGCGCACCGCGACACCGGGCGCGGCGAGCGGGGAGCGGGCGTTCGGGTCGGAAGTCTCGGCGGGCAGTACGCGGTCGATGCGCCAGCTGCCGTCCTCGTGCCGGGAGATGTCGGCGCCGAGCAGGCCCTGGCGGGCGCCGCCGCCGTGCGCGCCGTAGGGGGTGACGTACGCGTGCGAGGTGCCGAGTTCGCCGTGCACCTCCCACAGCAGGTCGACGAGGTCGTCGTGGGTGGCGACGCGGTCCAGGACCGGGCGGTAGCGGTCGAGGACGCCGTCCCAGTCGACCCCGCCCATGTCCGGCCGCCAGAAGTGGTCGCGCATGATGCGGCCGGTCTCGTCGTACATCTGCCGCCACTCGGCCGCCGGGTCGACGGTCTGGCGGACCCGTGTGAGGTCGACGGTGACAGAGGTGTCGCCGTCGTCGTCGGTGGCGGCGCGCCGGTCGCTGGGCACGACGCGGAGCCGGCCGTCGGTCCACAGCAGGACGCGTTTGCCGTCGCCGCTGACCTCGAAGTGGTCGGCGTCCGCGGCGAGGTGCTCGATGCGCTGCTGGGCGAGGTCGTAGCGCTCCAGCTCGGTCTTCGGGTCGGGGTCGTCGGGGGTGGCCCGGGAGACGCCGAGGACACCGCGCACCGGGTGGCGCAGCCACAGCACCCCGTCCTTGGCGGCGCGCAGGTTGGAGTAGCGGGCGGCCTCCACCGGGAAGGGCACTATGCGGTCGGCGAGCCCCTCCAGGTCGATCCGGGTGGTCGGGGTGCCCTCGCTGTCCGGGGTCTCGTCCTTGTCGGGCGTGTCGAAGGGCCGGCCGTGCCGCTGCGGGCCGAACGGCGAGGGGGTGGTGGCGGCGAGGGTGATCAGGTGGGGGCGGGAACCGACCACGAAGGCCAGGTCGAAGACGTGCTCGTCGTAGACCGGGTCGAAGGAGCGGGCGGAGAGGAAGGCGAGGTGCTTGCCGTCGAGGGTGAAGGCGGGCGCGTAGTCCTGGAAGCGCAGCGGGGTCGCCTCGGTGACCGACAGGTCGGTGGTGTGGGCGAGCCGGAGCTGACGCAGGGGGCGCGGGCCGGGGTGGGACCAGGCGAGCCAGGCGGAGTCCGGGGAGAAGGCCAGCCCGGAGACGTCGCCGTCCTCGCTGCGGTCGACCTCGCGGACCTCGCCGGTCTCCCGTTCGACGAGCAGCAGCCGTCCGTCGTGCGCGGCGACGGCGGCCCGGCTGCCGTCGGGGGCCACGGCCAGCTCCAGGACCCGGCCGAGCTGTCCGGCGGC
Organism: Streptomyces sp. NPDC001544; assembly: GCF_042894285.1. Taxonomy (NCBI): domain Bacteria; kingdom Bacillati; phylum Actinomycetota; class Actinomycetes; order Kitasatosporales; family Streptomycetaceae; genus Streptomyces; species Streptomyces sp. NPDC001544. The sequence goes on along the minus strand of NZ_JBIAVN010000001.1, from coordinate 377,934 downwards.
GATGCGCCGGGGGGTGGTGCCGGGCGCGAGGCCGGTGGCCGGGGCGAACTCGAGCGCGTCGTCGCCCTCGGCGTCGGTCACCCACACCACCCAGTCCTCGCCCTCGGCGCGGAAGGCACGCGGCAGCCGGGCCCGGACGCCCGGGCGGGCGGCGAGCGCGCGGGCGGGGCCGGAGCGGTGGGTGACCCAGTGGATGCCGCCGCGCACCTCGACGGCGCTGCCCCGCGCGGTGTGGTCGGGGGCGGCGGAGTCGAACCAGCGGGCCGCGTTCACCGGGTACGGCTGGAGGTCCACGCGCGCTCCGCCCAGCCGGATGTCGAGCTTGCGCGGTTCGGCGCCGTCCAGGTCGTCCAGGACCCACAGTTCACCGGCGGCGGTGTACACGACGCGGGTGCCGTCGCCCGATGCGTGCCGGGCGTAGAAGCCGTCGAGTGGTGTGTGCCGGCGCAGGTCGGACCCGTCGGCGAGGGAGGAGTACAGCGCCCCGGTGCCCTCGTGGTCGGACAGGAAGGCGATGCGCTCCCCCGCCCACACCGGGTACTCGATGTTCCCGTCGAGCTCCTCGTGCAGCCGTACGAACTCGCCGTCGCCTTCGCGGTCGATCCACAACTTGCCCGCCGTACCGCCCCGGTAGCGCTTCCACCAGGCGGCCTCGCGCCCCATCGGCGCGGACAGCAGCACGGTGGCCGGACCGTACGCCACGGCCCCGACGGGCCCGTACGGCAGGGTGGTGCCCGGTCCGCCGTCGAGCGGCACCGCGTGGGCCCAGCTGCGGCGCAGGCTGGCCTGGCCCTGGGTGCTGAGCGCCAGGACCCGCCCGTCGGGGGTCCAGCCGCGCACCTGGGTGCGCCAACTCCCCCAGTGGGTGAGCCGCTTGGCCGGGCCGCCGGCGACGGGGGCGATGTGCACCTCGGGGGCGCCGTCGCGGGTGGAGGTCCAGGCGACCGTCGTGCCGTCCGGGGAGATACGGGGGTGGTTCACCGGTACGTTGTCCGCGCTGACCCGCCAGGCCCGCCCGCCGTCCAGCGGGGCGAGCCAGACGTCGTCCTCGGCGGTGAAGGTGACCGACTCCCCCTGCAGGTGCGGGAATCGGAGGTAGGACGGGGTTGCCGGTGTCGTGGTGGATGCGCCCTGAGTCACCCGATCACCCTACGCAGCACACGTCGTCGGCGGGACCCGGTTTCGGCGATCACTTGCCCTCGACCGGCCAGCAGGTGGGGTCGCCCTTGCACCAGATGGTCCTGGTGACCGTGACGGTGACGGTGGGACCGGGCTGCCCGCCGCCCGGGGGCCGGTGGGTGACGGGCGCGGTGTACGTCGGTCCCGGCCTGGCGTCGCAGTCGCCCAGGCCGTCGACGTGGAACCACCGCTTGCCGCCGACCTTCGCGGTGAGGTCGCCGCGCACGCACGCGCCGTCGACTGCCTTGGTGACCCGGCCGGTGACGGTGATCTTCCGTCCGTCGTCCGTCTGCCCCCGGCAGTCGACGGTGACCACGGTGGTCGCGCTCGGCGACGGCGACTTCCCCGTGGCGCGGCCCCTGCTTCCGTAGCTGCCCGTGCAGGTGAGCCAGCGCACGTGCACGTGCTGCCGCTCCAGTTCCGCGGTCGCCGTCTTGTCCGTGGTGTACGCGACCGCCGCCGAACTCAGATCGCCCGGTTCACACGCCACGACCGCGCCCACGGCCGCCACCGCCAGCCCCGCCACGGCCACCGCCCGCGTCCGGCGGGGCCGGTGCGGCAAGTGCCTCGATACCCCCATGGAGGGGAGCGTGCCACCACCGCGGGCGGGGCGGTAGGGCACATACGGCCACTCGGTTGTTCGAGCGTCCCACCATCGGGTGGCTCTTGCGTCCTAGGCTGGCCGGATGCGCAGTGAACGCAGGGTCAGACGGCTCGTCGACGGCGAGGGGACGGCGCACCGGTGGACCGTGCGGCACCGGCACGCGGCCGGTGTGGCCTGCCGGGAGGTGCTCACGCTGTACCGGGAGGGCGTCCGGACGCGGATCGTCTTCCGGTCCGGCGCGGGCCGGTTGCTGCCCGACGGGCTGCTGCACTCCGGGTGCGTCGGCGACGGCGGCGGAGAGCTGCTGAACCTGCACCGGCCGGGTGTCGTCCGTGCGTTCGTCGACGAGGCACGGGAGCGCGGGTTGCTCGACTGCTCCAAGGAGGTGGACGGCTGGGAGCTCTTCCCGGCGGTCGCCGTCAGGTGGGCGCGGGCTTCCCCTGCGGTCAGGACCAGCGGCCGGTCCGGCCCATGAGCAGGGACACGGCCGCGGTGCCGGCGGTCGAGGAGCGCAGTACCGTGCGCCCGAGCCGGTAGGCCTTCGCACCGGCCGCCGCGAACAGCTCCAACTCCTCGGGGGCGACGCCTCCTTCGGGACCCACGACCAGCACGATCTCACCCTCGGTGGGGAGTTCGGCGGTGGCCAGGGGCTCACTGGGGTAGTCGCGGTCCTCGTGCAGGACGGCGGCGAAGTCGGCTTTGGCGAGAAGCTGGGCAACCTGCTTGCCCGTCGCCGCGTCCGCGACGTCCGGGAAGCGGACCCGGCGGGACTGCTTGCCCGCCTCGCGGGCGGTGCTCCGCCATTTGCCGAGTGCCTTCAGTCCGCGGTCGCCCTTCCACTGGGTGATGCAGCGGGCGGCCTGCCAGGGCACGATCGCGTCGACGCCGGCCTCGGTCATGGTCTCGACGGCCAGCTCGCCCCGGTCGCCCTTGGGCAGGGCCTGGACGACGGTGATGCGCGGCTGCGCCAGGGGCTCCTCCACGACCGGCTCCAGGTCCATGACGACCAGCCGGTCCTTGCCCTCGGCGGCCTTCACCACGCCCTCGGTCCAGTGCCCGCGCCCGTCGGTGAGCACCACGTCCTCGCCGGGGCGCAGCCGCTTCACGGAGACCGCGTGCCGGCCCTCGGGCCCGTCGAGCACAAACTCGGGGCCGACTCCGTCGAGCCGCTCGACCACGAACACCGGGGCCGTCATCGCAGCCCACCCCCGGCGGACAGGGCCGCGCGGGCCTCCTCCAGCTCCGCTACCAGGACCTCCACCAGTTGCCCGGCCGGCACGTCCCGTGCCATCCGGTGCCCCTGGCCCGCCCACAGCGCCATGCCCTGCGGGTCACCGGCCTTGGCGGCGGCCTTGCGCAGCGGCGCGGTCAGATGGTGGATCTCCGGGTAGGCGGCGGGCGCGTAGGGCCCGTGCTCGCGCACGAAGCGGTTGACCAGGCCACGGGCCGGGCGGCCGGAGAAGGCGCGGGTCAGCTCGGTACGGGCGTACAGCGGGTCGGTCAGCGCCTGCTTGTGCAGGGCGTTCGCGCCGGACTCGGGGGTGGCGAGGAACGCGGTGCCGAGCTGGGCCGCGCTCGCGCCCGCCGCCATGACCGCCGCGATCTGGCTGCCGCGCATGATGCCTCCGGCGGCGACGATCGGGATGTCCACGGTCTCGCGGACCTGGGCGACCAGCGAGAGGAGGCCGGTGCCGCTGCCGTCCGCCTCCGGGATGTCCCGGTGGGTGCCCTGGTGGCCGCCGGCCTCCACGCCCTGCGCGATGACCGCGTCGGCCCCGGCCCGCTCCACCGCCAGGGCCTCCTCCGCGGTGGTGGCGGTGACCAGGGTGAGGGTTCCGGCGCGGCGCAGCGCGTCGAGCACGTCCCGGCTGGGGACGCCGAAGTGGAAGGAGACCACGGGCACCGGGTTGTCGAGCAGCACCGTGAGCTTGGTCTCGTAGCCGTCGTCCCGGCCGCTGTCCGGGTCGCCGAGCTCGGTCTCGTACCAGGCGGCCTCGCCGGCCAGCTGGTGGGCGTACATCTCGAGGGCGCCGGCAGGGGGCGCGGCGTTAGCCGCTCGGGTGGAGCCGGTGCTTGCACCGGGGTACTCCGGCTGCGGCATGAAGAGGTTCACGCCGAAGGGGCCGCCGGTCAGGCTCCGCAGCTGCTTGATCTCCTGGTACATGCCGTCGGCGGTCTTGTACCCGGCGGCGAGGAACCCGAGCCCACCGGCCTCGCACACGGCAGCGGCGAGCTGGGGTACGGAGACACCGCCCGCCATGGGGGCCTGCACGATCGGATGGGGGAAGAGATCGGTCAGTGCGGAGGACATGACCCGCATGTTGCCACGTCCTCCGAACAACTCCGCAACCGGGCTTCCCCTGGCATATGCCAGGGGAATGGTCAGCGGTCAGGGCACCTGACGCCGGGCGTCAGCGCCCGTTGAACGCGTCCTTCAACCGCGAGAACAAGCCCTGCTGCCCCGGCCGACCGTGCCTGCCCGGGGGACGACCCCCGGACCCCCGGCCGAACCGCCCCCGCGCCACGTCAGCGCCCGTTGAACGCATCCTTCAACCGCGAGAACAAGCCCTGCTGCCCCGGCTGGAACTGCCCCTGGGGGCGTTCCTCGCCGCGGAGTTTGGACAGCTCGCGCAGCAGCCGTTCCTGCTCGGGGTCGAGCTTGGTCGGGGTCTGGACCTCGACGTGGACGATGAGGTCGCCGCGGCCGCCGCCGCGCAGATGGGTGACGCCCCGGTTGTGCAGCGGGATCGACTGGCCGGACTGGGTGCCCGGGCGGATGTCGACCTCCTCCATGCCGTCCAGCGTCTCCAGCGGCACCTTGGTGCCGAGGGCCGCCGCGGTCATCGGGATGGTGACCGTGCAGTGCAGGTCGTCGCCGCGCCGCTGGAAGGTGGAGTGCGGCAGCTCGTGGATCTCGACGTACAGGTCACCGGCGGGACCGCCACCGGGGCCGACCTCGCCCTCGCCCGCGAGCTGGATACGGGTGCCGTTGTCGACACCGGCCGGGATCTTCACCGTCAGGGTGCGGCGCGAGCGGACCCGGCCGTCGCCGGCGCACTCGGGGCACGGGGTCGGCACGACGGTGCCGAAGCCCTGGCACTGCGGGCAGGGCCGCGAGGTCATGACCTGGCCCAGGAAGGACCGGGTGACCTGGGAGACCTCACCGCGGCCGCGGCACATGTCACAGGTCTGGGCGGTCGTGCCGGGCGCGGCGCCCTCACCGTTGCAGGTGTTGCAGACGACCGCCGTGTCGACCTGGATGTCCTTGGTCGTGCCGAAGGCCGCCTCGTCCAGCTCGACCTCGATCCGGATCATCGCGTCCTGGCCGCGCCGGGTGCGCGAGCGCGGGCCGCGCTGGGACGCCGTGCCGAAGAACGCGTCCATGATGTCGGAGAAGTTGCCGAAGCCACCGGCCCCGAAGCCGCCCGCGCCGGCGCCGCCGGCCTGCGAGAGCGGGTCGCCGCCGAGGTCGTAGACCTGCTTCTTCTGCGGGTCCGACAGCACCTCGTAGGCGGCGTTGATCTCCTTGAACCGCTCCTGGGTCTTCGGATCCGGGTTGACGTCCGGGTGCAGCTCGCGCGCGAGCCGCCGGAAGGCCTTCTTGATCTCTTCCTGCGACGCGTCGCGGCGCACGCCGAGAACGGCGTAGTAGTCCGTGGCCACCTACGACTCCGCCAGGATCTGTCCGACGTACCGTGCCACCGCTCGTACCGCTCCCATCGTTCCCGGATAGTCCATGCGGGTCGGTCCGACCACGCCGAGCTTGGCGACTGCCTCGCCGCCCGAACCGTAACCGACCGACACCACGGACGTGGAGTTGAGTCCCTCATGGGCGTTCTCGTGGCCGATGCGCACGGTCACGCCCGAATCCTTCGCCTCGCCCAGGAGCTTGAGCAGCACCACCTGCTCCTCCAGCGCCTCGAGCACCGGCCGGATGGTGAGGGGAAAGTCATGTCCGAAGCGGGTGAGATTGGCGGTACCGCCGATCATCAGCCGCTCCTCGTTCTCCTCGACCAGCGTCTCCAGCAGAGTGGAGAGCACTGTCGAGACCGTACCTCGGTCTTCCGTGTCGAATCCCTCGGGGAGGTCTTCGACCAGCCGCGGCACATCCGTGAACCGGCGGCCCGCGACCCGGCTGTTGAGCCGTGCGCGCAGGTCCGCCAGCGAGGTCTCCCCGAAGGGCGCCGGGCAGTCCACCATCCGCTGCTCGACCCGGCCGGTGTCCGTGATGAGCACGAGCATCAGGCGCGCCGGGGCGAGCGAGAGCAGCTCCACGTGCCGCACGGTCGAGCGGGTCAGCGAGGGGTACTGCACGACCGCGACCTGCCGGGTGAGCTGCGCGAGCAGCCGCACCGTACGGGCCACGACGTCGTCGAGGTCGACGGCACCGTCGAGGAAGTTCTGGATCGCCCGCCGCTCGGGGGCGGTCATCGGCTTGACGCCCGCGAGCTTGTCGACGAAGAGCCGGTAGCCCTTGTCGGTGGGGATGCGCCCCGCGCTGGTGTGCGGCTGCGCGATGTACCCCTCGTCCTCCAGGGCCGACATGTCGTTGCGGACGGTGGCCGGGGAGACCCCGAGGTTGTGCCGCTCGGTGAGGGCCTTGGAGCCGACGGGCTCCTCGGTGCCGACGTAGTCCTGGACGATCGCACGCAGCACCTGAAGCCTGCGTTCACTCAGCACCGCGCACACCTCCAGAAAATCGTCCCCTGCGGCCTTCGGGCCCTTTGTCTGGCACTCTGCGCTCGCGAGTGCCAGCACCCCGGCCCAGTGTACGGCCGTGGGGTACACCCCGGGCAAGGCCGGTCCGCGCCGCCGTGCCCGGGTACGGCCGTCCCCGTTAGCGTCGCGGTATGACGGTGACTTGGGAAGAGCTGGGTTGGGAGCGGGTGGCCGCCGGGGTCGGGCGGTGCCGGCTGCCCGGCTGGGACTGCACGGTGGGGCTGGTCCTCGGCGAGGGTACGGCGCTCGTGGTGGACTCCGGGTCGAGTCTCGCCGAGGGCGCACGGCTGCGCGCGCAGGCGCAGGAACTGGCCGGCCGCCGTGTGACTCATCTCGCGCTCACCCACCCCCACTTCGACCACGTGTTCGGCGCGGCGGCCTTCGCGGGCGCGGAGACGTTCGCGGCGGTGGGGTCGGACGCGGTGTTCGCGTACGAACGGGAGGAGCTGCGCCTGGACGCGGTACGGAACGGCCTCGCGGCGGCGGAGGCGGAACAGGCCGTGGACTCCCTCCCGGTCCCCCGCCACCTGGTCTCCGGCGAGTGGACCCTCGACCTGGGCGGCGGCCGGCAGGCGTTGCTGGCCAACGTGGGCCCGGGGCACACCGCCCACGACCTGGCCGTGCTGGTCCCCGGGGATCCGGAGGTGGTCTTCTGCGGCGACCTGGTCGAGGAGTCCGGCGAACCGCAGGCCGGCCCCGACGCCGTGCCGTCCCACTGGCCCGCCGCCCTCGACCGGCTCCTCGACCTCGGCGGCGAGGACGCTTTGTACGTGCCCGGTCACGGAGCGGTGGTGGACGCGGCGTTCGTGCGGCGGCAGCGCGACGAGCTGGCCGCGCGTTTCGGCGTGTCGCCCTGATGGCGGTACGGGTTCTCCTATCGTCATCGGAATGCGCCAGTACTCCGCCGATCTGACTCCTCCCTGGAAGAAGCCCAAGCCCGTCCCCGAGGTCCCGGCGGACCCCGGCCTGGTGGTCGAGGAGCCCGGCACCGGCTTCTGCGGCGCGGTGATCCGCTGCGAGGCGGGCACGGTCACCCTGGAGGACCGCTTCGGCAAGCACCGGGTGTTCCCGCTGGAGCCGGGCGGGTTCCTGCTGGAGGGCAGGGTGGTCACGCTGGTGCGGCCGTCGTCCGCGGCGCCGGTACGTCCCACCCGTACCGCCTCCGGTTCCGTCGCCGTCCCCGGGGCACGCGCGCGTGTGGCCCGCGCCGGGCGGATCTACGTCGAGGGCCGGCACGACGCGGAACTGGTCGAGAAGGTGTGGGGCGACGACCTGCGCATCGAGGGCGTGGTCGTGGAGTACCTGGAGGGCGTGGACGACCTGCCGGCGATCGTGGCCGAGTTCGGGCCGGGGCCGGACGCGCGGCTGGGGGTGCTCGTGGACCATCTGGTGCCGGGGACGAAGGAGTGGCGGATCGCCGAGTCGGTGACGAGTGAGCACGCGTTGGTCGTGGGCCACCCGTACATCGACATCTGGGAGGCGGTGAAGCCGTCGTCCCTGGGGATCGAGGCGTGGCCCCGGGTTCCGCACGGTCAGGACTGGAAGACCGGCGTGTGCCGGGCGCTGGGCTGGCCGTCGGAGAACACCGGGGCGGTGTGGCAGGCGATCCTGAAGCGTGTGACGTCCTACAAGGACCTGCAGCCGGAGTTGCTGGGGCGGGTGGAGGAGCTGATCGACTTCGTCACGGATAGCGGTGGGGCCTGACGCCCTTGTAGGTGCCGAATTCGGTGGTGTCCAGCTCAACGCCGAGTGATTCCAGCGGGAGTGCAGCGCCGAATCGGGTGATCCTCTGGGCCTGGTAGTCGGCCTCGTCCCCCACACCTACGGGCTCCGTGAGCAGGACGCAATGTGCCATGATCGGGTCGATGATCAGGTAAGCGGGGATCTCGCCTGCCGCGTAGATGGAACGCTTGACTCCGTAGTCCCGGTCGACGCTCGTCTTGGAAACCACCTCGACCACCAACGTAATCAACTGCGACGGCAGCAGGCGCCCGGAGTCCGGGGCGACGCCGCGTTGAATGACCACCAGGTCCGGAATGGGCTCGCTGGCCTCGTTGATGATGTCCACGTCCGTCGTCTGAAGCCGAGCCCAGCGCTTGCGCGGGATCTGGTCCTGCACCTCCTCCACAATCCGGTTGTGCACCAGATCCGGAGCGGCCATCATCACGATTTCTCCCCGAAGAAGCTCGACCTTGACGCCCTCCGGAGGTTCGAACTCCTCGAAGAACCTGGTCATCCCACGCTCGTCCACAGCGGTCATCTCCGTGGCCTCCACATCCGCCGCGTCCTGTTCAGCGGCAGCCTACGAACCAGGTTAGGGACCGAACCGGCGTTCCGGGGGGATTCACTCGCCGGAGTGATCAGTCCACCAGGTCCCGCACCACCGCATCCGCCAGCAGCCGCCCCCGCAGGGTGAGCACCGCCCGCCCCGCCTCGTACGGCCCCGCCTCCAGCAGCCCCTCCCCCAGCGCCCGCCGAGAAGCAGCCAGCCCCTCCTCCTTCAGCAGCGCCAGCGGCACCCCCTCCCGCAGTCTCAGCTCCAGCAGGATGCGCTCCACTCGCCGGTCCTCGTCGGACAGCAGCTCCCGCCCTGCCCCCGGCGAGCGCCCGGCGGCCAGTGCGGCCGCGTACGCCCCCGGGTGCTTCACGTTCCACCAGCGGACGCCCCCCACGTGCGAGTGCGCCCCCGGTCCGGCGCCCCACCAGTCGGCGCCCCGCCAGTACAGCTCGTTGTGCAGGCAACGGCCCGACTCGGAGGTGGCCCAGTTGGAGACCTCGTACCAGTCGAACCCGGCCGCCGACAGCCGCTCCTCCGCGATCAGGTACCGGTCCGCGTGCACGTCGTCGTCGGTCATCGGCACCTCGCCCCGGCGGATACGGCGGGCGAGCTGCGTGCCCTCCTCGACGATCAGCGCGTACGCGCTGATGTGGTCCGGACCGGCCCCCAGCGCCGCGTCCAGCGACGCCCGCCAGTCGTCGTCCGACTCCCCCGGCGTGCCGTAGATCAGGTCCAGGTTGACGTGCTCGAAGCCCGCCGCGCGGGCCTCCGCGACGCAGGCCTCCGGGCGGCCGGGGGTGTGGGTGCGGTCCAGCACCTTCAGCACGTGCTGCCGCGCGCTCTGCATGCCGAAGGAGATCCGGTTGAAGCCGCCCTCCCGCAGCCGCGCCAGGTACGCCGGGTCCACCGACTCCGGGTTCGCCTCGGTCGTGATCTCCGCGTCGGGCGCGAGCCCGAACTCGTCGCGGATCGCGGCCAGCATCCGTACGAGGTCGTCGGCGGCCAGCAGGGTGGGCGTACCGCCGCCGACGAACACGGTGCGGACCTCGCGAGGATCGTCGCCGAGCACCTTGCGGGCCAGGCGGATCTCGTCGGTCAGGGTGTCCGCGTAGTTGTCGCGGGAGGCGAGCACGCCGCCGGTGCCGCGCAGCTCGGTGGCGGTGTAGGTGTTGAAGTCGCAGTAGCCGCAGCGGGTCGCGCAGTACGGGACGTGCAGATAGAAGCCGAGGGGGCGGCCCGTGGCCCCGGCGAGCGCGGACGCGGGCAGTGCGCCGTCGGCGGGTACGGGCTCGCCGTCGGGGAGTGCGGAAGGCATGTCCCCCATTGTCCCGCACCGGCACGGGTCGCTCCGGTCACTGCGGTCACTCCGGTCACTGGAGGCCTCCGGTCACTCCGCCCGCAGCACCAGCAGCGCCAGGTCGTCCTCCGGCTGCCCGCCGCCGAACTCGTGCACCAGCCGGCGGATGCGTTCCGCTGTCCGTTCGGCGCTCAGCCCCGCGCATCCGGCGAGGGCCGCCGCGAGCCCGTCGCCGTCGTCGAACTGGCGGGAGCCGGAGCGCCGCTCGGTGACCCCGTCCGTGACGCACAGCAGCGTGTCGCCGGAGTACATCTCGAAGGTCTCGCTGGTGTACGTCTCGTCCTCGATGACCCCGAGGAGCGTCTGCGGCCTCGCGACGGTACGGACCCCGCCGTCGGGCCCGAGGAGCAGCGGCAGGGGGTGCCCGGCGGAGGCGAGGGTGCAGCGGACGCCGCCGTCGAAGGGGGCGAGCTCACCGTAGAGCAGGGAGAGGAAGCGGGTCTGCGGGCCTTCTCCGGGGGCGACCGGGCGGCCCCCGGCGGCGACCAGGGCACGGGCGGCGGCGTCGGCGGCCTCGGTGGCGTCGTCGAGGAGGAGCTGGTTGAGACGGTCGAGGACGTCGGCGACGCGGTATCCCTCACGGGCGAGGAGACGCAGCCAGGGGCGGGCGAGCCCGATCACCACCGCTGCCTCCGGTCCCTTGCCCTGCACGTCGCCGATGGCGAAGCACCAGCGGCCGTCGCCCGCCGGGAACAGGTCGTAGAAGTCCCCGCTGGGGCCGCCCTTGTCGCACGGCTCGTAGACGAGCGCGCTGCTCACCCCCGGGATCTCGGCGACCGCGCCGGGCAGCAGCCCGCGCTGGAGGACGGCGCTGATGGTGGCCTGGCGGGCGTACTGGCGGGCCGCGCCGATGGCCAGCGCCACCCGCCGGCTGAGGTCCTCGACCAGGCCGGTGATCTCGTCGGGGAAGTACGGCGCCCCGCACCGCCCGATCACCAGCGTGCCCAGCGGGCGGCCACCCGCGACCAGCCGGTAGGCGAGCGCGGAGCCGTCCGTGCCGTGCGGGCCGAGGGCCTCGCCGGGCCAGGGGTAGGGCTCGGGGCCGGACCGTGAGCCGTCCCGGGGGCACGGCGGGTCCTTCTCCAGGGCCCGGCGCAGCTCCTCGATGCGGTTCTCGCTGCCGTGCCAGACCCGGGCGAGGCGCGGCCCGGCCGCCCCGGTCCCGTCGGCCCAGCCGCCACGCACCGTCGACTCGTCCTCCAGCCACACCGCGCACCAGTCGGCGAGCCGGGGCACGATCAGCTGCCCGGCGAGCGCGGCGACGAGGTTCTCGTCGAGCTGCCCGGCGAGCAGGTCGGAGGCCTCGGCGAGGAAGGACAGGGCGCCGCGGCCGAGCCATTCCCGGTCGCGTTCAGGCCGCCGGGGCTCGGGGGCGAGGATCTCGGCGACCTCCAGTCCGCGTTCCCCGGCGTAGGCCTCGGGCTCCTCCGCGCCCGGGTTCCCCTCGGCGGGCAGGCGTGCCCAGACCGTCTTGGCGCCGGTGCGGTAGGTGACGCCCCAGGCCTCGGCGAGCGTGGCGACCAGGCGCAGGCCGCGCCCGTACTCGGGGGTCTCGTACGGTGCTTCGGTGCCGTCCTGGCGGAGGGCGCGGGAGGGGTGGTGGTCGCAGACCTCGACGACGAGCGCGCCGCTCTCCTCCAGACGGCAGGTCAGTTCGACGTCGGTGCCCGCATGGACGACGGCGTTGGTGACGAGTTCGCTGACGACCACGACGGCGTCGTCGGCGAGCTGCGGTGACGGCGCGAGGCCGAGGCCGGTCCACTCGGCGAGCGCCACGCGCAGCAGGGTGCGGGCGGATCCGGCCGCGAGGGGGCTTGAGGGGAGGGTCGCGCGCACGGCTGTGCGCTCCGCCGCGGTTCCGTGCGCAGGCACATCAGAGGCACGGGAAACGGTCTCCCGTTGCGTCGGTATGGCGCCCATGGCCGACTCCCCGAGCAGATCGGACGAACTTCAGACGAATGCGTCTCGGTCACTGCCGACAGGGTGACAGACTGACTGCGCCCATAAGCGCCGAGTTACCGAAGTGGGCCGCCATGAGTGACAACAACGCCACGCGTGTGCTCGAAGACGGACAGAAGTCGGAACAAGTCCGCGCATCCGATCTTCGCCCGCTGCTGGCCGCGATGACCGCGGCCCGGGACGGCGACTTCACGAAGGTACCGGAGACCGGGTACGGCGTGGTCGCCGAACTCACCGCGGTCTTCAACCAGATCATGGACCGCAGTGTGCACTTCAACTCGGAGGTGCAGCGGGTGAAGCGGGAGCTGGTGCGGCACGGGCGGCTCGACGAGCGGGTCTCGGCGAGCCCCGGGCAGGGTGCCTGGACGTCCCGGGTCGGCGACGTGAACCAGATCCTGGACGCCCTGGTGGCCCCGGCGGCCAACGCCGCGCGCGTGCTGGACGCGGTGGCCGGCGGTGACCTGACCCAGCGGGTCGATCTGCACGACGGCAGCCGCCAGTTGCGCGGCGATCTGCGGCGGCTCGGCCGGGCGGTGAACACGATGGTCGACCAGTTGTCCCTGTTCACCGGTGAGGTGACCCGGGTGGCGCGCGAGGTGGGCACCGAGGGGCGGCTCGGCGGGCGGGCCAACATGCGGGGTCTTTCGGGCAGTTGGCGGGACGTGACCGAGGCGGTCAACACGATGGCGGCCCGGCTGACCGCGCAGGTCCGGGACATCGCCCTGGTGACCACGGCGGTGGCGCGCGGCGATCTGACCCGTACGGTGACGGTGGAGGCGACCGGTGAGCTGCTGGAGCTGAAGCTCACCGTCAACACGATGGTGGACCAGCTCTCCGCGTTCGCCGACGAGGTCACCCGGGTGGCCCGCGAGGTCGGCACCGAGGGGCGGCTCGGCGGGCGGGCGCAGGTGCGCGGGGTGTCCGGGGTGTGGAAGGACCTCACCGACAACGTCAACTTCATGGCCTCGAACCTGACCTCGCAGGTCCGCAACATCGCCCAGGTGACCACGGCCGTCGCCAACGGCGACCTGAGCCAGAAGATCACGGTGGACGCGCAGGGCGAGATCCTGGAGCTGAAGTCGACGATCAACACCATGGTCGACCAGCTCTCCGCGTTCGCCGACGAGGTCACGCGCGTGGCCCGCGAGGTCGGCACCGAGGGCAACCTGGGCGGGCGGGCGCAGGTCCGCGGGGTGTCCGGGGTGTGGAAGGACCTGACGGAGAACGTCAACTTCATGGCGGACAACCTCACCTCGCAGGTCCGCAACATCGCGCTGGTCTCGACCGCCGTGGCACAGGGCGACCTCGGGAAGAAGATCACGGTGGAGGCGAAGGGCGAGATCCTGGAGCTGAAGTCGACGATCAACACGATGGTGGACCAGCTCTCGGCGTTCGCAGACGAGGTCACGCGTGTGGCCCGCGAGGTCGGCACCGAGGGCAACCTCGGTGGTCAGGCGCAGGTGCGGGGCGTCTCCGGCGTCTGGAAGGACCTCACCGACAACGTCAACTTCATGGCGCTCAATCTGACTTCGCAGGTCCGCAACATCGCCCAGGTCACCACCGCCGTGGCCAACGGCGACCTGTCGAAGAAGATCACCGTCGACGCGCGCGGCGAGATCCTCGAGCTCAAGGACACCGTCAACACGATGGTGCAGCAACTGCGCGCCTTCGCCGACGAGGTGACCCGGGTGGCCCGCGAGGTCGGCACCGACGGCCGGCTGGGCGGCCGGGCCCAGGTGCTGGGCGTCCTCGGGGTGTGGCGTGACCTGACGGACAACGTCAACTACATGGCGGACAACCTCACTTCGCAGGTCCGCAACATCGCCCAGGTCACCACGGCCGTCGCCAACGGCGACCTGTCGAAGAAGATCGACGTGGACGCCCGGGGCGAGATCCTGGAGCTGAAGACCGCCATCAACACCATGGTCGACACGCTGTCCTCGTTCTCCTCCGAGGTGACCCGGGTGGCCCGTGAGGTCGGCAGCGACGGCCGGCTCGGCGGCCAGGCCCGGGTGGAGGGCGTGTACGGCACCTGGAAGCGCCTGACGACCAACGTCAACGAGCTCGCCCTGAACCTGACCACCCAGGTCCGTGCCATCGCCGAGGTCGCCTCCGCGGTGGCCCAGGGCGACATGTCCCGCTCCATCACGGTGGAGGCGCGCGGCGAGGTCGCCGAGCTGAAGGACAACATCAACCTGATGGTGGCCAACCTGCGCGAGACCACCCGGGCCAAGGACTGGCTGGAGTCCAACCTGGCCCGGCTGGCCGCGCTGATGCAGGGCCACCGGGACCTGATGGAGGTCGCCGACCTGATCCTGCGGGAGCTGACACCGCTGGTGAACGCCCAGTACGGGGCCTTCTACCTGGCCAACCCGGAGGAGGATCCGGCGGTGCGCAGCGCCGTCCCCGCCAAGGGGCTGGCGTTCATCGCCGGGTACGGGGCGGCGGAGGGCGCGACCGTGGAGACCGGTGGCCTGCCGGTGCACGGGCTGGTCCGCCAGGCGGCCCGGGAGAAGCAGCGGATCCTGGTGGAGGAGGCCCCGCCGGACTACATCAAGATCAACAGTGGCCTCGGGGAGGCGGCCCCCACCACCATCGTGATCATCCCGATCCTGTTCGAGGACAAGCTCCTCGGAGTGGTCGAACTCGCCTCCTTCTCCCGCTTCTCCGACGTGCACCTGGCGTTCTTCGACCAGTTCGTGAACACCATCGGCGTGGCCATCAACACGATCATCGCCAACTCCCGCACCGAGTCGCTGCTCGGCGAGTCCCAGCGGCTCGCGATGCAGCTCCAGGAACGCTCGGACGAACTGCAGAAGCAGCAGGCGGAACTGCAGCGCTCCAACGCGGAACTGGAGGAGAAGGCCGCTCTGCTCGCGACCTCGTCGCAGTACAAGTCGGAGTTCCTGGCGAACATGTCGCACGAGCTGCGCACCCCGCTGAACTCGCTGCTGATCCTGGCCCGGCTGCTGTCCGACAACCCGGACGGCCATCTCTCCGACCAGGAGGTCCAGTTCGCGACGACGATCCACCGCTCCGGCTCCGACCTGCTGCAGCTCATCAACGACATCCTGGACCTGTCGAAGATCGAGGCGGGCCGCATGGACGTCCGCCCGAAGCGGCTGCCGCTGATCAAGTTGCTGGACTACGTCCACGCCACCTTCCGCCCGCTCACCATCGACCGGGGGCTCGCGTTCGAGGTCACGGTCGGCGAGAACGTCCCGCGGGAGATGTACTCCGACGAGCAGCGTCTGCAGCAGATCCTGCGCAACCTCCTGTCCAACGCGATCAAGTTCACCGCGACGGGCCGGGTCGAGCTGCGGGTGAACCGGGTACAGGACCCGGAACGGCGATGGGGGTCCCCCCGCTCGAGCGAAGTCGAGAGTGGGGGAGTCCGCGACAGCGACGAGGTGCTCGCGTTCGCCGTCAACGACACCGGTATCGGGATCGCGCCCGAGAAACTTCCGGTGATCTTCGAGGCGTTCCAGCAGGCCGACGGCACGACGAACCGCAAGTACGGGGGCACCGGACTGGGACTGTCCATCAGCCGGGAGATCGCGGGCCTGCTCGGCGGCCGGATCGTCGCGGAGAGCGAACCCGGCAGGGGCTCCACCTTCACGCTGTACGTCCCGGTCGTCAGCCCGGGACACCCGGCGGCCGACCCGGCGGCGGACGTCCCGCTCCCGGAGCAGCTTTCGGCGGAGCCGCTCGCCGCCGACGACTCCTGGCCCGCGCCCACCAAGCTGGAGGCGTGGCAGACGGGCCGCGCGGGCCAGGTGCTGCCCGGCCGGCGGGTGCTGATCGTCGACGACGACATCCGCAACGTCTTCGCCCTCACCCACGTCCTGGGCCGGGTCGGCATGCCCGTGCTGTACGCGGAGAACGGGCGCGAGGGCATCGAGACCCTGGAACGCCACCCGGACGTCGAACTGGTCCTGATGGACATCATGATGCCGGAGATGGACGGCTACGAGACGATCTCCGCCATCCGCCGCGCCCCGCGCTGGGCCGGCCTGCCCATCGTCGCCCTCACCGCGAAGGCCATGCCGGGCGACCGGGAGAAGTCCATCGCGCGCGGCGCCAACGACTACGTACCGAAGCCGGTGGACGTCGACCGGCTGCTCACGGTCGTCTGCGCGCTGCTGGACCCCGAGGGTGCGGCTCCCGCCGGTGAGAGCGCCCCGGATGAGGCACCGTCACCCTGACCACGGGCGGTGCGGCCGGAGCCCGTTACCGGCTTCCGGCCGCCCCCCATGGGCTCACGCCTCTCGTGAGCCCGCGTACATCTCGTCGATGAGGTGCTTGTACTCCCGCTCCACCACCGGCCGCTTCAGCTTCAGGCTGGGGGTGATCTCACCGTGCTCGACGTCGAGGTCGCGCGGCAGGAGCCGGAACTTCTTGATGGTCTGCCAGCGCTGGAGGCCGGAGTTGAGCTGCTGGACGTAGCCGTCGACCATCTCGACGGTGGCCGGGGCGGCGACGACCTCGGCGTACGACCTGCCCTCCAGGCCGTTCTCCTTCGCCCACTCGAGGATCGAGGGCTCGTCGAGGGCGATGAGGGCGGTGCAGAAGTTCCGGTCGGCGCCGTGCACCAGGATGTTGGAGACGTACGGGCACACGGCCTTGAACTGGCCCTCGACCTCGGCCGGCGCGATGTACTTGCCGCCCGAGGTCTTGATCAGGTCCTTCTTGCGGTCGGTGATGCGCAGATAGCCGTCGGGCGACAGCTCGCCGATGTCGCCGGTGTGGAACCAGCCGTCCGACTCCAGGACCTCGGCGGTCTTCTCGGGCAGCCCGTGGTAGCCCTCCATGATGCCCGGGCCGCGCAGCAGGATCTCCCCGTCGTCCGCGATGCGCACCTCCGTGCCGGGCAGCGGCTTGCCGACCGTGCCGGTGCGGTAGGCCTCGCCGGGGTTGACGAAGGAGGCCGCGGAGGACTCCGTGAGGCCGTAGCCCTCCAGGATGTGGATGCCGGCGCCGGCGAAGAAGTAGCCGATCTCGGGGGCGAGGGCCGCGCTGCCCGAGATACAGGCGCGCAGCCGGCCGCCGAAGGCCTCGCGGATCTTGGCGTAGACGAGCGCGTCGGCGACCTTGTGCTTGGCTCCGAGACCGAAGGGCACGGAGTGGGTGCCGGTGCGGCGGAAGTTGTCCTGCGAGACCTTGGCGTACTCGCGGGCGACCTCGGCGGCCCACTGGAAGATCTTGTACTTGGCCGGTCCGCCGGCCCGGGCCTTGGCGGCGACCCCGTTGTACACCTTCTCGAAGATCCGCGGGACGGCAGCCATGTAGGTCGGCTGCACCACCGGCAGCTGCTCGATGATCTTGTCGACGCGGCCGTCGACGGCGGTGACGTGCCCGACCTCGATCTGCCCGGAGGTGAGCACCTTGCCGAAGACGTGGGCGAGCGGCAGCCACAGGTACTGCACGTCCTCGGGGCCGAGCAGCCCGGTCGCGGCGATCGCCTTCGCCATGTACGACCAGTTGTCGTGCGGGAGGCGGACGCCCTTGGGGCGGCCGGTGGTGCCGGAGGTGTAGATCAGCGTCGCGAGCTGGTCCTTGGTGATCGCACCGACCCGCTCCTTGATCAGCTCCGGGTGCTTCTCCAGGTACGCGGCACCGCGCTCCTCGAGCTCGGCGAGGGTGAGCACCCAGTCGCCGGTCTCGACGCCCGCCGGGTCGATGACGACCACGTGGTGCAGCTCGGGCAGCTCGGCGCGCTTCTCCACCGCCTTGGCGAGCTGGTCGGCGTTCTCCGCGATGAGCACCCGGCTCTCGGAGTCGGAGAGGATGAAGGCCGACTCGTCGGCGTTGGTCTGCGGGTAGACGGTGGTGGTGGCGGCGCCGGCGCACATGATGCCGAGGTCGGCGAGGATCCACTCGATACGGGTGGAGGAGGCGAGCGCCACCCGCTGCTCGGGCTGCACACCCAGTTCGATGAGACCGGCCGCGATCGCGTGGACGCGCTCGGCGGCCTGCGCCCAGCTCAGCGACTTCCAGTCGTCGGGGCCCTGGCCCGAGGCGGACGGTACGGGGTGGCGGTACGCCTCGGCGTCCGGTGTCGCGTCGACGCGTTCCAGGAAGAGTGCCGCGACGGACGGCGGACGGTTCTCGATCAGTGTCTGTGTGTCGCTCACGACATCCTCCGGGGCCCGCGACGGCGCGGCTGTCAGTTGCGGCTGGGTTCACTCACGAACGCGGTTCGGCCACTTGTTTAACTCGTGAGTAACTATCGAGCAGGGATCAGAGTAAAGCGCTACGGGCCGACGCGTAAGGGGCTGCGGCCTGTCACTTCGTCCACACAGCGACACTATGCGCACCCAGGGGCCCGCCGCGCTTTCGTACGACGAGCCCCTGTTGCACCTGATATGCCGACGCCACTCGGCGCTACCGGCGGTTACTTCTTGGCCTTGCCCGATCCCGCGCTGTCATCGCTGGAGAGGACCGCGATGAAGGCCTCCTGCGGAACCTCCACGGAACCCACCATCTTCATCCGCTTCTTGCCTTCCTTCTGCTTCTCCAGCAGTTTCCGCTTGCGGGAGATGTCACCGCCGTAGCACTTGGCGAGGACGTCCTTGCGGATGGCGCGGATGGTCTCGCGGGCGATGACCCGGGAGCCGATGGCGGCCTGGACGGGGACCTCGAAGGCCTGCCGCGGGATCAGTTCCTTCAGCTTGGCCACCAGCCGCACGCCGTACGCGTACGCCTGGTCCCGGTGGGTGATCGCCGAGAAGGCGTCCACCTTGTCGCCGTGCAGCAGGATGTCGACCTTCACGAGCTGGGAGGTCTGCTCGCCGGTGGGCTCGTAGTCCAGGGAGGCGTAACCGCGTGTCTTGGACTTCAACTGGTCGAAGAAGTCGAAGACGATCTCGGCGAGCGGGAGCGTGTAGCGGATCTCGACCCGGTCCTCGGAGAGGTAGTCCATGCCGAGCAGGGTGCCGCGCCGGGTCTGGCACAGCTCCATGATCGAGCCGATGAACTCGGTGGGCGCCAGGATCGTGGCCCGCACGACCGGCTCGTAGACCTCGCTGATCTTCCCCTCGGGGAACTCGCTCGGGTTGGTGACGGTGTGCTCGCTGCCGTCCTCCATGACCACGCGGTAGACCACGTTGGGCGCGGTGGCGATCAGGTCGAGCCCGAACTCGCGCTCCAGGCGCTCGCGGATCACGTCGAGGTGCAGCAGGCCGAGGAAGCCGACGCGGAAGCCGAAGCCGAGGGCGGCGGAGGTCTCCGGTTCGTAGACCAGGGCGGCGTCGTTGAGCTGGAGCTTGTCGAGGGCCTCGCGCAGCTCGGGGTAGTCGGAGCCGTCCAGCGGATACAGACCGGAGAAGACCATCGGCTTGGGGTCCTTGTACCCGCCGAGGGGCTCCGTGGCGCCCTTGCTCTGGCTGGTGACGGTGTCACCGACCTTGGACTGGCGGACGTCCTTCACACCGGTGATCAGATAGCCCACCTCGCCGACGCCGAGGCCGTCGGCGGGGAGCATCTCGGGCGAGTTGGTGCCGATCTCCAGCAGCTCGTGGGTGGCGCCGGTGGACATCATCCTGATGCGCTCGCGCTTGTTGAGCTGGCCGTCGATGACACGGACGTAGGTCACGACGCCCCGGTAGGAGTCGTAGACCGAGTCGAAGATCATGGCGCGCGCGGGCGCGTCCTTGACGCCGACCGGCGGGGGGATCTCGGCGACGACCTTGTCGAGCAGCGCCTCCACGCCGAGTCCGGTCTTGGCGGAGACCTTGAGCACGTCGCCGGGGTCGCAGCCGACCAGGTTGGCGAGCTCCTCGGCGAACTTCTCCGGCTGGGCGGCCGGCAGGTCGATCTTGTTGAGCACCGGGATGATGGTGAGGTCGTTCTCCATCGCCAGGTACAGGTTGGCGAGGGTCTGGGCCTCGATGCCCTGGGCGGCGTCCACGAGGAGGATGGTCCCCTCGCAGGCGGCGAGCGACCGCGAGACCTCGTAGGTGAAGTCGACGTGCCCCGGGGTGTCGATCATGTTGAGGATGTGCGTGTTGCCTGGGTCGTGGGTGGGAGCCCACGGCAGACGCACCGCCTGGGACTTGATCGTGATACCGCGCTCACGCTCGATGTCCATCCGGTCGAGGTACTGAGCACGCATCTGCCGCTGCTCGACCACACCGGTCAGCTGGAGCATCCGGTCGGCGAGCGTGGACTTGCCGTGGTCGATGTGCGCGATGATGCAGAAGTTGCGGATCAGAGCCGGGTCGGTACGGCTCGGCTCGGGCACATGGTTAGGGGTCGCGGGCACGCAGGGTCCTGTCTCTTGAGGCGCCTTATGCCTCGGGTCGGATCGATACGTAGTCTCCATGGTCCCACGGGCGGGGACCTGCGACCGGTTTGGGCCACTCGATGGGCCGCTGGTAGGCTGGGTGGCTGTGTCTCATGCCCTCTCTGCGCGAGGCACGACCCAAGAAATCACCGGCACGGGACCTTCGCGGCCCTGTGCCAGAACCTGAAAAGGCTCATTCGTGGCGAACATCAAGTCCCAGATCAAGCGGATCAAGACCAACGAGAAGGCCCGGCTGCGCAACAAGGCCGTCAAGTCCTCCCTGAAGACCGCGATCCGCAAGGCCCGCGAGGCCGCTGCCGCGGGTGACGTCGAGAAGGCCACCGAGTACCAGCGCGCTGCCGCGCGTCAGCTCGACAAGGCCGTCTCGAAGGGCGTCATCCACAAGAACCAGGCCGCCAACAAGAAGTCGGCGCTGGCCGCCAAGGTCACGTCCCTCAAGGGCTGAACCAGTTCTTTGATCTGACCGCCGGAAGGACCCAGAGCGGGCCCTCTCTCATCCGCTCCCGACCGGCACCCCGGGATCCGCGCGCGGCCTGCGTTCGCCACGCGGGCGCGGATCCGACAACAGCTCGAACCGAAGGCCCCACCGCTTCTCCCTTCCCCAGGGTGCGCGGTGGGGCCTTCGGCCTGTCCGGGCTGTCCGGGCCGTCCGCTGTGAGGCCGGGCGGTTATCCGCGTCCCCGGGACCGGGCCGCCCGTGCGATGGTGACGACCGCCTTCTCCAGGGCGTACTCGGGGTCGTCTCCCCCGCCCTTCACCCCCGCGTCCGCCTCGGCCACCGCCCGCAGGGCGACCGCCACCCCGTCCGGTGTCCAGCCCCTCATCTGCTGCCGCACCCGGTCGATCTTCCAGGGCGGCATGCCCAGCTCCCGCGCGAGATCGGCCGGGCGGCCGCCCCGCGCGGACGACAGCTTCCCGATCGCCCGCACGCCCTGCGCCAGCGCGCTGGTGATGAGCACCGGGGCGACTCCGGTGGCCAGCGACCATCTGAGCGCCTCCAGGGCCTCTGCCGTCCGCCCCTCGACCGCCCGGTCCGCGACCGTGAAGCTGGAGGCCTCGGCCCGCCCGGTGTAGTAACGCCCGACGACCGCCTCGTCGATGGTCCCCTCGACATCGGCGATCAGCTGCGACACCGCCGACGCCAGTTCCCGCAGGTCGCTGCCGATCGCGTCCACCAGGGCCTGGCACGCCTCGGGCGTCGCCGACCGTCCGGACGCCCGGAACTCGCCCCGCACGAACGCCAGCCGGTCCGCCGGCTTGGTCATCTTCGGGCACGCCACCTCCCGCGCCCCCGCCTTGCGCGCGGCGTCGAGCAGCCCCTTGCCCTTCGCGCCGCCCGCGTGCAGCAGCACGAGGGTGATCTCCTCCGCGGGCGACCCGAGGTACGCCTTCACGTCCTTGACCGTGTCGGCCGACAGATCCTGGGCGTTGCGCACGACCACCACCTTGCGCTCCGCGAAGAGCGAGGGGCTGGTCAGCTCGGCGAGCGTGCCGGGCTGCAACTGGTCGGGAGTCAGGTCCCGTACGTCCGTGTCGGCGTCGGCGGCCCTGGCGGCGGCCACCACCTCCTGCACGGCACGGTCGAGCAGGAGGTCCTCCTGGCCCACGGCAAGCGTCACGGGGGCGAGAGGGTCGTCGTTCGCAGTCTTCCTGGCCATCGCGACAAGCATCCCACGCACCACCGACAACGGCCCGGGGCCGGCCCCGCGGGCCTCCTACGGCTCCTCGCGCCAGCCGTCCCACTCGCCGGCCAGCGCGTCGAGCTCCTCCGCGTCCAGCCGCTCCTCCTCGTCCCGCAGGACGAGGAGCCACTGCGCGTCCTCGGCGTCGTCCTCACCGGCGAGGGCGTCCCGCACGGGCCGCGGCTCCTCCGTCACGCCGAACCGCTCCACGAGCGCCTCCGCCACCTCCTCGGCGGCATCGCGGTCGGGCAGCACCAGCACATGTCTCACATCGCTCACCGGGCCATTGTCCGCGGGCCCGCTCAGGACTTGGGCACCACC
Organism: Streptomyces sp. NPDC001544; assembly: GCF_042894285.1. Taxonomy (NCBI): domain Bacteria; kingdom Bacillati; phylum Actinomycetota; class Actinomycetes; order Kitasatosporales; family Streptomycetaceae; genus Streptomyces; species Streptomyces sp. NPDC001544. Next base: position 355,530 of record NZ_JBIAVN010000001.1, on the reverse strand, counting down.
TGCACGTCGAGCTCGATCGCGATGGTGGGGCCGACCACCGCGATGCCCCGGGCGAGCATCGACTGCCAGCTGACGGTGAAGTCGTCGCGGTGCAGCTCGGTGACGGCCCGGCAGGCCGCCCGCGCCTCGCCCTCCATGCCGTTGCCGAGCCCCAGGTAGTCCACGTCGAGCGTGACCGTGCGCGTGACCCCGTGCAGCGACAGGGCCCCGGTGACGGCCCACTTGCCACCGCCCTTGTGCACGAAGCGGTCGCTGTAGAACTCCAGGACCGGGAAGCTGCCGACATCGAGGAAGTCCGCCGAGCGCAGGTGGTCGTCGCGCATCCGGACGTTGGTGTCGATGGAGGACGCGTCGATCACCACGTGCATGGCGGACCGCTCCATCGGATCGGCGATCCGCACCACGCCGGCGAACGTGTTGAACCGCCCGTGGACCCGGGCCAGTCCGATGTGCCGGGCGACGAACGCGATCGAGGAATGGGTCGGGTCGATCTCCCAGTCACCCGGCGCCGGCAGCTCCGGTGGCTGGGCGATCGGCATGATCACATCGCCGAGCGAGGTCAGCGAGCCCTCACCGACCGTGACGGTCGCCCGGTAGGGCGCGTACCCCTCGGCCGAGACCGCGAGCCGGTATTCGCCCGCCGGGACCGTCGTCACGAAGGATCCGTACGGATCCGTCCCGCCGCTGACGACCACACGGCCCATGGCGTCGCTGACCGTGAACTCGGCTTGCGGCACAGGGGCGTTGACCGGATCGAGCACCCGGCAGCCCAGCACCCCGGCGCTGGGCGGCGTCCGGAGCGACGCGAGGGGACCCGTCCACGGCGTCCGGTTGGTCCGGCTTCCCAGCAAGCGGCCCATCATCACGACCCCCCTGTGCGGCTTGTCCTGGTTCGTTGATCCGTTGACGAAGACGCATTCGACCACCAGTGAGGCTTTCGATGCAACATGTGTCCAGCTCGAAGGAAACAAGCGGTTCCGCTGGAACTACGCACGGCTGGCACTTTTCTGGCCCTTTTATCCCGACCGCCCGAACTTCCGCGGGGTCGGCACCCGCGTCAACTCGATTCCGAACCTCCGCCGGTACACACCGAGCACCTCCTCGTCCGTGGTCAGCCGGCACACGTCACGCGACCCGTCCGCGGAGGTCACCGTCAGGCTGCGGCCGCTCAGTGTGATCCGCCCTCCGTCCTCCGTGATCCGTGAGCAGACCAGGGACCGGGTGAAGTGCGACTGCGGCGAGGTGCTGTGCCACCAGGCCCCGGCGACGAAGTCACCGAGCGCCCGGGGCCGCGTCTCCAGACGGTACTGGGGCTTGCCGTCCCGCAAGACGTCCAGGTCGGCGGCCTCCTCCGGCCCGGCCGCCCGGATCCGGAACACGCCGCCGGGGTCCGCCTGCTCGCCCCGTTCCCCGAGCGCCAGCGGATGGTGGCTGTGCGCCCCGAACCCGACGTCGGCGAGCCACGCACCGCCGTCCACCGTCCCCACCCGCAGCGCCAGGTGGTCGTACGGGATCCCCAGCCGGCCCTCGTCCCCGAACACCCGCCCCGCGAGCAGGCCGACGTCGAAGCCCAGCGCGGTGAGCAACGCCCCGAAGGCCCCGTTCAGTTCGTAACAGAACCCGCCCCGCCGCTCCCCCACCAGCTTGTCCACGAGCCGCGTCTCCTCCAGCACGATCTCCTCTCCGAGGTGCACCGACAGGTTCTCGAAGGGCACGGTGCGCAGATGCGCGAGATGCAGCTCACGCAGTGCCCCGGCGGTGGGCCGCGCCGGGCGCGCGGTCCCGAGGCGGCGGAGATAGGCGTCGACCTGTGCGGAGTTCATGCCCTCAGTCTCCCGCCACCCGCACCTCCCCGTCCGCCCCGCCCGTGCCGGCGACGGCCAGCGCCCCGTCCCGGTCCGTGCGCAGCACCAACGCGCCCTCGTCCCGCAGCGCCCGCACGGTGCGGGGAGCCGGGTGGCCGTAGGGGTTGTCGGCACCGCAGCTGATGAGCGCGATCCTGGGGGCGACCAGGCGTATCAGGTCGGGGTCCTGGTTGGCGGAGCCGTGATGGGCGACCTTGAGGACATCGACACGGCCCAGCCCGGCCGCCGCCACGGATCTCGACAGCGCCTGCTGGGACGGGGGTTCCAGGTCCCCGAGCAGCAGCATCCGCAGCCCGGCCGACCGGACGAGCAGGGCCACGCTGGCGTCGTTGGGCCCGTCCGGTTCCGGTACCGGGCGAGGCGGGGGCCACAGCACCCGCCAGGACAGCGGGCCGGTCCGCCGCTGCTCCCCGGCGACCGCGTGGGTGACGGGGATGCTCCGTTCGGCCGCCTCCCTGCGTACAAAACCTGCCTGGTCGGCGGGCTCTTCGAAGCCGGTCGTCTCGATCTCGCCCACCGACCGCCCGCGCAGCACACCGGGCAGACCCGAGACATGGTCGGCGTGGAAGTGGGTCAGCACGACCAGCGGGATCCGGGTGATCCCCAGCCGCCGCAGACAGTGGTCGACCAGGGCCGGGTCGGGCCCGGCGTCCACCACCACCCCGGTGCCGCCGCCCGCCGCGAGCACCGTGGCGTCGCCCTGCCCCACGTCGCACATCGCCAGCCGCCAGCCGGGCGGCGGCCAGCCCGTGATCACCCGGGTCAGCGGCGCCGGCCGTACCACGGCCAGCAGGAGCAGCAGCCCGCAGACGCCGCACCACCACGGGTGCCGCAGCAGCCGCCGCCCGAGGAGTACGACGGCCACCGTGACGGCGACGAGCAGCAGTGCCCCGGTCCAGCTGCCCGGCCAGTCGACCCCCGCGCCGGGGAGCCCGGCCCCGCCCCGGGCCACACCCGCGATCCATCCGGCCGGCCATCCGGCCAGCCAGGCCAGCGCCTTCGCCAGGGGCATGGCCACCGGCGCGGTCGCCAGCGCCGCGAAGCCCAGTACCGTGGCGGGGGCGACCGCGACCTCCGCCAGCAGATTGCACGGCACCGCCACCAGGCTCACCCGGGCCGACAGCACGGCGACGACCGGCGCGCACACGGCCTGGGCGGCGGCAGCGGCGGCCAGCGCCTCGGCGAGCCGTGCCGGTACCCCGCGCCGCCGCAGTGCCGCCCCGAAGCGGGGCGCCAGCGTGAGCAGGGCGCCGGTGGCGAGCACGGAGAGCAGGAAGCCGTAACCGCGGGCCAGCCAGGGGTCGTACAGGACCAGCAGCAGCACGGCCGTCGCCAGCGCCGGAACCAGCGATCTACGACGTCCCGTGGCCAGGGCGAGCAGGGCGACGGTGCCGCAGGCGGCGGCCCGCAGCACGCTCGGGTCCGGCCGGCACACGACGACGAAGCCGAGCGTGAGCACCGCCGCGAGCAGCGCGGTCGCCCGCAGGGAGAGGCCGAGACGCGGTGCCAGTCCACTGCGTTCGGCCCGCTGGGCCAGTCCGGGCGGTCCGATGAGCAGCGCGAGCAGGATGGTGAGGTTGCTGCCGGAGACGGCCAGGGTGTGCGCCAGGTCCGTCTGCCGGAAGGCGTCGTCCAGTTCGGGCGTGATCCGCGAGGTGTCCCCGACGACCAGCCCGGGCAGCAGCGCCCGGGCGTCGCCCGGCAGCCCGTCGGTGGCGTCACGCAGCCCGGCCCGCAGCCGTCCCGCCAGCCGCTGCGGGCCGTTCGGCCTCCCCACGACCTCCGGCGCCCACCCGTCCCGCACCCGGAGCACGGCCGCCGTCCGGTCCCCGCCCGCCGCCCCCGGTGCCAGCCGGCCGCTCACCCTGAGCCGGGTCGAGGGCAGCAGCCCGAGCCAGGCCGCCCGCACGCCCGTCGCCCGTTCCCCGGGAGTCCCGCGCGGCTCCGGCGCCCCCGCGTCGACGATCACCAGCACCGGTGTCCGTGTCACCGCCACCGTCCCGTCGGACGTCTCGACGCGCCGCACCTCGGCGTGGACCAGTACGGCGACCGGGGCCGCGTGGTCGCCGGTGACCCGGGGTCTGCTGAGCCGGGGATCGGAGCCGACCTCGATCTCGGCGGTCACCGTGGCGTACTGCCGGGCCAGCGCGGGCACCGGCCCGCGCCGCAGGTCCGCCCCGTGCAGTCCGGCGGAGACGGCCGCCGCGGCCACGCACAGGAGCACGGCGGCGACCGTGACGCGTGACCAGCCGGACGGCGAGTCCCTGGCCGGCGCTCTCCCGGACAGCAGCAGCACCCCCGTGACCAGGCAGGCGGCGGCGATGCCCACGGTCCAGCCCGGCGGGGCGTCCAGTGCGAGCGCGGCCGTGGCCCAGGCGGCGAGCGCGGGTGGTACGAGGCGCAGGTCCGTCGGGCCCTCCTGCCGCGGGTGTGCGGCACCCAGCCGTTTCCCGGAGGCCTCGTGGACGGCCCGGCGGGCGGAGCGGGGCGTGGGGCGGTCGCCGTCGGACAGCGCGACGGCGCTCGGCGGGGCGGGCGCCCGGCTCATGGCCGTACCAGGTTCCGCAGGTCGGCGAAGCGCCGGGCGCCGATTCCGTTGACCTGGCGCAGCTCGTCGACCGAACGGAAGCCACCGTGCCGGGTGCGGTAGTCGATGATGTGCTGGGCCAGCACGGGGCCGACGCCGGGGAGGGCGTCGAACTGGTCCGCGGTGGCCGTGTTGAGGGAGACCGGCACCGCAGGGCCGGCTCCCGCCGGTGCGCCCGCCGCGCCGGGCCCCGGGGCGGCGCCGGCAGCGGGTTCCGGCGCCGGTGCGGGGCCTCCGACGACGACCTGTTCGCCGTCCACGAGGAAGCGGGCCTGGTTGAGACCCCCGGTGCCGGCGCCCGGGCGTACCCCGCCTGCCGCTCGGAGCGCGTCGGCGACCCGTGAGCCGGCCGGCAGGCGATGGATTCCGGGGTGGCGGACCTTGCCGCTGACGTCGACCACGATCTGTGTCCCGGTTGCCGGAACAGCCGCGGCGCCGGCCCGGGATGTGGCCGGCCGGTTCTGCCCGTGGCCGCCGCCGCGCCCGGGTTCCGTGTCCTTGGCGTACGGGGCCTCGGCCCCCACCACCTGGGGTGCGCTGACGGACTGGGTGCGGGCCGCCCAGAAGTGCTGCGCCGCGAACACGGCGGCGACGGCCAGCAGTACCGACAGCGCCACCACGCCCCGCCGCTCCAGACCGCACCGCGTCTGCAGCCACAGCGGCATCCGCTCCCGCACCGCGAGCGCGGCACGCTCCCGCCAGTCGGGGACCACCGGCTCCTCTTCGGCACCGCCCCTCGCGATGTGCAGGGGGCCCAGGCCGGCGGCCATGGCGGCCGGCGCCGTACGCGTCCCCTCAGCGGGGACCGTCCCGGGCCCCGGGCTCGGTTCCCACACCGTGCCCATCCCGCTCACTGTGCCGGCCCGGGGCTGCTCCGGTGGGGGGCCGTGTCCCGACTCGCCTGGTTGCCGGGCGGTTTCGGCGAAGAGCAGTTCCGCACGGCGGCGCAGTTCTTCCGCCGGTGCGTGGCGGTGCCGGGCGGAACGCCGGGCGGGGGAACGGCGGTGCCGGGTGCGGCTGTCGGAAGCGGGGGCGCGGCCGGGGCCACTGGTCGCGGTCGATGGGCGTGAAGGGGTTCGAAGTGCCATGCGACGAGGATCCGACATCCCGTCATCTGGCGATGATCTTGCTCGATTTCCGTGGACGACCGGTCGGTTGTGGAAAACCGCGCCACCCTTAGGGATGAAAAAGCTGACGGGACGTCATCGCGGGGAGACCACGGCCCCCAGCAGCCCGGGTCCGGTGTGCGCCCCGATCACCGCGCCGACCTCGCTCACATGCAGATCGGCCAGCCCCGGCACACGTGCCCGGAGCCGTTCCGCGAGAGCCGAGGCACGGTCGGGGGCGGCGAGGTGGTGGACGGCGATGTCCACCTCGGCACTGCCCGCCCGTTCCGCCGCGATCTCCTCGAGGCGGGCGATCGCCTTCGACGCCGTCCGGACCTTCTCCAGGAGTTCGATGCGTCCGTCGTCCAGCTGCAGCAGCGGTTTGACCGCGAGCGCGGAGCCCAGCAGTGCCTGCGCGGCACCGATACGACCGCCCCTGCGCAGATAGTCGAGCGTGTCGACGTAGAAGTAGGCGGCGGTGCCCTCGGCCCGTTTCTCCGCCGCGGTGACGGCCTCGTCCACGGTGCCGCCGGCCTCCGCCGCCTCGGCCGCGGCGAGAGCGCAGAAGCCGAGGGCCATCGCGACCATCCCCGTGTCCACCACCCGCACCGGCACCTGCGCCTCGCGCGCAGCGACGACGGCGGCGTCGTACGTACCCGACAGCTCGGCGGAGAGATGGAGGGAGACGATACCGGTGGCGCCGGACTCGGCGACCTTGCGGTAGGTCTCCGCGAACACCTGGGGGCTGGGACGCGAGGTGGTGACGGCGCGCCGCTTCTGCAGGGCCTGGGCCAGGGAACGGGTGGAGATGTCGGTGCCCTCTTCGAGCGCCTGGTCGCCGAGGACCACGGTCAGGGGTACCGCGGTGATGCCGTGGCGCTCCATCGTCCGCTGCGGCAGGTAGGCCGTTGAATCGGTGACGATAGCGACATGGCAGGACATGACCTGGAGGTTACCTGTCGTAGCGTCCGTGCGGCAGACCGGCCCCGGCGACCCGGGCCGCCGTCCGCCGGATCAAGTGGTGCTCTCCGGGCGGGTCTTCTTCTGCCAGGCGTACGTCTGGCGCCGGCCGGGCGGGGTGAGCGACGGCCGGGCCGGCTCCTCGGCGGTGCCGGGCCGAGGGGGCTCCGGCCAGGTCTGCTGTGCGGTCCGGTCCTCGTCGGCCGGGGCGTCGGGCCACGGCGGCGGCATGGTCGGGGACTGCGCACGCGTCCAGTGCCGCAGCGCTCCGGTCTCGACGTCGATCTGGGCGCTCAGCGTGTCGAGGTCGTCCTCGGCGAAGCGGTGCGCCCGGTCCCGGGCGGCCCAGCGCAGGGAGTCGGCGGACCGGGTGATCCGCTCGGTGCGGCTGCGCAGTTCGGGCAGGCGCTCGGCGAGCGTGGCACGGTCCGGCTCCGACTCCAGGCGCCTGAGTTCGTCGTCCAGTTCGTGCCCGTGCACACTGAGCCGCTCGAAGAGGCCGAGGGACTCCTTCAGCGACTCGTCCTCCACGGCACCGGCCTGCAACGCGTCCTGGGTGGCGCGCATCGAGGTGCGCAGGCCGAGCCGGAGCTGCGCGATCTCACCGGCCGGGCCGGGCTGCGCGAAGGACTTGGCGCGCAGGGTGTGGTCCTCGACGGTGCGGCGGGCCTGGGTGATCGTGCGGTCGACACCGCGCTTGGCCGCACCGATCACCTTGACCGTGGCGTACGCGCCGAGGACGACGAACAGCAGGAAGAGCAGGGCGAAGACTGCGACGACTGCTTCCACGGCTCCTCCTCCGGCATCGCGCGGCAAGCACCGCGCTGCTCTCCACGGTAAACGGTACGGGCAGGCCCCGGGTTCCAGAGAAACCCCGAACCTGCCCGTAGGGGACTACCCCGAGCGTTACGCCGGAACGATGTTCACCAGCTTCGGCGCCCGCACGATCACCTTGCGGATCCCGGCGCCGTCCAGCGCGGCGACGACCTTCTCGTCGGCCAGCGCCGCCTTCTCCAGCTCCTCCTCGGAGATGGACGGCGACACCTCCAGACGTGCCTTGACCTTGCCCTTGATCTGCACGACGCAGGTCACGGTCTCGTCCACGACGTAGTCGGGGTCGGCGACCGGGAAGTCCCGGTGGACGACCGAGTCGGCGTGGCCCAGCCTGCGCCACAGTTCCTCGGCGATGTGCGGGGCCAGCGGCGCGACCATCAGCACCAGCGGTTCCGCGACCGCGCGGGGCACGGCCGCGCCCGCCTTGGTCAGGTGGTTGTTCAGCTCGGTGACCTTGGCGATGGCGGTGTTGAACCGCAGGCCCTCCAGGTCCTGGCGGACGCCGTCGATCGCCTTGTGCAGGGCGCGCAGCGTCTCCTCGTCGGGCTCCGCGTCGGTGACGGTGACCTCGCCGGTCGCCTCGTCGACGATGTTGCGCCACAGCCGCTGCAGCAGCCGGAACTGGCCCACCACCGCGCGCGTGTCCCACGGCCGGGAGACGTCCAGGGGGCCCATCGCCATCTCGTACAGACGCAGGGTGTCGGCGCCGTACTCGGCGGCGATCTCGTCGGGGGTCACCGCGTTCTTCAGGGACTTGCCCATCTTGCCCAGCAGGCGGGTGACCTTCTCGCCCTGGTAGTAGTACGCGCCGTCGCGCTCCTCCACCTCGGCGGCGGGCACGGCGATGCCCCGGCTGTCGCGGTAGACGAAGGCCTGGATCATGCCCTGGTTGAACAGCTTGTGGAACGGCTCGGCGGAGGAGACGTGCCCCAGGTCGTACAGGACCTTGGACCAGAAGCGCGCGTACAGCAGGTGCAGCACCGCGTGCTCGGCACCGCCGACGTACAGGTCGACACCGCCGTGCGGCAGGCCCTCGCGGGGGCCCATCCAGTACCGCTCGATCTCCGGGTCGACCAGCTTCTCACTGTTGTGCGGGTCCAGGTAGCGGAACTCGTACCAGCAGGAACCTGCCCAGTTGGGCATGGTGTTGGTCTCACGGCGGTACTTCTTCGGCCCGTCCCCCAGGTCCAGGGTGACGTTGACCCACTCCTCGTTGCGGGACAGCGGCGTCTCGGGCTGGGTGTCGGCGTCGTCCGGGTCGAAGGTGCGCGGCGAGTAGTCCTCGACCTCCGGCAGTTCCAGCGGCAGCATCGACTCGGGCAGGGCGTGGGCGATCCCGTCCTCGTCGTAGACGATCGGGAAGGGCTCGCCCCAGTAGCGCTGGCGGCTGAACAGCCAGTCGCGCAGGCGGAAGTTGACGGTGCCCTCGCCGATGCCCTTGCTCTCCAGCCATGCGGTGACGCGGGCCTTGGCCTCGGCGACGCCCAGGCCGTCCAGGGAGATCTCGTCGTTGGCGGAGTTGATGATCTTCGCGTCGTACGAGGCGAAGGCGTTCTCCCACGTCGCGGTGTCGGTGCCACGGCCGTCGGTCGGCTCGACGATGCAGTGGATCGGCAGCTCGAAGGCGCGCGCGAACTCGAAGTCGCGCTGGTCACCGGCCGGCACGGCCATGATCGCGCCGGTGCCGTAACCCATCAGGACGTAGTCGGCGATGAAGACGGGGACCCGTTCGCCGTTGACCGGGTTGGTCGCGTACGCGCCGATGAAGACACCGGTCTTGTCCTTGGCCTCGGCCTGCCGCTCGACGTCGGACTTCGAGGCGGCCTGCGCGCGGTAGGCGGCGACGGCCTCGGTCGGGCTCGCGTGACCGCCGGTCCACACCTCGTGGGTGCCCTCCGGCCAGGCCTGCGGGGTGAACTTCTCGACCAGCGGGTGCTCGGGCGCCAGCACCATGTAGGTCGCCCCGAACAGGGTGTCCGGGCGGGTGGTGAAGACCGTGATGTGCTCGCCGTCCACGGGGAAGTCGACGCGGGCGCCTTCGGAGCGGCCGATCCAGTTGCGCTGCTGCAGCTTGATGGCCTCGGGCCAGTCCAGCGCCTCCAGGTCCTCCAGCAGCCGGTCGGCGTAGGCGGTGATCCGCATGTTCCACTGGCGCAGCTTGGCCTTGAAGACCGGGAAGTTGCCGCGCTCGGAGCGGCCGTCGGCGGTGACCTCCTCGTTGGCCAGCACGGTGCCCAGGCCGGGGCACCAGTTGACGGGCGCGTCGGAGGCGTAGGCCAGGCGGTACTCGCCCAGGACGTCGGCGCGCTCGGCGGCGCTCAGCCCGTTCCAGGACCGGCCGCCGGGCACCGCGCGCTCACCGGATTCGAACTGCGCGACCAGCTCGGAGATCGGGCGGGCCCTGCGGGCCTCGTCGTCGTACCAGGAGTTGAAGATCTGCAGGAAGATCCACTGGGTCCACTTGTAGTAGTCCGGGTCGATCGTGGCGAACGACCGGCGCTTGTCGTGGCCCAGGCCCAGCCGGCGCAGCTGGGACTTCATGTTCTCGATGTTGGCCTCGGTGGACACGCGCGGGTGCGTGCCCGTCTGCACGGCGTACTGCTCGGCGGGCAGGCCGAAGGCGTCGAAGCCCAGGGTGTGCAGGACGTTGTGGCCGGTCATCCGCTGGAACCGGGCGTACACGTCGGTGGCGATGTACCCCAGGGGGTGGCCGACGTGCAGGCCCGCACCGGAGGGGTACGGGAACATGTCCATGATGAACTTCTTGGGCCGGGCGGTCAGCTCCGGGTCGCCGGCCAGGTCACCCTTGGGGTTCGGCGCCGCGTAGGTGCCCTCGGCGTCCCAGAAGTCCTGCCAGCGTGCCTCGATCTCGGCCGCCAGAGCGGCCGTGTAGCGGTGCGGCGCTGCCTCCGCCGACACGGCAGTGGCGGCAGCGGGGTTCGTCTCGCTCATGATCCTCAAAGCTCCATCGGTCGTCTCTGCCTGCGGCTGCGACATTCAAGAAAATGAAAAATCCCCTCGCACAGGAGGGGACGCCGCGCCGATGCCGACCCCGGCTCCCACCGGCGGTCGGGACTGATCAGCGCGGCCCGCTAAGCAGAAGGCGTACGGCACGCATGGCGTTAGGGTACCGCAGGCCTTGAGCAAGCCGCGACGCTCTTACGTATGTCCCTACTGACCACGTCAGCCACTCGACCAAGGATCGCGGTTACTTCGCGTAACACCCTCTAAGGGACATCGCAACAGATGGGATCGTCCTTTGGATAACAACGCAATAACTCAAACCTCGTACTGATCGGTATGGCGCCATTTAGAGTTCGGCAGCGGGACCGCTTTCCCGAACCGCTCGGAGTTGCCCCCATGAACCCTCGTCCTATCAACAGCTCGCTCCCCAAACCCGGCCGGTCGGCGTACGGGGTGGCGACCGCTGTCGTCCTGCTGCTCATACCCGTGGTGGTGCTGTACGGAGGCCAGTGGCTCCAGGACTTCCTGAACTTCGGCGCGGGCGTCCTTTCGCTCGTCAGCCTCACCAGCTCGGTGATCTGGGGCCTGGTGACCCAGGACCGGATCTTCCTGAACACACGCCAGCGGATCGTCTCCCAGGCCATCCACCGGGTGCTCGCCATCGCCTCGATCGCGTTCCTCCTGGTGCACGTGACCATCAAGCTGGCGCTGTCCCACACCGTCCTGATCGCCGCGCTGATCCCCTTCAGCCTCGGCGTCAGGGGCAGCTCGGGACTGATCGGTCTCGGCTCGCTGGCCGGTCTGCTCATGATCTTCGTGGGCATCACGGGCGCGCTGCGCAACCAGTTCGCCAGCCCGGCGCCGGTCGCGGCCCGCTGGCGCGCGATGCACATGCTGGCCTACCCGGCCCTGTGCGCGGCACTGATCCACGGCCTGTTCTCGGGCCGCTTCGCGAAGCCGTTCTTCATGTGGTCCTACGAGGCGTGCCTGGTCGCCATCATCGCGGCCCTCGCCCTGCGCTCCGCCCCCCGGTCCTTCAAGCGCAAGGTCTCCGCCCAGCTCATGGCCATCCTGGGCGGCGGGGAGCGGCAGGAACTCGACGACCTGGACGCCAGCCGCGCCAGGGTGGCGGAGGGGACCTCCTTCGGGGCCGGCGGTTCCTCGCTGCCGGGCTACGACAAGCCGGGAGCGTTCGGCGACACCGGCTCCTTCCCGCGCGCGGCGGCGCCCTCGGCCCCCAGGTACGAGGCCCCGGAGCCCGCCGGGTCCGGCTTCGCGGCCGCCTACCGCGCCGTCACGCCTCCCGGACAGGCCCAGCAGGGCTTCGCGGCCGGCCAGACCGCGCGCATCGACATGCCGATGGACATGCAGGCCACGGAGGCTTTCCCGCGGGTGGACGGCCCGTCCAGCACCTCGGGCAGCTGGCCGATCCCGTCCCCGCCGCCGGTCGGCGAGGCCCCGCCGTCGGCCTACGACCCGCTGGCCGACACCGGATACACCACCCCGGTCTACAACAATCCGGGCGGCGGCGGGTACGGCGGACGTGATGCGTACAACACCGGTGAGACGAACACCGCCTACGCCACGTACAACTCAGGCGACGCGTACAACAATGGTCCCGCCAACCAGCCGTCGCCCGGTGCGTCCTTCGACTCACCGGGATCGGGCGAACCTTGGAACACGCCTTCCGGAGGCTATAGGTGAACGAGGCCCTGCCCGACGTCCCAGAGGTCCGCGTGGTCGGACTTCCGCAGCTCACGTCTGGCTTTGACCTTGTAGAAAGACTCGACCTGCCCATGCACCTGAAGGTGCATGGGCCGCTCGAACCGTTGGGCGGCGAGCAGCTCGCGCAGCTCGCCGAGGCCATCAGCCTCAAGGGGCGCGGCGGCGCGGGCTTCCCCTTCCACAAGAAGCTGCGCTCGGTCGCCGAGTCGGCGATCAAGCGCGGTGTCCGCCCGGTCGTCGTCGTCAACGGCAGCGAGGACGAACCGGCCTGCCGCAAGGACACGGTCCTCATCAACCGTGCCCCGCACCTGATCCTGGACGGCGCCCTGCTGTGCGCGGAGGCGCTGGGTGCCCGCACCCTCGTGATCGGTGTCACCCGTGAGTCCACGCAGCGCTCCATGGAGGCCGCGCTCAACGAGCGCGGCCTGGGCACCGGCCGCCGCTCGGCGCTCAAGGCGTTCGTCCAGCGCAACCCGATCCGCATGGTCACCGGCGCCGCCGCGTCGCTGATCCGCTCGATCGACGGCGGTCCGGCGATCCCGCCCGGCCGCAAGACCAGCGCCTCGCAGAACGGCGTGGGCGGCGCCCCCACCCTGTTGTCGAACGCCGAGACGTTCGCCCAGCTGGCCATCGCCGCCCGTATCGGCCCGGAGCGCTACGGCAACACCGGCCTGTACGACGAGCCGGGCACCGTCATGCTCACGGTCTCCGGGGCGGTCGCCCGCCCCATGGTGATCGAGGTCCCCACCGGTGTGCCGCTGCGCTACGTCCTGCAGCTGGCCGGCGCCCCGCCGGTGCCGCAGGGCGTGCTGACCGGTGGTTACCACGGCAAGTGGATCGACGCGGCGACCGTCAACGAGGCGATCGTCTCCCGCAACTCCCTGGACGCGGTGGGCGGTGCGCTGGGCGCCGGTGCGATCCTGCCGATCAGTCAGGACACCTGCCCGCTGGGCGAGTCGCTGCGGGTGGCGCAGTGGCTGGCGGAGGAGAGCGCGGGGCAGTGCGGTCCCTGCTACCTCGGTCTGCCGGCCGCCGCGCGCGGCATGGAGGACATCCTCAACGGCGGCGGGCCGGCCGCCCTGGAGGCGCTCAAGCAGGTCGCCAAGAACGTCAAGCGGCGCGGCGCGTGCTCGCACCCGGACGGCTCGGCGATGTTCCTGGAGTCGACGGTCAAGGCGTTCACCGACGACCTGGCGGCGCACGTCCTCGGAAACGGCTGTGGACGGCCCGTGGAGGGCGTTCTGCCGCTCTTCGAGGACGGCAAGATGCCTACGGGCATCCCGGGCGGCGGCGAACCGGCGGAGATCGACAACGGCAACAGCCGTCAGAAGATCTACGTCGACTGGACGCTGTGCCGGGGCCACGGGCTGTGCGCGGACATCCTTCCGGAGGTCTTCGAACTCGGCGCGGACGGTTTCCCGACGGTGGCGCAGGCGAAGGTGCCGCGCTACGCCGAGGCCAAGGCCCTGCGCGCGGTGCGCCGCTGCCCGGCACTCGCCCTGCGCATCGAGGAGGAGGCCTCTCGGGACCGGGCCCCGGGCCGCAACCTCCCGGTGCTCTCCCAGGGCCGGGGACGCCGCGCCCTGGGCCGCTGAGCGCACATACGGCAGACGGCACACACGGCAGACCGGCAGGCACGAACGGCGGGCCGGCACCTACGGCGGGTCACCCGAATTCACGGGTGACCCGCCGTTTGCCATACGTCTGCCGAAATCGGCCGAACCCGGAACACGCGAAAGGCGGACCACTCGATCGAGTGATCCGCCTTCTACTTCTGTGGAGCTAAGGAGAATTGAACTCCTGACCTCCTGCATGCCATGCAGGCGCTCTACCAACTGAGCTATAGCCCCTTGTCCTCACGCGGCCGGGCCGCATGTTGACCGTGTCGCCCGGTTTCCCTGGCGGCGACGCCAACATTACACGGTCGTAGGGGTGCAGTACCAAATCGTTTCCGTTCCGGACCTGTATGGGCGCTAATGTCGCCTTTCGTGCCCGTGATCGCGCCCCCCGCAGCCCACCGCCGTACGACCACAGCCCTCGGAGCATGCCTGGTCTCCTTCGTCGCGTTCTGGATCGCGCAGCGGGCCGCGCACGTGTCGATGATCGACCTGAAGGTGTACCGGGCGGAAGCCGCGACCGTCCGCGCGGGCGGCGACCTGTACGCGCTGCGGACCACCGCCGCGCGCCTGCCCACCACCTACCCGCCGTTCGCGGCCCTGCTGTTCACACCGCTGACGCTGCTGGACACCGGCCTGCTGCGCACCCTGGCGAGGGCCGGGAACCTCGCGCTGCTGGTGGTGTTCGCGCGGCTGTCGCTGCGACTCGTGGGCCACGCGCGCGAGGAGGCCGCCTGGTGGATCGCGGCCGTGGCCGTGTGGTGCGAGCCGGTGTGGACGACCATGCGCTACGGACAGATCAACCTGCTGATCGCCGTCCTGGTGCTGTGGGACCTCTCCCGCCCCCCGGGGGCCCGCTGGGCGGGAGCGGGTGTGGGACTGGCCACGGCGGTGAAGCTGACGCCCGCGCTGTTCGCGGTGTTCCTGCTGGCAACGGGCGCCGTGGCACGGTTCAGGGGCGACGGCACAGGGCCCTGGCTGCGGCACGCGCGCGGGGCGGCCGTCGCGTTCGCCGGGGCGACCCTGCTCGCGGCGGCCCTCCTGCCGGGCGACTCGTGGCGGTTCTGGACCGGCATGGTGTTCCGCACCAGCCGGGTGGGCCGCGCCGAGGAGACCGCGAACCAGGCCCTGCGCGGCGTCCTGGCGCGGCTTCTGCACACGCCGGACCCGGGAGCCGTCTGGGCCGCCACGGCGGCACTGGTGGCCCTGCTGGGGCTGACCGTGGCGGTCGCGGCGGAACTGCGCGGCGAGCGGGCTTGGGCGGTGGTCGGCTGCGCGGTGACCGCGCTGCTGGTCAGCCCGGTGTCGTGGTCGCACCACTGGGTGTGGTGCGTGCCCCTCGTGCTGCTGCTGTGGACGCGCGGACACCGCGCGGGAGCCGTGGGTACGGCGCTGGTCTTCGGCTCGTACGCCCTGTGGTGGGTGCCGCACGGGCCGGGGCGGCCCGAACTGCACCAGGGGCTCGCTCAGTTCGCGCTGTCGGCCCTCTACGGCGGGACCGGTCTGCTCTTCCTGGTGCTCGCCGGACATCGTTGCCGAGGCCCGGCGGGGGTCAGGCCGTGACGAACGAATAGAACCGCTTGAGCGTGCAGTGCTCCTCGAGGAGCCGGCCGTAGATCGGCTCGCCCTCGAGTTCGCGGTACGTCTCGATCGGGTCGCCTTTTATGATCAGCGCCCGCGCGCATTCCTCGCACCAGTACTGGTAGTCGGGATTGATCGGCTCCATGTCACGGACGATGGGCGTACCGCTCCCGCACCAGTCGCACTTCCGCCTGTGTGCACCCATCGATCAGCTCCAGCTGTGGCCGCAGGCCGTGCACACGTAGGAGATCCCGCCGTTGTCGCCGAGGACCTGCGCCACGTGACCGGAACCGCAGGAAGGGCAGCTGAGCCGGGTGGCCGTGTCCCGTATCACCGCCGCACCGAGGAGGTGGTCGACCTCCTCGAGGATGCTCGCAGGCATCGCTACTCCCTCCCGTCGGGCCGCGCCCCCTTCCGGCCGTTTGATTCTGCCACGGCCGGACCAATACGGTCAGCGACGCCTCAGTACCAGTCCGGACACGGCACCCACCGCCGCCGTGCCGGCCGGCGCCCACGCGCACACTGAAAGCGCCTTCGCGGAGGTATACGCCTCCGGGGCGCCAAGTGACTCAAGCCGGTTCGGGAACAGTGTGCCGAACGCCGCCACGCCGATCGGCCGACCGAGCTGCGCGACCGTCGCCTCCGCGGGCCGGACGGCGGCCAGGGCACCCGTGAGCGTCGCGCCGAAGACCACGGCGGTCGGCACGAAGGGCAGGTGAAGAACAGAAAATCCCGCCCCCTGAGGGGACGGGATCCTCATCACCGATCTTTGACAACTCAACAGAGTGCCGATCCGTGGAGCTAAGGAGAATTGAACTCCTGACCTCCTGCATGCCATGCAGGCGCTCTACCAACTGAGCTATAGCCCCTTGTTGTCCGGCCCCGCTCGGCGGGGCGAACAAGAAGAACTTTAGCCTGCGACCTGCCAGAAAGTGAAATCCGCGCCTGCACTGGACCGGCGCGCCCGGACCGTGCCCTAGTCGTCGTCGCCGAGGACGGGCTCCGGGAGGGTGCCCGCGTTGTGCTCCAGCAGCCGCCAGCCGCGCACGCCCTCGCCGAGGACGGACCAGCAGCAGTTGGAAAGGCCGCCCAGCCCTTCCCAGTGGTGTGCCTCCAGGCCGAGGAGACGGCCGATGGTGGTCCGGATGGTGCCGCCGTGGCTGACCACCACGAGGGTGCCGTCCTCGGGCAGCTTGTCGGCGTGCCGCAGCACGACGGGGGCGGCGCGGTCGGCGACCTCGGTCTCCAGTTCGCCGCCGCCTCGGCGGACCGGCTCGCCGCGCTTCCACGCCGCGTACTCCTCGCCGTACCGGGCGATGATCTCCTCGTGCGTCAGCCCCTGCCAGACGCCCGCGTAGGTCTCCCGCAGCCCCTCGTCGCGGGTGACCTCCAGACCGGTGAGGGCGGCGAGCTCGGCGGCGGTGAGCACGGCCCGCTTGAGGTCCGACGAGATGATCGCGTCGGGCCCCAGGGAGGCGAGCAGCCGTGCCGCGCGCCGGGCCTGTCCGGTGCCGGTCTCGGTCAGCTCCACGTCCGTGGTGCCCTGGAAGCGGCGCTCCAGGTTCCACGCGGTCTGGCCGTGCCGCCACAGGATGATGCGGCGACCGCGGCCCTTGCGGTCGGTCACCTCACCGGTGGCGCTCATCGCCACTCCCCGCCCGGTTCGTCGGCGTCCTCGGCGGCGGCCTGCAGCTTGGCGTGCTCCTCGGCCTTGCCGCGGGTGGCCTTGGCGTCGGCGGGCAGCTCGATCTCGGGGCAGTCCTTCCACAGGCGTTCCAGCGCGTAGAAGACGCGCTCCTCGCTGTGCTGGACGTGGACGACGATGTCGACGTAGTCGAGCAGGATCCAGCGGGCTTCGCGGTCGCCCTCACGGCGCACCGGCTTGGCGCCGAGGTCCTTCAGGAGCCGCTCCTCGATCTCGTCGACGATCGACTTGACCTGGCGGTCGTTGGGTGCGGAGGCCAGCAGGAAGGCGTCCGTGATCGAGAGCACGTCGCTGACGTCGTAGGCGATGACGTCATGGGCGAGCTTGTCTGCGGCCGCCTGGGCGGCGGTGTTGATGAGCTCGAGAGAACGGTCGGTGGCGGTCACTACTTGGCTTTCCGTCGGCGGTCACTTGACACCAAGGGTCTCATGAGCCGCCGGGGTACCCCCACGTGATTGACGTGTCACGTGGGGGTGGCCCGGCCGGTGACGTCCTAGGACGACGACGGTTTGTAGTCCTGCCCGAGGATCACCGAGACGTCGGCGCCCGAGCTGACCGTCCCCTTCCTCACCGAGCCGGAGGGCAGGCCCAGGGTCTTGGCGACCTCGGTGGCGTTCTCCTTCTCGGCGGCGTCGGCGTAGACCACCTGGGACGCCGGGCGGGTGGCGGACGCCGTGCCGGCCTCCAGGAAGGTGAAGCCGCCGTTGACGATCACCACGCGGGCCTTCTCGGTGTTGTCCTTGGCGCCGGTGGCGTTCTGGACGGACACCCGGACCGCCGAGCCCGCCTCGGGGCTCTTGGCGGTGCCGCCGAGGATGTTCTTCACCACACTGTCGCTGGTCTGCGCGCTCAGCGTGCCGTCGGACTGGACCGGCAGGAGCGTGGTCCTGTAGTCGCCGCCCTTGGCCAGGTCGGCGAGCTTGGCGAGGAAGGTGCCGAGGTCCTTGTCGCTGAGCGAGGGGTCCAGGATCTGCGCCAGCGTCTGCACGGTGGTGGTGGCCACCGTGGGGTCGGAGGAGATCTTGCGCAGCACGCCCTGCATGACCTGGCCGAACCGCTCCAGCTGGGCGTCCTCGGACTCGCCGGAGGCCCGGTAGGTGGCGTAGGCGACGGCCATCTTGCCGCTGAGGGTCTGGTCCTCGCCCTTGTGGACGAGGGGCGCGGTGCCCTTCTTCTTGGCGCCCGGGTCGGGCACGTCGGTGTTGGTGTCGATGTCGATGTTGCTGACCAGCTCGACGAGGTTCTCCAGGTAAGGGGTGTCGAGGCGCCAGGTGCCCTCGATGTTGGTACCGAGGACGGTGTTCAGCTGGTCGACGGTGCCTGAGGAGCCGTCGTCCTTGACCGACTTGGCCAGCGTCGTCGTGGTGCCGTCGTCACCGGCCATGGCGAGCGAGTTGGGCAGCAGCACGGTGGTGCCCTGCTTGGTGGTGGTGTTGTCCACGAGCAGCGCCGTCGAGGTGCCGCCCTTGGCGGTGTCGTGCAGGTGGACGACTATCACGTCGCGCTTCTGGGCGCCCGCGGCCGTGGTGGTGCCCGACTTCGCGCCGGAGGAGGACAGGCCGGGGAGTTTTCCGGCGTACCAGAGGTAGCCGACGCCGCCGACCGCGACCAGTGCGAGCACCACGGCGAGGGCGATGACCCGGCTGCGGGCGCGGCGGCGGGCCTCCTCACGGCGCTCGGTCCGGTTCTCCGTGAACTTCAGCCAGTCGATGACGTCCTCGGACTCGGCGTCCGGGTCCTCGACGAAGGCGAACTGCTCGGTGCGGTAGTCCCGTTCCTCGGCGGCCGGGGTCGTCCCCTCCTCGGCCTCGGCCTCGGCCGGTCCGGTCTGCTGCGGGATGTAGGCGGTCTGCTCGGCGACCCGGGGCTGCCGGCCGCCGGCCGCCGCCTGTCCGCCGGTCGCCGCCTGTCCGTAGGGGTCGTACCCCGGTGCGGGACCGCCCGGGTTCCGCGGCCCGGTGCCGTACTGGTCGTAGGAGCCGTACGAGTCGTACGAGTCGTGGGAGGTGGCCGGCGTCTGCGGGCCGTGGTCGTAGGTGTCGTACGACGGCTCGGACTGCTGCTCTCCGGTCGCGTACGGGTCGTAGCCGTAGCCGGGCCGGCCGTACTGGTCGTACGCCTGCTGGGGGGTCTGCTGTGCGGGCACCTGCCGGTAGACAGGCTGCCCGTACTCGTCGTAACCGACCAGCTCGTACTGGTCTCCCCCGTACCCCGGGTCGTATCGCTCGTTCACCGGTGCCCCTCTCGGCTCACTCGCCGCGGTACAGCTCGCGCTTGTCGATGTAACGCACGACTCCGTCCGGCACCATGTACCAGATGGGGTCGCCCTTGGCGACTCTCGCGCGGCAGTCCGTGGAGGAGATGGCGAGCGCGGGAACCTCGACGAGCGTGACGCCGCCCTCCGGAAGTCCGTGGTCGGTCAGGTGGTGGCCCGGGCGGGTCACCCCGATGAAGTGCGCCAGGGAGAACAGCTCCTCGCTGTCGCGCCAGGTCAGGAGCTGGGCGAGGGCGTCGGCGCCGGTGATGAAGAACAGGTCCGATTCCGGGTTGAGCGCGCGCAGGTCGCGCAGGGTGTCGACGGTGTAGGTGGGACCGCCGCGGTCGATGTCGATGCGGCTCACCGAGAACTGCGGGTTCTCGGCGGTCGCGATGACCGTCATCAGGTAGCGGTCCTCGGCCGGGGAGACCTTGCGGTGACTCTTCTGCCACGGCTGTCCGGTGGGGACGAACACCACTTCGTCCAGCTGGAACTGCGCGGCGACCTCGCTGGCCGCCACGAGGTGCCCGTGGTGGATCGGGTCGAACGTCCCGCCCATCACTCCCAGGCGGCGCTTGCCCGTGTGCGCGGGGCCGTTGCCCGGCCGGTACTCGGGGGCCTTGACCGTGTCGTCGGACGTCTCGTTCGCCGGACCGGTAGGCATGTCCTGCTCTCCCATGCGTGCAGACCCTACCGGCCCGGCCCGAGAGCCCGGGCCGCCGGATCCGGGGCGCCCGGATCCCGGGCGACGGATCTCCGGCTCAGCGGTCGCGGTTGAAGCGGGTGGTGATCCACAGCAGGAGCAGCAGGATGAACAGGGCGCTGCCGCCGGTGACGTAGGGGCTGAGGCTTTCGTGGTTTCCGCCGTGCTCCCCGCCCTCGGCGGCGAGGGTGACCAACTGGGCAGCGGTGCTGTGGAGGCTCATCTTCGGCAGGACCTATCCGGTGTGGGCGGGATAAAGATGTCGGCTCATCGTATGCGGGCGGTCCCGGGCCGATCACGCCGACTCCGCTGTTGCGGCAAGCCGGGGCCGGCGCCGGGGAACTCCACGGGCCGCTCAGTCGTCCTTCCGTTTGTACCCGCGCAGCAGGAACCAGGCGGTCAGCGCACAGCCCAGAACCATCACGACCAGTACGATCTTGAGCAGGCTCCCCGTACCGTGCTGGGGGGCGGCGTCGGCGGCCTCGGTCAGCCAGGCGGCTGCGGGGATGTGCTCCATGACGGACTCCTTCGGCTGTACTGCCCGTCCACGGTATCTCCGCCTAGGCTGGGGCCTGCCTCGGGGGCGCATGGGGCACATCAGACGCGCATGGGGGAAGAATGTCCGACGACGGCCACGCACAGAACGGGCACGGGGACGGCAGCGTACCGAGCAGGCAGCGCAGGCGTTTCCCGGGGATCTCCTCCCGTGCCTACGAGCACCCGGCCGACCGCTCGGCCCTGGTGGCCCTGCGGAAGCTGAGCGGTTTCGACACGGTGTTCAAGGCGCTCAGCGGGCTGCTTCCGGAGCGGAGCCTGAGGCTGCTGTTCCTGTCCGACTCGGTGCGCGTCTCGGACCAGCAGTTCGCCCACCTCAACGACATGCTGCGGGACGCCTGTTACATCCTGGACCTGGAGAAGGTCCCGCCGATGTACGTCACCCAGGACCCGCAGCCGAACGCGATGTGCATCGGCCTGGACGAGCCGATCATCGTCGTCAGCACGGGCCTCGTCGAGCTGCTCGACGAGGAGGAGATGCGGGCGGTGGTGGGCCATGAGGTGGGGCACGCGCTGTCCGGCCACTCGGTGTACCGCACGATCCTGCTGTTCCTGACGAGCCTCGCGCTGCGGGTGGCCTGGATACCGCTCGGCAACCTGGCGATCATGGCGATCGTGACGGCGCTGCGGGAGTGGTTCCGCAAGTCGGAACTGTCCGCGGACCGGGCCGGCCTCCTGGTGGGGCAGGACCTGCGGGCCTCGATGCGCGGCCTGATGAAGATCGCGGGCGGCAACCATCTGCACGAGATGAACGTGGACGCGTTCCTGCAGCAGGCCGAGGAGTACGAGTCCGGGGGCGATCTGCGCGACTCCGTGCTGAAGATCCTCAATGTGCTGCCCCGCTCCCATCCGTTCACCACCGTGCGGGCGGCCGAGCTGAAGAAGTGGGCCGAGTCGCGGGACCACCAGCGGATCATGGACGGGCACTACCCGCGACGCAGCGAGGACAAGGACACCTCGGTCAGCGATTCGTTCCGGGAGTCGGCGGCGCACTACGCCGATCATGTGAAGAGCTCCAAGGATCCGCTGATGAAGCTGGTCAGCGATCTCGCCGGCGGGGCCGGGGACCTGGGCGGCCGGGTGCGGCGCGGCTTCGACGGCTTCACCAGCCCGCCGCCGCCGAAGACTCCCCCGCAGGACACGCCGGACGCCGAGTAGACGCGGAGCAGCAGGCCCGCTCGCCCCTCACACCTTCGGCTGCGCTCCTGCGGCCAGCGTTCCGCACAGGGCGGTCGCGCTGCCCGTGGCGTAGGGGTCCGTGCCCGCCGGACCGCCCGCCTTGGCGGTCTGGCCCGCCAGGAGGGGGCGCAGGTGGTTGGTGGAGTCCTCGGCGCAGGACAGGGGGCCCGCCTGGACGTAGGAGACGACCAGCTGGACCTGGTGTGTGCGCAGGTCCTCGCGGTCGAAGCGGAAGGTCAGCTCCCGGCGGACGGTGAACAGGGACACCGGGGTCTTGGCATCGGCGCCGGTCGGCCGGAGCGCGTAGACGAACGTGTGGTCCGCGGTCACCTCGAGCGTGGAGGAGTCGGTCTCGGCGGCCTGCAGGCTGCCCTGGACACGTACCTTCTGGTCGGCCAGCTCGGCGCGGGCGGGGTCGAAGCGGACCAGCCATCCGGTGGGGGCGTGGCGGCCGTCGGCGGCGGGATGCTCGAAGCTCTGGTCGAACTGGTCGAGTTGTCCGGGGTCGATGAGGGCGCGGGCGGGCTGGACCTCACTGCTGTCGAGGACCTCGGGGTAGAGCGCGGAGCGGACGATGTAGTCCTTGGCGGTGCTGAGCGCGGCCACGACCTGGCTGTCCGAGAAGTGCACGGTGCTCCGGGAGGCGGGCAGCGGTATGCCCTCGGCGCCGACCGCGAACTGGGCGGCGGGGCTGTGCGCGTACAGGTACTCGGCGTCGGCCGTCCCGGGCACCTTGCCCTGCAGGGCCAGCGGGATGACCGTCATCCGCAGGGGGTCGACGGTCCGCCGGGCCTCGGAGGAACCGTAGGGGTGGCGTACGCCCATGTAGATCGCGGTGCCGAAGGCGACCACGATCAGCAGGGCCAGGATCAGTACCTGCCGGGACAGTCCCCGGTGCAGGGGCGGACGACGGCGGACGGCGGGCGCGTGGTCCGCCATGCGCTCCTGGGCGGAGTACTCCTGCAGTCGGGCAGCACGGACGAACGACTCGTCGAACACGACGGATCGGTACTCGTCCTCTCCACCGACGGGGCCGCCCTCGGGTGTCCCCTCTGGTGGGTCTCCAGGCCCGCCCATACTTTCAGAGTAGGTCCCGCGAGCCTCGGGTAAACGCCCTGGTACACGACAAGTTCTGACAGGTTCTCACCAAAGGCACCCGGGGCTGCTCAGGGCGAGCGCGGGATGGCCGAGACCGCGGGCGGGCGGGACTCGGCGGACGTGGTGGGGGCCGCGGCGGTGCCCTGTTCGAGGCCGGCCGGAGGGGGCGACGGAAGCTGGTCCCGGCTGCCCGAGGAGGTCCCCCGGTAGACCGCGGCGAAGGCCAGTGCGACCATGCCGACACCCATCACGACGGCGAGCAGCCAGGCGACGGGCCGACGCCAGCGGACCTGCTTGCCGTAGGGCCCGGGGGCGCTCCAGCGGTCGCTCAGGAACTCGGGGTCGTCGAGGCCGTCCAGGTCCGGATCACGGGCGAGATCGGTGCCGTCGGGACTGTACCGCTCGTCGTACCGCTCGCCTCTGGCGTGGGCGCGGCGGGCCTCGGCCTCCGAGGCCTCGGCTCTCGCCTGGGCGGCGGCCAGGAGGCGTTCCACGGCGGTCGGCTCGTGCACCACGGCCGCTCGTATGAAGGCCTCGTCGAAGACCACGGAGGCGAACTCGTCGTCCGGCACTCCGTGGTCGTGGTCGTCGTCGGGCTCCCGGCCGTCAGAGAACGGCGTGCCCCCCACGTCCTCCGGCACGGGTCCAGAGTAGTCCCGGGGGGTCGATTTGGGCAGACTGTAGAGAAATTCAACCGCCTGGTGAGACGCCTCTCACGGATCTTGCAGGACACCGCGGGACCCTGCGGGACCGTGCGGTGCCCGGCCGGCGTCAGCGCCGTACGTGCCCGTCGCCGGTGACGATGTACTTGGTGCTGGTCAGCTCCGGCAGACCCATCGGGCCGCGCGCGTGCAGCTTCTGCGTGGAGATGCCGATCTCGGCGCCGAAGCCGAACTGGCCCCCGTCGGTGAAGCGGGTGGAGGCGTTGACCGCGACCGTGGTCGAGTCGACGAGCTGGGTGAAGCGGCGGGCGGCCTGCTGGGAGGTGGTGACGATGGCCTCGGTGTGACCGGAGCTCCACAGCCGGATGTGGGCGACCGCCCGGTCGAGGGAGTCGACGACGGCGGCGGCGATGTCGTACGAGAGGTACTCGGTGTCCCAGTCGTCCGGCGTGGCCTCGACCACGGTGGCCCGGGAGTCCTTGGCGTACGCCATGACCCTTTCGTCGGCGTGCACGGTCACTCCGGCCTCGGCGAGGGCGTCCAGGGCGCGCGGCAGGAACTCGGGGGCGATGTCCTGGTGGACGAGGAGGGTCTCGGCGGCGTTGCAGACGCTGACCCGCTGGGCCTTGGAGTTGATCAGGATGTCGATCGCCATGTCGATGTCGGCCGCCGCGTCGACGTAGACGTGGCAGTTGCCGGTACCGGTCTCGATCACCGGGACGGTGGACTCGTTGACCACGGTCTGGATCAGGGAGGCGCCGCCGCGCGGGATGAGCACGTCGACGAGCCCGCGGGCACGCATCAGCTCGCGCACGCTCTCCCGGTTCTCCCCCGGCACCAGCTGGACGGCGTCGGCGGGCAGCCCGGCGCCTCCGACGGCGTCCCGGATCACCCGGACGAGGGCGGTGTTCGACTCGTAGGCGGAGGCGGAGCCGCGCAGAAGCGCCGCGTTGCCGGACTTGAGGCAGAGGGCTGCGGCGTCGACGGTGACGTTCGGCCGGGCCTCGTAGATGATGCCGACCACGCCGAGCGGGACGCGGACCTGACGCAGGTCGATGCCGTTGGGCAGGGTCGAGCCACGGACCACCTCACCGACCGGGTCGGGCAGCTTCGCCACGTCGCGCACGTCGGAGGCGATGGCCCGGACCCGCTCGGGGGTGAGGGTGAGCCGGTCGACGATGGCCTCGCTGGTGCCGTTCTCCCGGGCCTTGGCCACGTCCTTGGCGTTGGCCGCGACGATCTCGCTCGTGCGGACCTCCAGGGCGTCCGCGATGGCGAGCAGCGCGTCGTCCTTCACGGCGCGCGGCAGCGGCGCGAGGTCGGCGGCGGCGGACTTGGCGCGGTAGGCGGCCTGGGTGACCGGGGACATCGAGTCGTACGGCGAGAGCGTGGTCATGGGGGAAGCGTAGTGCGGCCAACCGGCGCGTTCACGGTTCATCCCACACCCCGAGACGGGCCCCGAGACGCCTTCTGGACGGCCCCGGGCGGATTCAGGAACGGACTAGAAACGGACTAGAAGGGATGAATTCCCACGGGGGTCGCGGGCGGCGGTCCGTAGCCCTCGGCGACGCGCTGGTGGTAGGTCTCGCGGTCGATGACCTCCAGGCCGACGATCTCCCAGGGCGGCAGACCCGACGTCTGCCGGTGCTCGCCCCACAGGCGCAGGGCGACGGCGGCGGCGTCGTGCAGGTCGCGGGCCTCTTCCCAGTAGCGGATCTCGGCGTGGTCGTTGGCGTATCTGCTGGTCAGCAGGAAGGGGTGGTCGTGGGCGAGCTGCTCCAGGGCACGCCTGAGATCCCCCAGGGGGACCTCCTGCCCGGAGACGCTGAGGGTGACGTGCCACAGGCGGGGCAGGTCGGCGGGCTCCTCGTAGGTGTCCCCGGCCGCGACGCTCGTCAGAGCACCGCGGGACGCCGCCGCACCTGGGCGCACTCGTCTCACGACGGCCTCCTTCTCGCTGTGACCGTGCCGGGGCGTGCGCCTGAAACACGCCCCTCAGCAAAGTTGAGCAGGCCGCAGGGCTTCGTGTGGCCGTTTTACGGAACGTCCCCCACCGGAGTCCGCCGTCGCGTCCCGTTCTACGAGTGCAGGATCACCAGGTCGTCCCTGTGTACGACCTCGCGTTCGTACTCCGGGCCGAGTTCCCGCGCCAGCTCCCGGGTCGACCGTCCGATCAGCCGGGGGATCTCCTTGGCGTCGAAGTTGACCAGCCCGCGGGCCACGGCGCGCCCGCTGCCGTCCCTCAGCTCGACCGGGTCGCCGGCGTTGAACTCGCCCTCGACGGCGGCGATCCCGGCGGGCAGCAGTGACGTGCGGCGCTCCACCACCGCTCGCACCGCGCCGTCGTCCAGGGTCAGGGACCCCTGCGGGGCGGAGGCGTGCTGCAGCCACAGCAGCCGGTGGGTGGAGCGCTTGCCGGTGGCGTGGAAGTAGGTGCCCGTGTCGCCGCCGCCGAGCGCCTCGGCCGCGTGGACCGCGCTGGTGAGGACGACGGGGATGCCCGCGGCGGCGGCGATGCGGGCGGCCTCCACCTTGGTGACCATGCCGCCGGTGCCCACCCCCGCCTTGCCGGCGCTGCCGATCTCGATGCCCTCGAGGTCGGCGGGTCCCCGCACCTCGGCTATCCGCGAGGTGCCGGGCCTGGTGGGATCCCCGTCGTAGACGCCGTCCACGTCGGACAGCAGGACCAGGAGGTCGGCGTGGACGAGGTGGGCGACGAGGGCGGCGAGACGGTCGTTGTCCCCGAAGCGGATCTCGTCGGTGGCGACGGTGTCGTTCTCGTTCACCACCGGGAACGCCCCCATGGCCAGCAGCTTGTCGAGCGTGCGGGAGGCGTTGCGGTGGTGGGCCCGGCGGCTCATGTCGTCGGAGGTGAGCAGCACCTGCCCGACCCGGACGCCGTGCCGGGCGAAGGAGGCGGTGTACCGGGCCACCAGCAGGCCCTGGCCGACACTGGCGGCGGCCTGCTGACGGGCGAGGTCCTTGGGGCGGCGGCGCAGACCCAGCGGGGCCAGTCCGGCGGCGATGGCCCCCGAGGAGACCAGCACGATCTCCCGCTCTCCCCCGGTCCGGCTCTTGGCGAGGACGTCCACGAGCGCGTCCACCCGGTCGGCGTCCAGCCCGCCCGCGGCGGTGGTCAGCGACGAGGAACCCACCTTGACGACGATCCTGCGGGCCTCGCTCACGGCCTGCCTTGCCCCAGCCACCTTGCTCCTCTGTTCCTCGCGTCAGTGCCGCCCCTGCCCGGCAATCTACGCGAAAGAGATCGATCGGCGCGCGCCGGTTTCACCCCCCGGACAGGCCCCCGACCGGCGTCGGTGACCACATGATCACTCTTCGCGTACGGCAAAAAGGTTGTGCTGGTTGCATATAGAAATCAAAGTCCACGCAAACTTAATTTGAAGGTGTGTCACCTAACGTTCGCCCTGTGAAGCGCATACTCCTCCGCTCGGGGAAGAGCCCCTACGACGTCGTCCCCCTGGAGGAGGCCCTCCACAGAGATGTCATAGCCACCAACTCCGGCAACCTGATCTTCAGCGACGCCGCCCACAAGATCCTCGAGACACCCGGTACCGAGGTGGTCTCGAACGGCATCGGGAGCGACGCGTCCGCGGCGGGCCGGATCAACGAGGAGTACGACGCCTTCGTCGTACCGCTCGCCAACGCGTTCAGGCCGTCGTTCGAGGCCGGACTGAAGCGCCTGACCCGGCTCATCGGCCGGCTGCGGATCCCGGTGGTGGTCCTCGGGGTCGGTGCGCAGACCGGGGCGGACTACAACCCGGAGCGGCTGAAGCGGATCGAACCGGCCGTGCGCGAGTTCTGCGCGGCGGTGCTCGACCGCAGTGCGTCGATCGGTGTGCGGGGCGAGTTCACCGAGCAGTACCTCAAGGACATGGGCTTCCGGGACGTCGAGGTCATCGGCTGCCCCTCGCTGTTCATGTACGGGCGCCGGCTCGATGTGCGCAAGGAGGCGGCGGAGCTGACGGCCCAGTCGCGGATCGCCGTCAACGGCTCGCACAACGCGGTGCGGAAGCAGGGCCTGGACCGGATCGTCGCCCGCACCCACGAGCGCTATCCGAACCTGCGCTTCGTCGGCCAGAACCTCAGCGACGCACGGCAACTGCACTGGCGGGACCTGTCGGACCCGAACGCCGAGGTGACCGCGATGCCGACGCACCCGGACCACCCGATGTACCGGGAGGGCAAGGTCCGCGTGTACATCGATCCCCTCACCTGGATCGACGACCTGCGGGCGTTCGACTTCTCCTTCGGTTCCCGGATCCACGGCAACATCGCGGCGCTGCTGGCCGGCACGCCGGCGACCGTGCTGTGCGGGGACTCGCGGACGCTGGAGCTGTGCCGGTACTTCGGCATCCCGCACCGGCTGCTCGCCGAGGTCGTCAAGGACCCCGAGGCCACCGACCCCGCCCGGCTGTACGCGAAGGCCGACTTCGGGGCGCTGGTCGGCGGGCACGGGGAGCGCTTCGAGCGGTTCACCGGGTTCCTGGACAGGAACGGACTGGAGAACACCTTCACGCACGGCGACGGCGGCGCGGCCTTCGAGGAGCGGATGCGGTCGCTGTCGTTCCCGCCGGGCATCCGCCCCTGGAACGACATGGACGTCGACTCCCTGACCACCCGGTTCGGCTGGCTGTACGGCCGTGTCAGCGAACTGTCGCAGGACAACGCGCAGTTGCGCAGGGAGCTGGCGCGGGCGGGAGCGAAGTCGGCCAAGGCGAAGACGAAGGCCACCGCGAACACCGGTGCCAAGGCCGTGCAGGTCGCCCCCGCCGCCAGCGTCTACCGCCGCGCCCGCCGCGTGGTGGGCCGCCCCATCAAGCGGGCCCTGCAGGGCGGGCGGCAGTAGGAGCCCCGAGGAGCCGGGGCTCCCGCTCCGGTCCGGTCAGGCCGCCGCCGTGAAGCCCGCCCTGGGCAGCGAGCGCCGTACCTTGCGCAGCGCGCGTCGCAGGAAGGAGTTGGCGGCGGCCTCCCGGTATCCCTCGAAGGCCCGGGCCTCACGCGCCTCGGCGAGGTACACCCAGTCGGGGATGCCGGCCTTCCTGGAACGGAAGTGCGGGTAGACGAGGTAGACCTCGGTGCCCCGCTTCTCCAGGATGGCGGCGGCCTGCTTCTTCGCCCTGACGAACTCGATGACGTCCGCGAGGAGTTCGGGCCGCTGCATGGCCACCAGGTGCAGCCGCAGCCGCTCGTGGACCTTCAGGAGCCGGGCGACCTCGGGGTTCCAGTGGGCGTCCATCAGGGGCTTGGCCAGCTCCAGCTTGTGCCGCCGCACCTCCTCGCTGTCCTTGAGGTACTTGGGCCCGAACTGCGGCAGCAGGGTGATGAGGAAGGGCCGGACCATGAGCATGTTCCGCTTGGGGCCGGCCGGGACCATCCGCGTGATCAGGTCCATCAGGGCGCGCGCGGAGTCGAAGCGCAGGGTGTAGCTGCCGGACTTGGTGACGTGCTTGCCGTCGTCGCGGCCGACCAGGTAGTAGCAGGTGTGGTCGGCGACGACGGAGACGCCGTCGGCCCGCAGGTAGGCCTCCATCGTGAACAGCGCGTCCTCGCCGGTCCACAGCGACTCGTCGAAGCGCATGCCGTGCCGCTCCAGCAGCTCGCGGCGGAACAGCTTCTGCGCGCTGAGCGTGAACTTGATGTTGGACGAGAAGACGTCGGTACGGTCGAGGGTCTTGCCCCACATCGACTTCGGCGCCGTGCGGTTGACGCCCTCCACGCGGCCCAGGACCACGTCGGTGCCGTTCTTGTCGGCCATGGCGACCATGCGCTCCAGGGCCTGAGGGCCGAGCCGGTCGTCGGCGTCCAGGAAGAACACGTACCGCCCCGACGCCTTGCTCAGGCCGACGTTGCGCGGACCGCTGGGACCGCCGGAGTTCTTCTGCCGGATCACGGTGACCGGCATGGCGGTGCGGGCCGCGAACTCCTCCAGGTACTCCCCCGTCCCGTCGGTCGAGCCGTCGTCCACCGCGATGACCTCGATGCGCTCCGGGTCGATGGTCTGTGCCTCGACCGAAGCCAGGCACTCGACCAGGTACGGCATCGCCTCGTACGCCCCGATGATCACGGTCACATCAGGCTGCGTCACGACGGTCACGTTTCCCCCTTGTCACGTTTCTCCATGGCCTATGGAGCATGTCCCCGAAACCCCTGGTTAGCGGTCAGTTAGACGAGTGGCCACGTGAAGCGGTTGCCCCAACACCCGGAATCAGTGGCGTACGTCACACAGCGACGGAACAGGTTCGTTTCGCGGCGGGCGGCACCGGACTGTACGGAGCGGCGGTAAGAGCTGCTCAGGGGGCGCGGTAAGAGCCGGACAAGAGAACGGCCCTCGAGGACGGGAGTCCTCGGGGACCGTTCGGGGCCGGACGGATCAGGCGGCCGGACGGGTCAGGCGGTCACACCGTCCGACTCACCGGCCGACGGCAGCCGTTGACCGGGCACCGCGTTCGTCAGCTCGGCCGTCTCGGCGGGGTCGACGTTGGCGCCGGCCAGACGGGTCTCCTGACCGGCGTTGCGGGCCTCGGACTTGAGGGCGAGGGCCGCCACCGCCGCGTTGAACTGGTCGATGGACGTCGGCTCGTCCGGGCCCAGCAGGTACTGCTTGAGCTCCTTGCGGTCGGCGGCCAGCGGGTCGGCGGCCGGGTCGCGCACGGCGTCCAGCAGCCCGCCCAGCTCGGCCGCGCTGTTGGAGAGGATCACGGCGGCGCGCACCGCCGTGTTCTGCCGCTTGAACTCCTCCACGCCCACCTCGGCCGAGTCCGTCACCGCGTACGGCTTGCCGCTGGCGATGAAGTCGGACACCACGCTGGAGATGTCGGAGACCATGGCGTCGGAGACGTTGAAGCAGTCGTACAGACGCGGCTCGGCGCCCTTGATGACCCGGTGCTCCCAGGTCGGGAAGGCGCCCCAGTAGGCGGTGTTCCACTCGGCGCGCAGCCGGGCGACCTCCTCGTGCCGGGCGGCGTCGACCAGGCCGTCCCGGCTGGCCTCGGCCTCGTCGCCCCTGTCGCCGCCCTTGCCGGACAGCTCGGCGAGGCGGGCCTCGATCCGGGCCAGCTCGGCCTTGGCGCGGTCCTGGGCGGCGGTGTCGACGGTGAAGCGCGGGTCGGCGGCGCGCTCGGCGGCGGCCTTCTCCACCAGGGCGGTGATCCGCCGGTGGGCGGCGCCGGCCTCCTTGCTGACCGTGCCGGTGAAGGGGTGCGGCTTGTACAGGACACGGACCGGCGGGTCGGCCGTCACCAGCCTGTTCACGATGTTCTCACCGGCGAGCACGATCGAGGTGTTGCCGGGGTTGCCGTCCCAGCCCTCCCAGGTGGGGGCGTACAGCACGGTCGGGATACGTCCCTCGGGCACGCCCTGCCAGGTCCGGATCGGTGCGAGCTGCGGGCGTCCGACCTCGACTATGTCGTCGTCGCGGACGCCGACGTCGGCGATGGCGTAGCGGTCGCGGCCCGCCCGGCCGGCGGTCCACACCTCGTCGTACACCTTGCTGTACGGGTTGACGCTGGCGAGCTTGTCGCTGTCGCCGTGACCGATGAAGACGTGCTTCATGGTGGGGACGCGCAGCAGGTGGATGTTCTTGCCGACGTTCGCCGCGTACAGCGCGACCCGCACCGTGGTCAGGTCCATGTTCATCAGGTGCACCCCTCCGGGCACGCAGATGACCGGAACCGTGGTGGGCGCCAGGTTGTTGAGGATGACCCGCTCGCGCAGGAGGATCAGCGGCCGGGTGTCCAGCTGCTCCATCGTCTCCAGCCACATGTTGACCTGGTACGCGGAGTCCTTGGAGCCGGAGAAGTACAGCACCGTCTCGGGCTTGTACTCGGCCAGCCAGTCGTCGACGGCGGCCAGCACCTGCTCCGCCTTCGGCGGGGTCTTCCGGCCGCGTACGTACGGCACGAGCGCGAGCACGTACAGCGCGCCCAGGCCGATGGTGAGGCCGATGCCGATGAATCCGGCGACGGCCGTGTCCATCACTCCGGAGACCAGCAGGCCGGCGACGGCCGCGAGGTCGAGGTGCAGCATCTTCTCGGCGGAGCGGTGCAGCAGGCGGCGCGGCGGCGCGTCCGGGATGCGGATACGGGACTTCAGGTCGACGTTGCGGGTGGCGACCGGCATCCGGCGGCGGTTGCGGATCAGGGTGACCAGCGCGCCGTGCGGGGCCTGCAGACCGTAGAAGGCGATGAAGCAGGCGATGGCCCCGTAGAAGATCAGGTTGTCCGAGAGGGACAGCCGGGCCAGCAGCAGGATCAGCAGCAACTGCCGGATCAGGAAGCGGATCGACAGGCCGGCCCGCACCTTGCTGAGGCGGTTGATCAGGTAGCTGCCCTTGCGGTGCAGATAGTGGTCCGCCAGGTACGTCACGGCGGCCGCGGCCGCGAAGGCGTACACACTCGGGACGAGCGCGGCCAGCATGAGCGCCGGGAAGCCCAGGATCATGAGGGCCGCCGCGGCGAGCTCTGCCGCGCTGCCCACCCGGGCCACGCGTATAGCGGTGGATATCACGGAGAAACCTGCTCTGGGAGGGGAAGTGCCGGTCTTGTTCGGGAATGGTGCGGGTTTGCGGGCGATTTGCAAGGTGTACGGATTCAGGCCTCTGCGAACGCCCGGTGAACGGGTGCCCGCAGAGGCCTGAATTCCTTAAATCTGATTACCGTCGATTATTACACGCCGTCCTGACGGTCCAGGACGGAGGCCAGCGCCTGCTCGAAGCCGGAGGCCTGCGCGGCGCCCGCCGTCGGGTCCTGCTGACGGACGTCGATGACGTGCCCGGTCAGCTCCGACAGCAGCACGTCGAGCGAGGTACGGGCCACGGCCTCGGAGGAGAGCAGGCTGCCCGCGGGCTCCTGGCCGAAGGCCTTGGTGCGCATCGGGGTCGCGGTGCGCTCGGGGTTGATGCAGTTGACCCGGATGCCGTCGCCCGCCCACTCGTCGGACAGCGCCTGGGTGAGGTTCACCATGGCCGCCTTGGTGGAGGAGTACAGGCTGTACTCGGCGCGGCCGCGGGTGTAGCTGCTGGAGGTGTACAGCAGCAGCTGGCCGTTGGTCTCCGCCAGGTACTTGTAGGAGGAGCGCGCGATCTGCACCGGCGCCAGGTAGTTGACCTTCAGCGCCTCCTCGATGGTGGCGTTGTCGGTCTCGGCGAGCTTGCCTATGCGCAGCACGCCCGCGGTGTTGACCACGTAGTCGATCCGGCCGGTCTCGGCGTAGGCCTTGGACAGTGCGTCGTCGACCTCCTCCGGGTTCTCCACGTGGGTGCCCGTGGTGGAGCGGCCCAGCGCGTAGACCTTGGCGCCGTAGGACTCGGCGAGTTCGGAGATGTCCTTGCCGATGCCGTACGAGCCGCCGAAGACGACGACGGTCTTGCCGGTGAGCAGCTCGCGGTAGGCGTCGTCGCCGTTCTGCTCGGGCGCCGCGGTGGAGGCGAGCTGGAACAGCTTGTCGGCGATGAAGACGTCGACCGGCTGCGTCACCTTCATGTTGTACTCGTCGCCCGCCACGACGTGGATCGGCACGTCCGGCAGGTACTTGAGCACGACCGAGCAGTCGTCGGTGGCCTGGAAGTTGGGGTCGCCCGCCGCCACCTCGTAGGCCCGCTTGATCGTGGACAGCTTGAAGGCCTGCGGGGTCTGGCCGCGGCGCAGCCGGGAGCGGTCCGGGATCTCGGTGATGAACTCGCCGTCCTGGCCGTGGGTGCGCGTGACGATGATGGTGTCCGCGGACGGGATGGCCACGTCCACGGCCTCGTAGCGCTCCAGCGCGGCCACGCAGTCGTCGATGACGCGCTGCGACAGCAGGGGGCGGACGGCGTCGTGGAAGAGGACGTTGACGTCCTCGCCCTCGGCCAGGCCCTCACCGAGGGCGTCGATGGCGCGCTCGGTGGTCTCGTTCCGTGTCGAGCCGCCCTCGATGATCTTCTTGACCTTGGTGAACCCGGCCTTGGCGACGATCTTCTCGACGTCGGGCACGTAGCCCGGCGCCATCAGCACGATGATGTCGTCGATCGAGTCGGCGTTCTCGAAGGTGGTCAGCGTGTGCTCGATGACTGCCTTGCCGGCGATCTTCAGCAGCTGCTTGGGGATCGACAGACCCACGCGCTGACCGGTGCCACCGGCCAGGATCACTGCGGTGGTACGGGGCTTGGCTATGTGCTGTGACACAGGTGACCTACCTCGGGGCGACAGGGAACCCGGAAATGGTCCCACTTCGGGTTACCGCAGTGCAAGGTGAGCGACCGGCGCCGCATATGTGCGCGCAACCTCTCATTCACCTTGCACCGCTGGTGAAGGACGATGCCCTCTTTGTCAGTTCCGCGGAATTGCTGTGAGTAACTCCACAGGTTCCGCATGCCCCGATCCGGCGGCGGTCCACGGCCCGGGCGCGCACGACGCCCGGCAGGCCGCCGGGCTCCTGCGGCGGCGACCGGCCGGGGGATCCCCGTGCCTCGCGGGTTCGGACCGCACGCGTTCTCCATATGCAAGACCGCGTCGTCGCGAACGAGCGCGGAATAGTGCCCGCCGGGCAGTTCAATGCCCCGGAATTCCACATCGGGATTTGTGCTGCGGAAGATACGGAGAGGGGCATGGGACACGGATGTGTCCCAGGCCCCTCACACGGACTTCATATGCCGCGCGCGGCTCACACGACCCGGACCCCGGGTTCGTCCGACTCCACCCGCAGCGCGGCGAGCGTGCTCGCGTTCGCCTGGGGTTTGAGCACGGTGTCCACGACACGGACCTGCGCGTCGATGCCGCCGTGACGGATGTCGAAGAGGTGGTAGCCGCGGTGGGCGTCGATCACCTTCCAGTGCGGGTTGTCCGCCTTCAGCGGGTCCCACTGGGCGTGGAAGGCGGCCTGGTCCTGGTCACCGCTGCTGGAGATGGAGGTGCCGACGAACTCGGCGCCGACGACGTCGGATTCCGGATCGGCGAAGTCCTCCTTGAGGTCGCTGATCATCGTCAGGTGCCGGTCGCCGCTGAGCACGACCGGGTTGCGGATGCCGGTGAACTCCTTGAGGAGGGCGTTGCGTTCGACCTGGTAGCCGTCCCAGGCGTCGTAGTACCAGAGCTTGCCCTCACCGAGCTGCAGGTCGGTCTCGGCCAGCATGATCTGCGAGGCGATGATGTTCCAGCGCGCCGGGGAGTCCCGCAGCCCGTCGAGGAGCCACTCCTTCTGGTCCGCGCCGAGCATGGTCATCGACGGGTCCTGGGCGCCGGCCTGGCTGGTGGCCTGGTCGCTGCGGAACTGCCGGGTGTCCAGCACGTTGAGCCGGGCCAGACGGCCGAACTCCAGGCGGCGGTACATCCGGATGTGCGGGCCGTTCGGGATCGCGGTGGCGCGGACCGGCATGTGCTCGTAGTACGCCTGGAAGGCCGCCGTCAGCCGGGCGACGAACGCGTCGTGCGGCTGCTTGTCGGGGTCCTGCGGGATCTCCCCGGCCCAGTCGTTGTCGACCTCGTGGTCGTCGAAGGTGACCACCCAGGGGGCGTTCGCGTGCATCGCCGCCAGGTCGGGGTCCGAGCGGTACTGGGCGTACCGGTTGCGGTACTGGACCAGGCTGTACGGCTCCCCCTTGCCCTCGTGCCTGCGCACGGCCGTCGCGGAGGGCGAGGACTCGTAGATGTAGTCACCGACGAAGAGCACGAAGTCGGGGTCCTGGGCGAGCATGTCGGCGTACGGGGTGAAGTAGCCGTGCTGCCAGTTCTGGCAGGAGGCCAGCGCGACGCGCAGCGAGCCGCCCTTGCGGTGCGGGTGGGGCGCGGTGCGGGTGCGGCCGGTGGGCGAGACCTGGCCGCCGCTGCGGAAGCGGTACCAGTACGTGCGCCCCGGGTGCAGTCCGCGTACATCCACGTGAACGCTGTGCCCGAACTCGGGCTGGGCCTGGGCGACGCCCCGGCGCACGGTCTTTCTGAACCGCTCGTCGTCCGCGAGCTCCCACTCCACCGGGACCGCGCTGTCGGGCATGCCGCCGCCGTTCAGCGGGTCGGGGGCGAGCCGGGTCCACAGCACGATGCCGTCCGGCAGCGGGTCCCCGGACGCGACGCCGAGGCTGAAGACCCCGTCCGGCAGCGTGCTTCCGGCCGCCCGTGCGGTGGTCGGGAGCCAGAGCTGGGCGGAGGCCGCGGCGCCGACGACGGCGGCACCGGCGGTCAGAAGGCGGCGTCGGTCGGGCGATGCTGCGGTCATTCGCTGACTCCTCTGCCACGGTGATCTCTTCGGACATTCGGAAGCTCCCACGGCCGGACGGTCCGCCCGTTGAACGGGACCCTTCGCGAGCATGACAAAAGCGCAACAAGAGAAGACCCGTTGCGGCACGGGCACGCCGCGAAAGGCGTGATCTTGCCACAACGGGCCTTACGGAACGTCAGATGTCATTCTGGGGACGAGTGTTCAGCCTGGGAAGGCCGATCCCGGCCAGGGCGTCGGCGACTTCACTCGAACGGGTCGAACTCGCCGAACTCCCGGAGGGACTCGTCGCGCTCGACCTGGCGGTCACGGCGCCGCTGGACCGCGGGACGCTGCTCCTCGAAGCGGTGGTCCTCACCGCGCCGGCCCAGCATCTCCGCGCCGGACATGACCGAGGGCTCCCAGTCGAAGACGACCGCGTTCTCCTCGGGCCCGATGGCCACGCCGTCCCCGGAGCGGGCACCCGCCTTCATCAGCTGCTCCTCGACACCGAGGCGGTTCAGCCGGTCGGCGAGGTAGCCGACGGCCTCGTCGTTGTTGAAGTCGGTCTGCCGGACCCAGCGTTCGGGCTTCTCGCCGCGCACCCGGAACAGGAGCTCCCCGCCGACCTCCTCGCGGGTGACCGTGAAGCCCGCGTCGTCCACGGCCTTCGGCCGGATGACGATCCGGGTCGCCTCCTCCTTCGGCTTCGCGGCCCGCGCCCTCGCGACCAGGTCGCCGAGTGCGAACGACAGCTCCCTCAGCCCGATGTGCGCCACCGCCGACACCTCGAAGACCCGGTAACCGCGCGCCTCCAGATCCGGCCGCACCATCTCGGCGAGGTCCTTGCCGTCGGGCACGTCGATCTTGTTCAGGACGACGATCCGGGGCCGGTTGTCGAGCCCGCCGTACTCGCGCAGCTCCGCCTCGATGATGTCGAGGTCGGACACCGGGTCACGGTCGGACTCCAGCGTCGCCGTGTCCAGCACGTGCACCAGCACGCTGCACCGCTCCACGTGCCGCAGGAACTCCAGGCCCAGCCCCTTGCCCTGGCTGGCGCCCGGGATCAGCCCCGGCACGTCGGCGATGGTGTACACCGTCGAACCGGCCGTGACGACACCCAGGTTGGGCACGAGGGTGGTGAACGGATAGTCGGCGATCTTCGGCTTGGCCGCGCTCAGCACCGAGATCAGCGAGGACTTGCCGGCGCTCGGGTAGCCGACGAGCGCCACGTCGGCGACCGTCTTCAGCTCCAGCACGATGTCGCCCAGGTCGCCCGGCTCGCCGAGCAGCGCGAACCCGGGCGCCTTGCGCCGGGCCGAGGCCAGCGCCGCGTTGCCGAGACCGCCCCGGCCGCCCTGCGCGGCGACGTACGACGTGCCCTGCCCGACCAGGTCGGCCAGCACGTTGCCCGCCTTGTCCAGGACGACGGTGCCGTCCGGCACCGGCAGGACCAGGTCCTGGCCGTCCTTGCCGGAGCGGTTGCCGCCCTCGCCGGGCTTGCCGTTGGTGGCCTTGCGGTGCGGGGAGTGGTGGTACTCGAGCAGCGTGGTCACCGACTGGTCGACGGTGAGGATCACATCGCCGCCCCGGCCGCCGTTACCGCCGTCCGGGCCGCCCAGCGGCTTGAACTTCTCACGGTGGACGGAGGCACAGCCGTGACCTCCGTTACCCGCGGCGACGTGCAGCTCGACGCGGTCCACGAAGGTGGTCATGGTTCAGTGCCTCCAGAAAAAGTACAAGTGGGTTACTGCCTCAACACGCTCAACACGCGAAAGGCGGACCTGCCTTCCCGACCGGGAAGTGAGGTCCGCCTCGCGAAAGCGTTCGGTCTGTGCCTGGGATCAGGCGACCGGAACGATGTTCACGACCTTGCGGCCACGGTGGCTACCGAACTCCACCGCACCGGCCTGCAGCGCGAACAGCGTGTCGTCGCCGCCACGGCCGACGCCCGCGCCCGGGTGGAAGTGGGTGCCGCGCTGGCGGACCAGGATCTCACCCGCGCTCACGACCTGACCGCCGAAGCGCTTCACGCCGAGCCGCTGAGCGTTGGAGTCGCGACCGTTCCGGGTGGACGATGCGCCCTTCTTGTGTGCCATTTCTCCTCAGTCCCTTACTTCGCAGCCGTGGGGATCTCAGTGACCTTGATCGCCGTGTACTGCTGGCGGTGGCCCTGACGACGGCGGTAGCCGGTCTTGTTCTTGTAGCGCAGAATGTCGATCTTCTGGCCCTTGTGGTGGTCCACGACCTCGGCCTGGACCTTGATGCCGGCCAGCACCCACGGGTCGCTGGTCACAGCGTCGCCGTCGACAACGAGCAGGGTCGAGAGCTCGACCGTGTCGCCAACCTTGGCAGTGGAAATCTTGTCAACCTCAACGATGTCGCCGACAGCAACCTTGTGCTGGCGACCACCGCTGCGCACGATGGCGTACACGCGGATCTCACTCTCTCGCTCGGGAAACGGCACCCCCGCAGTCCAGCCGCTCGACCACGAGCGGCCTCTCCCGGCCGACCGGCCGGGAGGAAGAGGTTTACGGGGATGTGGCACGTCAGTGGACACGCCGACGGTCAAGGTTACGGGGCGGGACCATGCCGGTCAAACCGGCGTCGAGCAGGCGGGGCCGCGGCTCTG
The DNA here is from genome assembly GCF_042894285.1 of Streptomyces sp. NPDC001544. NCBI lineage: Bacteria > Bacillati > Actinomycetota > Actinomycetes > Kitasatosporales > Streptomycetaceae > Streptomyces > Streptomyces sp. NPDC001544. The sequence goes on along the minus strand of NZ_JBIAVN010000001.1, from coordinate 317,315 downwards.
CGGTTGCGTGCGGCGGCGGTCCCGTCAGGATGGATGACGGAAGGGGTTTTCCTCGCATGTTGCCGCGCCGGGCGGGAGGTCGTCGGCGGTGCAGAGTATCTCTTTTCTTCTCCTGGCGGTCGTACTGACCGCCTTGGCATTCGACTTCACCAATGGTTTCCACGACACCGCCAACTCGATGGCGACGTCCATCGCGACCGGAGCCCTCAGCCCCCGGACGGCCGTCGCGGTCGCCGGCGTACTGAATCTCGCCGGCGCCTTCCTCTCCACGGAAGTGGCCACGACGATCTCCAACGGTCTCGTCGACGACTCCAAGGTCTCCCTGGTGATGATCTTCGCCGGTCTGATCGGTGCGATCCTGTGGAACCTGACGACCTGGCTCTTCGGCCTGCCGTCCAGTTCGTCGCACGCGCTGTTCGGCGGACTGATCGGTGCGGTGTGGGTGGGAGCGGGCGGATCGGCGATCCACTTCGGCCAGGTGCTGGAGAAGGTCGTGATCCCGGCGATCGCCTCACCGATCCTGGCCTGCGCGGTGGCCCTGACCGCGACATACCTGGCCTACAAGATCACCCAGCGCACCGCCGAGCGCGGGGTCAACAGGGGTTTCCGTGCCGGACAGGTCGGATCGGCGTCCCTGGTGGCCCTGGCCCACGGCACCAACGACGCGCAGAAGACCATGGGCGTCATCACCCTCGCCCTCATCTCCACCGGCTTCCTCCCCCACGGATCGCAGCCGCCGTGGTGGGTGGTGCTCACCGCCGGGCTGGCGATCTCCCTGGGCACCTACGTCGGCGGCTGGCGGATCATCCGGACCATGGGCAGGGGCCTGACCGACATCCATGCCCCGCAGGGCTTCTCCGCCGAGACGACGGCGACGGCGGTCATCCTGTCGTCCTCGCACCTGGGTTTCGCGCTGTCCACCACGCAGGTCTGCACCGGCGCCATCATGGGCTCGGGGCTCGGCCGCAGGCTGGCCAAGGTGCGGTGGGGCGTCGCCGGGCGGATCGCGGTGTCCTGGGTCCTGACGCTGCCGGCCGCGGCCGCGGTCGGCGGTGTCTCGGCCTGGGTGGCCGGCCGGGGCGACCTCGGGGTGATCGTGGTGGCGGCCGTGGCCGTGGCCGCGGCGGCGGGCTTCTACGTCCTGTCCCGGCGCCGGCCGGTCAGCCCGGACAACGTCAACGAGCTGCCGGCCCGGGAAAGCGAGTACGCCGGCCCGTCCGCGGTGTGATCACCGCGGCCCGTATGGCTCCCGCAGCCGCGGAAGGAGGCGCGAGATGGACATCAAGTGGCACAACCTCGGGGCCGTCTCCCTGGCCAGCTTCGGCGCCACGCTGGCGGTGGTGGTGCTGTTCTCCCTCGGCATCGCGGCCTGGAACCGTGCCGACGGCCTGCGTGACGGCTCGTCGGAGGACGGCCTGCGCGGCGGCTCGTCGGGCGGCGTGCCGGCGCGGGTGGCCGCGGGCGCCGCGGTGCTCTGTTTCGCCGCGTGCCTGGCGGTGGCGGCGTACGGAATCGACCTCATCGTCCCCGACTGACCACCGGTCAGGAAAACGGCAGCGCGGGACACCGGTGGATCCGGTGTCCCGCGCTGCTCCGCGACGTGACGGCCCCTGTGGGAGAGGGCCGGGTCAGTCCTCCGTCGTGACCGAGACGGACGGCGAGGTCTGCTCCGCCGCCGCGGTCTTCTTCGACGTCCTCTTCGCGGCGGTCTTGGCGGTGGTCGTCTTCGCCGCCTTCTTGGCCGTCGTCTTCTTGGCCGCCGTCTTCTTCGCCGCGGTCTTCTTCGCCGCGGTCGTCTTGGTGGCGGCCTTCTTCGCGGTGGCCTTCTTCGCGGCCTTGCGGGCCGTCTTCTTGGCCGGTGCGGCCTCCTCCGCCTCGGCGGCCTCGGCGGGTGCCGGGGCCTCGGCGGGTGCCTCCGCCGACGGGACGACCACGACGGCCGTCTCCTCGGGCGCGGTGGGCGCGGTGGCCTTGCGCACGGCACGGCGGCGCGGACGGGCCGGGGCGGCGCTCTCCGCGGGCGCCTCCTCGGCCGGGGCCGCGGTCTCGGACTGGGCCACCGGGGTCTCGTCGGCGGGCGCCGCCGGCTCGGTGACCGTCACCACGACCGCCTCGGCCCCCGCGGGGGAGCCGGCCGGTGCCGACACCTTGCGGGTCGCCCGGCGGCGCGTACGGCCCTTGGGCGCGGCCTCCTCGGCGGCCGGGGCCTGAGCCTCGGGCTCCGCGGGCGGCACGACCGGGTCCTCGACGGCCATGGGCTCGGCCTGCGCCTGGGCGGCCGGCTCCGGCAGCACCGGACGCTCGGCCTCCGCCGCCGCGGAGACGTCCTGGGCGGTCGGGGCCTCGACGGCCTCGTCGGCCTCGGTCACGGGTGCCGCGTCACGGCGTTCCGGCCTGCGGGTCTCCGCCTTGGGCGTGCCCGCCGGAGCGGACGCCCGCCGGCCCGCCCGGCGGCGCGAGCGACCCCGGGTGGCGGCGGCCTCGGCCTCGGCGACGCTGCTGAACAGTTCCTCGTCCGGCGAGAAGTCGGGGCTGGGCAGGGCCACCGGCTCGGCGACCTCGGCGACGACCTCCGCCACGGCCTCGTTCTCGGCCTCCTCCTCGGCGGTCTCGGCGACCCCCGTGGCCACGGACACCGTCTCCTGCTCGGTCACCTGGCCGTCGCCGCCGCGCCCGCGCTTCTTGCGCTTGCCGCCGCCCCCGGTGGAGGTCGGCTGCTCCATGTGCACGATGACACCGCGGCCGTTGCAGTGGACGCAGGTCTCCGAGAAGGACTCCAGCAGGCCCTGGCCGACCCGCTTGCGGGTCATCTGGACCAGGCCCAGCGAGGTGACCTCGGCGACCTGGTGCTTCGTACGGTCCCGGCCCAGGCACTCCAGCAGGCGCCGCAGCACCAGGTCCCGGTTGGACTCCAGCACCATGTCGATGAAGTCGATCACGATGATGCCGCCGAGGTCGCGCAGCCTGAGCTGGCGCACGATCTCCTCGGCCGCCTCCAGGTTGTTCCTGGTGACCGTCTCCTCGAGGTTGCCGCCCTGACCGGTGAACTTGCCGGTGTTGACGTCGATGACGACCATCGCCTCGGTCCGGTCGATCACCAGCGAACCGCCGCTGGGCAGCCAGACCTTGCGGTCCAGGGCCTTGGCGAGCTGCTCGTCGATCCGGTACGTGGCGAAGACGTCGACCTCCGAGTTCCACTTGGACAGCCGCTCGGCGAGGTCCGGGGCGACGTGCGAGACGTACCCGTGGATGGTCTCCCACGCGTCCTCGCCGCTCACGATGACCTTGGAGAAGTCCTCGTTGAAGATGTCGCGCACGACCCGGACCGTCATGTCCGGCTCGCCGTACAGCAGCGTCGGGGCGTTGCCGTTCTTGGACTTCTTCTGGATGTCCTCCCACTGCGCCTGCAGCCGCTCGACGTCCCGGCGCAGCTCGTCCTCGCTGGCGCCCTCGGCGGCGGTGCGCACGATGACACCTGCGTCGTCGGGGACGATCTTCTTGAGGATGCTCTTCAGCCGGGCCCGCTCGGTGTCGGGGAGCTTGCGGCTGATGCCGGTCATCGAACCCTCGGGCACGTACACGAGGTAGCGGCCCGGGAGGGAGACCTGGCTGGTCAGACGGGCGCCCTTGTGGCCGATCGGGTCCTTCGTCACCTGGACGAGGACCGACTGACCGGACTTCAGGGCGGACTCGATACGGCGCGGGCCGTTGGCCATGCCCAGCGCCTCGAAGTTGACCTCACCGGCGTACAGGACGGCGTTGCGGCCCTTGCCGATGTCGATGAAGGCGGCCTCCATGGACGGCAGCACGTTCTGGACCTTGCCCAGGTAGACGTTGCCGACGTACGAGGTCGACTGCTCCTTGTTGACGTAGTGCTCGACGAGCACGCCGTCCTCCAGGACGCCGATCTGCGTACGGTCGCCGTTCTGGCGGACGACCATCACGCGCTCGACGGCCTCGCGGCGGGCCAGGAACTCGGCCTCGGTGATGATCGGGACCCGGCGGCGGCCCTGCTCGCGGCCCTCCCGGCGGCGCTGCTTCTTCGCCTCCAGGCGGGTCGAGCCCTTGATGGACTGCACCTCGTCGGACGGCTCGGCGGCCTTGCGCGGCTCGCGGACCTTGACGACGGTGCGCTCCGGGTCGCCCTCACCGGGCTCGGCGTCGGTGGAGGTGTCCCCGGCGCGCCGACGGCGGCGGCGACGGCGACGGCTGGAGCTGGAACCGCCGGACTCCTCGGCGCGGGCGTCCTCGGCGTCCTCTTCGTCCTGCTCGGCGGTGTCCTCGGCGTCCTGCTCGGCCTGCTCGGCGGCGAGCTCGTCGGACTCGGCGTCCGCGCCGGCCCCGCCCTCGCCGTCCACGGCGTCACCGCGACGGCGGCGCCGGCCACCGCGACGGCGACGACGGCGCGAACCGGTCTCCTCCGTGTCGTCGGTGTCGTCGGTGTCGTCGACCTCGTCACCCTCGGCGACGTCCTCGACCGGCTCGGCCGCTTCCTCGGCGTCGTCGGTCCGGTCGGTCCGGTCGGTCCGGTCGGCGGTCACGGTCTCGTCGGTCCGGGCCTCGGCCTCGTCGCCGCCCCGGCGGCGACGGCGGCGGCGCGAGCCGGTCTGCTCCTCGGGGAGCTCCTCGGCCGCCTGGACCTCGTCGACCTCGTCGGCCTCGGCGGCTTCGGCGGCCGCCTGGGCGGCGGCGCGCTCCGGGGTCTGGAACCTCGGCTCGGTGAACACGGGCGCCTGGAACACGGCCACGGCCGGGCGTGCCGGGCGGCGCGGTGCGTCGGCCTCCGCGGCCTTCTGGGAGGCCTGCTGCGCGGGCTCGGCGAACCCGGTCGCGGCCTGGCGCACGACCCGGCGGCGACGACGCGGGGCGGCGGCCTCGGCGGGGGCCTGCGGTGCTTCGGCGGCGGGGGCCTGCGGGGTCTCGGCCGTCTCGGCGGTCCGCGCGGGCTCGGCGGCGGTCTCCTCGGCCACTGCGGTTTCCTTCTCGGCCGCCCCCTCCGGGGCGGACACACGGCGCGTGGCACGGCGGCGGGTACGGCGCGGCGCGGCCTCCTCGGCGGCCGGTGCCTGGACATCGGGAGCAGCCTCGGCGACCTCACTGGTCACAGGAGTCTCAGCGCTCTCCTCAGCCTCGGCAGGCGCCTCGGCGGTGACTTCCGGAGCGCCGGCGGGCGCGGACGCCCGGCGGGTCGCACGGCGACGCGGACGCGCGGCGGGCGCGGCCTCCTCCACGGCGGCCGGAGCCTCGGCGGCGGGCGTCTCGGCGGCCGGAACCTCGGCGGACGGGGCCGGAGCGGCCTCGGCCCCGGTGGCCTCCGCCGACGCCGGCGCACCGGCCGGGGCGGACGCGCGGCGCGTGGCACGGCGGCGGGTACGAGGCGGAGCGGTCTCCTCCACGGCCTTCTCCTCGGCCGTCTCCCCGGCCTTCTCCGCGGCCTCGACAGGGGCCGGGGTGGCAGCGGCCGGTACGACCGTCTCGACGGTCTCCGCGGACGCCGGGGATCCGGTCGGCGCGGACGCCCGGCGGGTCGCACGGCGGCGCGGACGCCCGGCGGGCGCGGCCTCCGTCACGGCGGCAGCGGCAGGGGCCTCGGCGGCGGGCGCCTCGGCGGCCACCTTCTCCTCGACCTCGTCGGCCTCGGCGGCCGGTATGGCCGGCGCGGTGACCTCGGCCGGGGTCTCGGCCCCGGCGGGCGGTCCCGCGGGGCGGGAAGCGGCCCGGCGCCGACGACGCGGCGGCAGGGTGTCGCTCGGGGTGTTCAGTTCGGAGTCCGTCGAGGACTCTGCGGGTTCGGTCGGTTCGAGCATGCGGGCGTTTCTCCCGTCAGGCTCCCGGGCGCCGCGCCTGGCCCGGCGTCGATCTTGTCGACCGCCGTTGACGTCCGCGGCTCGCGCGGTGCGCGGTGCCGCCGTCCGGGGCGCGGGCGCCACACGGGAGCTCTCTTGTCCTGTCTCGCCGGTTCCGTATGCCTTGTCGCCTACGGCCTGGCGAAAGTCTTGTGGTCGGTGCGCTGCCCGACCCAGGTGGCTCCCGAGTACCAGGGCGGCGCTACGACGTCCGTCCTACGCGGAGCCTTCCGTCGCCGGCACCGTCGCGGCGGCAGCGGCCGTTGTGAGGGCCTGTGCTGCCTCGCGGTCGGGCGCGAGCGGGTCGGTCACCGTGCCGGTCTCTTCATCGAACAGCCCCTGCGCCAGCCTGGTCACCGCTACGGGGACCGGCGGCGCCAGGTCGGCCACGGCGCGGAGTCCGGACAGGACGTCGTCGGGTCGTACGGCAGGCGTCACGTGCCGAACAACCAGCCGCAGTATCGCACAGGGCTGGTCTCCAGGCCTATCAGCCTGCTGACTCTGTGTTGTCACTCTCTCCAGGCTCACGACCGCGGACCGGGCGTCGAAGGTGCGGACGCCGTTCTTGGTCGTGCGCTGGACCTCGACGGTGCCGGCCTCGTTGAAGGCCGCCACCGCCCGCTCGGCTTCGGCCGGGTCGACGCCGTCCAGCCTGAGCTCCCACACGGAAGCCGTCAGCCGGTCGGCGAGTCCTGACGTCCGCGCCTCGACCGCGTCGACGATGTCGAGCCCGGGGGGCAGCGACTCGTCGAGCAGGTCGCGCAGCATCTGCGGGTCACGGGGCGCGGCGAGCGCGATCTCCAAGTACTCCGCCTCGCTGCCCGTGCCGGTGGGTGCGGCATTGGCGTACGACACCTTCGGGTGCGGCGTGAACCCCGCCGAGTACGCCATGGGCACCTCGGCGCGGCGCAGCGCACGCTCGAAGGCGCGCTGGAAGTCACGGTGGCTGGTGAACCGGAGGCGGCCGCGCTTGGTGTAGCGCAGTCGGATGCGCTGCACCGCGGGTGCGGGCGGCGGGCCTTCGGGCTGTCGCTTGCCCAGTGTCCTAGTCCTTCGTGAGAGCGGTGGTACTCCTACCAAGAGTACGTGCCCCGGCGACCGTGGGTTTCCACCGGTCTCCCGGGCGGCGGCCGGTGGGGATCCGTGCCGGCGGGCGCTAACCGACGACCTGGACGGGCGTGCCCTTGGCGGCGAAGTCCCACATCGCCTTGCCGTCCGCCGCGCGCTCCCTTATGGCACCGGTGCGCAGACTCGGGTCGGGCGACGGGGAGGAGCCGTCGACGGCGTTGGAGAAGGCGTTGGCGGTCCCGAAGTACACGGCGTTCTCTATCTGCACGCCGTCGCTGCCGGTCCCGGTCTCCCGCCGGAACGTGACGGTGTAGGCCCCCTTGGACGGCGTCAGCGTGCCCGGCCAGACGGCGAACGTGCGCCGGGACTTCCCGTCGGCCCCGACCAGCCACACCCGCTTCTGCCCCACGGAGTACACCACCCTGCGCCCGGTGCCGGAGCCGGCGGGCACCTTGTGCTCGGGCGCCTTGGGCGCGGCGGGGTGGGAGGCCTTCACGCTGGGCGCCGGGGAGGCCCCGGCGGCCAGTCCCCCGGCCGGGATGTTCTTCCGCGCCTGCAACGACAGTACGAACACTGCGGCCAGCGCCCCGACCAACAGCCCGGTTATCCAGGCGCCCGCGGGCACCTTACGCCTCGACACTGGACCAGTCTCCCCAAACGCCTTGTACGGACCTCCCCGACGTCGGCCCTTCGTGTCGGTAGATTATCCGTGCGGCGCCCCCGGTCCGCCCATGGCCGATGTACTGCCGAGGTACTCAGGTACGGCTGAGTACTCGCGCTCTGGCCGGTGCGGGGCGCTGCCGAAAGGCTGGGGCCATGCGACGAAGAGTGCTGAAACCCCTTCTTCCCCTGCTGTGGGTCCTCGTGCTGGCCGGGGCATCGGCGGCGGCGTGGGCCGCCTGGCTGGGCTGGGACCAGAAATACGACGAGCATCCCGATGGCACGGTGAGCGGCCCGTACCAGGCGTGGCAGGTGATCGGGCTGGCGCTGACCCTGCTGGCACCGGCGTGCTGGGCGGCGTACCGGCGCCACTTCGCGGGCGTCGTGCTCGGCATCACGCTGGGCCTGACGTTCGCCGCCGGCTACGACTGGTCGGACGACTCCACCGGTCAATCCGGGGTCGGCGTGGTCCTGATCATGATGGGCAGCCTCGCCGCGACCGCCGTCGTGTCCGCCGTGGCGGCCTCCATGACCCGGGACGTGCAGCGGATCGGTGGCTGACGGCCGGGGCCTACAGGGCCTGGCCGTCCGCCGGCGTGAGGTCCTGTTCGGTCCAGATCGTCTTGCCGGTGGTGGTGTAGCGCGTGCCCCAGTGGTGGGTCATCTGGGCGATGATGAACAGGCCCCGGCCTCCCTCGTCATCACTGGCGGCGTGCCGCAGGTTGGGGGTGGTGTGGCCGGTGTCGGAGACCTCGCAGATCAGGTTCCGGTCGCGGATGAGGCGTACCTGGACCGGGCCGCCGACGTAGCGGATGGCGTTGGTGACCAGTTCGCTGACGATGAGCTCGCTGGTGAACGCCAGGTCGTCCAGCCCCCAGTCGCCGAGCTGCTTGCTGACGGCGGTGCGGATGCCGGCCACCGCCGCCGGGTCCGGGGGCAGTTCCCACTGGCTGAACTGGTTGCGGTCGAGCAGGCGGGTGCGGGCCAGGAGCAGTGTCGCGTCCTCGTCCACCGGTCCGGGCAGGAGGGTGGCCACCGCGCGGTCGCACAGCTCCTCCAGGGGCCTTCGGCCGTCGGCGAGGACCCGGGAGAGCTGTGCGAGCCCGGTGTCGCGATCGCCCGCGGACTGGAGGAGGCCGCCCGTGCACAGGGCGACGAGGCTGCCCGGCGGGAGCTGGAGTTCCGTGCTCTGGTAGGGCACGCCGACGACTCCCAGCGGCGGCCCGGTCGGCAGCCGCGGACAGTCGACGACGCCCGTGTGCGGTTCGACGACGGCCAGCACCGGCTCCCCGGCCCGGGCCAGGCTGCAGTTCCCCGAGACCGGGTCGTACACCGCGTACAGACAGGCCACGCCCAGTGTTCCGTCGGGCCTGGGCTTCCGGTCGCCCGGGCCGTGGCCGGCCCTCCGCTCCTGCGCGGTCTGCTCGAACAGGTCGTCCAGCCGGGACAGGAGCTCGTCCGGGGTCAGGTCCAGCCGGGCCAGGACGCGCACGCCCGTACGCAGGCGTCCCATGGTGGCCGCCGCGCGCATGCCGTGGCCGAGCACGTCCCCGACGACCAGACCGACCCTGGCCCCCGACAGCGGGATGACGTCGTACCAGTCGCCGCCGACCCCGGACCCGCTGTCGGCGGGCAGATAGCGGCTCGCCGAGTCGAGGGCGGTGTGCGGCGGCAGACCGCGCGGAAGCATGCTCCGCTGCAGTTTGAGCGCGACGGTGTGGCCACGGGTGACCACCGGCATCAGCAGCAGCCCCAGGAGCAGGGCGCCCAGGCCCACGACGGTGACACCGCCGGTCGGTCCGACGAGCGGCAGGTCGACACTGGTCGCGCCGTATCCGGGGTCCGCGTAGACGAGGGCGGCGTACAGGAACAGACCCAGCATGATCAGCCCGCCCAGGCCGGGCAGCACCCCCTTGAAGACGAGGTCCCCGGTGCTGCGGCTGAGGACCCTGCGGTGGTACCAGACGCAGGCGAACCCGGTCAGCCCGTACTGGAACGTGATCGCGAGGCCCACCGAGTCGATCGAGTCGGCCAGCACGTTCCCGCTGAAGGTGGTCAGCAGGACGAGGAAGGCGATGGAGACCGCCCCCATGCCGACGGTCGACCAGGTCGGGGTGAGGAACCTGCGGTGGACCCGGGCGAACCGGGCGGGGACGGCCTTGTGCACGGCCATGGAGAAGACGGTCCTGGCCAGCGGCAGGATGGTGGTCTGGGTGGAGGCCAGCGCCGAGGTCAGCACCATCAGGATCAGCAGGCTCGACAGCACGAAGCCCGTGCCGTGGCTGCCGAAGACGGCGTCGCCCAGTCCGGAGAACACGTCGTCGGAGTGGTCGGGATTGCCCAGGCCGATGCCCGAGCGGCCGGCTCCGGCGAAGGCCTGCGCCGAGGTGGCCACCAGCGCGTACATGACCAGGAGCAGCACGGTGGACAGGACGGCGGCACGCCCCGGGATGCGGGTGCTGTCGACGGTCTCCTCGTTGATCGAGACGGCGGTGTCCCAGCCCCAGTAGATGAAGACGCCCGCCAGCAGGCCCGAGGTGAGGGCCTTCGCCGAGGACACCTCGAAGGGGTTGAACCAGGAGGCGGAGACATGCATCGCCGTCGGGGGCGGGTCGGTGTAGACCCTGACCAGCGCGGTGACGGCGAACAGGGCCAGCATCGCCAGTTCCACGCACAGCAGCCAGCGCTGGACGGCGGCCGAGAACTCGATGCCGACATAGCAGACCGTGGTCATCACGGCGATCCAGACGATGCCCGCCACGGTGGTCCACAGCCGGTCCTCCGCCAGCGAGTCCAGGCCCACCAGCCGGAAGCTGTAGGTGCCGGCGATCTCGGCGAGGCTCGCCATGACGATCACGTTGGCGACGACGATGCCCCAGCCGCCCATCCAGCCGGTGCGCGGGCCGAAGGCGCGGGTCGCCCAGGTGAAGGTGGTCCCGCAGTCGGCGTTGCTCGCGTTGAGCTCCCGGAAGGCGTACGCGATGAGCAGCATCGGCACGAACGACAGCATCGTGACGATCGGGGCCTGCAGACCGACCGCCGCCACGATGAGCCCCAGCGTCGCGGCGAGGCTGTAGGCGGGAGCGGTGGACGCCACCCCGATGACCACCGAGGAGAACATGTCCAGGGCGTCGCTCTTGAGCCCTTTCCGGCCGGCCCCCGTCCCGGGAGCGGGGCGGCCGGCGGGCCCGCTGCCGCCGAAGTGCCTCACACTTGATTGCACCGCCGGGCCACTCCCCCCGCAACAGCGCGGGGCAGCGGCGGTCTTCACCGATTCCCCGAATCCGCCCGCACCGCTCCGCTAACATGATCGAATCATGACGGGCACCTCATCGCCTGTCCTTACATCTGAACAAGCCGACAACAACAATTGATATCCATAGCGCCGCGGGTGTTTTCGCGAAGAAACTGCAGAATTGCGGCGGGCCTGGCCATCCTGGGATTCCTCATCGCCCTGGAATTCGCCGCGCGCCGCTACGGCCTGCCGGGGCCGCTCACCAACCAGGTACAGGAGGTGATATTCCCGCCGAAATCGGGATTTCTGCTGTACGCCGGCCTGGCGCTGATGATGGTGGTCCTGACCTGGCGGCAGCGGTTCCTCGCGCTCGCCGCCGCGATCGGCGTCGACATCGCCTTCGCGCTGGTGCGGTGGGCGCTCGGCGTCGAGGTGACCGACGGCCATCCCTTCGGCAACGGTGCCCTGTGGGTGATGCTGGGCTGCGGGGTCGTCGCCGTCATGCGTCGCACGGGCCGGGAACGTGTGCTGCTGCTGAAGGGCGTCGGGCTGGGCCTGCTGCTGGTGGCCGGCCGCAAGACCGGCGACACCTGGCTGCTCATCACGGCGAAGACCCGCCCGATGGTGCTCGACCAGTACGTGGCGACCGCCGATCACGCGCTGGGCAACCCGTCGTGGCTGGCAGGCCGGATCGTCAGGGCCACCGGCCCGGTCGGCCCCCATGTGCTCGACGCCGTCTACATCCAGCTCGCGGTGGCCGCGGTCGTCGTCGCGCTGCACCAGCTGCGCGACGTGGCGGCCGAGCGCCGGTTCCCGCGCCATCATCTGGTGCGGACCTTCCTGGCCATCGGCCTCCTCGGCCCCGCCGTCTACATGATCTTCCCGGTGGTCGGGCCGGTGTTCGCCTACGGTCCCGGCGCCTTCGGCACCGGCGGCGCGCACTGGGCGCTGGCCGACCTGTGGCCGCACACGCCGCCGCCGGTCGACGCCCCTCACCCGATGCCCTTCGACGAGCTCACCCCGCGCAACTGCATGCCCAGCCTGCACACGGCCTGGGCAACCGCGATTTTCGTCCATTCCCGGAAGGGACCCCGAATTCTGCGCTACGCGGGCACGTTCTGGCTGGTCGCCACGCTCAGCGCGACGCTGGGATTCGGCTACCACTACGGCGTGGATCTCGTCGCCGGCGTGGTGTTCTCGCTCACGGTCGAGGCGGCTCTGCGCTCGTTCGACCGTGGCTGGGACCGGTCGGGAATCCAGTTGGTCGCGCACGGCACGACGGTCTTCGCCGCGCTCCTGCTGGCGTACCGCTACCTGCCGGTGAAAATGGCCGAACACCCGTGGGCGTTCGGCCCGCTTCTCCTTCTGGCGATGGCCTCGGTGATCCACTGCTACGTACGGACCGCCAGAGCGTGGGAACCGGAAGCAGCACCGGCGCGGCTGGCGGAGCCGCAACCGGAACCCGCCTGATTCCCCGGAACCGGAGGACCGCGACGACAGGCACGACGCGCGCGCCCGCCCCGACGGCGCCCCGCGCGACATTGCCTGACCAGCGCTGTTGACTGCCTGGTATGCGACGGTGCATCGGGCTGGGCAACGCATGGCGGACGGCGGGCAGGCGCTTCACGGCGAGTACGGCAGGGCGCTTGTGGGGGCGTCTCAGCGTGGCGGACTTCTTCGGCCACTCGTTCCAGCTGGCGTCGCTCGCCTTCCTCTGCTTCTTCCCGTTCCTGATCCTCGTCACCACCGCCGTCGGCCAGAACGCGGCGGAGGTGGTGGCGGGATGGCTCGGGCTGAACCACCAGGCGGCCGAGGCTCTCGCCGGCCTCTTCAAACCCAGTCCCGGCTCGGTCACCCTCACCCTGGTGAGCGCGCTCCTGCTGGTCGCGGGCGCGGTCGCCGTGGCCGGCACCCTTCAGGGCTGGTACCAGCTCCTCTTCGACGTCGCCCCCCGGTGGTGGCGGGACCTCGCGGCCCAGCTCGCCTGGCTCGCGGCACTGGTCGTGTACGGAGCGGCACAGGCCGGGTCCGGCGCGGTGCTCACCTCGTTCGCCCTGAGGAGCCTGTCCGGTTTCGTCCTGGCGCTGGTGTTCTGGTGGGTGACCATGCGGCTGCTGCTCATCGGAGCGGTCACCTGGCGCTTCCTCCTGCCCGCGGCCCTCGCCACCAGTGTCTGCTGGATGGGCCTCGGGCTGTTCTCCGCCCGTTTCTTCTCCGCGTCGATCGTGGCCAACAACCAGAAGTACGGTCCCGTGGGCGTCGTCATGGTCATCCTGTCGTGGCTGGTGGCGGTGGGCGTGGTCATCCATCTCGGTGCCGTCGTCGGCAACGAGTACGCCGGGCACCGCGCCGCCCGGTCCTTCACCCGCGCCGGGTGAGCCCCTTCCGCCCCTGCCATGCACAGGATGAACCCGGAAGGGAGTCGACATGACTGCTTCGCAGACCGCCCCCGTACACGCGGCGAGGCACCCGTGGGCCCAGGGCCTCATGCTCTTCGCCGCCGTCATGCTGATGATCACAGGAGTGCTGGACATCCTGCGCGGCATCATGGGGATCGTCCAGAACCAGGTGTTCCTGGTCACCCAGGGCTACGTCTTCCGGTTCGACCTGACCGGCTGGGGCTGGGCGCACCTCGTCCTGGGAGCGTTCGCCGTGATCGTCAGCCTGGGGCTGTTCCAGTCGGCGCGGTGGGCGCGCTTCGCCGGCGTGGGCATCGCCGGACTCATCATCATCGCCCAGTTCCTGTCCCTGCCGTACTCCCCGGTGTGGTCCACCTTGATGATCGCGCTGTCGGGGCTCGTCATCTGGGCGCTGTGCGTGGCCCGGCCCGCGGACTCCACCGGGGCAGTCGGTGCCTCCGGTGCTGCCGGTGCCTCCGGTGCTGCCGGTGCCTCCGGTGCTGCCGGTGCCGGCGGGGCATACGGGGGAACGCCGCGGGAACAGTGAGCGCGGCCTCCCGCGGGTCGCCCGCCCTGTGGGCCCGTCTGGCGCTGCTCACCCTGGCAGGCAGCGTCGTGGTGCCGCTCGTCGCCGCCGGGCTGACCAGTCTGCTCTGGCCGGTGATCGGTGTCGCGGGGCTGGCCCTCACGGCTGCCGGGCTGTGGCTGGTCCTCGCGCACACGGGGATCGTCCGGGCGGTGGGAACCCTGCTCTCGGTGGCCGTTCCGCTGGCGGTCCTCGCCCTGTTCGCCGCGAACGGCGTGGTGTGGGCCGCCGCCGTCTCCCTGGGGCTGTGGGCGCTGGCCGCCGCGGCCGCGCGGACCGCCCTGACGCCGGCGGGTGGCGCCGCCACGGCCGGCCGTGAGCGGCGTGCGGAGGCGCCGCGCCGTCCCTGGATCGTGATGAACCCGCTCTCGGGTGGTGGCAAGGTGACCCGTTTCCACCTGGAGGAGAAGGCGCGGGCGGCGGGCGCGCAGGTGGTCCTGCTGGATCCGGCGCGGCACCAGGACGTGGCGGAACTGGCCAGGCGGGCGGTGGACGACGGCGCCGACCTGCTGGCGGTGGCCGGCGGCGACGGCACGCAGGCCCTCGTGGCCGAGGTGGCCGCCGCGCACGACATCCCCTTCCTGGTGATCCCGGCCGGCACGCGCAACCACTTCGCCCTGGATCTCGGCCTGGACCGCGACGATCCGGCGGCGGCCCTGGACGCCCTGACCGACGGTGTGGAACAACGGGTCGACCTCGGGTTCGCGGCCGACCGGGTGTTCGTCAACAACGCCTCGTTCGGCACCTACGCGTCCGTGGTCGCCGACCCCGCCTACCGCAACCGCAAACTGCGCACCGCCCTGCAGACACTGCCCGGCCTCCTCGGCGGCGAGGAGGCGCCCGGCCTTCGGCTGCGGGCCGGTGAAACGCGCATCGGCGGACTTCAGGCCGTCCTGGTCAGCAACAACCCCTACCGGCGTGCCACCGACGCGGCCCACCCCGGGCGCCGGGAGCGGCTGGACTCCGGACGGCTCGGCGTCCTGTGCGTGGGCGTCCACAGTGCCGCCCAGGCGGCGCGGACGGTACGCGGGGCACGCTCTCCCGACCTGCGACGGCTGACCGCCCGGGAAGTGGCCGTGGAGGCGGACGGCCCTACCGTCCCGGCGGGCATCGACGGGGAGCACGTCACGCTTGCGGCCCCGGTGCTGTGCCGCATCGCCCCCGGCGCCCTGCGCATCCGCGTCCCCCGCCACCGCCCCGGCACCCCGGCGAACAGACCACCCGCCGACTGGCCGCGCGTGCTGCGGCTGGCGCTGGGCAGGGGAGGCGGTCACGGACCTCCCGATCAGCGCGGGCCCGGCTCCGCCGACGCACCGTCCCAGGTGAACCGGTAGCGATGAGTGGGACTCACCGACTGCGGCATCGACAGCCCGGTCAGTGCGCGTGACCTGCCGAAGCCGGCGCCGGACCCCCGTTCTTCACGGTCAGCGGCAGCAGCTTCTTGCCGGTCGGGCCGATCTGGATGGACGTGTCCATGGCCGGGCATATGGAAAAACGCTTAAAACTCCGCCACGCTGTCGGCATGAGGAAACGAGGACAGCGGCGGCTCGCGGCAGACCGAGCGGCCTACAACGTGGAAGCCGAGTGGACCGAGGCCGACCTTGCCCTGTTGGAGGAGCTGAAGCGGGCCGAGGCCCTGCTTCCCGCGGATGCTCCCCGGGCGCTCCTGTCGATCCGCTTATCAGTACTAACGGACGACACGACGTCGCCGGTACGGCAGGAGCTCGATCTCCGCATCCTGGCCAGGGAGCGAGGCAGCCGAGTCATCGGCGTCGCTTCCGACCTGAACGTGTCGGCGACCAAGGTTCCGCCGTGGAAGCGGAAGGAGCTCGGTGACTGGCTGAACAACCGATCCCCCGAGTTCGACGAGCTTCTGTTCTGGAAGCTCGATCGCTTCGTACGTCGTCTCTCCGACCTCTCGACGATGATCGAGTGGAGCCTGAAGCGCGGGAAGAACCTGGTCTCGAAGAACGACAGTCTTGATCTCACGACGACCGCCGGGAAGATCATGGTCACGATCATCGGCGGCATCGCCGAGATCGAAGCGGCGAACACCTCCACCCGGGTCACGAGCCTGTGGGACTACGCGAAGTCCCAGGAAGACTGGATCATCGGGAAGCCGACGTACGGCTATGTCACGGACGAGGACGACACGGGGAAGGTCGTTCTCGCCATCGATCCCGAGGCGTACAAGGCACTGCACTGGGCTCGGGACATGGCGCTTCGAGGACGCTCAGCCAGTTTCATGGTGCGCTGTCTGAAGCGGTCCGGCCTTATGAGCCAGGGCCTCACCGTGGTGACGCTGCTCCGCCGGCTCCGCAATCCCGCGCTCCTCGGCTACCGCGTAGAAGAGGACAAGAACGGCGGGCAGCGACGTTCGAAGCCGGTGCTCGGCAAGGACGGCCGACCGATCAAGGTCGCGCCCGCCATCTTCACGGAGGAGGAGTTCGAGACGCTCGGCGCCGCTCTCGACAAGCGCAAGAAGAACCAGCCTCCGCGCCGTGTCGGCGGGGCGACCCAGTTCCTCGGCGTTCTCCTGTGCGCCGATTGCAAGACGAACATGATCGTGCAGGTCACGACCAACACTCATGGGACCTACCAATACCTGCGGTGCCGCAACTGCAAGAGCGGCGGACTCGGGGCGCCCCACCCCGAGCGGGTCTACGAGCGCCTGGTGGAGGACGTTCTCAAGGTCCTCGGAGACTTCCCCGTGCAAGTTCGCCAGTACGCGGAGGGCGCCGAGGCGCGGAGGGAGATCAAGCGCCTTCAGGAGTCCATCGCGCTGTACATGAAGGAACTGGAACCGGGGGGCCGGTACACGAAGACGCGGTTCACGAAGGAACAGGCGGAAACGACGCTGGACAAGCTCATCAGTGAGCTCGAAGCGATTGACCCCGAGACGGCGAAGGACCGATGGGTCAACGTCCACGGCGGGAAGACGTTCCGTGAGCACTGGCAGGAAGGCGGCATGGAAGCCATGTCCGCAGACCTCTACCGCGTCGGAATCCGTTGCGAGGTCACCCGCACGAAGGTGCCGAAGGTCCGGGCGCCGAAGGTGCACCTTCGCTTGCTGATCCCGAAGGACGTACGCGAACGGCTCGTGATCCGCGAAGACGACTTCGCGCAAGCCTTCTGATCCCAGGCCGCACAAGAACGAAGCCGCCTTCCCGTCACGCGGGGAGGCGGCTTCGTGTCTTACTCGAACCACGTGGAGGCGTCGAACGGTTCTTCCGTGCCGTCCTCATCCACGATCACTATCTCACTTTCGATCAAGCTCGCAGCTCTGTCGTTCGCGGGCTCAAGTTTCGGCAGAGGAGTTATCGGCGGCCACCTCCCCATCGCCCCGCATCAGCGCTGAGCCGTCGGCACTCCTCGAGGTCTTGGGCGACTCCGGCCGCGATTAGCGCCGCGCCGGGAGTGTGGCCGGAGCCGACGTAGCGCCAGTGGGCATCCGTGATCACGTCCGGGGTGTCGGCGTGGCCGATGTGCTGAGCCCGTTCGGCACGTAGGGCCGCGTAGGTGGTGGAGTAGGCGCGTGACTTGGTGAGGATGTGGCCGCGGTAGCCGAGGGTGTGAGCCCAGGTGCGCAGGTGCAGGGGTGCGTATTCCGGGAGGCCGCCGAGGCGCCAGCAGGTGCGCATGAGGGTACGGACGTGCGCGCTCACGGGTGCCGTGTCGATGTCGTCCCAGGTGGTGACCTTGTGGTCGGTGCCGGCGCCTGTGTCGCTCGCTCCCTTGGTGACGTACTTCGCGACGTACGCGGCCACCGCGTCATCACCGGGCCCGTCACCGTCGGCGTACAGCGGACGGACATCGAGTTGGGCGCCCCAGCGCACGGGCAGTTCGCCGACGGCGGGGCTGTACGGGGTGCGGACCAGGACACGCCCGGCGGAGGCACGTACGGCATTGGTGAGCCGATCGGCCGTGCCCCAGGCCGGGGGTTCGTCGGCCGGTCCGTCGGGGCCGTCGAGGCGGACGACGGCGTGCACGTGGACAGCCGCCCGTTTCTGGTATTCGGCGACACGTGCGAAGGACAGCCGGGCGTGGTGGGCGAAGCGGGACTGTACGAGACCGGCGGAGGAGGCCAGGCGCCGCCGGACGTCGATGACGAAGCGGTCCCACAGCTTGGAGGCGTGCGCGTGCCACAGGACGTGTCCGGTGTAGTCGTAGCAGTCGGGACACAGGGGCTGGCCGACGAGGGGGTCGGTCGGAGCGTGCTCAGTGGCGCAGCCGAGGTAGGAGCCGTGTTCGCACGTACTGCCGTCACGGCGAGGGCGGCAGCGTTCCCCGGTCCGGTGCACTGAACCGAAGGACGGTGCGGTCAGGGTGACGAAGAGCCGGGGGCGGTTGCGGACCGTGGCGGGGACGTTCTTGCCGCCGAGAAGGCCCGCGCGGACCAGGTGGAAGGTGTCGCCCGCATGGAGGCGGGAGCAGGGGGCGCAGACGGTTGCCCTGCGGTTGCGGCAGCGGACGAGAAGGCGTTCGCCGGGTTCGTCTCGGGTGTCGTACTGACGGATGATCTCGCCTGTTGCGCCGTCCAGGGTGGTGGTGGAACCGGAGAGATGCACGGGGTGGGCACAGCCGCCAGTAGCGGTGACCTGCTCCAGCCAGCGGGAGAAGCGCGGATCTTGGGCGATGCGGATGGCGTCGCGGTCTGCTTCGGGAAGCTGGCGCAGGCGCGCCGCGCGGTCGAGGAGGGCGCGCCTGTCAGCTGGGGTGAACTCCGGGGTGATGGTGGTGACCTTCCCGTGTGGGCCGCCGCAGCGGCACGGAGGATGGTGGGTGACGCGTGGTCGGTCATGGGGACCACCTCTCTTGCGTGGTCGGGCGTGAAGGGGGTCAGCGGGTGGTTCCAGTGCCCCGGCAGACGCGGCAGCGGTGCAGCCGGCCAGTCCAGGTCTTGCGGGCCCCGTCGCCCTTGCAGTGGGGGCACCTCACGCGAGGCATGGGCATGCGCATGGGTCCTTCCTGATCAGAAGTGGTTGAAGCCGCTGAGGAACCAGGTGAGGAAGCCGTTGATCGTGAGGGCTACGGGCGTCTCGCCGAGGTACATGCCGAACAGGGCGATGCACGCCGCTTCCCAGATCCGTACATCGCGGGAGCGGACGAGGAGGAAGGTGATGATCCCGAAGACCACGACGAGGGACACGGCGGTACCGGTGCTGATCACTTGTCGTCTCCTCCCAGCGCTTCGAGGGCGCGGCTGACGGTGGGCAGGTCGGGGGCCATGGGGGCGTACTTGCGGGCCGTCGCCACGGCTTCTTCGGTGGGGGTGAGATGGGAGCGGGCACGGCTCCAGCCGCCGTCCGGCCCGGTGCACACGGCCACGCCGCGTTCCTGTGCCGTGATCGCTTGTGCGACGGCCACGGCATCCTTGTTCAGGTCACCCAGGGCCATTTCCGCTGTACCGGGATCGTTGACCCGGTGGCAGATCCGGCCGCCCAGTTGTGCCCGCAGGGCGGTGACGCCGGGCCCAAGGTCAGAGCCGACCCGTTGTCCGGCGATGACCAGGTGCATGCCGAGCGCGGCCCCGAGCTGTGCCAGCCGCAGTAGCAGCGTGGAGCACTGTTCTGCCTCTGCCTTGCTCTCGCGGGTGCCGTCGGACAGGTACAGTTCCGCGATCTCGTCGACGATGACGACGACCGGCACGGGCCGCAGCTTGTCGGGGAGTTCCCAGATCGAGCGGACGCCGGCCGACCGGCACGCGCTCATGCGATCCTGCATGTCGACCACGAGCGCGGAGAGCACCGCGACCGCTTCCCGGCGGCAGGTGGCCAACGTACTGAGCCGTCCGGCGAACAGGCCCAGCTCCATACCGCCCTTGCAGTCGATGCCGACGAGGGCGATCCGTTGGGCCGCGAGTTGGGTGATCAGCCGAGCTAACAGCGTGGACTTGCCCGAGCGGGTGGCGCCGACGATCAGCCAGTGAGGCACCAGGCGGAGGTTCATCACCCAGGCCCCGCCGGACTCCAGGACGCCGACGAGCGCGCAGAGGAGTTCCGTCGGTGCGGTTGCCAGGCCGGGACGCTGAAGCGGATCTGTAGCCGTAGCCGTCAGGAGCACGAGCCCGCGTTCCGGTGAGGTGACCCGCACTGCGTGGACCTTCCACGCGTGGACCAGCGCGTCAGCCGCCTTGAGGAACGTCGCCGGAGTCTGCCCCGCGTGCAGCCGCACGAGCGCGGTCAGGCCCATGGGAGTAGCCCGCGGGAAGGAGATCCGCGGAGCCACCGGCCGCAGCGGATCGCCCTTGACGACCAGGTCGCCGAGCAGCCCGCGCGGCGGACGTCGGGAGACGGCGAGGTCGTTGAGCATGGCGACCTTGCGCCAGGTGAGGACCACCCGGCACGCGGTGACGGGGTAACCGATGAGGTACCAGTGCCAGGCCGGGCGGTGCCGGCGCACCAGGTCACCGACGACGAGCATCCAGGCCAGCACCGCGAGCGCGAAGGCGAGCAGGATCGCCCCCATCACGCGTCACCGCCTTTGGCGTGAGCGGCAGCGGCGCCGTGCACGGGCGTGATCGCGTCAGCCCGGAAGCTGACGCCGTGCCGGTCGCCCATGGCCCACATGAACGCCGTCAGTCCGGTGACCTTGACGATCTGCCCTTCCTCGATGCCCTTGGGCTCACCGGTCACCGCGATCTCGATGACGGAGATCCGCCGCCGGTCCTGCCGCACCGTGACGGCCACGGTGAACACCGGATTGCCGTCCCGGTCCTTCTTCACCTCCTGCGTCTCGGGGTTGCTGATCTTCGCCTCCGGCGCGATGGCGCACCGCAGTACGCCCAGTCGCGCCGTGTCCACAGGAATGGACTGCATGTTTCTTCGGCCTCCTTGGCCAGCTGGGACGCCCAGCACATCCGGACGTCACTTGTCCTTACGAGTGATGACTATGGAGCGCTGTACGGCAAGGGCGCAACTACTTATGCTGACGAGTGATGACGCGCGTGCGACGTGCCTACGACACCGAACCGGAGAAGCCGAGATGACGGAGATCCAGCGCCCCGGAGCCCTCTACCAGCAGGTGGCCGCCGCCATCCGAGAGGCGATCCTGTCCGGCGAGTTCGCGCCCGCCTCCCCGTTGCCGTCGGAGGCCCAGCTGATCGCCCGTTACGGGGTCTCCCGCCCCACCGTGCGCAACGCGATCGCCGCACTGCGCGCGGAAGGGCTGATCGATGTACGGCATGGCAAGGGCAGCTTCGTACGCTCCGACGGTCAGCCCGCGCTCACCATCGAGCGCCGCATCAGCCGCACCAGCGACGGCAGGTTCACCATGCCCAACGGCGACGTGTGGGAGGAGGCCGAGGAGCCGGCCACGTACCGCACCCGCACCACCAAGGCCACGGGTCGTCTGCTCCAACTCGACGAAGAAGAAGCGCTCTTCGGCTGTGACCGACTGCTGATCGATCCGAGCACCGGCACCCGCGCCATGCACCGCACGCTGATCCCCTTCGAGGTGGCCGAAGCCGTCCCGCTGCTGAGGGAGGAGCCCTGCAAGCGTCCGGCAGCGGTCTACCGACTGCTCACCCAGGACGGACACGCCCTGTGGTGGTCGGAGACAGTCCGGGCCCGCATGCCGCTGCCCGACGAGCGCGGCACGCTCCAGCTCCCGGACGCGACTCCGATCCTGCACCTGGCCCGTGTCGCGCACGGCACCGACGACCGCCCGCTGATCCTCGAAGAACTGCGCGTCGGCGCGGACCGTGCCGAGATCACCTATCGGATCACCGCCGACAAGCAACCCGCCCGACGCCGCCAGGCATGAGGGGCGAGAGGCATCGGTCGAAACCGCCTTCACTTCCTCAAGGGCGCGCCTGCGGCGCGCCGGGCCGCCCGGCCGCCCCGGCCGGGCGTGCGGCGTGGCCGCCGGTCCCGTCCGGCCGCCGGACGCCCCGCACCGCAGGACGCTCAAGGAGTGGAGGCGTCGAACGGCCGTCGAGGGCCGGGGCGTGGTCGGCCGGGGGTCGCCGGCCTCCGAGACTTTAGGCAGCTCCCATGGGGCGAGCCTCGAAGAACAGGGGGCCCATCGGGCACGTACGCGGGCAGGACCAGTGCCTGCCCGATTCGCCGGGCCAGCGTAGGGCCCCCTGTTCACTCGCCCCATGGCAGCTACCGCCCAAAGTCTCTCCGGCAGGCGACGTGCCCACGCGCGCCGCTCACCGGCGCCAGTGCCCCTCATGCCGCACCGTCGGTGCCGTCGGCAAGCGTCTCCAGGAGCCCGGCAAGCAGTTCAGCCGCTTCCGGCCGGCCCGCCAGCCGCACAACCCCGCGCCCATCCCGGTCCGTCGAGGCCACCGCCCGCACGGCGGACAGCTCGAAGCCCACCCCGAGCAGCGCGCGATTCAACCGGTCGGCAGCCGCACGCCCAGTGCGCCAGCCCGCCACATAGTCGACTCCCGGCACCCACAGACCGTCGTCGTCTCCTGCAATGTCATCAAGACCGTCGCTCAGCCAGCTCTCACCCGAGCCAGTCACGTTGCCCACCTCTGTCCCGATCTATGTAACGGATCGTCAACTCTCTGTGGACCAGGGCAGACGCGCAGCACGACGGCCCCGGTACCATCAGGCACCGGGAACCGCCGCGTTCCCAACCGGGCCACCCTTCGCTTTCCAGGGCTGATGGGGTGGCCCGGTCTCGGTTTGTGGTTGTGAGGCGCGGCCCTCCGGCCGTGGGGGAGCTCCCGAAAATCCGGAGGAGCCGCGCCCTGGCCGAAGGGGTCAGACTCCGGCCGTACCGGGCCGCCGCCCGCTCCCGATCGCGAAGGAGCGAAACGAGGACGGCAGCCCGGAGATCACCAGTGCGGTACGGACTCCACTCCGCCGTTCAGATCGAATCGGCACCAAACCGTCTTGCCGCCCCGGTCCTCCGGCGTCCACCAGACCGACGCCGCCAGGCGCTGAGCGATGAGCAGTCCCCGACCGCTGTCGGGTAGCACCGCCTCAGACAGCTCTCCCAGCAGTCCCGGGGAGAACACCTCTCCCACCGGCAGCAGCGGAGGAGTCGAGTCCTCATCGGCGACCCCGATGAAGAGCCACTTCGGCCACATCTTGAAGATCACGTCGATGCGCCGGCAGCTACCAGGGGAGGACAGATGCCGGTCCGGCACGGCGTGGTTCACCACGTTGCCGACCAGTTCCGAGACGACCAACCGAGCGTCGTCAACGATCTCATCGGCACCCGCACCCCGGAGGAACACCGCCGTCATGTCGCGAGCGACGCGCGCCGTGTCACCGAACTCGGCGAAGAGCGTCAACGCCAGGAAGTGCCCGTCGGAGAACGGCTCCGGCCTCACGAACCAGTGCGCGTAAGCATCAAGCTCACCCGCCAGACGTTCGGTCTTCCCCGCGTCCATCGGCTTCCCCTTCCGCGGCCCCGCGGCCCTCAAGACACCGCTTGCTTCACGCAAGCCAGTACACGGCGAAGCAGGCGTGACCGGGAGCGTTCACCAGGGGGTTCACGTGAACACCGGCAAGGGCAAGGGGGTTCATCCATGAACCCCCCAAAGCTGATACTGCTGTGACACGATGAACACTTGCCGTCATTCTCGGGTTGGCAGGGGAGCATGAGCCGAGAGCCGAACGCGCCGTTGATCGCTGTCATGGAGCAGGCCAAGGTCTCGAACAAGGGCCTCGCGAAGCGCATGAAGGACACAGCCGCCGCACGCGGCATCAGTCTTGGAACGACGCACGTCTCCGTACAGCGCTGGCGGGACGGCGCCGGCATCCAACCGCAGACAGCGGCGATCATGGCGGACGTACTGAGCACCAAACTCGGACGCCGCATCACACCCGGCGATCTCGGCTTCTTCGACCACTCACGGCCCGCCGACCCTCAGCCGGTCGGCTACCCGGGCACCGTTCCCGACGTGCTCTCCACACTGGGCAGTCTTGCCGACGAGCGGTCTGAAACCCCGGCCGACGACCCGCTGATCGTTGCCGACGGAGACCTCAGCTCCGCCGTCCTGTCATGGATGATCGCGCGCCCCGATGGCATCCAAGCCGATCGCCCCGGACGCCAACGCGTCGGCATGCGCGACGTACGTGCGATCAGGGACGCCGCAGGCATGTTCATGCAGCTCGACTTCAAGTACGGCGGAGGCCACGGCCACAAAGCACTGCGCCACTACTTCCGCCACGAAGTCCTGCCGTTGCTGGACGCCAGTTACAGCGAAAAGGTGGGCACCGCCTTATTCGGCGCCGCCGCTGAGGTCTCTCAGCTTCTCGCGTGGACCGCGTACGACACTGGAAACCACCGGCTCGCCCACCGCTACCTGTCGTCCACGCTCCGGCTGACGCAGGTCATCGATGACCGTATGTTCGGCGCCCGCATCCTCGGCAACCTCAGCCACCAGGCGAACTATCTCGGCAACCACGCCCAGGCCATCCAACTGGCCCGCGCCGCCGTCGAGGGCGCCAAGGGCCGAGCCACCCCACGCGCCATGTCCAACTATTGGGCGATGGAGGCCCGAGCCCTCTCCAACGCGGGCGAAAAGGTAGGCGCAGCCCGGGCGATGAACGAGGCGGCACGCCACTTCGAGCAGGCCGACAGTGCCGAGGACCCCGCATGGCTGGGCTACTTCGACGAAGCGGAGCTCACGGGCGAGTTCTGCCACTGCTTCCGCGATCTACGGATGCGCCGGGAAGCAGTTGAGCAGGCACAGCGCGCCGTCGACAGCACCGACCCGGCGTACGCCCGCACCCTCGGTTTCTGCCGCATGGTGCTCGCGCAGAGCCAGCTCATAGACGGCGAGTTGGAAGCCGCGGTCACCACGGCGAGTCTCGCAGTCGACGGCGGAGACTCCCTCCAGTCCTCCCGCTTCCAGCGCTACGTGACCGACTTCCAGGCCGAGGTGAGCGCGCACGTGGCCCACCCCGCCGTGGTCGCCTTCAACGAGAAGGTGAGTGAGGCACTGGCCCGGCTGGACGACGACGAATAGCGGCTACCACGGCCGCCAGTCCCGAGGCGCGTCATCGTTGCGCAGGGCCGAGATGCGCCGGCGATACTCGGCAGCCGTCCTCTCGTCCTCCCGCACGTTCTGCATAAGCCAGGTCGTCATGCCGAACTCTTGGAGCCGCCGAAGCGTGTCATAACCAGGCCAGTCGTACAGGTCGCGCCCGTAGGCCCGCACGAATTCGGCGTACTCCTCGTCGGTCTGCCACCCAAGACTGTGATGCTCCGTGGCCGTGACCATCAGGTCCCATTCCGGGTGATCGAAGCAGAACGCCTCAAAGTCGATCAGGATGACGTGCCCTTGATCGTCCACCATGAGGTTCTGCACGTGGGCATCGCCATGCACAGGCCCCTTGGGGGTCCCGAAGCTCAGCTCTCCGAACTGGTCACGCAGCTCACGCCAGCGCTTCCGCAGGAAGACTCGATCGTCCTCCGGAATCGGGGCCCGGTCGATCCGCAGTTCTTGCTTGTCGAAGGGGTCGAACGAGGGAAACTCCACCCCGGCCGGCAGCGTCATGGAGTGGAGGTCTCGCAGGATGCCGCCCAGTTCCCCGTACGTCGCCTTACGGTCACCCTCACGGATGAGATGCCAGAAGGTCACCGGGTGACCGTCGACCACGAGTGGCTGTTCGAGGTCATCGAGGATGCGCGCCCCGGGGAAGCCCTCCCCTGCCAACCACCGCGACACGGCCACCTCGATACGCGCTTTGGGTAGCCACTCCTCCCCCCGCGCCACGCGCACGACCACGGGTACCGACGTCAGCCGGAACAGAGCGTTCTCCCCGAACCGGATCAGCTCCGCGCCCCCGCCATCCAGCCCCGCCGCCCGGCACGCGTCCCTCATCACCCCCGCAGCTCTCGCCGACGTGAACCCCTCTTCCGACCGAGCAGCGTCAACCGCCATGCCCGTACCAGCTCCCCTAGTCGCACGCGATCAACCAGCGCACGACTACGGGTGACCAACCCGACGTGCACCGGATACGACTTAGACCGTACCCAGTTGTGCACGACACGGCGAGATTGAGGTCCGACGGGTGAACTTTCAGACGGACAGGCTCTAGACGAGCCTTCGCAACTAAATACCTAGCCAGAAACGGCAGCCAGGCAAGAACACTGCTGTCTCCATTGGTTCGCTAGCTGACTAAAAAACTGCGAGGTCAGCTTCAGTCAAGATAGACGCCCCATCTGCAATATTCGATTTCCCAATCACCGACTTGGCCGTAACCGGGTCGCTTACGAACACAACAAGGGCAAGTGAATCAACCGCGCGTGAAACACACACATAAAGAAGGCGCCTAGTCCGCTCCAAGACCGATTCTTTCCCCGCAGTCAAGTTTCGCTTGTCAGTATCCGAAAGTTCCTTGATTCCAAATAGCTTCTCATAGGAATAAAGGCCATACTTTCCTTCATCGTCATCCAGGACAACTATGACTTTAGAGAATTCTGCCCCCTTAGTCCCATGCTGCGTAGAATAGGGAGACTGTTGTCGAATGTACCTGAAGTAATCCGAGAGTTCGCCTACGTTGCAGGCCATAAAGGCGTCTAGGGTCTCTTTGGTCTCCGTGGACAGCACGATCTCGGCATGCTGACCCTCCGGCTCTAGGTAAACGGAGAGTCGCGGGTCCGGGGAAATAAGGTTTGCGGTTAGAGCCAGCTTCAGAGCCTTCCCAATAGAGCCTGGACCACCCTTTGCCACAGTCTCGCGAAGTTGTGCCACAGCGTCACGCGCAAGAGCCAGCTTCTTCCTGACATCCTGGTCGGGGACCTCGTCATTGAATACTCCACCACTTTGACGAAGGGTAGAAATCACGACCGGAGAGTCAACACTATCGGCCGCGCAAACGGGAAGAATAACCTCATCAAAGGGTCGAAGCGGCCAGGCATTTCCTTCGTCAAAAGCTTCCTTCAAGCTCTTCGAGCCGCTATCGTGGAAAGCTGCGTAGAGATGCTCGAAACCCATGCGCTTGGCCACCATTCGGTGAACGATCATGAGGATCTTCGCACCCTCACCGTCGTTAGCCGAGTCCGCATCCCAGCTACCAGCGTTACTGTGCTGTCCAAGCCAGTCTCGCACGCGCTCCAGTCGTTCACTCCGCTGATCATCGGCAGGAAGAACGAAGAGAAAGAACTCGCCAGGGTTCCGCTCTTCCGGGGAACGCCCGGAAACCTGGACCATGCCGTCGGCTTCAGATCGAACATGGTTAACAACGTTGAGAACCCTAGTTGAACTACGGAAATTTTCGGGTTTCTCGATTCGTTCCCACCCTTGCTCTCGAATAATCGAACCAACCCCCCGTTGAAAAATGTTCTGCATGGGGTCTCCAAAAAACCCTAAGCAGATGGCACCTTTCACCTGAGCATCAACAGATTTAAGCGCTTCGACGACTTTAGGAAAGGTATCCTGGCTCTCATCAACAAAGATATACGGATATTTACTGGCCACGATTTGCTTAAGAAGCTTGCTACTGAGGATCAGGTCGGGAACCATTGCGATGATATCCTCATGCCCTAGGATTCCCTTTGCATAGTCACTTCCGACACCGTATGAGTAACGCTTGACCTCGTTGATTAGTCGAAGCTGAGCACCAAGTTTCTCCAGATCAGATTTATCCTTCGTCACCGTGGTGTTACGCGTGCGCGTTGTGTAATTTTTCTGCTTTTCTTTGATCTCATGAATCAAGCCCTCTACATGACTACGCACCCACTTGGCTATATCTCTCTGGAACGGCTTAATTAGAGTCCACAGAAAACTATGGATGGTGGACACGGAGACTAGAGGACTGTTGGCCACATCTGCGTGGATCTCCTTAGCTGCCACTTCGGTGTAGGTAACGCATGCAACCTGCTGGGTTCGAGCCCTTAGCTGGGCGCCATGCCGCGTCACTACATAATCAAGTGCCTTCACCAGAGAAGTTGTCTTGCCTGAACCGGCGCCGGCAACCACGATGAAGGATCGAAGTTGATCACCGTCCAGGAGGCCACGCAACTTAATATCTGCAGGAGTGTCTGGGGCAGAAACTCGTGATTTCATTTCACCTCACCCCCGACCGAAGAGCCCACAGGTGGAGACAATAACTGCGCACAAAGCCAATCCAACCCGTCCATGATGTACTGCGGCGGTTTCCATGCGGTGTCTTTCTCAGCAATAAGGCCTAGAGCAAACCTCGTTTTATCGAGGTTTCGAACCCGAGCGAAAAGCGCATCGTGTAGTTGTTCAAGAGTCATTTGGTTTGACTTAGGGATAGTGAGGCCGATGGCCTTTCTCGATGGTTCTTGAGTCCAAGTCAAATTCTCCAGGGCGAAGGCCTCTTCGAGGGTTCGACCAGCCAGCTCAATCCCATTAGAACCCCATACAGTAGGCTGGCGGGTCTGGTACGCAACTCGGATGTTGCCAGCCTCCTCCCCATCGAGCTTAACGACCTTTTCGCTGTCTGGAAGGTCTAGCAACTCTTCAATCGTGGTCAGCTTAGGAAACCAATGTTTAAGCGTCTCGTTTGAGGTGATGGCGTGCGGCACAGTCGTCTTGCACGCACGGCTCCCTTCGGAATCCTTCGCTTCAGCACTGTTAACTTCCGGTGGCCCAACACTGTCGAGGTCCGTGATGGCCAAGGTGGTGATCTCCAAAAATTCAAGCAGCTCCTGAAATACATGCGCGAACGCTCCGCCCACTTCGAGGATAGTGAGATGGCACGCCTTCAACGCAGGAAATTTTCGCTCTATGACTAGAGGCAACAGCAGTCGCTCAACATTTCCTTCGACCAAAATAACAGCATCGGCGAAGAATAGGTCGCAATGGGTGAGTTTCAGATACTGTTGCAAGAAATCTCGTGTCGCCTCTTCTTCTCCGTTATAGAAGACCGACAGGTTCTTGACCTCGCTGCAATGCACCGATTGCGTACCGCTATCTCGGCAGAAATACCGAATCGGCTTGAAGCTGCTCTCGTACAAGATGTGCGACGAGTGAGTCGTGACAACCATCTGAGTATGGAACCCAGATTTAGCCTCGGGGAGAAGTTCGAAGACTCTGCGAATGAACACCTGTTGCAGTTGAGCGTGCAGATGGGCTTCTGGCTCTTCGATCATGATTAGGTGTACTGGTGGACGATGGTCATCTACATCTTCCCAAGCATGGTGGAAGTCCAAGATCTCAACAGCCATGTAGATCAAATTCTTGAACCCTAGGCCATTGTATTGATCTGGCAGTACCTGTGATGAATCAGGGAGCAGGGACCCCCTGGACGAGGGAAGCGCGTAGTGAACGCGTGCATTTGTGCTTAGCATGTTCTGCACATTGAACGAGGCCTTGACTACGAGGCCAGCATTGGTAGCCCCTGGGTATCCAAGATGCTCAATACTCTTCAGAATAGAATCAAACGCTTGAGCAAAATGCTCGTTGAGGGCCGATTCCGAGTTAGCGATAGCGCTAAGGGCATCGAGGTCAGTTTCAAACTTCTGCAAATTGCGCTGATAGTACCTACTGAGTCTCCGAGACAAGTCCTCGGCTCGACCGTGCGATTCTGAATCCGTGAGATGCCGCTGGGCATTAAGAAAGTCAACCTTGATGAGCGAACTGACCATAGCGCCGGCGCCGGTGGCGTTCGTTCCAAGGTAGAACGGCTCGTATCCGTCTCTCGGAATTAGGTCGGCATCGCACTGACGAGCATCAAGTGCGTAATACTTGATCTCATATTCGCTCGTCAGCCGCTTGGTGAGATAATCGGTTAGATTCAGGGGCCACGGCTTGTAAGCACTATCAGAACTCTCGTCAGGAAGCTTCCTATCGCTCCGCGACTTCTGGTAATTCATCATCAACGAGGAAGGGTCTTTGGGCGCATAAACCATACGCAACCCCACAGGTTCCCCGTCCCAGTCGAGGCCTGGCAAGAGATTGAGGACGCGATGCACGTTGTCTTCATCAACCTCGAACCAAAGATCGAAATAGATATTGGGTAGGTCCAATTCCGTTTGATCCACTGCAGAACCGAGGCTGTTGAATGCATCCCAACAGTCGGCCGTGAAATCGTAGATCTGGAATCGAACCTTGGGGTCTAGGAACCGTTGGAACACGTGAGTTGCAGACGTCTTGCCGCTGTTATTCGCGCCAACAAAAATCGTTGTTTTCTCATCGAGGTCTACTCGGACGTTCTTCAGGCGGCGAAAGTTCTGAACTCGAAACGACTTAATGTGCACCGAACCCCCCGGAGTCTTCTAAAATTTCGAGCATGCCGTCAGCCGTGCAGCAAGTCGACGTCCCAGGCGACCATCGAGTCCAGTGCGACGCCTAGTGCAATTCACTCAAGCGTTCGATAGCCCCTCTGCGCAACCAGTGCCACCCGGTCAGTTAGCCCGCCCTTCCCCGCCCCTTCCCTGATCCGCAGGGCTAATTAGGGTAGCTGACTGCCGACTGGTGCGACTGGTGATTCGCTGATATTCCACTCCTTCGTGAGTGTCGAAGGGTTGCGTCGGGGACGCATGTGGACTGCAACTGAGCGTCGCCCAGGCTCAGTTGCAGCATCAAGGGCCTCACGGGCATGCGTGGCCAAGGGTGCGGGTACGTAGTCGTCAGCGATGGAGCTCTGTCGACCTGAGCCTTCGGCCACTTGATCGAATGCTTTGCTCGCCTCGGTGGCGCTAGGGGCTCGAAGTGGGAAGCGGCCACGACAGTCTCAGCGTGAGGGAAATAGCTTCACACCGAACTGTGAAGATCACGTCCTGACGGTTGTGACGCAGCGCCGCCTCCGAACTGCGAGACCGCCCTGATCGAACATCTCACTTCCCTGGCAACACGAAGCCGCCGCTCAGATGGTCCTGAGCGGCGGCTCCCTCAGTGCTTACACCCACTCCACCTCGGAGCAGACGCCGGACGAGCCTCCAGGCCCCGGCAGCGGCGTTCTGGACACTTGCTGGGGCAACTGCTGCCGCCCCCGTTGCACGCCGAGCATGCTCAACAGTGCCGCAGCCTCTTCCTCTGTGACTTCCGCCATAGCGCCGGCGAGGCGCCGCAGCGGATCATCACTCACGTCAGAGCCCGTTTCAGCTGGTCGGAGAGGACTTCTTGACCGTCAGCGGCAGGAGCTTCTTGCCGCTCTGGCTCAGTTGTGGCCATGTGTCGAACTGGGGGCACACGCCGCAGTCGAAGCACGGCGTCCAGCGGCAGTCCTCGACCTCGGTCTCGTCGAGCGCGTCCTGCCAGTCCTCCCAGAGCCAGTCCTTGTCGAGGCCGGAGTCGAGGTGGTCCCAGGGGAGGACCTCCTCGTAGGTGCGCTCCCGGGTGGTGTACCAGTCGACGTCCACACCGAAGGGGGCGAGGGCCTTGTCGGCGCAGGCCATCCAGCGGTCGTAACTGAAGTGCTCGCGCCAGCCGTCGAAGCGGCCGCCGTCGTCGTAGACGGCGCGGATGACGGCGCCGATGCGGCGGTCGCCGCGGGAGAGCAGGCCCTCGACGATGCCCGGCTTGCCGTCGTGGTAGCGGAAGCCGATGGAGCGGCCGTACTTCTTGTCGCCGCGGATCTTGTCACGGAGCTTCTCGAGGCGGGCGTCCGTCTCCTCCGCCGAGAGCTGCGGGGCCCACTGGAAGGGGGTGTGGGGCTTGGGCACGAAGCCGCCGATGGAGACCGTGCAGCGGATGTCGTTGGACCTCGACACCTCGCGGCCCTTCTGGATGACCCGCGTGGCCATGTCGGCGATCTGCAGGACGTCTTCGTCGGTCTCGGTGGGCAGGCCGCACATGAAGTACAGCTTCACCTGGCGCCAGCCGTTGCCGTAGGCGGTGGCGACGGTCCTGATCAGGTCCTCTTCCGAGACCATCTTGTTGATGACCTTGCGGATGCGCTCCGAGCCGCCTTCGGGGGCGAAGGTCAGGCCGGAGCGGCGGCCGTTGCGGGTCAGTTCGTTGGCCAGGTCGATGTTGAAGGCGTCCACGCGGGTGGAGGGCAGCGAGAGGCCGATCTTGTCGTCCTCGTAGCGGTCCGCCAGGCCCTTGGCGACGTCACCGATCTCCGAGTGGTCCGCGGAGGAGAGGGAGAGGAGACCGACCTCTTCGAAGCCGGTGGCCTTCAGGCCCTTCTCCACCATCTCGCCGATGCCCGTGATGGAGCGCTCGCGCACCGGGCGGGTGATCATGCCCGCCTGGCAGAAGCGGCAGCCGCGGGTGCAGCCGCGGAAGATCTCCACCGACATGCGCTCGTGGACGGTCTCCGCGAGCGGGACCAGGGGCTGCTTGGGGTAGGGCCACTCGTCCAGGTCCATGACCGTGTGCTTGGAGACCCGCCACGGGACGCCGGAACGGTTGGGGACGACACGGGCGATACGGCCGTCGGGCAGGTACTCGACGTCGTAGAAGGCCGGGATGTAGACCCCGCCGGTCTTCGCCAGCCGGAGGAGGACCTCGTCGCGGCCGCCGGGACGGCCCTCCGCCTTCCACTCCTTGATGATTCGCGTCATGTCGAGCACGGCCTGCTCGCCGTCGCCGATGACCGCCGCGTCGATGAAGTCGGCGATCGGCTCGGGATTGAACGCCGCGTGGCCGCCGGCCAGGACGATCGGGTCGTCGACGGTGCGGTCCTTGGACTCCAGCGGGATGCCGGCCAGGTCGAGCGCCGTCAGCATGTTCGTGTAGCCCAGCTCCGTGGAGAAGGACAGGCCGAACACGTCGAAGGCCTTCACCGGGCGGTGGCTGTCCACCGTGAACTGCGGGACGCCGTGCTCCCGCATCAGCGCCTCCAGGTCCGGCCACACGCTGTAGGTGCGCTCGGCGAGGACGCCCCGCTGCTCGTTGAGGACCTCGTAGAGGATCATGACGCCCTGGTTGGGCAGGCCGACCTCGTACGCGTCCGGGTACATGAGCGCCCAGCGGACGTCGCACTCGTCCCAGTCCTTGACGGTGGAGTTGAGTTCTCCGCCGACGTACTGGATCGGCTTCTGCACGTGCGGGAGCAGGGCCTCGAGCTGTGGGAACACCGACTCGACAGACATCGCGGGGGTTACCTTCGTGAGCTGACCGGGGGGCACCCCCGGCCGGAGGCTGGGGGAGAGTGACTGTCTAGCGTAACCCGGTCGGAGACCTCTCCCGTACGCTCAGACGGACGCCCGGGACGTCGCCTTCCGCCAGGCACCCGGCAGCTCGCCCTCCACCGTCGCCGCCCGCTGCTCCTCCCGCCCGTACAGCAGCCCGTACGTGAAGTCGGACTCCCCCGCCGCGTGCGCCACGGCGGACAGTTCGCGCAGGGCCTGGCGGGCCATGACGCTGTCCTGGTGGTCGCCGAGGAGCTGCGTCATGGACTTCATGGACCTGGCCAGGACGGCGGCCGGGTCACCGAGGGCCGGGACGGCCGCCTCGGCCGCGTAGCGGGCGCGCTTGGCCTTCTTGCGGGCCTCGTGCACGGCGACGTCGCGGTCCTGGCCGGGGGGTGTGTCGATCGCGAGCTCGACGAGCCCGGAGACCCGGCGGAGCTCGTCGCGTACGGCCTTGGCGATGACCTTGCCGGGCTTCTTGCCCGCCGGCCCCCGCAGCGGCGGGTCCGCGAGCAGGGCGTCCAGGGCGTCGAGCAGCGCCATGTGGCGCGCGGAGTCGAGGACGCCGAGGAGACGGGACCGTGATCCGCCGCGCCGGCCCTCCGCCCAGATGCGCAGCCGGTCGCCGACCGGGCCGGAGACCAGGGTGTCCGGCAGTGCGGCGAGGTCGCCCGTCAGACGTTCGGCCAGCACCTCGCGGTCGCGGTCCACGCCCAGTTCGCCCGCCAGCCACTTCAGCTCCGCGCCGATCGGGTCGGTGACGGCCCGGTCGAACAGCGCCCGGTAGGCCCGCAGCGCGCTGCGGGCGCGGCGGGTGGCGACCCGCATCTGGTGGACGGAGTCCTCGACGTCCCTGCGTACGGCCGGGTCGAGCGCGACGATCGCGTTCCGCTGGGCGCGGAGGTAGGCGAGGACGTGGTCGCCGGCGGTGACGGGCGGGGCGGCCTCCCGCCCGCGCTGTCCTTTCTGACCCGCCTTCCCCTTCTTCCTCTTCGGCGCGGTCTCGGCGAGCGCCCGGGCCAGCTTCGACGGTGACTTGGAGGGTCGTACGTCGGCCTTGCGCAGCCGCTTGTCGACCAGGTCGAGGAAGGCCGGGTCCCCGCCGTCGGCGAGTTCGACCTCGATCTCGGTCCACTGGGTGAGGCCGCCGGCGGCGGTGAGCCGCTCCGCCGTCACGGCGTCCACGCTGGCCTCGGCGAGCAGCCGGCCGTCGGTGTCGACGAGGTGGCGTACGTCGCGGACGGAGCGGAGCCGTACGACGGGGACCAGTTCGGCGTCGCGGACGCGGGAGCGGGCCAGGGCGGTGAGGTCGTCCGGGACGGTGTCGGACAGGGGCGCCCGGATCTCGTCGCGTACTCCCGGGGCGACCGGGAGTTTCAGGTGCCAGCCCGCGTCGGAGCCGCCGGTGCGGCGCCGCAGGGTGACACCGTCGGCGGCCAGGCGCTCGTCGGGCGTGTCGTAGTAGGTGGCGTCCAGCTCCACCACGCCCTTGTCCAGGACCGCCGTCACCCCGCCGACGCCGGTCAGGTCGGGCAGGCCGCTCTGGTGGGACTCGTACTTGCGCTCTGTCTCCCGCTTCACATCCGCCATGAACCGAATCTAGTCGCGATCCGCCCCGCTGGACCTCCTATGCGGACATCGGTCGTTGCACCCTGATCGACTGCAGGAGTCCCACCGCCACCCACACCGCGAACATCGACGAGCCGCCGTACGACACGAACGGCAGCGGCAGACCGGTGACCGGCATGATGCCGAGGGTCATGCCGATGTTCTCGAAGGCCTGGAAGGCGAACCAGGCCACGATCCCGGCGGCCACGATCGTGCCGTACAGCTCGGTCGTCTCGCGGGCGATGCGGCAGGCCCGCCAGAGGACCACACCCAGCAGGAGGATTATCAGGCCCGCCCCGACGAAGCCCAGTTCCTCCCCGGCGACGGTGAAGACGAAGTCGGTCTGCTGCTCGGGCACGAACTGGCCGGTGGTCTGCGAGCCGTGGAACAGGCCGGCGCCGGTCAGTCCGCCGGAGCCGATCGCGATGCGGGCCTGGTTGGTGTTGTAGCCGACGCCCGCGGGGTCGAGGTCGGGGTTGGCGAAGGCCGCGAAGCGGTTGATCTGGTACTCGTCCAGGATGTGCAGCTGCCAGACCGCGATCGCGCCGAGCGCGCCCGCGCCGATGAGGCCGAACACCCAGCGGTTGGATGCGCCGGAGGCGAGCAGCACGCCCAGGATGATGATCACCATGACCATCACCGAGCCGAGGTCGGGCATGAGCAGCACGATCATGATCGGTACGGCGGCCAGGCCCAGGGACTGCAGGACCGTGCGGTGGTCGGGGTACTTCTTGTCGCCCGCGTCGACCCGGGCGGCGAGCAGCATCGCCATGCCGAGGATGATCGTGATCTTCACGAACTCGGAGGGCTGGAGCGAGAAGCCGCCGCCGAGCACGATCCAGGAGTGCGCACCGTTGACCGTGGAGCCGAGCGGGGTGAGCACCAGCAGGATGCCGAAGACCGACAGCCCGTAGAGGATCGGCACGAAGTTGCGCAGGGCGCGGTGGCCGAGCCAGACGGTGCCGATCATCAGGGCGAGCCCGATGCCGGTGTTCATGATGTGCCGGATCAGGAAGTAGTACGGGTCGCCCTGGTTGATCTCGGTGCGGTTGCGGGTCGCGGAGTAGACGAGCAGGGAGCCGAGCAGCGACAGGGCGAGGGCCGCGAGCAGCATCGGCCAGTCCAGTCGGCGGGCCACCGAGTCGCGGGCGAGCAGCCGGGTCCAGCCGGCCCGCTCGGGGCCGTAGCCGGAGACGGAGAAGGTGTTGGCGCCGGTCATGCGGGCATCCTCCGGCTTCCCCTCTTGCGAGGCCTTCTGCGGGTGTTGCGGTTGCCGGTCTCGGGTGAGGCCGTGGTCGCGGCGGGCTGCGAGTCGTCCGGGGACGGGGAGCCGGACGGGGTGGCCTGGATGTCCTTGGCGGGGTCGCCGGAGACCTTGGGGGTGGCGATGGTGCCGTCGGTGCGGACCTTCGGCAGGCCCTTCTGGGGCTCGGGCAGCAGCGCCTTCTTCTTGTCGATCGAGCCGTCCGACTGGACGCCGTAGAGCGCGCTGTAGATGTTGCGCACGGCCTCACCGGAGGCGCCGGAACCCGTACCGGCCTGGGCGATGGTCATGATGACCGTGTAGTCCTTGGAGTAGGTGGCCAGCCAGGACGTGGTCTGCTTGCCGTAGACCTCCGCGGTACCGGTCTTGGCGTGCAGGGCGATCTTGTCCTGGGGCCAGCCGCCGAACTTCCAGGCGGCGGTACCGCGGGTGATGACGCCCGCGAAGGCCTCGTTCATGCCCTTGAGGGTGGCCTGGCTGACCGGCAGCTTCCCCGTCCTCTTCGGCTTGATCTCCTGGACGCTCTTGCCGTCGGCGCTGATGACCGCCTTGCCGATGGTCGGCTGGTACATGGTGCCGCCGTTGGCGACGGCGCCGTAGATCGCGGCCTCCTGGATCGGGGTGACGAGGGTGTCGCCCTGGCCGATGGAGTAGTTGATCTCGTCACCCTCGCGCATCTTGTTGCCCTCGAGGCAGTTCTCGTACGCGATCCTCTCCACGTACGAGCCGTTCTTCTTGCCGCTCTTGCACCAGGCGTCCTTGTTGGCCTTCCAGTAGTTCTGCTTCCACTGGCGGTCGGGGACGCGGCCGGTGACCTCGTTGGGCAGGTCGACGCCGGTCTCCTTGCCGAGGCCGAACTGGTGGGCGGTCTTGAAGAAGTAGTCCTTGGGCTCGCCCTTCTTCGGGTTGATGCCGCCGTCCTTCTTCCATTCGCGGTCGGCGAGGCCGTAGAAGACGGTGTCGCAGGAGACCTCGAGGGCGCGGCCGAGCGAGATGTCGCCGAAGTTCTCGCCCTCGAAGTTCTTGAAGACCTGGCCGCCCACCGAGTACGAGCTGGTGCACGGGTAGCCGCCGTCCCAGGGGTAGCCGGCCTGGACCGCGGCGGCCGTGGAGACCACCTTGAAGGTCGAGCCGGGCGCGGCCTGACCCTGTATGGCCCTGTTGAGCAGCGGGTAGTCGGAGTTCTTGCCGGTCAGGGCCTTGTAGTCCTTGCCGGAGATGCCACCGACCCAGACGTTGGGGTCGTAGGTCGGGGCGGACGCCATGGCGACGATCCGGCCGGTCTTGGCCTCCATCACGACGACGGCGCCGGAGTCGGCCTTGTAGTTCCTGCCGGTGATCTTGTCGTACTGCTGGCGGGCGACCTTCATCGCGTGGTCCAGCTCGTACTCGGCGACCCGCTGGACCCGGGAGTCGATGCTGGTGACGAGGTTGGCACCGGGCTTCGCGGCGTCCGCCTGGGCCTTGCCGATGACACGGCCGAGGTTGTCGACCTCGTAGCGGGTGACGCCGGCCTTGCCGCGCAGCGCCTTGTCGTACTGGCGCTCGAGACCGCTGCGGCCGACCATGTCGGAGCGCAGGTAGGGCGAGTCGGTGTTCTTGGCCTTCTGGATCTCGCCGTCGGTGACCGGCGAGAGGTAGCCGAGCACCTGCGCGGTGTTGGCCTTGCCGGGGGCCGGGTAGCGGCGCACGGCCTCGGGTTCCGCGGTGATCCCGGGGAAGTCCTCGGCACGCTCACGGATCTGCAGGGCCTGCTTCGCAGTGGCCTTGTCGGTGATCGGGATCGGCTGGTACGGGGAGCCGTTCCAGCACGGCTGCGGGGTCTTGGCGTCGCACAGCCGGACCTTCAGCATGACCTCCTTGGGGTCCATGCCGAGGACCCCGGCCAGCTTGGCGAGGACCGCCTTGCCGTCGTCCTTCTGCTTCAGCAGGTCGGTGCGGGAGGCGGAGACCACCAGCCGGGTCTCGTTGTCGGCGAGCGGCACGCCGCGCGCGTCCAGGATCGAGCCGCGGACGGCGGGCTGGACGACCTGCTGGACGTGGTTGCCGGAGGCTTCCTTCTGGTACTCGGCGCCCTCCCGGATCTGCAGGTACCACAGACGGCCGCCGAGGGTGCCGAGCAGGGAGAGGACGAGGATCTGGATCACGACGAGCCGGATCTGGACCCTTGGGGTCCGCCCGGTCTCCGGAATGTTGGTCATGGGCGTAGCCCATTCCTTGGAAGGGTGGTGGTGGGAGACGGGTGGGCGTTGGTCACTGCGGCTGCCTCCCCCTCTCAGTGTGTGTATGTGTCATATACGACGAAGCTGTGCGCGGGCGGGCGCTGACCCCGTGTCCCTGCGACCGCCGGTTCTCCGGTGCTCACAGCCGCTTGACCCCCTTGATGCGGCTCACGCGCGCGGTGCGGGTGCGGGTCCTGGCCTTCAGGGCGCCGAGGCCGCCGCGCTGGCTGCCGATGCGCAGCCCGGTGCCGGAGGAGAGCCAGCCGGAGGAGATGTCGGCCGTCTTGGCCGCGGAGGTGGTCTCCGCCAGGGGGTCGTTGTCGAGGCGGCGGGCCAGGGCGATGATCCCGGGGACGACGAACGGCGCGAGCAGCAGGTCGTAGACGGCGGCCGTGACGAGCAGACTGACCAGGCCGACATGGCGGGCGGCGGTGTCGCCGACGAGGGCGCCGACCCCGGCGTACAGCAGCGTCGAGCCGATCGCGGCGGCGACCACGACGACCATCGGGCCGGTGGCCGACTTCAGGCGGCCGTTCTCCGGTTTGATGAGTCCGGCGAAGTAGCCGACGACACACAGCACCAGCGCGTACCGGCCGGCGGCGTGGTCCGCGGGCGGGGCGACGTCGGCGAGGAGTCCCGCGCCGAAGCCGATGAGGGCGCCGCCCACATGACCGTAGACGATCGCCAGGCCCAGCACGGTGAGCAGCAGCAGGTCGGGGACCGCGCCCGGGAGATGCAGCCGGGCGAGGACACTCACCTGGACGACCAGGGCGACGACGACCAGCGCGGTGGAGAGCAGGATCCGGTTGAGGCGCATGGGACTTCTGGCTCCTACTGCTGCTGGGCGTTGGCGGTCGCGTCGGCGGACGGGGTGACCGTCACGGTCACCGTCGGCGTCGGGGTCGGCTTGGGCTTGGCCGGGAGCACCTCGTCGCGCGGGTCCTTCTTCGGGGCCTCGACGACCACGCCGACGATGTCGAGCTTGGTGAAGCCCACGAACGGGGTGACGGAGAGGGTGCGGGTCAGGCCGCCGCCGGAGGGGTCGACGCGGGAGACGACACCCACGGGCACGCCGGGCACGAACGGCTTGTCGGACTGGGAGCCGAAGGTGACGAGCCGGTCGCCCTTCTTCACCTCCGCCTTGCCGTCGAGGAGTTCGACGCGCAGCGGGCGGTCGCCCTGACCGGAGGCGAAGCCGAGTTCGTCGCTGCCCTCCATCCGGGTTCCGACGGTGAAGTCCGGGTCGTTGGCGAGCAGTACGGTGGAGGTGTTCGGGCCGACGGTGGTGACGCGCCCGACCAGGCCGTCCCCGTTGAGCACGGTCATGTCCCGCTTGATGCCGTCGTCGGCGCCGACGTCGATGGTGATGGTCCAGGAGAAGCCCTGGGCCGAACCTATGGCGATGACCTGGGCGCCCTTGATGCCGTACTGGCCCTCGCCGGCGATCTTCAGCATCTTGTCGAGCTGCTTGAGGCGGCTGCGCGTACGGTCGTTGCTGCCGAGCTTCGCCTTGAGGGTCGCGTTCTCCTGCTCCAGCCGGGCGAGCCGGTCGTGCCGCTCACCGGAGTCACGGACCGCGGTGACGGCGTTGCCGACCGGGTCGACCACCGACGACACGCCGTTCTCGATCGGGCCGAAGGCCGCGGCCGCGGCCTGGCGGGCGCCGTCGACCGGGGAGTTCTCGCCGCCGCGGATGTCCACCGTGATCAGCGCGAACGCGATGGCGATCAGCAGCACCAGGAGCAGCCGGCTCTCTTTCGTGTCCCTCACGTGCGGCGGCCGTGCCCTTCCTCATTGGAATGCGACTGGGGATGCAACTTGCGGGATGAACTTGTGGGATACAACTTGCGGGTTGCAACTCTCGCGAGGTGCGGGAGCTTATGTCTCTATATCAACGATCCGCCGTACGAGAGGAGATCGTCTCGTACGGCGGAACCGAGGAGTCGCGTCATCGGCGCGGCTGGGCGTCGAGCACCTGCTGGAGCGCTTCGAACTCCTCGACGCACTTGCCGGAGCCGAGCGCCACGCTGTCCAGCGGGTCCTCGGCGATGTGGATGGGCATACCGGTCTCCCGGCGCAGCCGTTCGTCGAGTCCGCGCAGCAGGGCGCCGCCACCGGTGAGGACGATCCCGCGGTCCATGATGTCGCCGGACAGCTCCGGCGGGCACTTGTCCAGGGTCGTCTTGACGGCGTCGACGATCGCGTTGACGGGCTCCTCGATCGCCTTGCGCACTTCGGACGCGGAGATGACGACGGTCTTCGGCAGCCCGGACACCAGGTCCCGGCCGCGGATCTCGGTGTGCTCGTCGGTGTCGAGTTCGTACGCCGAGCCGATCGTGATCTTGATCTGTTCGGCCGTCCGCTCACCCAGCAGAAGGCTGTACTCCTTCTTGATGTGCTGGATGATCGCGTTGTCCAGTTCGTCGCCGGCGACGCGGATGGACTGGGCGGTGACGATGCCGCCGAGCGAGATGACCGCGACCTCCGTGGTGCCGCCGCCGATGTCCACCACCATGTTGCCGGTGGCCTCGTGGACCGGCAGGCCGGAGCCGATGGCGGCGGCCATGGGCTCCTCGATGATGTGCACCTGGCGGGCGCCCGCCTGGGACGACGCCTCGATCACGGCGCGGCGCTCGACGCCGGTGATGCCGGAGGGCACACAGACGACGACGCGCGGCCTCGCGAGATACCTCCGCTTGTGGATCTTCAGGATGAAGTAGCGGAGCATCCGCTCGGTGATCTCGAAGTCGGCGATGACGCCGTCCTTCAGCGGCCGCACGGCGACGATGTTGCCCGGGGTCCGGCCGATCATCTTCTTGGCTTCGGCGCCGACCGCGAGGATGCCACCGGTGTTCGTGTTGATCGCGACGACGGACGGCTCGTTGAGTACGATCCCGCGACCCCTGACGTACACCAGCGTGTTGGCGGTCCCGAGGTCGACAGCCATGTCACGGCCGATGAACGACATTGAGTTCCCCATCAGGATTCGTCTGGCCTTCCCACGAGCTTTTGAGGGCTTTTCAGGTCGGCGAGGTGGGTGCTGTGACGTGAAGGCTTCCATCGTAAACGCGCCTGCACGAACACTGCGCGAGGGTCTTCGCCATTGTCAGCAGATGGACGAGCGCCTCGCTTGTGGAGACGACCCAACGGGGGCACTCGTTCCCCCGATCGGCGCGCATATGCCAATCGGCGGCCGAAAAGGTACGGCCGCCGCAGCTCAGCGGCTGATGCCAGGTGACGAACCCTCAGAAAAAACCTCGAAAAACTTACTTCCCGAGGGGAGCGGCCGGGCGCGACCGGACCACCCGAATGCAGGCACGGGCAGGTCGGCAGCACACAACCCCGCCGGGCGCAACACGACCGTCGCGGCCCCGCCCGGGGGGCGCGTCGTGGGCCAGGCGGCGTGGCGCGTGCGTTCGGCGACCGGAAGCGGCGCACACCGGCCCGGCCGACCGCGGCCACACCCGCCCACCCCGGGTGCCGCGAACCAGCGGACCCGGAACCGGTGACGCCCACAGCGCACAGCGCGCAGCCCCCGGGCGAGTGGTCGTGGCGTGTGCGGCGACGCGACTTTCCGTGCGTCGCGGCGGCCGCGGCCTTCGGGCCCGCCCCGCGCTCCCCCGCGCGCTCCCGGCCGGACCGGACCTGACCGCACACGGCTGGGCGCGGCCGCCGATGACCTGGTCGGGGCGGGAGGTCGTCCGGACACGGCGCGGTGCCGCGACGGCCGGTCCCGCCCCACCCCGCGCTCCCCCGAAGTCGGACGGGACCGGACACTTCCGGGCGCGGCTGCCGATGGCCCGGTGCGTGCGAGTGGGGCGCGAAGCCGGCACCCTGCCGCGGGCGGCCCGGGCGCACTCCCCCACCCGGTACAGCCCCCCGCAGAAACTCGGCAGGGACTACGCGTGGGCCGGGAAGAAGATCTTCACCTCGCGGGCGGCGGACTCCTCGGAGTCCGAGGCGTGGATGAGGTTCTCGCGGACGATGACGCCGTAGTCACCGCGGATGGAGCCGGGGGGCGCGGCGATCGGGTCGGTGGGGCCGGCCAGGGCGCGCACGCCCTCGATGACCCGCTCACCCTCGACGATCATGGCGACGACCGGGCCGGAGGACATGAACTCCACGAGCGGCTCGTAGAAGGGCTTGCCCTTGTGCTCGCCGTAGTGCTGCTCCAGCGTGTCCTGGTCCAGCGTGCGCAGCTCCAGCGCGGTGATCTGCCAGCCGGCCTTGCGCTCGATACGGCCGATGATCTCGCCGGTCAGGCCGCGACGGACGGCGTCGGGCTTGAGCAGGACGAGGGTGCGCTGGGTCACTGAGGGCTCCTTCTTACTGACATATGCGGTGGCACGAGATTACAAGGTCGTGCTCTGGGTGTGTCACGCAGCGTCAGCTGGGGTGGAGTTCTCCGCCTGCGCCGCGAATCTCGCCTTCGCCTCGTCCACTTTCCGCCCGAAATGCACCGACGTCCACCACAGCGCCGCGAACACCGCGCCGAGGATGAACATCATCGGGACGTAGAACCCGGAGACGACCAGTGCGATCTGCAGGGCCCAGCCGAGGGCCACGCCGCCGGGCCGGGTCACCATGCCGCACAGTGCCACGCTCAGGAACATGGCGATGCCGCAGACCGTCCACACGGTCGCCGTCGACAGGTCCTGGTCCTTCATCGCCACCAGTCCCGCGAAGCCGATGATGAAGAACTCGCCGATCAGGGTCGACGAACAGAGCGTACGCATGCCAGTCCTCAGCCCCTTCCCAGCAGCAGCCGGGCCTCGCCGACCGTGATGACGGAACCGGTGACGAGCACGCCGCCGCCGGTGAACTCGCCCTCCTCCTCGGCCAGGGTGATCGCCGCCTCCAGGGCGTCCGGCAGCCGCGGTTCGACCTGCACCCGCTCCTCACCGAACACCTCGACGGCGATCGCGGCCAGTTCGTCGGCGTCCATCGCCCGGTGGCTGGAGTTCTGGGTGACGACGATCTCCGCGAACAGCGGCTCGAAGGCTTCCAGGAGACCGCGCACGTTCTTGTCGCCGCTGGCCCCGACCACCCCGATCAGCCGGCTGAAGTCGAACGCCTCCCCCACGGCCTCCGCGGTCACCCGCGCGCCCGCCGGGTTGTGCGCGGCGTCCAGGACGACGGTCGGGG
Organism: Streptomyces sp. NPDC001544; assembly: GCF_042894285.1. Classification (NCBI taxonomy): domain Bacteria; kingdom Bacillati; phylum Actinomycetota; class Actinomycetes; order Kitasatosporales; family Streptomycetaceae; genus Streptomyces; species Streptomyces sp. NPDC001544. The sequence goes on along the minus strand of NZ_JBIAVN010000001.1, from coordinate 274,319 downwards.
ACCGCCGTACGACCTCCATTCGTCCCGGCGAGGAGACCGCGGCGAAGGCCTTGCGGACGGTGTCGATGTCCAGCGGCTCCGCTCGCTGCGCGCCGACCCCGAAGAACGCCTCGACGGCGGCGAGCGCGACGACCGCGTTGTGCGCCTGGTGGGCGCCGTGCAGGGGGAGATAGAGCTCCGGGTACTCACCGCCGAGCCCGCGCAGCGTCATCAGCTGTCCGCCGACCGCGACCTGCCGTGCCACGACCCCGAACTCGAGCCCTTCCCGGGCCACCGTCGCGTCGGCCTCCACGGCCTTCTTCAGCAGCACCTGCGCCGCGTCCACCGGCTGCTGGGCCAGGATCACGGTCGCGCCCTGCTTGATGATCCCGGCCTTCTCGCCGGCGATCTCGGCGTGCGTCTCCCCTAGCCGGTCGGTGTGGTCCAGGTCGATCGGGGTGACGACGGCGACATCACCGTCGATCACGTTCGTCGCGTCCCAGCTGCCGCCCATCCCCACCTCGACGACGGCCACGTCCACCGGCGCGTCCGCGAAGGCCGCGTACGCCATGCCGGTGAGCACCTCGAAGAAGGAGAGCCGGTACTCCTGACGGTCGTCGACCATCTCCACGTACGGCTTGATGTCCTGGTACGTCTCGATGAACCGCTCGGCGGTGATCGGGGCGCCGTCCAGGCTGATCCGCTCGGTGATCGACTGCACGTGCGGCGAGGTGTAGCGGCCGGTGCGCAGTTCGAAGGCGCCCAGCAGGGCCTCGATCATGCGGGCGGTGGAGGTCTTGCCGTTGGTCCCCGTGATGTGGATGGCAGGGTACGAGCGCTGCGGCTCGCCCAGGAAGTCCATCAGCGCGGAGATCCGGCTGACGGAGGGCTCCAGCTTGGTCTCGCCCCAGCGCGTCGCCAGCTCCGCCTCGACCTCGCGCAGCGCCTTGTCGACCTCGGGATCCTCGGGCCGCGCCGGGATGTCCGCCTCGGGGGGCCCGCCCTGCGTGCGCAGGGTACGGCTGCCGGCCTCGATCACCGCGAGGTCGGGATCGCGGTCGGTCTCGGCCGCGATGATCTCTTCGAAGGAGTCGAGGGGGTCGGGCTGGTCGCTGGCGTCGTGCGGGGGGAGGTCGCTCACGGGGCCAGTCTACGGAGCCCCGGTGACAGAGGTGGGCGAAGGCCCCCGGAACCGCTTTTCCGGGGGCCTTCCTCCACGTACCGGGGCCTACGCCTGCGGCAGCCGCTCCAGCTGCGCCGCGATCCGCGCGATGTCCTCGTCCGCCTTGGCGAGCCGCGTGCGGATCTTCTCCACCACCGGCTCCGGCGCCTTCGCCAGGAACGCCTCGTTGCCGAGCTTGGCGGTGGCCTGGGCCTTCTCCTTCTCCGCGGCGGCAAGGTCCTTGGCCAGCCGCTTGCGCTCCGCCGCCACGTCGATCGTGCCGGAGAGGTCGAGGGCGACCTCGGCGCCGGCGACCGGCAGGGTCGCCGTGGCCGTGAAGGAGTCACCCTCCGGCTGGAGCCGGAGCAGCTGCCGGATGGCGGCCTCGTGCGGGGCGAGGGCCGTGCCGTCCAGGGTCAGCCGGGCCGGGACCCGCTGGCCGGGCTGCAGGCCCTGGTCGTTGCGGAAGCGGCGGATCTCGGTGACGAGCTGCTGCAGCGCCTCGATCTCCTGCTCCGCGGCCGGGTCGCGGAAGCAGCTGTCCTGCGGCCAGTCCGCGATCACGAGGGACTCGCCGCCCGTCAGCGTGGTCCACAGGGTCTCGGTGACGAACGGGACCACCGGGTGCAGCAGCTTCAGCGTGACGTCGAGGACCTCACCGAGGACCCGCTTGCTGACCTCGGCCGCCTCACCGCCCGCCTGGAACGTCGTCTTGGACAGCTCGACGTACCAGTCGAAGACCTCGTCCCACGCGAAGTGGAAGAGGGCGTCGGAGAGCTTCGCGAACTGGAAGTCCTCGTAGTACGCGTCGACTTCGGCGATGACGGAGTTGAGGCGGGAGAGGATCCAGCGGTCCGTCGCCGAGAGCCTGGACGCGTCCGGCAGGGGCCCCTCCACCGTCGCGCCGTTCATCAGCGCGAAGCGGGTCGCGTTCCAGATCTTGTTGGCGAAGTTGCGGGAGCCCTGGACCCACGCCTCGCCGATCGGCACGTCGACGCCGGGGTTGGCGCCGCGCGCGAGGGTGAAGCGCAGCGCGTCGGAGCCGTACTCGTCCATCCAGTCCAGCGGGTTGACCGCGTTGCCGAAGGACTTCGACATCTTCTTGCCGAACTGGTCGCGGACCATGCCGTGCAGGGCGATGGTGTGGAACGGCGGGGTGCCGTCCATCGCGTAGAGGCCGAACATCATCATCCTGGCGACCCAGAAGAAGAGGATGTCGTAGCCGGTGACCAGGACGGAGTTCGGGTAGAACTTCGCGAGCGACTCGGTCTGTTCGGGCCAGCCGAGCGTGGAGAACGGCCACAGGCCGGAGGAGAACCAGGTGTCGAGGACATCGGTGTCCTGACGCCAGCCCTCACCGCTCGGCGGCTCCTCGTCGGGGCCGACGCAGACGACTTCACCCTCCGGGCCGTACCAGACGGGGATCCGGTGACCCCACCACAACTGCCGCGAGATGCACCAGTCGTGGAGGTTGTCGACCCAGTCGAAGTACCGCTTCTCCATCTCCTGCGGGTGGATCTTGACCTTGCCCTCGCGGACGGCGTCGCCGGCCGCCTTCGCCAGCGGGCCGACCTTGACCCACCACTGCATGGACAGCCGCGGCTCGATGGTCGTCTTGCAGCGCGAGCAGTGGCCGACGGAGTGGACGTACGGCCGCTTCTCGGCGACGATCCGGCCCTCGGCGCGCAGCGCTGCGACGATCGCCGACCGGGCCTCCAGCCGGTCCAGGCCCTGGAAGGGTCCGTGGGCCGTGATGACCGCGTGCTCGTCCATGATCGTCAGGGACGGCAGGTCGTGGCGCTGACCGATCTCGAAGTCGTTCGGGTCGTGGGCCGGGGTGACCTTGACGGCGCCGGTGCCGAACTCGGGGTCGACGTGCTCGTCCGCGACGACCGGGATGGAACGGTCGGTCAGCGGCAGCCTGATCAGCTTGCCGACCAGGTGCTTGTACCGCTCGTCCTCGGGGTGGACGGCGACGGCGGTGTCACCGAGCATCGTCTCGGCGCGGGTGGTGGCGACGACGATGGTGTCGTCCCCCTCGCCGTACTTCATGGAGACGAGCTCGCCGTCGTCGTCCTGGTACTCGACCTCGATGTCCGAGATGGCCGTCAGGCACCGGGGGCACCAGTTGATGATGCGCTCGGCGCGGTAGATCAGCTCGTCGTCGTAGAGCCGCTTGAAGATGGTCTGGACGGCCTGGGACAGCCCCTCGTCCATGGTGAAGCGCTCACGCGACCAGGCGACGCCGTCTCCCAGGCGCCGCATCTGCCCGCTGATCTGCCCACCGGACTCGGCCTTCCACTGCCAGACGCGCTCGACGAAGGCCTCCCGGCCCAGGTCGTGCCGGGACTTGCCCTCCTTGCCGAGCTCCCGCTCGACGACGTTCTGCGTGGCGATGCCGGCGTGGTCCATGCCGGGCTGCCACAGCGTCTCGTAGCCCTGCATCCGCTTGCGGCGGGTCAGGGCGTCGATGAGGGTGTGCTCGAAGGCGTGCCCGAGGTGCAGGCTGCCGGTGACGTTCGGGGGCGGGATGACGACGGTGTACGGAGGCTTGTCGCTCTTCGCGTCGGCCTCGAAGTAACCCCGCTCCACCCAGCGCTCGTACAGCGGCCCCTCTACATCGGCCGGCGCGTACTGGGTCGGCAGTTCGGTGTCGGGCGCTGGTGGCTGCTGCTGAGCGTTCTCGGTCACGGGGTCAGTTTAGAGGTGTCACGGGGCGGTCCCGAAACGCGTTTGTTCTGTAACGGTGGGGCCCCCGGTGCCGCGCCCCTCCTGTGCCTGGGCAAGGATGTCAGGAACACATGAGCAGTCTGGAGGGGAACCCAGAAAATGAGTCACAACCAGCCGGGCCCGTACGGCGGGCAGCCCCAGCAGCCTGGACCGTACGGCCAGCCGGGGCAGCCTGGACCGTACGGCCAGCCGGGGCCCTACGGCCAGCCGCCGCAGACCCCCCAGCCCGGCTACGGCTACCCCCAGCAGGCCCCTCCGGCCCAGCCCGGCTACGGCTACCCCCAGCAGGGCGCCCCGCAGCAGCCGAACCCCTACCAGCAGCAGCCGTACGGCCAGCAGCCCTACCCCACCGTCCCGCAGCCGCCCGTAGCCGGCGGCGGCAAGAAGAAGACCGGGCTGATCATCGGTGGGGTGGCCGTGGTGGCCGCGATCGCGGTGGGGGCGGCCTTCCTGATCGGCGGGAGCGGCGGCTCGGACGTCGCGGACGACGGCCCGCACAAGCTGACGACGCCGGCCACGGTGATCGACGGAACGTACAAGAAGACGGGTGACAGCAGCTCCACGGGCTCGATGAGCGACGACGACCTCGCCGACTTCGAGAAGTGGGGCGTGAAGAACGCCAAGCACGCCGGCGCCACCTACCGGAACGGGACAGGTCTGACTGCCAAGGGCCTTTCCTTCAGCGGTGTCTACGGCACCATCGACGACCCCGAGGCCGTCGTGGACGCCGCGTTCGCCAAGGTCAAGCAGGAGTCGCTGAAGGACCAGAGCGGCGAAAAGACCAAGGGCAAGCTGCTGGGCAGCCCGCAGACGGTCCATCCGGCGGACTTCGACGGCATCATGAAGTGCCAGGTGGCGCAGATCGACAACTCCGAAGCCGCGACGTCGAGCACGGGTGCCCCGAAGACCATGAAGCTGCCCTTCTGCATCTGGGGCGACCACAGCACCGTCGCCGACGTCTCGGCGTTCAGCCTCGCGTCGCTCGCCTCGGGTGAGAGCGGGTCGGTCGACGACACGGCCGACCTCGCCGCCAAGCTCCGCAACGACGTACGCGTCAAGGACTGACCTTCACAGGCACAACACACAACACCGAAGGGCCCCCGGTCGGTTGACCGGGGGCCCTTCGGTGTACGCGGACCGGCGTGGCGGTTACGCCGTCTTCTGCTCGCCGGAGCCCCGTCCCCGGGCGTCCCGGGGGATCAGGGTCGGGTTGACGTTGGAGTGGACGACGTCCGGGGTGATGACGACGCGGGCGACGTCCTTGCGGGACGGGACCTCGTACATCACCGACATCAGGACCTCCTCCATGATGGCGCGCAGGCCGCGGGCGCCGGTCTGGCGGAGGATGGCCTGGTCGGCGATGGCCTCCAGGGCCTCACGCTCGAAGTCGAGTTCCACGCCGTCGAGTTCGAAGAGGCGCTGGTACTGCTTCACCAGGGCGTTGCGGGGCTCGACCAGGATCTGGAGCAGGGCCTCGCGGTCGAGGTTGTGGACCGAGGTGATCACGGGGAGGCGGCCGATGAACTCGGGGATCATGCCGAACTTGACCAGGTCCTCCGGCATGACGTCCTCGAAGACGTCCTTGGCCTCCAGCTCGCGCTTGGAGCGGATCGTCGCGCCGAAGCCGATGCCCTTCGCGCCGGCGCGGGCCTCGATGATCTTGTCCAGGCCGGCGAAGGCACCGCCCACGATGAACAGCACGTTCGTCGTGTCGATCTGGATGAACTCCTGGTGCGGGTGCTTGCGGCCGCCCTGCGGCGGGACCGAGGCGGTGGTGCCCTCGAGGATCTTCAGCAGTGCCTGCTGGACGCCCTCGCCCGAGACATCACGGGTGATCGAGGGGTTCTCGCTCTTGCGGGCCACCTTGTCGATCTCGTCGATGTAGATGATCCCGGTCTCGGCCTTCTTGACGTCGTAGTCCGCCGCCTGGATCAGCTTGAGCAGGATGTTCTCGACGTCCTCGCCGACGTACCCCGCCTCCGTGAGCGCGGTCGCGTCGGCGATCGCGAACGGGACGTTCAGCATGCGGGCCAGGGTCTGGGCGAGGAGCGTCTTGCCCGAGCCGGTGGGGCCCAGCAGGAGGATGTTGGACTTGGCCAGCTCGATGGCGTCGTCCCGGCCCTGCGCGCCGCCGTTCTCACCGGCCTGGACCCGCTTGTAGTGGTTGTACACCGCGACCGAGAGCGCCTTCTTGGCGGCCTCCTGCCCGACCACGTACCCCTCGAGGAACTCGTAGATCTCGCGGGGCTTCGGGAGCTCCTCCCAGCGCACCTCGCTGGTCTCCGCGAGCTCCTCCTCGATGATCTCGTTGCAGAGGTCGATGCACTCGTCGCAGATGTACACACCGGGCCCTGCGATGAGCTTCTTGACCTGCTTCTGGCTCTTGCCGCAGAACGAGCACTTGAGCAGATCGCCGCCGTCACCGATGCGTGCCACGGTGTGCTTCCCCTTCGCCTGGGAGACGCCTGGACGCTAACGAGTCCAGCGGCTCCTGGTGCTGCCTTATATCCGACGGTACCTTGCCGGGCCCCCCGTTCGGGCCCCCCTTGGCACGGTTCACTTTGACGTGCACCTTGACGCGCACACGGTCAAACCGTGCCAAGGACGGCAGACGACAACATCGCGCCCGCGTCAGCGGACGGATTCGTTGTTCATCTTCCGGGTCGAGATGATCTGGTCGACGATGCCGTACTCCAGCGCTTCCTCGGCCGTGAGGATCTTGTCGCGCTCGATGTCCTCGCGAACCTGCTCGAGCCCCCGGTTGGAGTGCTTGGCCAGCATGTTCTCCAGCTGCTCACGCATCCGGGTGAACTCGTTGGCGATGATCTCCAGGTCGGAGAGCTGCCCGCGGCCGGTGGAGCCGGCCGGCTGGTGGATCAGCACGCGGGAGTTCGGCAGCGCCATGCGCTTGCCCGGCGTACCGGCGGCGAGCAGGATGGCCGCGGCGGAGGCCGCCTGGCCCATGCAGACCGTCTGGATGTCGGGCTTCACGAACTGCATCGTGTCGTAGATCGCCGTGAGGGCGGTCATGTCGCCACCGGGGCTGTTGATGTAGATCGAGATGTCCCGGTCGGGGTCCATCGACTCCAGGCACAGCAGCTGCGCCATGACGTCGTTGGCGGAGGCGTCGTCGATCTGGACGCCGAGGAAGATCACGCGCTCCTCGAAGAGCTTCGCGTACGGGTCGTACTCGCGGACGCCCTGGGAGGTGCGCTCGACGAAACGCGGGATCACGTAGCGGCTCTCGGGGCGCGGCCCCTCGTACTGGCCGCTCGCGGCGCCGGGGAAGTTGCTCATGGGGGTGTTCACCGTCCTGGTGGCGTTCTGGGGGCTGGAGTATCGGCGGTGCGTGGCGAAACCGGACAGGTCAGGCACCGGTGCCGCCGCCTCCCGGAATACCCGAGGCGTTCGTGATGATCTCGTCGATGAGACCGTACTCCTTGGCCTCTTCGGGGGTGAACCAGCGGTCGCGGTCGGCGTCGCGGAGGATCGTCTCGACCGACTGGCCGGAGTGCAGCGCGGTCAGCTCGGTCATGGTCTTCTTGGTGCGCAGCAGGTACTGGGCCTGGATCTTGATGTCCGAGACCGTACCGCCCAGGCCCGCGGAGCCCTGGTGCATCATGATGTCCGTGTGCGGCAGGGCGAAGCGCTTGCCGGCGGTGCCGCCGGTGAGCAGGAACTGACCCATCGAGGCCGCCATGCCCATACCGATCGTGACCACGTCGTTCGGGATGTACTGCATGGTGTCGTAGATCGCCATGCCGGCCGTCACCGAGCCGCCGGGGCTGTTGATGTAGAGGTAGATGTCCTTGTGCGGGTCCGCGGCAAGGAGCAGCATCTGTGCGGTGATCTTGTTGGCGATGTCGTCGTCAACCTGCTGGCCGAGGAAGATGATCCGCTCGCCGAGCAGCCGGTTGTAGACCTGGTCACCGAGGCCACCACCGATGGAAGGCTCGCCGGCGGCGGAGGGCATCAGATTCGTCACGTATCCACCTGCTCGTCTTTACGACGGCGCCGGGCCGTCTCACGTGTTCCCGTCCGGGGGCTTGCCCGGGGACTCCAGTCCCCTTGCCCTCGTACTCATGGACCCTAACGCGCTGGTCCCTTCGGGGAATCCCGGAGATGTGGGTGTTCGCCGGGGGCGTAGCGGCGGCCTCCGGCGGATCGGGGGGTGCGGCGACCGTGGGGAGCTGTGCGGCGGCGGTGCGGAGTACGGCCTCCAGGTAGGCGGACGGGCCCCGGGGAACGATGTCCCCGGGGCCCGTCCCGAGTCCTTCAGAGGCGCCGTGGGGCTCAGCCCTCGGTCTTCTCCTCGGCGCCCTCGGTGGCCTCCGCGGCCGGAGCCTCGGCGGCCTCGGTCTCCTCCTCGTCGTTCAGGTCGACGATCTCACCGTTGGTGTCCTTCACCGTGGCGGCCTCGACCACGACGGCCAGGGCCTTGCCGCGGGCGACCTCGCCGACGAGGAGGGGCACCTGGCCGCCCTCGACGACGGCCTGGGCGAACTGGTCGGGGGACATGCCGGAGGAGGCCGCACGCCGCATGAGGTGCTCGGTGAGCTCCTCCTGGTTGACGTTGAGCTTCTCCTGCTTGACCAGCTCGTCGAGGACGAACTGGGTCTTGATGCCCTTGACCGCGGCCTCGCGGGTCTCGGTCTCGAACTCCTCGGCGTTCTTGCCCTGGAGCTCCAGGTACTTGTCGAGGGTGAGGCCCATCTGGCCGAGCTGGTGGTGCTCGAGGTTGTGCTTACGGGTGTTGATCTCGTCCTCGAGCAGCTTCTCGGGGACGGGCACCTCGACGAGCTCCAGCAGCTTGTCGAGGACACGCTCCTGGGCCTGGGTGGCCTGGTCGTACTGCTTCGTGTCGGCCAGCCGCTTGCGGCTGTCGGCCTTCAGCTCCTCGAGCGTGTCGAACTCGGAGGCGAGCTGCGCGAAGTCGTCGTCCAGCTCGGGCAGTTCGCGGGCGGCGACCTGGGTGACCTTGACGGTGACCTCGGCCTCCTTGCCCGCGGCGGAGCCGCCCTTCAGCTCGGAGGTGAAGGTGGCCTCCTCACCGGCGGACAGGCCCTTCACGGCGTCGTCGATGCCGTCGAGCAGCTCGCCGGAGCCGATCGTGTAGGAGACGCCCTCGGCGACGCCGTCCTCGAGGACCTCGCCGTCGACCTTGGCCTGCAGGTCGATGGTCACGACGTCGCCGTCCTCGGCGGCACGCTCGACCGGGGAGGTGGAGGCGAAGCGCTCGCGCAGCTGCTCGACCGCCTTCTCCACGTCCTCGTCGCTGACCTCGACGGCGTCGACCTCGACCTCGATGCCGGAGTAGTCCGGGATCTCGAGGACGGGGCGGATGTCGACCTCGGCGGTGAAGTTCAGCGTCTCGCCGTCCTTCAGCTCGGTGATGTCGACCTCGGGCTGGCCCAGCGGGCTGAGCTCGGCCTCGTTGACCGCCTCGGTGTAGAACTTCGGCAGCGCGTCGTTGACGGCCTCCTCCAGCACCGCACCGCGGCCGAACCGCTGGTCGATGACACGGGCGGGGATCTTGCCCTTGCGGAAGCCCTTCACCGTGACCTGCTGGTTGATCTTCTTGTACGCCGCGTCGAGGCTGTCCTTGAGCTCCTCGAAGGGCACCTCGACAGTGAGCCGAACCCGGGTCGGGTTCAGGGTCTCCACGGCGCTCTTCACGGTTCGGTCTCCTTGTGGCTGACTTCTTGGGTTCTGCCGGAGCCAGACAGGTCCGGCGGATTACGCCGCCCGGAGGAGTTCGTAGGCCGAGTGGGCCGGGACACACGGGCGCGCAGCTTGCATAGTAACCGCGACCGGTCGGCGCCCCAAAAGGCGATCATCCCGGTGACATGAGTCGGTGGTCGGGGTGGCGGGATTTGAACCCACGGCCTTCCGCTCCCAAAGCGGACGCGCTACCAAGCTGCGCCACACCCCGTCTGGTGCGACACGTAGGGTACATCCCAGAACCGGAAGCGTCGGCCTCTTTCCCGGACGATCACCCCCGGGGGCGGACCCGCGGCCCAACCCGTTCGCCCGTACGGCATCCGACCCGCTACGATGCCTCTGTGCCGCGGTCCGGGGACCACGGCGCACGTGTGCGGGCGTAGCTCAATGGTAGAGCCCTAGTCTTCCAAACTAGCTACGCGGGTTCGATTCCCGTCGCCCGCTCTGTACGGCTCAGGGCCGGGCCGGAGGAATCATCCTCCGGCCCGGCCCTGATCGTTTTCCGGGGCTGCGGCCAAGCCGCGCGTGCGAGGCCGTTTCGTCCGGCGCGGGAAGCCGGCACCGTCGCCATGGCCATGCAGGCCGCCGCGCCTGACCCCTACGCGTCCGATCGGGCGGCATCCGGCGGGGAACACCGGGAAACACCGCTGACGCCGCCTGGGGCGCCCCCTGACCCTGTCGGCGGTTCGAGGCCCTGGAGGCCGGGGGCGGCGACCAGGGCGGCGGTCGCGGGCCGGACGTCAGAATCTGATGGAGTTGATCGAGTCCGCTATCGAGTTCAGGAACCGCTGGATGGACGGAGCCATCCCGGTCGAGGCCAGGAAGAAGCCGAACAGCACCGCGACGATCGCGGGTCCGGCCTTGATGTTCCCCCCTCTGATCAGCACCACAAGGATGATCGCCAACAGCAGCACCACAGACAGTGAAATGGCCACAACTGATCACGCCCTCGGTCGGTCCGCACTCCCGCAACCATCGTGCCACCAACGGGCCCGCCCTATGCGGCACGTGACACAACGTTCGCCCGGCCGTGGCCAAGTGCGGTGCGGCGCACACTAATTAGAGGCCGCACCCCGGTGTGTATCCACCGGGACCCCACAGGGAATTACACAACTTCGTTTCCCTGGCCACACATCCCGTGCGCAGGTAATTCGAATTGTTGGCGCAGAGACACCCTTATGCACCAATTCGTCGGGATGAATCGGGACATCAAGGCCGAGCGCGCCCTCCCCCCGGGTCATTGATGTGCCCGCCGTCACTCGGTCCGGCATGTCAACTCCGGCCAATACGGGGGTAGCCGCAGTCCGTTAACCAGGAATGACGCACGGGGTTTTACGAAATCGCACAACCGACGCTAGGGTCCCTGAGATGTTTGACGCCGCCTCGTCCCACGGCCAGCACCGCAGGCCGCTCCCCCCGGCACAGTCGCCGGCCGAGGGAGTGCCCAGTCCGCGTACCCCAGCGGGTGCGCGGCAGTCCCCGCAGGCGGACAGATCCGGCAAAACGCGCGACGCGTTCTTCGACAACGCCAAGTACCTGGCGATCGTGCTGGTCGCCATGGGCCACTCGTGGGAGCCCCTGAAGGGCGACAGCCGGATCCTCGAGGCCCTGTACACGGTCGTGTACAGCTTCCACATGCCGGCGTTCATCATCATCTCCGGCTTCTTCTCGCGCAGTTTCGACATGCGCCCCGACCGGCTGAAGCGGCTGATCACGGGCGTCGCCGTGCCGTACGTCGTGTTCGAGACCGCGTACCCGCTCTTCAAGCGGTTCGTCGACCACTCCCCCGACCAGGAGATCAGCCTCCTCGACCCCTGGTACCTGACCTGGTTCCTGTGCGCCCTGTTCGTGTGGCGGCTGACGACGCCCGTGTGGAAGCTGGTCCGCTGGCCGCTCCCGGTCGCGCTCGGCATCGCCATGCTGGCCTCCGTCAGCCCGAGCATCGGCGACGACCTGGACCTGCAGCGCGTGCTGCAGTTCCTGCCGTACTTCGTGCTGGGCCTGTGCATGAAGCCCGAGCACTTCCATCTGGTGCGCCGGCCCTGGGTCAGGGCCGCCGCCGTGCCGGTGTTCGCGGCCGCGCTGGTGTTCGGCTGGTGGGCGGTGCCCCGTATGAACACGGCCTGGTTCTACCACCGGGACTCGGCGCAGGAACTGGGTGCCCCGTGGTGGGCGGGTCCGGTCATGGTGGTCGCGATGTTCGGCTGCTCCCTGCTGCTGACCGCCTGCTTCTTCGCCTGGGTGCCGCGGCGGAAGATGTGGTTCACCACGCTGGGCGCGGGCACGCTGTACGGCTACCTGCTGCACGGCTTCCTGGTGAAGTACGCCGACTACCGGGGCTGGCTCGACAACCCGGCCTTCCACCACCCGCTCGGCGAGATCCTGGTGACCGCCGTCGCGGCCACCGCCGTCACGCTGCTGTGCACCGCCCCCGTGCGGCGCGTGTTCCGCTGCGTCATGGAGCCGCAGATGAACTGGGCATTCAAGCAGGACGCCGCGGAACTCGCCCGCGAACGCCAGCAGAAGGAACGCGAACGGGACCGCGAGAAGGTCAGCGCCTAGCCGTCGCCGATCCCCGGCAGTCCCCCGAGACCGAGAAGTGCGCGCATCCGCGTGCACTTCTCGGTCAGTCGTCTCCGGGTCGCCTCGTCCAGTACGGCCAGCCGGTCCGGGTCCGCGTTGTGTGCGAGGTCGGCCTCCTTCACCAGCAGGGCGCCGGGCGTGGCGAGGACGCGCCGCGCGTACGCCTCCGGCCCCTCCCCGGTCCGCTTGGTGACGGCCAGCACGATGTCCTTCGTACGGCGGCTCAGCGCTGCCGCCGCCAGCCAGTCGGCGGACAGGGCGTCGTCCTCGATCGCGTCGTGCAGCCAGCCCGCCGCGATCTGCGCCTCGTCGCCGCCCCGGCTCCGCACCTCCTCCGCGACGGCCCGCAGATGCTCGGCGTACGGCCGCCCCGCCTTGTCGGTCTGCCCGGCATGGGCGGCACACGCGAGGGCCTCGACCTCGGCCAGGGTCAACGGGGTCCGTGTCTCGGTCACTCCCTCAGTGTCTCCCGGCGCAGCGCGGCATCGGCGACATTCCGCAGGGGCCAGGATCCCTCGCATCCGCCACCATCCGCATGATGTAATGGATGAAGGCCTATTTGGTCTATTACATTCATCAGGAGGGTTCGTGACGTTCGCCAACACCACGGACGCCGTCCGGGCGTGGGTCGACGGATGGGCCGTGTCGCGGGGCACCGCCGAACCGGTGCCTCGGCCCTGGGGATTCACCCTCGACGTCGGACTGCCCAACGAGGTGGCGCGGCATGTGCTGCCCGCCGCCGACGAGGCGACCGTGCGCAAGATCACCGAGAACGCCACGGCGCACGGGATCTGGCTGAAGACCTTCGTGGCGCCGCAGACCCTGGAGGCCTGGCTGCCGTCCGGCTGGGCGCTCGCGGGCGGCCGGTGCTTCCTGATGGCCGTCTCGCTGCCCACCGGCGGATTGCCGGGCGACGTTCCGGACGGCTACCGGCTGAGCAGTTGGAGCCGGGCCGGGGTGACCCGTGTGCTGGTCCGTGCCGCCGACGGTGGGTTCGCGGCGCGCGGGCAGGTCGCGGTCACCGGCGGGACCGCCGTCGTCGACCAGGTGGAGACCGATCCCGCGCACCAGCGGCGGGGGCTCGGACGTCTGGTGATGCGGACGCTCGCCCGCACCGCGGCCCAGGCGGGGGCGAGGGCGGCCGTACTCGGCGCGACGGTCGAGGGGCGCGCGTTGTACGAGACCGTGGGCTGGCGGGTGGTGGCGCCGCTGACCGCGGCCACACGGGTCGGAGCGACTGCCCTGTAGGACCGACCCGGCTCAGTGTGCCGCCGAGGAGGCCTCACGGCAGATCAGCAGCAGCGCCCGGTCGTCGTTGACGTCCCTCGCGACCGCCTCGATGAGGTGCCAGGCCGCTCCGTGGAAGCCGCCGGCGACATAGCGGTCGGCCTCGCCGGTGAGACGGTCGATGCCCTCGACGATGTCGCGGTCGGAGGTCTCCACCAGACCGTCCGTGAACAGCATCAACACGTCTCCCGGGCGCAGCGAGCCCTTGACCGGGTCGAACTGGGCGCCGTCGTACACACCGAGGAGCGGGCCCTCGGCGGCCTTCTCCTCCCAGCGCCCGCTGCCCGCGCTGAGCTGCAGCCCCGGCGGATGGCCCGCCGAGTACAACTCGTAGTCCCCGGAGTCCAGATCCAGGACCAGGTGGATCGAGGTCGCGAAGCCCTCCTCCCAGTCCTGCCGCAGGAGATAGCCGTTGGCCGCCGGCAGGAAGGCGTGCGGGGGCAGGGAGCCCAGCAGCCCGCCGAACGCCCCCGACAGCAGCAGCGCCCGCGAACCCGCGTCCATGCCCTTGCCGGACACGTCCGTCAGCACGGCCTCCAGCGTCCGCCCGCCGTTCGTACGGGCCGCCACCACGAAGTCGCCCGAGAACGACTGCCCGCCCGCGGGCCGCAACGCCATCTCCCGGTGCCAGCCCTGCGGCAGCTTCGGCAGCTTGCTCTGCACCCGGATCCGCTCGCGCAGGTCGAAAAGCATCGTGCCGCCGCGCCGCCAGGGCACGCCCACCCGGCTGCGGAACTGCGCGGTGAGCAGCCCGAAGAACCCGCAGGCGGCGACGACGAGCACCACACCCGGCGTGACCCTGGACGGCCCCTCGGTGTAGGGCCCCAGTCGCACCGACTCCACGATCAGCGCCGTGGCCGCCGCCGCGTACAGCCCGAGCAGGCTCGCGGGGCGCAGCAGCAGACCGCCCGCCACGATCGGCAGCACCAGCGTGGCCGGTGAGCACCACACCGAGTTGGCGAGGGTCATCGCCGCGAGCACCGGGATGATCAGCAGCAGTCCGGCCAGCGCGATCCAGTCCGAGCCGTCGCCGCGGAAGTAGTCCACCGCGCTTCTGCGCACGCCGACGCGGGCCCGGTGCCACTGGATCTTCCACCGGGCCGTGAACGTCTCGGCCTTCGCGCGCCGTTCTCGTCCTGCTGCCATTAGTTCGGGACCCTATCCATCGGACCAGCCGCTTGGCACGGGAGGTCCGACTTATCCCCCGTCCGGGGCTCAACGTCACAGTCAACTTCACCGGACGCCGTTCCGCCGCAACCCCGCGGAAATTCGGTCGCCCGCTCCGATGACGCGCTGGTACGCATGGTGCATGGCGACAGACCGTGCGAGTAGTCCGGTGACCGGTCCCCGGGCGCTGCGGCCGGGTGAATGGGACCAGTGGTACGACAGCCTGCTCCGGGCGTTCGGCGGGGTTCCGGAGGCGGCCGAGGAGCGGGAGCTGTGGGCTTCGCTCACCGAGACCGGGCGTTCGATCGGCGTCTGGGACGGTGACGCGGTCATCGGCACGGCGTCGGCCTTCGACTTCCGGCTGACGGTGCCCGGTGGCGCCTCGGTGCCCGCCGCCGGGGTCACCATGGTCAGTGTGGCCGCCACGCACCGGCGGCGTGGTGTGCTCACCTCGATGATGCGGCGGCAGTTGGACGACGTACGGTCCTGGGGCCGGCCGCTGGCGGTGCTGACGGCGTCCGAACCGGCCATCTACGGGCGGTTCGGGTACGGCGTGGGGACGTACAACGTCAACGCGCGGATCGACACGACCCGGGTACGGCTGTCGGTACCGCCCGGCACCGACGGCGTACGGCTGCGGTACGCCGCCCCCGCCGACGTCCTCGACGCGTGCGAGGCCCTGTACGCCCGGCGGGTGCCGCTGCGGCCGGGAATGGTGGCGCGGGCGCCCGGCTGGGAGCGGCTGATGCTGCTGGACCCGGCGAGCGAGCGGGACGGCGCGTCGCCGTTGCAGTGCGTGGTCGCCGAGCGGGACGGGGAGGTGGTGGGGTACGCGCGGTTCCGGGTCAAGCCGGTCTGGGAGCCGGCCGGGGCCAGGGGGACGGTGTTGCTGGAGAACATGGAGGCGCTGGACCCGGCGGCCCACGCCGCGGTGTGGCGGTTCCTGTTCGACATCGACCTGACCTCGGTGATCGACGCGCGACGGCGGCCGGTGGACGAGCCCTGGCAGTTCCTGGTGTCCGACATCCGGCGGTGCGAACTGCTGGTACGGGACTCGCTGCACGTGCGGCTGGTGGACGTCGGCGCGGCACTCGAGGCTCGCGCCTACCAGGTGCCGCTGGATGTCGTGTTCGAGGTCGAGGACTCCTTCTGCCCCTGGAACGCCGGGCGTTGGCGGCTCACGGGGGATGCGAAGGGCGCGTCGTGCGCACGGACCGCGGATCCGGCGGATCTCGCCCTCGGCGTGCGCGAGTTGGGGCGGGTCTACCTGGGTGGCGTCTCGCTCGCCTCGCTGGCGGGGGCCGGGCTGGTGCGGGAGCTGCGGGACGGTGCGCTGGCGGAGGCGTCGGTGGGGTTCGGGTCGGCGGTGGCACCGTGGCTGCCGCACGGGTTCTGAGATTCTGAGGTCCCGAGGGGTCGGGGAGTAGGAGGCTCAGGGCTTCTGGCAGGTGGGGCACCAGAAGAGGTTGCGGGCGGCGAGGTCGGCGGTGCGGATGCCGGTGCCGCAGATGTGGCAGGGCAGGGTGGCCCTGCGGTAGACGTACACCTCGCCGCCGTGGTCGTCGACACGGGGCGGGCGGCCCATCGCCTCGGGGGTGTGCTCGGGGCGGACGGTGTCGATGCGGTTGTTGCGGACGCCCTCGCGCATGAGCTCGACGAGGTCGGCCCAGATCGCCTCCCACTGTGCGGGGGTGATGTCGCGGCCCGCGCGGTAGGGGTCGATGCGGTGCCGGAAGAGGACCTCGGCGCGGTAGACGTTGCCGACGCCCGCGACGACCTTCTGGTCCATGAGGAGGGCGGCGATCGTCGCACGGCTGCGGGAGATGCGGTGGTAGGCGGCTTGCGGGTCGGCGTCGGGGCGGAGGGGGTCGGGGCCGAGGCGGTCGTGAATCGCCTGCTTCTCGGTGGCCGTGATCAGGGCGCAGGTGGTGGGGCCGCGGAGGTCCACGTACGAGGTGGTGTTCGCGAGGCGGAGGCGGACGGTGTCGGTGGGCGGGGGTGCGGGGGCGTCACCGAAGGCGACCTTGCCGAAGAGGCCGAGGTGGATGTGGACCCAGTCCGTGTCCTCGGGGTCCCGGAAGCCGAGGAAGAGGTGCTTGCCGTGGGCTTCGGTGCGGGTGAGTTCCGTGCCGGTGAGTAGTTCGGCGGCGTCGGAGAACTTGCCCTGGGGGCTGGTCACGTGGGGGGCCGTGCCGGAGAAGTGGGCGGCGTAGTCGTGTGCGAGCCGGTGGATCGTGTGCCCCTCTGGCACGGTGCCCGTCCCTTTCCCCGGGGCTCTGCCCCGGACCCCGCCAGGGGCTGCGCCCCTGGACCCCGGTGTTTCCCACCCACCCACCTACCCGTGGCTGCCAACTGGACGGTCCAGCCCTGGGGCTCCGCCCCGGGCCCCGGGAGGTTTCCCACCCACCCACCCGTCACAGCCAACTGGAAAGTCCCCCACCTGGGGCTCCGCCCCAGACCCCGGCGGGGACTGCGTCCCCTGCACCCCTCGCGGGGCTCCGCCCCTGCACCCCGACGGGCTTGGGCCCTGCACCCCCGGCGGGGCTCCGCCCCTGCCCCCTGGCCGGCTTCGCCCGTGCTCTCCGGGCTCCGGTCGGTGTCACTCAGCCCGTCCGGCGTTTGAGGACGAGGCCGTTCAGGCCGAAGCGGGGGTCTGGGGGCGGCGGCACCCGGTCGTTCAGCCCTGCTGGGGGTGGTGGGCCGGGATGGGGGGCAGGTCGCCCGTCGTCTCGTAGGCCGACAGCATGTCGATCCGGCGGGCGTGGCGCTCGTCGCCCGAGAACGGCGTGCCGAGGAACGTCTCGACGAACTTGGTCGCCTCCTCCTCGGTGTGCATGCGCGCGCCCACCGCCACGACGTTGGCGTTGTTGTGCTGGCGGCCGAGGGAGGCCGTCTCCTCGCTCCAGGCCAGGGCCGCCCGGACGCCCTTCACCTTGTTCGCGGCGATCTGCTCGCCGTTGCCGGAGCCGCCGATCACGACGCCGAGGGAGTCGGGGTCCGCGGCCGTGCGCTCCGCGGCGCGCAGGCAGAAGGGCGGGTAGTCGTCCTGGGCGTCGTAGATGTGCGGACCGCAGTCGACGGGGTCGTGGCCCGCCGCCTTGAGCCATTCGACGAGGTGGTTCTTGAGTTCGAAGCCCGCATGGTCCGAGCCGAGATACACGCGCATGGGACGAGTGTGACACGGGTGTTTCCGGGCAGCAGCACTCGGGTGCCGGGAGGGAAAAGTGTGAGTCAGACCATAGAACCTCAGGAGAACCTCAAATAACGATCCGGAATCAAAGGTTCCCGAATTTCTTCGCCTCGGATTCACTGGACCGACTCGTACAGGCCACACAACGGCATCCCCCCGCGTACGGGAAACCGCTCCACCGGCGCAAAGGAAATCCGTCCATGACCCCTGGTTCCGGACTTCAAGCAGGACTCAAGAACCGCCATCTGTCGATGATCGCGATCGGCGGTGTGATCGGTGCCGGACTCTTCGTCGGCTCCAGCAGCGGTATCGCCACCGCAGGGCCCGGCATCCTCCTCTCGTACGCCCTCGTCGGCACGCTCGTGGTGCTGGTGATGCGGATGCTGGGCGAGATGTCCGCCGCCAATCCCACCTCCGGCTCCTTCTCCGCGCACGCCGACCGCGCGCTCGGCCGCTGGGCCGGGTTCTCCATCGGCTGGCTGTACTGGTTCTTCTGGGTGGTGGTGCTGGCCGTGGAGGCCACCGCCGGTGCCAAGATCCTCGCGGGCTGGATCCCCGCGGTCCCGCAGTGGGGCTGGGCGCTGATCGTGATGATCGTGCTCACCGCCACCAACCTGGTGTCCGTCGGCTCCTACGGCGAGTTCGAGTTCTGGTTCGCCGGGATCAAGGTCGTCGCCATCGCCGCGTTCATCGTGATCGGCGGCCTCGCCGTCTTCGGTGTGCTGCCCGGCGCGCACAGCGACAAGGCGGGCCTCGGCAACCTCACCGACCACGGCGGCTTCCTGCCCCACGGCCCCGGCGCCATCCTGACCGGTGTGCTGCTCGTCGTCTTCTCCTTCATGGGCAGTGAGATCGCGACCCTGGCGGCCGGTGAGTCGGAGGACCCGCAGAAGGCGGTGACCAAGTCCACCAACAGCATCATCTGGCGGATCGGTGTCTTCTACCTCGGCTCGATCCTGGTGGTCGTCTCCCTGCTGCCGTGGAACGACCCCTCCATCAAGAAGCAGGGCTCGTACGTCGCCGCCCTCGACTCCCTCGGCATCGCGCACGCCGGTCAGATCATGAACGTCATCGTGCTGACCTCGGTGCTGTCCTGCCTCAACTCCGGCCTCTACACCGCCTCCCGGATGGCCTTCTCGCTCGGCGAGCGCGGTGACGCGCCGAAGGCGTTCTCCCGGACCACCTCGCGCGGTGTGCCGATGACCGCGATCGTCGCCTCCGTGGTGTTCGGCTTCGTCGCCGTCTTCTTCAACTACAAGTACCCGGACACGATCTTCAACTTCCTGGTCAACTCCAGCGGTGCGGTCGCCCTGTTCGTCTGGCTGGTCATCTGCTTCTCGCAGCTGCGCATGCGGAAGATCATCCAGGCCGAGGCGCCGGAGAAGCTGGTCGTGAAGACGTGGCTGTACCCGTACCTGACCTGGGCGACGGCCGCGCTGATCGTGTTCGTCCTCGGCTACATGCTGACCGACACGGAGGGCCCGAACAGCGGGCGGACCACCGTACTGCTGTCGCTGCTGGTCGCGGCGGTCGTGATCGTGGTCGCCGTGGTGAAGGAGAGGCTGGCCGCCGACCGCCGGCCGGTGGGTGGCGTCGAGGCGGAGACCGACAAGGTGTCCGTCTGATCCACCGGCACATGTGAGCGGGTGAAGGGGAGGGAGGCCCTCGGGTCTCCCTCCCCTCGCTCGTTCACAGCACCGTGAAGCTGTCCTTGACCATGTCGTACGTGCTGAGCGCCCCGTCCTCGATCTCCGGCTGGTACCAGGTGTTGACCTGGTACGACTTCCCGTTCGCGTCGAAGCCGAGCAGCCGGGCGTGCCAGGCGACGTCCTTGAGCGTGAAGGTGTACTCCCAGACCACCGCCGGGTGGCCCTGGAAGGTCGTCTCCGCCAGGCGGATCTTGGCGTAGTCCCTGCCCTGACGGGCGTTGCGCTCGGAGGCGCGCCAGGTGTCCAGGAGGTCGCCGCGGGCCAGGGAGGACTTGGCGACCAGTTCCTGGCGGCCGTCGGGAGAGGTGTAGTGCACCTCGGCGCCGGTCTTCACATCCCGTCGCCAGCCCTCCGGTGTCCGCCAGGCGTATCCGCCCGCCTCCCTGTGTGCGCCGGGCGGGAGACTCTGCGGTCGGGAGGTGCCCTCGACGGTGGGTGCCGGGCCGGTGGGTGACAGGCTCGTGGCTGACGGGCTGGTGGGTGCGGAGGTCGCGGCGGAGGTGCCGGGCGACGAGCCCGCGTGCGCGTCGTCCCCCGGTCCGTCGGCCGACGTGGTCAGCAGGACCGCCACCACCGCGGCGACGGCGACCTTCTCCAGGAGGGCGGCCAGGATGTCGTGCAACGGACCGGCTCCGGGCGGGAGTTCCGGTTCCTCGTAGAGGACGGCGTGCAGTGTGGCGAGGGTCGTGTCGCGGGAGAAGGGAGAGCGGCCGGCCAGGGCCGCGCAGAGGGTGGCGCCCAGGGACCACACGTCGGACGGCGGTCCCTGGCGGCGGCCGGAGATGCGCTCGGGCGCCATGTAGTCGGAAAAGCCGACCAGCATGCCGACCACGGTGAGCGCCTTGGCGTCCTGGATGGCCGCGATGCCGAAGTCCGTGAGGACGACCCGGTTGCCGGCGGCCTCGACCAGGACGTTCCCCGGTTTGATGTCCCGGTGCAGCACGCCCCCGGCGTGCACCTGCCGCAGCGCCGCCACCAGTCCCAGCCCGATCCGCGCCGCCTCGCGCGGGCCGAGCGGTCCCTCGGTCGCCATGATGTGCTCCAGGGAGCGGCCGGCGACCAACTCCATGACGATCCACAGGCGTTCGCCCGCGTCGACGACGTCGTAGACGCGGACCACGTTGGGGTGGTCGATCCGGGCCGTGGCCCGCGCCTCGCGCAGCGTGCGTTCCCGCCGGGTGCGCGTGTCCTCCGCGTCGAGCCCGTCGATCCGCATCTCCTTGACCGCGACCTCCCGGTCGAGGATTTCGTCGGCGGCCCGCCACACCCGCCCCATTCCCCCCTGGCCGATGCTCTCGGCCAGCCGGTAGCGGCCCGCCACCAGTAACCCCGGAACACCACCCCTCCCCGTAATTCCAGGGCCTTCCGCATCTCCCGCATTTCCCGTATTTCCCGTGTTCCCCGGCAATCCGCTGCACCCCCCTCAACGACCGCCCCAGCCGAAACACAATGGTCACACTTCGTGCGGTACCAGCATAGTGCGGAGAAATCTTGTGGTACCTCTTCAAGTACTGCGAATTCAGGCGCAGTCCAGGGGGTTGCAAGGGGGACGAACATGAGTTCTCGTCGCAGGGCGGCCATCACGGGATCGCTGCTCACGGCAACTTTTTCGGCCGTGCTGATCCTTTCGTGCACGGCCGTCGCGGACGACCAGGGACCGGCAAGCGGTAAGGGGGGAAAGGCCGTTGACGAGGCGCCGGCGGGTGTCCGGCTGAACACCACGCTGCCGTCGAGGATCTCCGTCGACAACAGCTCGCGGAAGACGTCGATCACCGCCACGGTGAAGAACGACGGAAGCAAGGACAGCGGTGACATCAAACTTCTGGTGGTCGGTTTCGACGGACTGAAGATCGACGACGTCAAGGGCTGCACGGCGCTCGCGGAAAAGGACCTGCCGAAAGGTTCGAACAGCGGCTTCGCCTGCCCGGTCGGCTCGCTCGCCGCCGGAAAGTCGAGGTCGTACGCCGTCGACGCCACGTACGACCTGGGAAAGACGGGGAAGATCTGCCTTCCGGTGCAGAGCTCCGACGGGAGGAAGACCTTCTGGCAGCAGGGCCCGGTGCCGTTCGGGACGGCCAACCCGTCACCGGACGCACCGGCCACCCCGCTGCTGCTCGGCACCGACAACAAACCGGTGGGTCCGGCCGGCGACCGGTTGCCCAGGACCGGTGCGGGTGACGGGGTACTGCCGCTCGGCGCGGTCGGCGGCGCACTGGTCGCGGCCGGCGCGGCCGGGATGTGGTGGGCCCGGCGACCGCGGCGGGACTGAGCCGGACCGACCGAGCCGGACCGATGGCCGCATCACTCGACTTCGGCTTGAGGTGGTGCGGCCATACTGTCCGCCATGACCTTCGTGGACGACACCGCAGACCTGCTCGCCCTCCGCCCCGGCGACCCCGGCTACGACGAGGAACTCGCCGGTTTCCAGACCGGGTTACCCCAGCGGCCCGCCGTGGTCTTCCCGGTCTCCTCGGCCGACGACGTGATCGCCGCCGTACGGTACGCCGCCGCCGAGGGACTGCCGGTCGGTGTGCAGGCCACCGGGCACGGACTGCCCGACGCGTCGGAGGGCGGGGTGCTGATCACCACCCGTCGCATGGACCGGGTGACCGTCGACCCCGAGGCCCGCACCGCACGTGTCCAGGCGGGGGTGCGGTGGGGGCAGGTGGTCGCGGCGTCCGAGCCGTTCGGGCTGGCGCCGCTCAACGGATCCGCGCCGGGCGTGGGCGCGGTGTCCTACACGCTGGGCGGCGGACTGGGCATCCTGGCCCGGGAGTTCGGCTACACGGCCGACCACGTCCGTTCGCTGGACGTGGTGAGGGCGGACGGCCGGCTGCGCCACGTGACCCTGGAGTCCGACCCCGACCTGTACTGGGCCCTCCTCGGCGCCGGGCACAACTTCGGCGTCGTCACGGAGCTGGAGATCGACCTCGTACCGGTGCGCACCATCTATGGCGGCTCGCTCGCCTTCGACGGGCAGGAGGTGGACCCGGCGACGGTGCTGCGGGCGTACGAGGAGTGGACGCGGACCGTGCCGGACGAGCTGACCTCGGCGCTCGCCGTCATCCCGTACCCGGACGTGCCGGCGCTGCCGCCGCATCTGCGGGGGCGGTACGTCGTCTCGGTACGCGTGGCCCACACCGGAGCGGGCGGGGAGGAACTCGTCGCCCCGCTGCGGCGGATCGGCCCGGTGCTCGGCGACTCGCTGCGGGAGATGCCGTACGCCGAGGCCCACACCATCTACAACGACCCGGACGTCCCGAACGCCTACCACGGCGACAGCGCGGTGCTGAGCGAGCTGGACCCGGCCGCCGCGGGTGAACTGCTGAAGCTCACCGGGCCGGGCGCGCCGACCAGGTGCGTGGTGCAGGTGAAGCACCTGGGCGGGGCGCTCGCCGAGCCCGCGCCCAACTCGGTGCCGTACCGCGACGGGCGGTTCGTGCTGCAGCTGCTGGCCGCCGGTGACCGGGAAACGGCGCGGACGCTGCTGGACCCGGCCTTCGCGCTGCTGGCGGACGCCACGCTGGGCCGTTCGCTCAACTTCGCCGCGGGCGCCGGTGACCGTCCCGAGGGGCTGTACGACGACGGGACGCGGAAGAGGCTCGCCGGTCTGAAGGCCCAGTACGACCCGGCGAACCTCTTCCGCAGGAACTACGCGATCAGCGCTCGATGAACTTCCAGGCGGTGGGCAGCAGTCCCATCGCCAGGGCGGCCTTGAGGGCGTCGCCGATCAGGAACGGGGTGAGGCCGGCCGCGATCGCGGCGGACGCCGGGATGCCGGCGGCGTAGGCCAGGTAGGGCACGCCGACGGCGTAGATGATCGCCTCGCCCAGGATCATCGTGCCCGCCATGCGCCACACGCTGCGGTCGGCGCCGCGCCTGGCCAGCGCGCCGACCGCGGCGGAGGCGAGCAGCATGCCGAGCACATAGCCGAAGGACACCGCGCCGGAGCCGGAGGTGCCGTCCGCGAACCACGGCACACCGGCGACGCCGGCGAGGGCGTACAGCGCGAGGGAGAGGAAGCCCCGGCGCGCACCGAGCGCGGTGCCGACCAGCAGGGCGGCGAAGGTCTGGCCGGTCACCGGCACGGGCGAGCCGGGCACCGGGACGGACAGCTGGGCGGCGAGGCCGGTGAGCACCGCGCCGCCCAGCACGAGCGCGACGTCGCGGACGCGCGACGCGGGCAGCAGGTCGGCGAGTACTTCACCGGGGCGAGCGGTGGCGGTGGCGGTGCTCATGGGGACTCCGCGGGAGGTTGTGGGCAGGTGGGAACACCGTGACGCTATCCCGGTCACCTCGAGTCGATCACCGTCAGCGCTCGACAAAGGCTTGAGCGAGGGCTTGGTGGGCTCCGGACAAAGGATGGCGGTTACACCCGGTACGGCGTGATACCGGTCACTGAGGCAGGGCGGTCTCGCTCACCTGACGGGCTGTCGGCCGGCTGTGGGATCCCACCAAATGCATCCGAAGGAATCCTAGTGGTCTGGTGGGATTCACCTTCCCTGCCCTACCCTTCGAGCCATGGTCGCCCAAGCCCGGTACTTCACGTCGCGTCGCTACGTCGACCTGCGACGCCAGGGCACCGCGACCTGTCGCCGCTCCGGCTGAGGCGTGCGGAGCGGTTTCGGCGCGCCTCGATCACGAGTCGTGTCGGCCCCGTTCCTCAAGGACGGTTTCCCATGCCCCGTACCGCGGCATCCACCCTCGCCTCTCCCATAGCCCGCGCCGCCGACAGTGACCGGCGGCGCACCAGTGCCAGCGTCGTCCTGCGGTCCGTGCTGGAGCACGGGCCGGTGGCCCGCAGCACCATCGCACGGCTGACCGGGCTGTCCCCGGCGTCCGTCACCGACTACTGCGCCCGCTTCACCGAACTCGGGCTGATCCGCGAAGCCGCCGCGCCCCGCCGTTCGAACGGGGTCGGCAGGCCCCATGTGCCCCTGGACCTCGACGACTCGCGGTTCGTGGTCGGCGGGGTGCACATCGCCGTGCCGTACACCACGGTCGCCCTGCTGGACCTGCGCGGCCGGGTGCTGGCCCGGCGGGAGCTGAAACACGAACACACCGATCCCGGCCGGGTGCTGGCGCGGGCGGCCGACGGGCTGGCGGCGCTGCTCGCCGGGTCACCGGGCGCACGGCCCCTGGGGGTCGGTGTGGCGACCGGGGGCTGGGTGGACCGGGACTCCGGGACGATCGTCGAGCATCCGCTGCTGGGCTGGCGGGACGTGGCGGTGCGGGAGGTGCTCGGCGCGCGCACCGGGCTGCCCGTCCATGTCGACGGGCACGCGCGGGCGCTGGTGAACGGGGAGCGGCTGTTCGGGCGGGCCCGGGGCAGCACGAGCGTGCTGCACCTGTTCGTCGGCAACGTGGTCGACGCGGCCTTCGCCACCCATGACGCGGTGCACTACGGGCCGCGCTCCCAGGCGGGCGCGATCGCCCATCTGCCGGTGCCGGGCGGCAGCGAGCCGTGCGCCTGCGGGCGCGTCGGCTGCCTCCAGGCCGAGCTCGGCGAGCGGACGTTGTGCCGGCGGGCCCGGGAGGCGGGGGTCATCGACGGGGTGAACCCGATGCATCTGGTCGGCGCCGCGGCGGCCGGGAACGCGGTGGCCGCGCGACTGCTCCGCGAGCGGGCCGCGGCGACCGGGCGGGCGGCACGGCTGCTGCTGGACCTGCTCAACCCCGAGACGCTCGTGGTGACCGAGGTGGGTGCCATGCACCGCGAGGACTGCCTGAGCGCTTTGCGTGAGGCGGTCGGGGCGGATCGCGCCGGGAATGTCGTCGCGACGAGTTTCCATGATTCAGTGCTGGCCGTGGCGGGTGGATCCGTGGTTCTCGACGTGCTCTATCGGGATCCGCTGGGACCTGAACGGCAGCGCCACCTGGAGCCAGTTAATTCAGAAACTCCGAATGTTGACAGGGGGCGCTCATGACCGGGAACATCCTGGTCATGACCTGTCGCACCCTTTGTTGCTGACGTCTTGACGCGCCGCGATGCGCGTATCCCCCCTGCGTGAATTCCCCTTCCTCGGCCTTCTGCTGCCCGGAATTCCGCATGCATTCCCACCTGCTTGTACGAAACAACTCAGGGAGCACTCCCATGTCTTCTCCGCCCGTTTCCGGGTTCGACCGCCGTCTGTTTCTCACCTCCCTGCTGGGCGCCGGCGCGGCGGTCGCGGGGCTCAGCGGATGCGCGGGCGGCAGCGCCGCGGCCGACGCCGAGGGCGCGTCCACCAAGCCGCTCGCCGACAGGGTTCCGGCGGGCACCAGCCTGAAGATCGCCTCCTACCAGAACCAGCAACAGCTCCAGTTCAAGCTGGCGAAACTGCCCAAGCTGCCGTTCAAGGTGTCGAGCTGGGTGAACCTGGGCGCCGGTCCGGACATCATCAACGCCTTCCGCGCCAAGTCCCTGGACCTCGCCAACAACGCGGGCATCCCGCCGATCCAGGCGCACTACCAGGGCTTCGCCGCGAAGATCGTGGCGATCGACATCACCCGTAAGCCCAACTACGTGTTCGCCACCAAGCCCGGCAGCGACATCCGTACGGTGGCGGACTTCAAGGGCAGGAAGCTCGCGTTCTCCCAGGGCCAGGCGCAGGGTGTCGTGCTGCTGCGGGCACTGAAGAAGGCGGGTCTGAAGTACGACGAGGTGAAGTTGGTCCCGCTGACCAGCAACCAGTTCCTCACCGCCCTGCAGTCCGGGCAGGTGGACGTCGCCCCGCTCGCCAACAACCAGGCCCCGGCCTACCTGAAGCAGTACGGGGGGAAGGGCGCCCACGTCGTCAAGACCGACGTCGTGGACCTGCTCAACCTGCTGTGGGCACCGCAGTCGGTGCTGAACGACCCCGCGAAGGCCGCCGCGATCGCCGCGTACATCCCGCAGTGGGCCAAGGGCCTGGTGTGGCAGTACGAGCACCCGGACGTCTGGAACGAGGAGTTCTACGTCAAGACGCAGAACCTGACCCTCGCCCAGGCCAAGTCGATCAGTGATCTCGCCAACAAGCCGCTGTTCCCGCCCAGCTGGGACGAGGCGATCAAGTGGGAGCAGGAGACCGCGGACCTGCTGGCCGAGGGCGGCTTCGTGAAGAAGTTCGACGTCTCCTCGCTCTTCGACCACCGCTTCGAGTCCATCGCGGCCAGGGCCGTACCCGCGGAGTACCGGAGGTGAGCGCCGTGACCACCACAGTGAGCGCGACCGCCGTCGCCGACACCGAGGGAGAGACCCACCGGGTCCGCCGACGCCGCCGGCTCGCCCCCGGCCGGCAGCTCCCCGCCGCCCGGCTGATCGGCCCCGCCGTCGTCGTCGCCGTCTGGGCGGTGGCCTCCGCCGCCGGAGCCCTCGACCCCGCCGCGATCCCGGCGCCCTGGACGGTCCTGAAGACGACCGGCCACCTGTGGACCGACGGCACCCTCCCCACCGATGTGCTGACCTCCCTCAGGCGGGCCGGGTACGGCTTCGCCATCGGCCTGACCGCGGGTGTCGTCCTGGCGCTCGCGTCGGGGCTCAGCCGGGTCGGGGAGGCGCTGATCGACGGGACCGTGCAGCTCAACCGGGCGATCCCGACCCTCGGTCTGATCCCGCTGTTCATCCTCTGGCTGGGCATCGGTGAGACCTTCAAGATCGCCATCATCGCGATCGTCGTCTACATCCCGATCTATCTCAACACGCACGCCGCGCTGTCCGGCATCGACAGCCGGTTCGTCGAACTCGCCGAGGTCCAGGGACTGTCGAGGCTCGCGTTCATCCGCCAGGTCGTCATCCCCGGGGCACTGCCCGGATTCTTCGTGGGACTCCGGCTCGGTGTCACCGGGTCCTGGCTCGGCCTGGTGGTGCTGGAGCAGATCAACGCCACCAGCGGCCTCGGCTACATGATGTTCCAGGCGCAGAACTACGGCCAGACCGACGTCATCCTCGTCGGACTGCTGATCTACGGCATCTTCGGCCTGATCTCCGACAGCGTGGTCCGCATCGTCGAACGGAGGGTGCTGTCGTGGCGCCGCACACTGAGCAGCTGACCCGACCCGCCGTCCAGCTCCGGGGCCTGACCCGGTCGTTCGCGGGCCGTACGGTCCTCGACGGCATCGACCTCGACCTGCCCGCCGGGCAGTTCACCGCCCTGCTCGGGCACAGCGGCTCCGGCAAGTCGACCCTGCTGCGGGCGGTGGCGGGCCTGGACCACGGCGTCGAGGGCAGCGGGCAGCTCACCGCACCCGAGCGGGTGTCCGTGGTCTTCCAGGACTCGCGGCTGCTGCCCTGGCGCCGGGTCCTGGCCAACGTGCTCCTCGGCACCGAGGGCAAGGACGCCGAGGAGCGCGGCCGGGCCGCCCTCGAGGAGGTGGGCCTGGGGGGCCGCGAGCGGGCCTGGCCCGGTGAGCTGTCCGGTGGCGAGGCCCAGCGGGCGGCGCTCGCCCGCTCCCTGGTCCGCGAACCCGAACTCCTCCTGGCGGACGAGCCGTTCGGCGCGTTGGACGCGTTGACGCGCATCAGGATGCACCATCTTCTCCGGCAGCTCTGGGAGCGGCACCGGCCCTCGGTACTGCTCGTCACCCACGACGTGGACGAGGCGATCGTGCTCGCCGACCGGGTTCTCGTCCTCGACTCCGGCCGCATCGGCCTCGACCTGACCATCGACCGCCCGCATCCGCGTTCCTACCGCGAGCCGGTGTTGGGTGAGTACCGGGAGCGGCTGCTCGCCGCGCTGGGCGTGACCGAAGACGCGGGGTGACTCCGTCGGCTGTGACCGTCGGTTGTCGTGACCGTCCCTGGGGGCTGCCGCCCCCGGACCCCCGCTTCGGCCCTGAACGGGCCTCGTCCCCACACGCCGGACGGGCTGATGAACCGCACCGGCGCTCGTAAGCAAAGGGCACCGCATGACCAGACAGCTCCACCTCAACGCGTTCCTCATGAGCACCGGCCACCACGAGGCGTCCTGGCGGCTCCCGGAGAGCGATCCGTACGCCCACGTGGACCTCGGCCACTACGTCAACCTGGCCCGGATCGCCGAACGCGGCACCTTCGACTCACTGTTCCTCGCCGACGGCCCCCAGCTCTGGGGCAATCTGGCCCAGCGCCCCGCGGGCGCCCTGGAACCGCTCACCCTGCTGACCGCGCTGGCGACGGCGACCGAGCACATCGGTCTGATCGCCACCGCCTCCACCTCCTACAACTCCCCCTACAACCTGGCCCGCAAGTTCGCCTCCCTGGACATCATCAGCGGCGGCCGGGCCGGCTGGAACATCGTCACCACCGCCGGCGCCGAGGCGGCCCGCAACTTCGGCCTCGACGCCGAGCCGGCGCACGCCGAGCGCTACGCCCGCGCCGCCGAGTTCCTCGACGTGGCCCTCAAGCTGTGGGACAGCTGGGAGGACGACGCGATCGTCGCCGACAAGGCGGCCGGGGTCTGGGGCGACGACGCCAAGGTCCATCCGCCCCGGCACAAGGGCACGTACTTCAGCGTCGCCGGCGCCCTCAACGTGCCGCGCTCCCCGCAGGGTTACCCCGTCCTCGTCCAGGCGGGCTCCTCCGAGGACGGCAAGGCCTTCGCCGCCCGGTACGCGGAGGCGGTGTTCACCGCCCAGCAGACCGTCGAGGACGCGCGAGGCTTCTACGCCGACCTCAAGTCCCGTACGTCGGCGGCCGGCCGGAACCCCGAGCACATCAAGGTGCTACCCGGGATCGTCCCCGTACTCGGCTCCACGGAGGCCGAGGCGCGGGCGAACGAGCAGGTGCTGGAGGACCACATCGTGTACACGCACGGGGTGGGCCGCCTGGAGAACCTGCTGCAACTGGAGCCCGGCACCCTGGAGCTGGACACCCCACTGCCCGCCGACCTGCCTCCCGAGTCCGCCATCGAGGGCGCCAAGAGCCGCTACACGCTCGTGGTGGAGCTGGCCCGGCGTGAACGGCTCACCGTCCGGCAGCTGATCGGGCGGCTCGGCGGCGGGCGCGGGCACCTCACCTTCGCCGGGACGCCGGAGCAGGTCGCCGACCAGATCGAGCGGTGGTTCACCCAGGGCGCCGCCGACGGCTTCAACATCATGCCGGCCGTGCTGCCCTCCGGCCTGGAGGCGTTCGTCGAGCACGTCGTCCCGATCCTGCGCGCCCGCGGGCTGCTGCGCACCGAGTACGGCCCCCGCCGGACCCTGCGGGAGCGCTACGGCCTTCCCCGCCCCGCCAACCAGTACCTCTCCGACCCGCCCGTTCCCGCTCCCGCCCTCGTCTGAAAGGACCCCCACCCATGAGCGACATCCAGATCACCAAGGTCACCGCCAACATCGGCGCCCAGGTCTTTGGCATCGACATCTCCAAGCCCCTAGACCTGGAGAGCGTCGCCGCGATCCGCGAGGCCCTCAACGTCCACAAGGCGCTGGTCTTCGACGACGTGCACCTCGACGACGAGGGCCAGCAGGCCTTCGCCCGCCACTTCGGCGACCTGACCACCGCCCACCCGACGGTCGGCGCCGTCGAGGGCGCCCCGAACGTGCTGCCCGTGGACAGCGAGCGCGGCCGCGCCAACCACTGGCACACCGACGTCACCTTCGTCCTCAACCCGCCGCAGGCCAGCACCCTGCGCTCCATCACGATCCCGCCGTACGGCGGCGAGACCCTGATCGCCAGCTCGGCCGCCGCCTACCGCGACCTGCCCGAGCCACTGCGACGGCTGGCCGACGGCCTGTGGGCGGAACACACCAACGACTACGACTACGCCGTGCCGGACGAGGCGATCGACGAGGAGAAGGCCGCGCAGCGCGCCCAGTTCACGTCCATCACGTACCGCACCGCCCATCCCGTGGTCCGCGTGCACCCCCTGACCGGCGAACGCGGCCTGTTCATCGGCGGGTTCGCCCAACGGATCGTCGGCCTGTCGACCGGCGAGTCCCGGAAGATCCTGGACCTGCTCCAGACGTACGTCACCCGCCCGGAGAACGTCCTGCGCTGGCGCTGGTCGCCGAACCAGCTCGTCCTGTTCGACAACCGCATCACCCAGCACTACGCCATCGACAACTACGACGGACAGCCGCGCCGCCTGAACCGGGTGACCGTCGCCGGTGACGTCCCGGTCGGCGTCGACGGCAAGGAGAGCTACTCGATCGAAGGCGACGCCTCGCACTACACGCCCGTACAGACACCCGTGGCCGCGTAACCGTACGCACACCGTCCGTACGGCCGGCGTCCGGATGCTGGGCGGCTCCTTCGCGTGAGGGGAGGGGCCGCCCACACTGTGGGCGTTTTTGCCCATCTATTGCACTGGACGAGCCGCGCCCATGCCCCGCACCACCGTCAACGCTCCACCGGAGCCGGACACTTCCCTCTCCCACGGTCTCAAGCAGCGCCATCTGTCGATGATCGCCCTCGGCGGCGTGATCGGCGCGGGCCTGTTCGTCGGCTCCGGCGCGGGCATCGCCGCCGCCGGACCGTCGATCGTCGTCGCCTACACCCTCTCCGGCCTCCTGGTGATGCTGGTGATGCGGATGCTCGGCGAGATGTCGGCCGCGTACCCGTCGTCGGGCTCGTTCTCCGCGCACGCCGAGCGGGCGATCGGCCCGTGGGCGGGCTTCGCCGCGGGCTGGTCCTTCTGGGTGCTGCTGTGCACGGCGGTCGGCCTGGAGGGCATCGGCGCCGCGCACATCGTCACCGGCTGGCTGCCGGGCACCCCGGAGTGGGCCTGGGTGGCCCTGTTCATGGTGGTGTTCTGCGGCACGAACCTGGCCGCCGTGAAGAACTTCGGCGAGTTCGAGTTCTGGTTCGCCGCGCTGAAGGTCGGCGCGATCAGCCTGTTCCTGATCCTCGGCGTGCTGGCCGTCGCGGGCGTGCTGCCCGGCACCGACTCCCCCGGCGCCGCCAACCTCACCGACTTCCTCCCGAACGGCGGCGAGGGCCTGGTCGTCGGCCTGCTCGCCTCCGTGTTCGCGTACGGCGGCCTGGAGACCGTCACCATCGCGGCGGCCGAGTCGGAGGACCCGGTGCGGGGCGTGGCCAGTGCCGTCCGCACGGCGATGTGGCGGATCGCGCTGTTCTACATCGGCTCGATGGCCGTGGTCGTCACCCTCGTCCCCTGGGACTCCGCGGCGGTCGTCGAGAAGGGCCCGTACGTCGCCGCCCTCGACCGGCTGGGCATCCCGGGCGCCGGCCAGCTCATGAACGTCGTCGTGCTGGTGGCCCTGCTGTCCGCGATGAACGCCAACGTCTACGGCTCCTCGCGCATCGCCCATTCCCTCGTCATGCGCGGCCAGGGCCCGGGGCTGCTGGCGAAGGTCTCCGGCGGGGTACCGCGCGTCGCCGTGCTGACCTCCTGCGTCTTCGGTTTCGTCTGCGTGCTGCTGAGCTACTGGCGGCCCGACGACGTCTTCCCCTGGCTGCTGAACATGATCGGCGCGGTCATCCTGATCGTCTGGGTCTTCATCGCCGTCTCCCAACTGCTGCTGCGCCGCCGAGTGGAGCGGGAGGCACCGGAGCGTCTGGCCGTACGGATGTGGGCGTTCCCGGTGCTGACCTGGGTGGCACTGGCGGCCATGGCGGCGGTCTTCGTCCTGATGGCCCGTGAACCCGGCACCCGGATCCAGCTCTGCTCGTCCGGCGGCATGACCCTGTTCCTGGCGGTGGTCGGCTATATCCGGCAGCGGACGCGCGCCACATCCTGACCCATCCCGCCCCGAAACGCCCCCGCGGTACACCCGCGGGGGCTTTTTGTTGCTAGCGTGCAGTTGCAAGCAATGTGCAATAAGCTTCCGAGGGGACCGGTCATGCCCGTCTACACGCTTCCTGACCTGCCTTACGACTACTCCGCGCTCGCCCCCGTGATCAGCCCCGAGATCATCGAGCTGCACCACGACAAGCACCACGCGGCCTATGTGAGGGGCGCCAACGACACGCTGGAGCAGCTGGCGCAGGCGCGGGACGAGGCGTCGTGGGGCTCGGTCAACGGCCTGGAGAAGAACCTGGCCTTCCACCTGTCCGGGCACATCCTGCACAGCATCTACTGGCAGAACATGACCGGCCCGAAGGACGGCGGCGGCGAGCCGCTGGCGCAGGACGGCGTGGGTGACCTGGCCGACGCGATCACCGAGTCCTTCGGCTCCTTCGCCGCCTTCAAGGCCCAGCTCTCCAAGGCCGCGGCCACCACCCAGGGCTCCGGCTGGGGCGTGCTGGCGTACGAACCGCTCAGCGGCCGTCTGATCGTCGAGCAGGTCTACGACCACCAGGGCAACGTCGGCCAGGGCTCGGTCCCGGTCCTGGTCTTCGACGCCTGGGAGCACGCCTTCTACCTCCAGTACAGGAACCAGAAGGTCGACTTCGTCGAGGCCATGTGGCAGGTCGTCAACTGGCAGGACGTCGCCCGCCGTCACCAGGCAGCGAAGTCCCGCGCGGACGTGCTGCTGCTCGCGCCCTGACGGACGGCGCGCGCACCGATCGTCCCGCCTCGTGATCGTCTTCTCACCCTTCACGGCGGCGGGCGGCACAAGGGAGACCCCCGTGAGGACGTGACTCACGGGGGTTTTCCCCTCCTTCGGCGTCCACCGATCGGTGGACGCCGAGTTCAACCGGGTACCCGTGTCCCCCAACCACCTTGCACAGCAAGGCTGTGGGGCATGAAATCACTGACTGTGCGCATCGCGTGCTGGAGTGCGCAGCACCCTTGGAAGGCGGTCGTCGGCTGGGTGCTGTTCGTGGCGTTGTGCCTGGGTGTCGGCGGCGGCGTCGGCACCCATGAGGCGACGACGGCGGACTACCGGGTCGGCGAGGCGGGCCGGGCCGAGGCCATGGCGGCCGAGGGGCACCTGGAGCGGCTGTCCACCGAGCAGGTGCTGATCTCGGCGCGGTCCGGCCCCCTGGGCGACCGGGCCGCATCCGCCGCGCGGGAGCTCACCGCCCGGATGAAGCGACTGCCCGAGGTCGCGGGCGTGGCCGCCCCGGTGCGGTCCTCGGACGGCCGCATCCTCATGGTGGAGGTGTCCATCAGGGGCGAGGAACGGGACGCGGACGACAAGGTCGACGCGCTGGTCGCGCAGACCACCGCCACCCAGAAGGCCCACCCGGAGCTGCTGCTCCAGGAGACCGGCTCCGCCTCGACCAGCAAGGGAGTCGACCGGCAGCGCGACGACGACCTGGCCCTCTCCGAGAAGATCACGCTGCCGGTCACCCTGCTCACCCTGCTGGTCGTCTTCGGTTCGGTCACCATGGCCGCCGTACCGCTGCTGCTCGCGCTGTCGTCGATCGCGGCGGCCGTGGGACTGTCGATGGTCGCCTCGCACCTGACCCCCGACACCGGGGTGGGCACCAATGTGATCCTGATGATCGGGCTGGCGGTCGGCGTCGACTACACGCTCTTCTACCTCAAGCGGGAACGGGAGGAACGGGCCCGCTCGGGCGGCCGGTTGAGCAGCGAGGCCCTGGTGGAGCTGGCGGCGGCCACCTCCGGGCGGGCGGTCGTGGTCTCCGGGCTCGCGGTCGTCGCGTCCACCGCCACCCTGTACCTGGCCTCCGACGTGATCTTCTCCTCGCTCGCCACGGGCACCATCGTGGTCGTCCTGGTCGCGGTGGCCAGCTCGCTGACCGCGCTGCCCGCCCTGCTGACCCTGCTGGGCCGGCGGGCCGAGCGCCGGGCACGGCGGCGGGCCGTGCGGGGCAAGCCCTCCCGGCGGATCCGGAGCGAGGACGGCGGCCGGTTCTGGGCGGCGCTGCTGCGGCCCGCCGCCCGGCACCCGCTGGCCACGCTGTGCTGCTCGCTCCTCGCCCTGCTCGCCCTGGTCCTCCCGCTGACCGGGCTGAGGATCACCGAGATGAGCCGGGACACGCACTCCCGCGCGATCCCCGCGATGCGGGTCTACGACCGGCTCAACGCGGCGTTCCCCGAGCAGCGGGTCACCCACCAGGTCGTCGTACGGGCCGACGCCTCGCGGGCCGCGGAGGTCGGCGCCCAACTGCGCGCCCTGGCCCGGCGGGCCGCCGCCGACCCGCTGTTCACCGACGCGTCCCGGATCCGGGTCTCCGCCGACCACCGGATCAGCACGCTGGAGCTGAGGGTGCCCCACCTGGGCAACTCCCCGCAGGCGTACGCCTCTCTGGACCACCTCCGGCACGACTACCTGCCCGCCACCGTCGGCAAGGTCGCGGGCGCCGAGTACGGCGTGAGCGGTGACGTCGCCCGCTACACCGACTATCCGGCCCACCAGGACGGCAAACTCCCTCTCGTCCTGGGCGCGTTGCTCCTGGTGACGTTCCTGACGACGCTGTACGCGTTCCGCTCCGTCGTCCTCGGTCTGATCGGCGTCACCCTCAACGTGCTGTCCGCGGCGGCCGCGCTCGGTCTGCTCGTGCTCGTCTTCCAGCACAGCTGGGCCGAGGGGCTGCTCGGCTTCCACTCCACCGGGTCGATCGGCTCGCGCGTGCCGCTGTTCCTGTTCGTCATCCTCTTCGGACTGTCCATGGACTACCAGGTGTTCGTGGTCAGCCGGATCCGTGAGGCGGTCCTCGCCGGCACCCCGACCCGGCAGGCGGTGCTCGACGGGGTCCGCCGGTCGGCGAGCGTGGTGACCAGCGCGGCCGTGATCATGACGACGGTCTTCGTGAGCTTCGTCTTCCTGCACATCATCGAGATGAAGCAGATCGGCTTCGTCCTGGCGGCGGCCGTCCTGCTGGACGCGTTCGTCGTACGGATCCTGATCCTGCCCGCGGCACTGCTGCTGCTCGGCGAGCGCAGCTGGTGGCCGGTGCGACCGGTCTCGCGCACCCGACCCGTCCCCGACAACGCGCTGGTCGACGTACGTTGATCGGTATGACCGCTCTCGCCGAGCCCTCCGCCGACGCCTTCTGGGCCGTGTCGCTGCGCCGTTGGAACGCGGTGTGCTGGGTGCTGTTCGCCGCGATGGCCGTCGGGATCGCCGCACTGGGCGGTTCCGGCCGGGACACCTACGCTGCGCTGGCGCTGCTGGCCTGCGTGGCGGTGAGCTTCGCGGTGCTGCACCGCTTCCCGGCGGGCCCCGTCGTACGGCCGCACGGCTACCTCGGGGTGCTGGTGACCGCGCTCGGGGGTCTGGCCTATCTGGGCTCCAGTTACGCGGCCCTGTTCATGGTGACGCTGCCGCACTACTGGATGTTCGGGCGGACCCGGCGGGCGTCGATGGCCTTCCTGGGGCTGGCCACCGCCGGGACGCT
Source organism: Streptomyces sp. NPDC001544 (assembly GCF_042894285.1). NCBI lineage: Bacteria > Bacillati > Actinomycetota > Actinomycetes > Kitasatosporales > Streptomycetaceae > Streptomyces > Streptomyces sp. NPDC001544. The sequence continues at coordinate 238,641 of NZ_JBIAVN010000001.1, read as the reverse complement.
CGCGGGCAGCTGGGTGCGGCAGGGGTGGTCGGCGGAGTTCTTCGGCGAGACGGCGGTGTCCACGCTGATCGTGGTCGCGGTGGGCGTGCTGATCGGGCTGTGGGCGCACTCGGTGGTCGAACAGAGCACCGAACGCGCCCGTCTGATCGTCGAGTTGGAGCGCACCCAGGCCGAGCTGTCCGAGGCGCACCAGCGGCAGGGCGCGGCGGACGAGCGGGAGCGGATGGCCCGGGAGATCCACGACACCCTCGCACAGGGCTTCGCGTCCATCGTGGTCCTCGCCGAGGCGGCCCGGGCCGGGCTCGTCACCGATCCCGCCCGGACCGCCCGGCAGCTGCGGTCCATCGAGTCCACCGCGCGGGAGAACCTCGCCGAGGCCCGGGAGCTGGTCGGCTCGGGCAGGGCGCCGGGAGGCGCTGCGGCGGGATCCGTGGCGGACACCCTGCGCCGGATCCTGGCCCGGTTCGCGGAGGACACCGGGCTCACCGTGGAGGCCGAGCTGGCCGATCTCGTCTGCGACCAGCCGACCCGGATCGCGGTGCTGCGCTGCGCCCAGGAGTCGCTGGCCAACGTGCGCAAGCACGCCCGCGCCTCCACCGTGGGCGTGGTGCTGGCCCAGCGGCCGTACGGGGTGGAACTGGAGGTCACCGACGACGGCACCGGGTTCGTCGTGGAGGCGTCGACGGGGTTCGGTCTCGACGGTATGCGCAAGCGGCTGGCGGAGCTGGGCGGCCGGTTGACGGTGACCAGTTCGGTCGGGGACGGGACACGGATCCTGGCGGTGCTGCCGTCGGGCGGGGAGGGGGCGGCATGAGCGGGGACAGGCTGCGGGTCGTGGTGGTGGACGACCACACGGTGATGCGGGCGGGGGTGGTCGCCCTGCTCGGCGGTGAGGAGGGCATCGAGATCGTCGGGGAGGCGGGCGACGGCCGCGCGGCTCTCGACCTGGTGGCCCGCCACGACCCGGACGTGGCCCTGGTCGACCTGCGGATGCCGAAGCTGGACGGGGTCGCCACGACCACCGAGATCGTCGCCCGCCACCCGCGCACCAAGGTGCTGATCCTCACGACGTACGACACCGACGCCGACATCGAACGGGGTGTCGAGGCCGGTGCCATCGGCTATCTGCTGAAGGACACCACGCGGGAGCAGCTGGCCGAGGCGATCCGGTCGGCGGCACGCGGGGAGACGGTGCTGGCGCCCCGGGTCGCGGAGAAGCTGGTCGCGCGGATGCGGCGCCCGGTGCAGGAGCCGCTGACCGCCCGGGAGACGGATGTCCTGGGCGCGGTCGCCGACGGGCTGACCAACGCCGAGATCGGCCGCCGTCTGGTCATCTCGGAGGCCACCGTGAAGACCCATCTGCTGCGGCTGTTCGCCAAGCTGGACGTGAACGACCGGACGCGTGCGGTGGTGGTGGCGATGGAACGGGGTCTGCTGCGGCGGCCCTGAGTCAGGCCTGCGGCGCGCAGGGCACGTTCAGCGACAGCAGCGACGTGGTGTCCCCGTCGATGCGGACCTCGCTGACGGCCGCGTTCACCAGGCGCGGGAACACCCGGCGGTAGTCGGCCGGCGGGATGGACAGCAGCGAGCACAGCACCAGCCTCAGCAGGGTGTTGTGGGCGACGACGAGGACGCGCTCCCCGGGGTGGCCGGCGGCGACCCGGCGCAGGACGGCGGTACCGCGCTCGGCGGCGGCCAGCGGGTTCTCGGCGCCCGGGAAGGGGTGGGCGACCGGGTCGGCGCGGTAGGCGTCCGCCGCGGCGGGGTCCTCGGCCGCGAACTCGGCCAGCGTACGGCCCTCCAGCACTCCGAAGTCGCATTCCCGCAGGTCCGGTTCGCGCCCTGGGGTGAGTCCGAGCGCGCGGCAGGCGGGCTCGGCGGTGGCGACGGCCCGGGAGAGGGGGGAGGTGACGATCGCGTCGACCGGGTGCGCGGCGGCCCACCGGCCGAGCGCCTCGGCCTGGATGCGGCCGGTGTCGGTGAGGGCGATGTCGCTTGTCCCGGCGTAGCGGTTCTCGGCGTGCCAGACGGTCTGCCCGTGCCGGGCCAGGAGGAGGGTGGTCGTCATGAGTCCGCAGTATCCCGGTCCAGGCGGGCGCGGGCGTGCGCGGCGACCGGGCCGGGCAGCCAGCCGCGTGTCCGGAGCTCGTCGACGAGGCGGGCGTACGGTTCGGTGAAGCGGGCGGTGTGCCCCGGGCGGGGTTCGACGACCGTGCGGATGCGGACCATGCGGTCGGTGACCTCGGTGAGCGTGGGCGCGGCGCCCGTGCCGTAGGCGGCCAGTGCGGCCATGCCCAGGGCGGGTTCGGTCAGTTCGGGCACTCGGGCGGGGCGGCCCAGGACGTCGGCACGGAGCTGGTTCCAGTAGGTGCTGCGGGCGGCTCCGCCGGTGAAGGCGAGGGGGCCGTCGAGGGGGGCGCCGAGGTGGTGGAGGTAGTCCAGGCAGAGGCGTTCGGTGAAGGCGACGCCCTGCAGGAGGGCCGCCCACAGGTCGGCGTCCGACACCGGGTCGCCGAGGAGGAGGGCGGTGGCGTTCGCGGCGCGGAACGGGAAGCGTTCGCCCGGTGAGACGAGCGGGTAGGCGACCGCGTTCGACGGTTCGAAGGCGGCGGCGCGGGCGTCCAGTGCGGCCGGATCGGCGCGCGGGAAACGCGCGGTCAGCACTCCCGCGCCGACGCCGGAGGCGCCCCCGGGCAGCCAGTTCCCGTCCGGTGCACGGTGGTTGTAGACCACGCCCGTGGGGTCGTGGACCGGCTCGGCGGTGGCGCCCTTGAGCACCAGGGTCGTCCCGAGCACCGAGTTCCAGGCGCCCGTGCGCAGCGCCCCGGAGGCGATCTGTGCCGCGCACCCGTCGGTCATGCCCGCGATGACGGGCGTGCCGGCGGGGATGCCGGTGGCCTCGGCGGCGGCCGGGCAGACCTCGCCGAGGCGGGTGCCGGGACGTACGACGCCGGGGAGCGCGTCCGCCGGGAGGCCGGGGACGTCCGGCCAGGTGTCGCGCCGGAGGTCGTACCCGGTCTTGAGGGCGTGGCTGGAGTCGGTGGGGACCGGGTGGCCGACGAGCCGGGCGTTGATCACGTCGGGCTGGTGGGCGGCCTTCGCGTCGCCGCCCTTCACGCCGCCGCTCTTTCCGCCACCACCGTTGCGGAGCAGCCACAGCACCTTCGGCAGCGCCCAGGTGTCCTGCACCGCGAGCCCGGCGTTCCGCAGCCGCGCCGCCTCCGCCCAGGCCCGACCGTCGTCGTACATCAGCGCGGGCCCGTCCGTGTCCGTCAGCAGCACGGTCCCGGAGGTGCCGCACACCGCCAGCCCGTCGACGTGGCTCACCCCGGGCAGTGCCTGCCGGGTGGCGGTGCACACCGCCTCCCACCACTCCCCCGGATCCTGCTCGTGCCGCGGCCCCTCCCGCCGGTCTCGCCGCAGCGGCGCGGACCCGCGGCCGACGACCGTGCCGTCGGCCGTCACGAGGAGCGCGCGCACACCCTGCGTCCCCAGGTCGATGCCCAGCCAGGCCCCGGCCCCGGCTCCCATCCGGACCTCCCACACATCGCGACGTCCCCTGTGAACTTCCCACTCTGCACTGAGATTTCACCCCGCACGAGGGGTTGACCGCCTTCTTTCGCTGTTACACGCTCTGTTATCGGGTCGACTCGAGGTGTGGAAAGCGATGAGCAGCAGCAACGCGCAGCAGGGCCCCGCGGCCCGCCAGGCCGCCATGGCCGAACTCGTACTGGCCGACGGCTCGGCCACCGCGGCGGACCTGGCCGAGCGGTTCGGGGTGAGCCTGATGACCATCCACCGGGACCTGGACGAACTCGAACGGCAGGGCGTGGTGCGCAAGTTCAGGGGCGGCGTGACCGCCCAGCCGTCCGGGGTGTTCGAGTCGAACGTGCAGTACCGGCTGAAGACCATGCGGGCGCAGAAGGCGGCGATCGCCGAGCACGCGCTGAAGTCGGTCGAGCCGGGTATGGCGGTCCTCCTGGACGACTCCACGACCGCGCTGGAGCTGGCGCGCCGGCTCCGCCTGGCCGACATCACCCCGCTGACCGTCGTCACCAACTTCCTGGAGGCGATCAACCTCCTCGCCGACCGGCGCGGCATCCGTCTGATGGCGCTCGGCGGGGACTACGACCCGCTGCACTCCTCCTTCCTCGGGGTGTCCTGCGTGGAGGCGGTGCAGCAGCTCCGGGTGGACGTGTGCTTCGCGTCGACGTCGGCCGTCCACGGGGGCCACGCCTACCACCAGGAGCAGCACATCGTGTCCGTGAAGCGGGCGATGCTCGACTCGGCGGCCCGTAACGTCCTGCTGGTCGACCACACCAAGCTGGGCCGGGTCGCCCTGCACCGGGTCGCCCCGCTGACCCGTTTCGACCTGCTGCTCGTGGACGACGGCGCCTCGCCCGAGGCGCTGCGCGACCTGGACGAACACAAGGTGCCGTACGAGGTGTGCGTCACCCGCCCGGAGGGGGGCGGGGACCGATGACCCCGGTCGGCAGCGTGCGGGTCGTGGCCGCCGGTGACCACTTCGTCCTGCCGTCACTGATCACTGACGCGGTCCACCGGGAAACCGCCTGCGAAGTACGGGAGTTGACCCTTGGCTGGCCCCTGGAGCCGTTCGGCCCGGTCGCCGAGGTCAGTGAGGCGAGCGACGCCGAGGACGAGCTGATCGACGTAGCTGCGGACGCGGAGGTGCTGGTGACCCAGATGGGCCCGGTGACCGCGCGTGTCCTCGCCGCCTGCCCCCGGTTGCGGCTGGTCGTGGTCTGCCGGGGCGGCCCGGTCAACGTCAACCTGGACGCGGCCAGGGCCCATGACGTCCGGGTGTGCTTCGCGCCCGGCCGCAACGCCGCCGCCACCGCCGAGTTCACCGTCGGTCTGCTCCTCGCGGCCCTGCGCCGCATCCCGCAGGCGCACGAGTTGCTGGCGCGGCAGGGCAGTTGGGCCGGCGCGGCCTACTACACCTACGAGCACAGCGGTCTTGAGCTGGAGGACCTGCCGGTCGGCCTGGTCGGGTACGGGGCGGTGGGCAGCCGGGTCGCCCGGGTGCTGTGCGCCTTCGGGGCGCGGGTGATGGTGTACGACCCGTATGTCCGCGGGGAGGTGCACGGGTTACGGCTCGGCTCCCTGGACGAGCTGCTGCGCCGCTCCCGGGTGATCACCCTGCACGCCCGGCTCACCGAGGAGACCCGCGGGATGGTCGGCGCCCGTGAGCTGGCGCTGCTGCCGCCCGGCGCGGTGGTGGTGAACGTGGCGCGCGGTCCGCTGCTGGACGAGGACGCGCTGTGCGACGCGCTGGAGAGCGGCCGGCTGTCGGCGGCGGCCCTCGACACCTACGCGGTCGAGCCGCTGCCGCCGCGCTCCCGGCTGTCGGCGCTGGCCGATCGGGTCGTGCTGACCCCGCATCTGGGCGGGGCGAGCCGGGCGGTGGCCGAGAAGGCGGCGCGGATCGCGGCGGCGGAGGTGGGGCGCTGGGTGCGCGGGGAGCCGCTGGCGCACTGTCTGACGTGACGGCCGTACAGCTCGTACCGGGAGGGGTCATGTACATCGGGATCGATGTGGGCACGTCCATGGTGAAGGCCGCCGCGTTCGACGGCTCCGGACGCCAACTGGCCGTCGAGGCCCGTCCGGTGGGGCTGGAGCTGCGCGGCGGGCACGTGGAGCAGGACATGGCGGAGGTGTACGGGGCGGTCGTCGCCGTGCTCGGCGCGCTGACCGCCCGGGTGCCCGGGCCGGTGGAGCTGGCCGGGCTGACCGGGCAGGGCGACGGGGTGTGGCTGGTCGACGCCGAGGGCCGACCGGTACGGCCGGCGGCCTCCTGGATGGACGGCCGGGCGCACGAACTGCTCGACCGGTGGCTTGCGGACGGCACCTTCGAGGCGGTGTTCCGGCGCACGGGGAGCGCGATGTTCCCGGGGTGTCCGGGCCCGCTGCTGGCCTGGTTCGACCGGTACGAGCCCGGGTCGCTGGACGCCGCGGCGGCGGCCGTCTACTGCAAGGACATGGTGTTCCAGCGGCTGACGGGCGCGGAGCGGGCGGTGACGGACGTGTCGGACGCGTCGATGCCGTTCCTCGACCCACGCACCCGCCGCTACGACGACCGGGTGGTCGAGCTGCTCGGCCTGACCCACCGCAGGCGTCTGCTCGCCCCGGTCGCCGACCCGGTGGCCACCGGGCGGGCCCGCGGGGAGGGCCTGCCGGCCGGCACCCGGATCGTCAACGGGCCGTACGACCTGCCCGCGTGTGCGCTCGGCGCCGGGGTCACCCGTCCCGGTGACGGTCTGCTGATCGTCGGCACCTGTCTGGCGAGCCTGGTCGCCACGACCGGCCTGGACCTGACCGGTGAACCGGCCGGGCTGTACATCTCCACCGACCGCCCCGGCCACCGGCTGCGGGCCATGCCCGCGATGGTCGGCACGGCGGCCCTGGACTGGGTGCTGTCCACGACGGGCGTGCACCACGACGAGGTGGACGCCCTGCTGGCGGACACCCCGCCGGGCGCGCACGGCGTCCGGGTGCTCCCCTACTTCGCGCCCTCCGGCGAGCGCGCCCCCTTCGTCGAGCCCCGGCTGCGTGCCGAACTCACCGGCATCAGCCTGGAGTCCACCCCGGCCGACCTGATCCGCGCGACCTGCGAGGGCATCGGCTACGCGGCCCGGCACTGCCTGGCGGCGGCCGGTCTGACGGGAACGCTCGCGGTGTGCGGCGGCGGCACCCGCAGCCCCGCCTGGATCCGGCTGCTGGCGGACGTCCTGGGCCGCCCCTTACGCGTGGTCGAGGGCGAGGTGGGCGCCCGCGGCGCGGTGCTGGCGGCGGCCGAGCGGTACGGGGTGGCACTGGACGCGGACGCCTGGACCCGGCCGGCGCTCGTGGTGGAGCCGGACGCCGACCGGGCGGTGTACTACGCGAAGGGCTACGAGGAGCACCTGGAGCGGCTGGCCGGGGCGAGGGACCGGGCGCGGCGGTGACCGCGGGGCCGCCCGCGCCGTTGGAGTCCGTGTCCGTGCCCTACGGAAGGCGGTCCATGGAGTTCAAACGATGCCCGAGCTGCGGCGGCCCCCTGCAGGCGTTCCGCCCGCTCACCGACGAGGAGAAGGAACACGTCCGCAAGGAGAAGCCGAACCACCCGCCCGAGTCCTACGTCCGCTGCACCCGGGAGGGGTGCCGCCGGTACCAGCGCAACTGGAACTGGACCGACGGCGGCTGGTTCCCCCCTCCCGAGGAGACCTGACGGTCAGAGGTTGCTGAAGTCCGGTCCCTTGGTCCGGCTCCGCTTGAGCTCGTAGAAGCCGGGGACGGAGGCGACCGCGAGGGTGCCGTCCCACAGGCGGGCGGCCTCCTCGCCCTTGGGGGCGGGGGTGACGACGGGGCCGAAGAACGCGATCTGCTCGCCGTCGGGGCCCGGCACCGCGATGACCGGGGTGCCGACGTCCTGGCCGACCTTCTCGATGCCCTCCTTGTGGGAGGCGCGCAGCTCGGCGTCGAACTCGAAGTCCTCCTGCTCGGCGTAGTCGATCAGGTCGGCGGGCAGGCCGACCTCCTCCAGGGCGCCCGCGATGGCTTCCAGGGTCGGGCCCTCGCCGTTGTTGTGGAAGCGGGTGCCGAGCGCGGTGTAGAGCGGGCCGAGGACGTCGTCGCCGTGCTTCTGCCAGGCGGCGGTCACCACCCGGATCGGCTTCCACGCCTTGGTCTCGAGCAGCTCGCGGTACTCCTCGGGCAGCTCGTCCAGCCGGTTCTCGTTCAGCACGCCGAGGCTCATGATGTGCCAGCGGATCTCGATGTCCCGGACCTTCTCCACTTCCAGCACCCACCGGGAGGTCATCCAGGCCCAGGGGCACAGCGGGTCGAACCAGAAGTCGACGGGGGTCTTGCCGGAGGCGGTCGTGGTCTCGGACATGGCTCTCCTCGAAAAACGGGTCGTTTAGCCCCTCAACAACATGCCCGCCGACGTATTCCCGGTGTCCGGCGCCAGGGGCGCATGGCAGGATCGGTGCTGTTCAGCCGTGTGTCCGACGATGAGGGAGCTGCCGCCCGTGCCCGGTGAGAATCTGTCCCGCGACGAGGCCCGGGAGCGGGCCGCCCTGCTGTCCGTCGACGGGTACGAGGTGTCCCTCGACCTGCGGTCCGCGGTCGGTGACGGGGACCCCGAGGGCGGGGTGCCGCGCACCTTCCGCTCGGTCACCACCATCCGGTTCCGCTGCAACGAGCCGGGCGCCTCCACCTTCGCCGACCTGGTCGCCCCGGGCGTGACCGCCGTCACCCTGAACGGGAAGGACCTGGACCCCGGTGAGGTCTTCGACGGCGCCCGGATCATCCTGGAGGACCTGGCCGCCGAGAACGAGCTGACGGTGGACGCCCGGTGCGCCTACTCCCGCACCGGCGAGGGCCTGCACCGCTTCGTCGACCCCGAGGACGGCGAGGTCTACCTCTACACCCAGTACGAGCCGGCCGACTCCCGCCGGGTGTTCGCGAACTTCGAGCAGCCGGACCTCAAGGCCCCCTTCCGCTTCGAGGTGCGGGCGCCCGAGGGCTGGACGGTGTGGAGCAACGGCACCGGCGAGCTCACCGACGGCGTCTGGCGCTTCGCGGAGACGAAGCCGATCTCCACGTACATCACGTGCGTGGTCGCGGGCCCGTACCACTACGTGACGGACCTCTACACGCGCACCTTCGCGGACGGCACCCGGCTGGAGATCCCGCTCGGCGCCATGTGCCGCAAGGGTCTCGCCCCCTACTTCGAGGCCGACGACGTCTTCCTGATCACCAAGCAGGGCCTGGACTTCTTCCACGACCACTTCGACTACCCGTACCCCTTCGGGAAGTACGACCAGGCGTTCGTCCCCGAGTACAACCTCGGCGCGATGGAGAACCCGGGGCTCGTGACCTTCCGCGAGGAGTACATCTTCCGCGGGAGGGTGACGCGGGCGTCGTACGAGAGCCGGGCCAACGTCATCCTGCACGAGATGGCGCACATGTGGTTCGGCGACCTGGTCACCATGGAGTGGTGGGACGACCTGTGGCTCAAGGAGTCCTTCGCGGACTTCATGGGCACGTTCGCGAGCGTCGGCGCGACCCGCTTCGACGACGCCTGGATCACCTTCGCCAACCGCCGCAAGGCCTGGGCCTACCGGGCCGACCAGCTCCCCTCCACCCACCCGATCACCGCCGACATCCGCGACCTGCAGGACGCCAAGCTCAACTTCGACGGCATCACCTACGCCAAGGGCGCCTCCGTGCTGAAGCAGCTGGTGGCGTACGTCGGCCGGGACGCCTTCCTGGAGGGCGCCCGCCGCTACTTCAAGCGCAACGCCTACGGCAACACGCGCCTCGGCGACCTGCTGTCGGTCCTGGAGGAGACCAGCGGCCGGGACCTGACCGCCTGGGCGCGCTCCTGGCTCCAGACGGCCGGGGTCAACTCGCTGACCCCGCAGGTGCTGCTCGACGCGGAGGGCCGGATCGACGAGCTGGCCGTGCTGCAGGAGGCCCCCGAGTCCCACCCCGAACTGCGCCCGCACCGGGTGGCGGTGGGCCTGTACCGGCGTACGCCCGAGGGCGCGCTGGAGCGGTACGCGCGCGTGGAGACGGACGTCGAGGGACCGCGGACGGTGGTCGCCGAGCTGGCGGGGGCCGAGGCACCGGAGCTCGTGCTGGTCAACGACGACGACCTCACGTACTGCAAGATCCGCTTCGACGAGGCCTCGCTCGCGGCGCTCCGGGAGCACCTGGGCGCGCTCACCGACCCGCTGGCCCGCGCCCTGTGCTGGTCGGCGCTGTGGAACATGACCCGGGACGCGCTGCTGCCCGCCCGGGACTTCGTCGGCCTGGTGCTGCGGTTCGCGGGCCGGGAGTCCGAGATCGGCGTGGTGCAGATGCTGCACGCCTGGGCGGAGTCGGCGCTGGTCCACTACGCGGCCCCCGACTGGCGGCCGACCGGCGAGCGGCTGCTGTCCGAGGGCGCCCTGCGGGAGCTGCGGCGGGCCGAGCCGGGCAGCGAGCACCAGCTGGCGTGGGCGCGGTTCTTCGCGTCGACGGCCGCCGGCGAGGAGGACCTGGCGCTGCTGAAGGACCTGCTGGACGGCACCGACGGGATCGAGGGGCTGGAGGTGGACCAGGAGCTGCGCTGGGCGTTCCTGGAGCCCCTCGCCGCGCACGGGGTGGCCGACGAGGGCGTGCTGGCGGCCGAACTGGCCCGCGACGACACGGCGTCCGGCAAGCGCCACCAGGTCCGCTGCCTGGCCGCCCGCCCGTCGGCGGCGGTGAAGGCGCAGGCCTGGGCGCAGGTCGTGGAGTCCGACGTGCTGTCCAACGCCCTGGTGGAGGCCACCATCGCGGGCTTCGACCAGCCCTCGCAGCGGGAGCTGACGGCGCCGTACGCGCAGAAGTACTTCGCGGCGATCGAGCGGGTGTGGACCGAGCGGTCCATCCAGATCGGCATGGACGTGGTCCGGGGCCTGTTCCCGTCCTTCCAGGACTCGCCGGCGACCCTGGCGGCGACGGACGCGTGGCTGGCCGCGCACCCGGACGCGGCGCCCGCCCTGCGCCGGCTGGTGCTGGAGGCCCGGGACGACCTGGCCCGGGGGCTGCGCGGACAGGAGTGCGATGCGAGGGCGGCCTTGGCCTGAGGTCGGCCGGTCGGTGACCGTTACGGAATTCAGGCAATAAGAGCCGTAACCCCTGGTCCGTACCCGAACGGACCAGGGGTTTTCCCTGTCTACTCGGCACCCGAACACCCGTCCTTTAGTACCGGCTTGTCCGCATTCGTCGACGAGCGTGTAACAGCGGTTAAGAGGCGGACGGGACACGGGAATCGGGAGATCATGACGCACAACACCCCGCTCTCCCCCCGCCCCCTCCGCCACCTCTCCGAGGTGCACCGCCGGGTGACGACCACGGCCCTGCTCCGCTCCCAGGGCGTCACCGCCGCCGAACTGAACGAACAGTGCCGCCCCGGCGGCCCCTGGCAGTTGCTGCTGCCCGGTGTCACCCTGCTCCACCCCGGTCCGCCGACCAGCGAGGAGCGCCTGCACGCGGCGCTGATGTACGCGGCCAAGGAGCCGCCGCCGGCAGCGGCGCCGGGAGTGCCCACCCAGCCCAGCGCGGACTCCCCGCACCGCCCGGTGTACGCGGACGCGATGATCACGGGCCTGGCGGCGCTGACCCTGCACGGCTTCACGTCGACGCCCGCGCTGCTCTCCCTGGAGCAGATCGACGTCCTGGTCCCCCGGCTGCGCCGGCTGCGTTCCGCGGGCTACGTCCACGTCCTCCGCACGTCCGACATGCCCGCTCCGCGCCAGGTGACGGGCCTGCCGGTGGCGCCGGTGCCGCGCGCCCTGGCGGACGCGGTGGCCGGGCTCACGGACGCGGCGGTGGTGCGCCGGCTGCTGACGGAGGCGGTGCGGGCGGGCCACTGCGAACCGGCGGCCGTGGTGCGGGAACTGACCCGGGCGAAGCTGCTCACCCGCCCGCACGTGGTGGGCGCGGTGGACTCGCTGCTGGCGGAGGGCCGGGCCGTCGCCGAGGACCGCCTGTACCGGATGGTGCGCGAGCACGGCCTGCCCGACCCGGTCTGGAACGTCGACCTCCGCCTCGTCGGCGGCCCCCACCTCGGCGGCGTGGACGCCTACTGGCCCGAGCAGGCGGTCGCGGTGGAACTGGACACACGGGCCCCCCGGCAGGAGGAGGACGCGATGTGGTCCGAGTACGGCCGCAAGCGGGAGCACCTGGAGCGACTGGGCATCACGGTCGTCCACATCACCCCGAAGAAGCTCCGCGAGTCCCTCGGGCAGCAGGCGACGGTCGTCCGCACGGCCCTGATGGCGGCGGCGGACCGCGAGCCGGCCGCGCACGTCGTGGTGCTGCCCCGGTAGTGGGGGCGGGACGGCACCAGGAGGGGAGAGGAGGGGCCATCGGACGGGTACGGCGTCCGATGGCCCCTCCTCGTTGTTTTCTCCGTACGCGGCTACGCCACCCGCGCCCCGGCGTGGGACGCGTGGACCCGCTCGAGCAGCGCCGCGTACGCCGCGATCATCCGCGTACGGCTGAACCGCTCACGGCTGCGGGCCAGGACCGGCGCGAACACGGCACGCCCGGCGATCGCGCCGGCCCAGCCCAAAGCGATGGCGCCCGGATCCGCAGGCGTGACGAAGCCGTGCCCGGCGACGATGGACGCGCTGTCACCGACGTCCGTCGTGACCGGCACGGCCCCGCACATCATGCCCTCGATGAGGCACAGCGGGGCCGCCTCCCCGGAGACCGAGGTGAGGGCGACGACGTCGGCACCGGCGTACACGACCTCCATGTCCCGCCGTACCCCGAGCAGGTGCACGCGTTCGCGGAGCTCCCGCTCGTCGGCCCCGAAGGCGACGGCGATGTCCGCGCGGAGGGCCGGGTTGTCCTCGGTCATCCCGGCGCCGCACATCAGCACGTGCCCGCCGCCCTCGCGCGCCAGCCACTCGCGGGCGGCGCGCAGGAAGAGGGGGACGTTCTTCATGGTGGCGTACCGCGCGGCGAAGACGACCACGGGCGCGGCGTCGGGGATCCCGAGCGAGGCACGGAACGCGACCCGCGCGGCGGGGTCGGGCCGGAACCGCAGCAGATCGACCCCGTTCGGGATCACGTGCAGCAGCTCGGCCGGGATCCCGGCGGCGTGGTACGCGTCCCGGGTCGACTCGGCGCAGCACACGCACGCGACGACCGTGCCGTCGGCGATGGCGGCCTTGAGCTCGTCGAGGGCCTCGCCCTGGTTCTCGGGGTCGGAGCGGTGCAGGCACACGACGACCGGCCGGCGCGGCAGGCCGCCCTGGTTCAGCAGCGCGAGCGGCTGCTCCTTGAGGGAGAGGATCACATCGGCCCCGGCCATGGCGCGGGCCGTTTCGGCCAGCTCGGGTCCGCTGAAAACAGCCGCCGCGACGGAGCCGTCGACCAGCCCGGCGCTGCGCCCGAGCGACGTGACCTCGACACCGCTCGCCGTGAGCGAGCGGTAACAGGTGTCGTCCTCCATCCGCTGCCGGGTGGCCTCGCGGTGCACCTCACCATGGATGCTCAGCACCTGGTGACGCTGCTGGCCGCCCTCGCCGAGCCCCATCACCACATCGCTGTGGACGATCCGGGCGCCGCCGGAGAAGAAACCCTCGTAGACCGAGAGCACACGCAGTCCGTGCCTCGCGCGCACACGACCACCCGCCTTGCACAAGATCGAGCCATCCCCGCGGAGAGCGGGTTAGCCGATATGAGGCAGTACGGACGTTTCATACAGATGAACACCGTGTCTCATGTCGAAGTCCGGTGGACGACGCTGTCGACCGGGGAGGGAAGAGATTCGGGCGCCCGTGCCGACCGGAAAGAAACCTTGTGATCCTCCTGTGCCCCCTGTCTAATGATCGGGCACTCTCACGAAGCGGCCTGGACCAGTCGTGATGTGAACGCGCGCAAAAGCGGGGGAAACGCTTTAGCACCTGCACCGGGCCACCTCCGCGTATCGCCATTGATATTCCTACGCCGATGCCCGTGAGGTGAAAGGTGCCGCGTTCCGGCCGTGGGCGGCCGAGTCGTCCCCAAAAGGGCACGGTGGCCTCGACGAGAGATGGAAAGACACTTTTGAGACCCAGAAGACGAGCACCTTTATCCTTGGCTGCTGCGGTGGCGTGTGCCGCACTGGCCGGCGGGCTGTTGCAGGCGGCGCCCGCCGCGGCGGCGCCGACGCGGACGCCCGGCAGCAGCCAGACCGGACCGCCGCAACCGTCCGGCCGTGTCGTCGATCCGGGCGACAAGCTGGGCAAGGGCTGGAAAACCTCCCAGGACCGGGCGGTCACCGCGGCAGCCGACGCCGATGGCCTGCATGTCCTGGTCGCCGACAGCGCGAAGGCGTACGAGTGGAAGACGGCCACCGTCCTGGCCGAGCCCGGCATGACCGCGGACTCGTGGATCGGCAACCAGTGCGTCATCGACCACGCGCACGCCGCCGTCGTCTACGCGCCGCGGGCGTTCACGAACAAGCCGGACCTGATGCAGGGCGGTGCGTTCGCCGCGATGGTCGACCTCGACACCGGGCAGGTCACCAAGCTGCCGTTCACGGTGTCGCTGGCCTACTTCGACCCGACCTGCAACCCGGCCACCCGCACCGCCGCATTCACCGCGTACCGGGACATGAACGACCCGGAACGCACCAAGACGCGTGTGTTGACCGTGAACACGGCAGGGAGGACGACCGGTACGAGTGTGACCACAGGCGAGGTCACCAGCGCCGTTCCGGTACCGGACGGCACGGTCGCCGCACGTGGTCGGCATCTGGTCCACATCGACCGCTCCGGCAGGGTGAAGAACCTGGCCACCGCCGACACCGTCCCGTTCGACATCCGTTCCGCCGCGCGCGGGCGGATCGCCTTCGTCGACCGCAGCGACGACACCACCGCGCACGTGAAGGTGGTCACCGGGCACGGCCGACCGTCGATGATCGCCTCGGGCCGGCTCGGTGACCTGGACCTCGCCCAGGGAGCGGCGGGCCGGGTGTTCCTGACGGGCCACCCCACCGGTAGCCCGCGCACACAGGGCACCGGCATCACCCGTCTCAACGCCCCCTCTCGAACGGATGTCTCCACGTTGGGGCGTCTGGCCGTCCAGCCGGTCCTCGCTCCCGGCGTCCATGCGGGCCTGCAGCGGATCAAGAACGCGGGCAGGGGTTTCACCAGGGCCGAACCATCCGAGGAGCGATCGGCGCAGGCCCCGGCGACGGCGGCGTCGGGTGCCGTGACGACGGTGACCTCCACCGCCACCACGACCGGAAAGAAGATCACCCAGTCCGTCCAGGGCGCGCCGGAGACGACGAACACGACGCCGGGCACGCGGTCCGCCACGGGGAAGTCCACGTTCTCGCCCGCGCTCGCCGCCTCCGGCCAGGGCGGCGGAGGGAAGCACCCGGCGCGGACCGCGGCTGCGGTGTCGAACGACCCCCGGGACACCGACCGCTGGTGCGGCGTCTCCCGCAACGACGTGAACGCACAGGCTCTGCAGCCGACCCCGAACCAGGTCGAGTGGGCCGCGGACATGGCGGTACGCGACAAGCTGCACGCGAGCGTCATCCAGCAGGGCGGTTACCGCAGTCAGACCACCTTGAGCACCATCGACCCGCAGGGCCTGTTTCCGTTGCCGGCGTTGAAGGGCGGTGACGGCAAGGGGCGCATCCCGGTCAACGTCCTGCTGGGGATCATGGCGCAGGAGTCGAACCTGTGGGAGGCCGAGGGCGGTTCGATCCCCGGCCAGATGGGCAACCCTCTGGCCGCCGTGGACGGCTACTACGGCCACAAGCACGTCGACGGTGACCCGGATTCCAACTGGCGGATCCACTGGGAGAAGGCGGACTGCGGTTACGGCGTCGGACAGGTCACCGACGGCATGCGCCTGGCCGGGCACGAGAAGGCCGGGGAGACGAGCCTGACGCCTTCCCTGCAGAAGGCCGTGGCGGTCGACTACGCGACGAACATCGCCGCATCCATGAAGATCCTCGCCGACAAGTGGAACGAGGTCCACACGGCCGGCCAGCAGATCACCGTCAACAACGACGACCCGTCCATGGTGGAGAACTGGTTCACGGCCGCCTGGAACTACAACCTCGGCTTCAACCCGCCCTCCCAGGCCTCGCAGCACAACGGGCACTGGGGCCTGGGCTGGTACAACAACCCGGCCAACCCGCTCTACGCGAAGAGCTGGGGACACCCGTTCATGGACACCTCCGCGGACGGCACGGACGCCAACCACGACGCGGCACACCCGCAGGACTGGCCGTATGAGGAGAAGGTGATGGGCTGGGCCGCCTTCTCCATCGACACCGGCTTCTCCTACAGCACCTCAGGCCGTCAGGACTGGCCCGGTGAATCCGGCTTCTCCTCCGCCGGCTTCAGGCCCGCCTGGTGGACCACCCCCGAACTACGCAGCCAGGTCTCGCCGCCGCTGAGCACCTTCTGCAACGGCAACAACAGCTGCGACCCGAAGTCGCCACCGGACTGTCCCGACGAGGCCTGTTACGCGAAGTACTGGTGGAACCAGCCCCACGCCACCTGGAAGAGTGACTGCGCCAACGACTGCGGACACGAGAACATCAAGTACCAGACGGTGATCTCGGAGCCGGGACGCGGCACCCGCCTCCAGCACGGCACACCGGACTGCTCCGCCGCCCCCGACGGCACCAGCGTCGTCGCCTCCGTCGCCCAGGGGACCGAAACCTGGAGCGGCTGCAAACCCAGTCAGGTGAACTCCGCGGGCAGTTTCAAGTTCACGTTCTACCCGGACCCGACCGCGACCGGTCCCGGCCTCGGCCCGTACCAGGCGAAGGCCGATCTGCACCAGGTCGGCGGCGGCTACGGCGGCCACTACTGGTACACCCACACCCGCAACACCGACCACCTCGGCGGCGACAGCGGGTTGATGACCATCAAAGGCACCTGGACGCTGAACCAGTCCCTGAACGGCTGGGCCCGCGTCCTCGTCCACATGCCCGACACCGGCGCCCAGACGCAGCAGGCCCACTACGTGATCAAAGGCGTGGCGGGCGGCGACCGGCACCGGTACATCAACACCCACCACGGCAAGAACACCTGGGTCGAACTCGGTGTCTACCAGTTCACCGGCACACCGCAGGTGGAGCTGTCGAACGCCACCGACGACGGCACCGCCGACGACGACGTGGCCTTCACCTCGGTCGCCTTCCAGAAGCTCCCGGGCAAACCGCAGTACATGGTCGTGGCCATGGGTGACTCCTACACCTCCGGCGAAGGCTCCGGAGACTACGACGAGGAAACTGACCGCGATCACGGGCAACAGAGTTGGAACGCCTGTCGACGCAGCAAGAACGCGTGGCCGCGCAAGGTGACTCTCCCGGGTCAGACGGAGACTGTCGGAACACTTTCGGATCACTACGCCGCGAGTGTCGACTTCCAGTTCATCGCCTGTTCGGGAGCCAAGACATGGCAGATGCGGCCGACGGACGACAGCAACCCGGAAATCTGGGGCAATGACGGGAATTTCCATCAGAAGTATCAGATCGACTCTGGGGCACTCAGCTCGGACACAACCCTGGTGATGCTGACCATCGGCGGCAACGACGCCCAGTTCGACAAGAAGATTCAGGCGTGCGTACTCAGCGGATGCCCCTCCGAATCCTCGATGAAGGCGGACATCGACACGGCCGTGGACAATACGCAGGCGGTGCTGAAAAAGATCCATGGCCAAGCACCGAATGCGACCATCTCACTGATGGGATACCCCCTGCTCTTCAGTCGCACGGAGGCATGTTCGACGCTGGTGAGCGCGTCCCAGCGCGTCATCCTGAACAACATGGCCCAGTACTTCGAGAGCAAGCAGAGCGAGCTTGCGACTTCCATGGCCGCGGACGGCGTGCGATTCCGGTCTCCGCAATCGGCGTTCGAGGGCAAGCGCATCTGCGATCCGACGGAAGGCATCAACGGAGTGGTGGCCGGGCCGAACGGCGACGGCGACTTCCACCACGACGATGACCGCACGAAGGTCTGCTGGTGGTTCTGGGGTGACAACTGCCTCAGCCGCGAGAGCTACCATCCCAACAAGACCGGCACCACGGCCTACGCCCAGGCGTTCATGACGTACGGGCCCACCACGCGCAGGCCAGAGGCCCCATGAGTCCCGCTCCCTCGAATTCCGGTGCTCCGGCGCGGTCCGTACGCGCCGGAGCACCGTCCCGTGGCTGCCTGATCGCCCTCATGGCACCCATCGTCGTGGTGCTGCTCATCGCTGCGACGCTCATGACCCTGAACTACCGTCAGAACCGGACCAACGAACGCAATGAGCAAAATGCGCTGCGCCGGATAGCGCGCCTGGCGCAGTCGTACGAGAGCGACATGCAACATGAGGCACGGGGCCACTACCCGAGCGAGGCGCGGACGCGTGGCGTCGCACGGCGCAACGATGCCGCACTCGTCTCCTACACGCGGTCGGGCCAGTCATTGACCACCGTCATCCAGTTTCACGCGACATACGAGGACAGCAGCATGTTCGGCTCCTCGCTCTCCATGGCTTATCGCTGCTATTCGTTCCTGTTCCGGAAAGACGACGAGGGCGGACCACGGAAGAGGACGGCACCATTGCGGGAGTGCGATGTCGCCTGAACAGCGGTGACGCTCACCGGAACGCCGCGGCGTTGCGTGCCGCCCACTCGGCGAAGGTGCGCGGGGCCCGCCCGAGGATCCGCTCCACATCGGGGCTGACCTGCTGTTCTTCCGGCATGGGGGCGCCCAGGAGGGCCAGCGTGCCGGCCACCACCGGCGGCGGCATGAAGGCGGACATCTGCGCCTCGGCCTGCTCCCGCGTCTGCTCGACGAAGCCGACCGGCTCGCCGAGCGCCGCCGCCAGGGCGGCCGCCCGCTCGCGCGGGGTCGTGGGCGCGGGGCCGGTGAGGGTGTAGGTCGCTCCGGCGTGTGCGGAACCCTCCGCCCGGAGGACCGCCGCGCCCACCGCCGCGACGTCGTCGGGGTCGACGAAGGGCAGGCCCACGTCACCGAAGGGCGCCGCGGCGGTGCGGTGCAGACGGACCGGCTCGGCCCAGGCGAACGCGTTCGACGCCAGGCCGCCGGAGCGCAGCACCGTCCACTCCAGACCGGACTCCCGCACGGCCGCCTCGAAGCCGGCCGCGTGCGCGTACGCCGGCGGACGGGTGCCGGCCCCCTGACTGGAGAGCAGCACCAGCCTGCGCACGCCCGCCGCCTTGGCCGCACCCACGAGGCCCTGCGGATCCTCCCCCGCCACCAGCAGGAACAGGGCCCCCGCGCCTTTGAGGGCGGGGCGCAGGCTCTCGGGGTCGCCGAGGTCGGCGGCCACCGCCCGGACCCCCGGCGGCACGTCCGCCTCCGTGATCGAGCGGGCCACACCGGTCACCCGCTCCCCCGCGTCCGTCAGCAGCCGCACCAGTGTCCGGCCGACGTTACCGGTGGCGCCCGTCACGACGATCATGTTTTCTCCCAGCGACTTAGTTAGTTGACTGACTCAGTTCGCCCGGAGACCGTAGCACAGGTCACCCCCTAAAGTTAGTCGGGTGACTGACTCACTGAATCCGGGACAGAATCCGAGAGCGCAGGCCGCCGGAGCCAAGCGGCGGCGGCTGATGGCCGCGGCGGCCGAGGTGGTGCACCGGCAGGGCGTCGAGCGGACCACGATCGCCGACATCGCGCGTGCCGCCGACGTGCCGACGGGGAACGTCTACTACTACTTCAAGACCAAGGACGACCTCGTCGCCGCCGCCCTCGCCGAGCACTCCCGGCAACTGGACGCCGTCACCGGCGAACTGGACCGGCTCACCGGCCCCCGGGAGCGTCTGAAGGCGCTGGTGGCCGGCTGGGTGGAGCAGCGCGACCTCGCGGCCCGCTTCGGCTGCCCGACCGGGACGCTGGCCGCGGAGCTGGACAAGCGCACGGAGGGCGGGCTGGACGCCGAGGCCGGGAAGGTCGTACGGCGGCTCCTCGACTGGGTGGCCGGGCAGTTCCGGGAGCTGGGCCAACCCGACCCGGACGGACTCGCGCTGACCCTGGTGGGCGCGTACCAGGGCATGTCGCTGCTGACCAACGCCCTGCGCGACCCGGAGATCATGACGAAGGAGGGAGCCCGGCTGACCGACTGGCTGGACTCCCTCCCCGATGGCCGAGAGGGCTGAGAGGGCTAGGCCCTCACTTTCCGCAGTACTCCGCCTCGATCACGGCGCCGTCGTCCCCCGTCCAGTCCGCGTTGAAGTTGAACGCCAGGGCGTGCCGGCCGTCCGCTGTCGTGGTCGCCGAGGACGTGGAGCCGTGGATCCCGCCGCCGTGCCCCCAGACGTGGACGCCGCAGGAGAGGGCGATGTCCGCGAGGCCGAGGCCGTAGCGGAGGTTGGGCGCGCCCTCGACCGTCACCGTCGTCTTCATCTCCTTCAGCTGCTCGGACGGAAGGAGCCGGCCGCGCAGCAGGGCACGGTAGAAGCGGGTCAGGTCGTCGGAGTCGGAGATCATCTCGCCCGCGGAGGAGGCCATGGAGGGGTTGAGGCGGGTCACGTCGTACGTGGGTCCCGTCGCCGTGTCCGCGAGCTTGCCGTAGGCGCGGCTGCTCGGGCGAGGCAGTGCGGCCTGCGTGCCGGGGAGGGACGTGGCCGTGAGCCGGAGCGGGGCGATGATGCGGCGGGTGATCTCCTCGGCGTAGGAGTGGCCCGTCACGCTCCTGATCACCATGCCGGCCAGGACGTAGTTGGTGTTGGAGTAGTTCCAGGAGGTGCCCGGCGCGAAGTCCGGCTTGTGGCGCATGGCGACGGCCACCAGTTGCCGCGGGGTGAGGGTGTCGTAGCGGTGCCGGAAGAAGCCGTCCTTCGCGAAGTACGTGCGGGCGAAGTCCTCGTCCGAGGTGTAGTCGTAGACGCCGCTGGTGTGGTTGAGGAGCTGGCGGACCGTGATGTCGCGGCCGTCGTGGCCGTGGCCGCGCACCACGCCCGGCAGCCACTTCTCCACCTTGTCGTCCAGGGACAGCCGGCCCTCCGCCTCCAGCTGGAGCAGGACGGTGGCGACGAAGGTCTTGGTGATGCTGCCGACGCGGTAGCGGTCTTCCGCGGAACGCGGGGCGCCCGTGCGGAGGTTGCCGACGCCCGCGGTGACGGACCAGGTGCCGTGTGCGTCCTTCGCTGTGGCGGTCACTCCGGTGACGCCGACCTCGACCTGTGCCTCGACGGCCTGACGGGTGGCCGAGTGGCCGGCGGCTTCCGTGGCGGGAGCGGCGGCCAGGGCCGGCCCCGCCAGGGTCACCGACAGGGTCACGGCGGCCGTCGCTCCCAGCAGTGCCTTGCGTGCGTGCATGTCTTCCCCCAGCTGAACGGTGGTGTCGAGCTCGGTCGCCGGGAGGGACACTACGCCGTGACGGCAGGTTGCCTTGCTGTGCGCCGGTTGAGTGTGTTTCAGCCGTTTCTTGTGAGGAGCCCAGGGCTTCAGTCCCGGGAGGAATCGCATCCTCGTCATCACCGCCCGAAGTGCCGCGGTATCACTCGTGCGTGCTCGGCCACGAAACAGCCGGGTGTGTGGCGGATCCAGTGCTGCGTGCACTCAGCACGGGGTCACTCGGTCGGGTGATGCGTGGTGAACGTGTCAGCGGCCTGTCGTACGCCCGTATAGCTTTGCTGGTTGTGAAGTTGATGGTGCAGGTCAGGCTGTTGCCGACGCCCTTGCAGGCGGCAGCGCTGGAGGCAACGCTGCGTGCCTGCAACGAAGCGGCGGCCTGGGCCAGTGAGGTCGCGTTCGAAAGGGGAGTGCGGAGGAATTTCGCGCTGCGCGAGCACACCTACGGGCAGATCAAGGCGCGGTGGGGTCTGGGGGCGCAGGCCGCTCAGCACGTGATCAAGAAGACATGTGACGCGTACGCCACTGTGAAGGCGAACCTTCGAGCCGGGAATCTGGGCAGGCCGGGCTCGAAGCGTTACCGCAGGGCGACGGAGAGGCCGGTCGTCTTCCGGCCGTACGGGGCGCAGCCGTACGACGACCGGATGCTGTCCTGGCAGATCGCCGAGCGGCGAGTCTCGATCTGGACGACTGCCGGGCGGATCAAGGACGTAGGGTTCACCGCATCCTTGGAGCAACTGGCCACCTTGGCTCTGTACCGCAAGGGCGAGTCCGATCTGGTGTGCCGGAACGGCATGTGGTTCCTGAACGCCACCTGCGAGGTGCCCGAAGCACCGGCGAACACGGATCCGGTGGACTTCCTCGGCATCGACCTGGGGATCGTGAACATCGCCACCACCTCCGACGGCGAGATCATGGCCGGACGCGAGATCAACCGGGTCCGGGTACGGGAGCGCGCCCTCCGCAGCAAGCTGCAGAAGAAAAACACCCCGTCCGCCAAACGTCGGCTGAAGAAGCGCCGGCTCAAGGAGGCGCGGCGGGCTCGGGACATCAACCACAAGATCGCGAAGCATGTGGTGGCCGAGGCGGAACGCACCGGTCGCGGGATCGCGCTGGAAGACCTGACAGGCATCCGCGAGCGGGTACGGCTTCGAAAGCCCCAACGGGCCACCCACTCCAGCTGGGCCTTCGCCCAGCTGGGGCAGTTCATCGCGTACAAGGCCCGCAAGGCAGGGGTACCGGTGGTGCACGTCGATCCGGCGTACACCTCCCGCACCTGCGCCGAGTGTGGGTACATCGACAAGGCGAACCGGGTCTCGCAAGCCCGGTTCGCGTGCCGGAACTGCGGCGTCGTTGCGCACGCGGACCGGAACAGCTCCCGTAACATCCGCGCTCGCGCGTGGGAGTTGTGGCGACGCGGGGCCCCGTCAACGGCCCCTGCCCCGCCACCGCGTCAGCGGGACGGGGCTGGACGCAAACGCAGCACCACAGCCAGTGATGCCCGTTGTGCAAACCCGACGCTTTAGCGACGGGTAGTTGACCCCTTCTTGAGCACCAGCTCGGTGTTCCGGTCGACCGCGTCCCCCGCCAGGCTCGTGCTGGCCCCGGGGGCGTTGAAGGAGAGCTCGCGGTACAGCGCGGCCAGGCCGGTCTGGGAGAGGTCGGTGAAGTCCGTGCGGTGCGGGGCGGCGGACTCGATGAGCGTGGTGAACAGGGAGAGGGTGCCGTCCTTGTTGTCGACCAGCTCGATGACGCGGGCGAGCTGCGGGTAGTCGACGTGGGAGGCGGTGGAGATCTCCCAGAAGGAGCGGTTGCCGGACGCCTGGTGCGGGGTGACGACGTTCTTGTGGATGTGGCCGTTCACCCAGGCCAGGACGTTCGCGTGGCGGGCGAGGACCGAGACGACCTCGGCCCCGTTGTGCCGGCGCTCGGTCGGACGGGCCGGGTCGGGCCGGGTGTTCGTCATCGTCTTGCTGGTGTGGTGGCTGAAGACGACGGCGTACGAGTCCTTGTTGTCGGCGAGGGTCTTGTCCAGCCAGTTGAGCTGCTTGGTGCCGATGGAGCCCTCGTAGTGGCCGCCCGCGTCGGTGGTGTCCAGGCTGATGCCGATCACGTCGTCGGAGATGCGGAAGGCGTAGTACTGGGTGCCCGCGGCCACGTTGGCCGAGGAGTAGCCGTGCCCGACCGGGCCGAGGCCCTGGTTGGCCGGGTCCAGGTGGGCCTTGAGGTAGTCGGCCGGGGTGTAGGGGGCGCGCTTCTCGTCCGGGGTGACCGAGCGCATCGACCGGGCGTGCGCCTTGAGGAAGTCCCGGTACTGCACGCCCCTCGGGTCCTTGGCGTTCTTGATGGCGTCCTGCAGCTTCTTGGCCTCGGCGGCGGTCACGCTCAGCAGCTTCTTGCCGCCGATGGCCGCCTCGGCGAGGTAGGAGTCGCCGTGCGAGCCGTAGCAGCCGAGCGGCAGCGAGTCGTGGTTGCCGACGGTGGAGTACCAGGGCAGGTTGAGGCCGGGGCTGCGGGCCTCGCGGATCGCGGCGGCCAGAAAGCCCGTCAGGTGCGGGAAACCGAGCGACTTGTCGTTGTCGCGGACGGTGGAGTCGGGCTGCCAGTACAGCTTCATACCGCTGTTCTGGGCGCCCTCGTAGTGTCTGGGGTCGCCCGAGTTGGGGGTGATCCGGCCGCCGGACATCACCTTCATGAACCACTCCAGCTCGGAGTGGGAGTTGTTGTCGGTGTTGTCGCCGGTGGTCATCACGAAGTGCAGCGGTGCGCCGGTGACGGGGGCGCCCCGCAGCGCGTTGACCCGCTCGACGAGCGAGATGGCGCCCTGCACGGTCAGCGCCTCGTGCGGGCGCCAGGCGTGCACGTCGGTGGCGCGCAGGTACTCCAGGCGCAGCGGGTGCTGCACGTCCATCAGGTGCAGGTCGGTGAACTGCACGAACGCGGCGAGGGCCGTACGGCGGTCCGCGCGCCCGGACTTGGGCGTGGCCAGATCGCCGCGCACGACGCGCTTCCAGCCGGGGCCGTCGCCGAGGCGGCGGTAGCCGGAGCTGCCCAGGGGCGCGGCGACGCCCGCGACGGTCGTCCCCTTGGTGTACGGGGCGAGCGGCGGGGCAGGCGCCTTGCGGCCGTTGGCGACCGGCGCCTGTTCGGTCGGCGTGGTGGTGGCGGCGTGGCTGTCCGTCGGGCGCAGGGCGTATCCCACGCCCGCGGCCAGTGACACCCCTCCGGCGGCGGCCAGGACGGTACGGCGGTTGACCCCCAGCGTGGAGCTGGCGACAGAGCGTATGCGCGACATGGCGCGATCTCCCCGAGTGCGAACTGCGTCGGCAGTGGTCGCGGGCGGTCGCTGTCGCGAACATCCCGCTCACTTTGGATCGTTGGCACCGGGGGTGGCCTGCACGTGAACGAGGCGGCAACGGGCAGCGCCGATCACCGTACGTGGATCACCGGGTACGGGGCGCGGTCATGGAGCGGTCCGCGGCCGTCCGGGAGGCGGTCACTCAGCGTTCATCTGCCGGGGTAGGGGAGGGACCCCGGGCCGCTCACCCGGTCCCGTCCGCCCCGGGCACCACCCGGCCCGCCGCCGGGCGTTCGCGCCACAGGCGCAGGGCGGTGTCGACCAGTGGGATCCGGGCCAGGCCGGGTACGGCGTCCAGGTCCTGCCATGCGGCCAGGTCGGTGGAGCCGTTCACCTCGTTGCGGAGTTCGCCGCCGGTGACGCGGCCCTCGTAGATGATCCGCACACCGTGGTGGTCGGTGAGCGGGCGCAGGGGCCGGCGGCGCAGGACGTGGCGGAAGGAGTCCACGCCGAGGAGACCGGTCACCTCGATGTGGTAGCCGGTCTCCTCCATCAGTTCACGGTGGACGGTGTCGTACGGGTCCTCGCCGTGCTCCATGCCGCCACCGGGCAGGACCCATTCGGGCGTGCCGTCGGGGGCCGGGGAACGGGCGAGCAGGATCTGTCCGTCGCGGACGCACACGGCGTAGGCCGCCACCCTCAGTTTTCGGCGCATGGACGGACGCTAGCGTGCCGGCTCCGGATTGGCTGGCGAGTATTCCGGTGGTGACCAGCGCAGCGGCAGCGCGAACCTGGTCTCGACGGCTTCCGTGAGGGTGAAGTGGACCCGGCGCTCGCCGTCCGTGCCGTACTCCGTGCGGGCCTCGCCGGTGAGCTGGAGGGTGGTGCCCGTCGTCCAGTCCAGGAAGAGCAGGCCGGCGCGGGGGTCGGTGAGCAGGTTGCCGAGGGTCAGGAACATGGCGTTGCCCGGGTAGTCCGGCCAGGTCAGTTCGCGCGGTGACGTGACGTGGACGAAGCCGGGGTTGCCGCCGCGGTGACTGGTGTCGGCTCCGCGGGCGTGCACGGTCGTGAGGAAGAAGGTGTCCGCCTCGCCGATGAAGCGTGCCTGGGCATCCGTCAGTTCGGCGGCCCGGAGCGGCGCTTCCGGGACGCGGTCGGGCACGGTCTCGTAGGTCTTCCTGCGCTGCAGGTACTTGGGGCAGTTGGAGAACACCTGGTCGGCCTCGACCGCGAAGCCCCGCGCGGTGGGTTGGAGCCGGCCGTTGAGGCGCATGCGGCGGCGGGTGCGGGGGTCCAGGGCGATGGTGCCGACGAAGGTGCCCTCGGTGGTGAGGGCCGTCGTCGGGGGCGCGTGGGTGGCACCCCCGGCGACGGACATCCGGTGCGGGCCGGTCGCCCGCACGAAGCCGGGTGGGCCCGACAGGGGCGTCGCCCAGACCCGGCCGTCGGCCGGATCCGCCGCGCCGACGATCAGCATCGGCTGCAGTTCCAGGAAGGCGGCGGCGACCGGTTTGATGCCGCTGCCGACGGCGCGGCCCACGTGGTCGGCCGACTCCCGGACGCCGACCCGGTCCTGTACGGCCCGGGAGCCCTGGTGGTAGACGGCCATGGCTAGAAGAAACCGCAGGTCGGAGCCGACTCGTGCGGGGCGGGAGCGCCTTCCAGGCCATGCGGCACGGAGATCTCCAGGCGGGTGCCGTCGGGGTCGTGGAAGAAGATGCCGCCCGAGGCCGCGCCTTCCCCGTGGGCGACCACGCCCTCGTAGGCGAACTCCACGCCGTGCGCGGTCAGCGCCCGCTGGTACTCCTCGACGCGGGTCGGGGAGTCCGCCGTGAAGGCCAGGTGGTGCAGGCCCGCCCGGGTCCGGTCGTACGGTCCCTCGGCCTGCTGCCAGAGGGTGAGGACCAGGCTGTCGCCGCCGTCGCCGAGGAACGCGTACCGCCGGCCGTCCTCCTTCCCTTCGGTGAGCAGCGTGAAGCCGAGGACGTCCCGGTAGAAGGCGAGGGAGCGGTCGATGTCGGTGACGTTGAGGCCGGTGTGGCCGGTGCGCAGGGGCATGGCTGTCCTTTCGACGGATCCAGCGAACTAACCGCTTTCAATACATTTAAAGGTTAGACAACGAGCGCGTCAACCAGTGAAGTACTCTTGAGTGGTTAGCCGGGAAGGAGCCAGCCATGTCCGCCGTCAGCGACCCCCGCCCCCTCACCGGCGAGCCCCTCGCGCTCGACCTGCTCAACACACGCTGGAACCGCGAGGGAGTGACACAGGACCTGCTCACCGACACCGAGGGGCTGGCGGTGTGGCTGGCGGCCAACGGGCTGGAGTACGAGCCGGACGTCCGCACCCTGCGCCATCTGCACCAGGCCCGCGACGCCCTCGGGGCGGCCGTCGGCGGGCACTCCGAGGAAGGGGTGGCGCTCGTGGACGCCGTACTGGAGCACGGCCGCATCCGGGCCGGGCTCACCGTGAAGGGGCCGGTGGAGCGTGCCGAGTTCGCGGACGCCTCATGGGGACCCGCCTGGCTCGCCGCCCGGAACTACCTCGAACTGCTGGCCACCGCGCCGGACCGGATCCGTTCCTGTGCGCACGAGGCGTGCGTACTGCACTTCTTCGACACCTCGCGGAACGGCACCCGCCGCTGGTGCTCGATGGCCGCGTGCGGCAACCGGGCGAAGGCGTCCCGGCACTACGCCCGTTCCAAGGACGTCTGACCGGGCGTGACGGCGGGCGCCGTGCACCCCTCACTCGCAGGTGGTGGGGCCGGGCTTCGGCGGCTTCTTCGTGTAGGCGGCGCGTTCGCGGGTGATCTCGGTGGTGTCGGTGAGCCAGCGGGCCGGCTGGGCGAGGCCCTTGTGCAGGGCGGCGAGGACATGCTGGCCGGGCCTGGGGTCGGGCACGGTCTCCCGGGCCACCAGGAAGGTCACCTCACCCTTTCCCTTCTCGGGGACGTAGTGCCGGGTCACGCGCAGGGTGACGCGGTCCTCGTCGGTGCCGGGGACCCGCTGGACCTTCGTGATGTCGCCCTCGACCACGAGGTCCGGGCAGCCGAAGCGGGCGGGTGCGTGGGCGCTGCCCCCGGACACCGACTTGTCGCTCGCGGAGCCGCCCGAGACCTCGTTGACGCCGTGGTTCGACACGACGAGCCAGCCCAGCCCCAGGACGACGGAGGCGACGGCGGCGGTGACGAGGGCGCCGAAGGACAGGGTCCGCACCCCGGGGTGCCGGTACCAGCGCTCCCCGGCGGGTGCGGCCCGCGTCGCCGGGCGGGGGCGCGGCTCGGGGCCGGCCAGCGCGTCGCCGATGATCCCCAGCTGCTCCCGCAGCAGGGCCACGTCGGCCGTGGCCGCCCTGTGCCCGGCCATGAAGGCGGCGTCGGCGCGGGCCTCGCCGGGCAGCGGCTCGTCGGCGAGCACCGCCATCAGCGCGTCCAGCTCGTCGTCGCCGTCGTAGCCGTTGCCGTAGCCGTAGCCGTAGCCGCTGCCATGGCTGCCGTCGTAGCCGTTGCTGCCGTCGTGTGCGGCCGTCACGTCACACCACCTCGTCCTCGTGCAGGCGGGCGCGCAGGGCCCGTACCGCCGTGTGCAGCCTGCTCTTGACCGTGCCCTCGGGGATGCCGAGTTCCTCGGCGATGCCGCGCACCGGCAGGTCGGCGTAGAACCGCAGGACGAGGATCTGGCGCTGGGCGTCGGGCAGTTCGTCCAGGCCCCGGGCGACGGCGAGGGAGAGCAGGCTGGTGTCCTCGCCGGAGGGATGGTCCGTCTGCCGGAGCGCGGCCAGGCGTTCGCCGAGCCGTTCCTGGCGGCGTTTGGCGCGATGCCAGTCCATGGCGAGGTTGGAGGCGACGACCGCCGCCCACGCGGACACGTCGCGCGGCGCCTCCTCGCCCTTCGCGGCCCGTTCCAGCAACCGCAGGCGGACCTGCTGCACCCCGTCCGGCAGGTCCGCCTGCGGTACGCCGCCCAGCGCGAGCACCGCCCGCACCCGGCGTTCCTGTGCCGCGTCCAGCGGATCGGCCCCTGCGTGGTCCGCCCCCTGGCCGCGGCGGGCCCTTCTGCGCAGCACAGCCGCTCCTCCCCTCGCCGCGTTTCCCCTACGACGCCGGGGCGGGGGAAAACGTTCGGCGGGCCGGGGCCCTTTTTCGGCCCCTGTGCGGCGGTGCGGGCAGAGGTATACGTCACACCGCCGTATGAGTGCGGCGCCCATGGGCAGGTGCCGGGCAGCACAGCTTCCGGCGCGAAGTGCCCGTCGGGGGAATTCCTCCAGCTCAGCGCGGTGCGGACGGCAGGACCGCAACCGGCCGCGGGATGATCGCGTCCCACCCCTCGGGCACCCGGCGCAAAGGATTGGACACGCGGGCCGGGGGCGACCGCATGATGGAAAGGCCCCGGCCACGCACGGGGCGCCCGCAAGCCACGGAGAAGGAGTCGCAGTGAGGATCGGAATCGTCGGAGCCACCGGTCAGGTCGGCACGGTCATGCGCAGGATCCTTGACGAGCGCGACTTCCCCTTCACCGAGCTGCGGCTGTTCGCCTCGGCCCGCTCCGCCGGGACCGTCCTGGACGGCGTGACGGTGGAGGACGCGGCGACCGCCGACTACACCGGCCTCGACATCGTCCTCTTCTCCGCGGGCGGCGCCACCTCCAAGGCGCTGGCCGAGAAGGTCGCCTCCCAGGGCGCCGTGGTGATCGACAACTCCTCGGCGTGGCGCAAGGACCCCGAGGTGCCGCTGGTGGTGTCGGAGGTGAACCCGCACGCGGCCGTCAACCGGCCCAAGGGGATCATCGCCAACCCGAACTGCACCACGATGGCCGCCATGCCGGTGCTGAAGCCGCTGCACGAGGAGGCGGGCCTCGAAGCGCTGGTCGTCGCCACCTACCAGGCGGTGTCCGGCTCCGGGCTCGCGGGCGTCGCGGAGCTGCACGGGCAGACGCAGAAGGTCGTCGCCGACGCGGACCAGCTCACCCACGACGGTGAGGCGCTCGACTTCCCCGAGCCGCAGGTCTACAAGCGCCCCATCGCCTTCAACGTGCTGCCCTTCGCGGGCAACCTGGTCGACGACGGCCTGAACGAGACCGACGAGGAGCAGAAGCTCCGCAACGAGTCCCGCAAGATCCTGGAGATCCCCGGCCTGAAGGTCTCCGGCACCTGCGTGCGCGTCCCCGTCTTCTCCGGCCACTCCCTGCAGGTCAACGCCCGCTTCGCCCGCCCGCTCAGCGTCGAACGCGCGACCGAGCTGCTCGCCGGCGCCCCGGGCGTCGCCCTCACCGACATCCCGACGCCGCTCCAGGCGGCCGGCAAGGACCCGTCGTACGTCGGCCGCATCCGCGCCGACGAGACGGTGGAGAACGGGCTGGCCCTCTTCATCTCCAACGACAACCTCCGCAAGGGCGCCGCCCTGAACGCCGTGCAGATCGCGGAGCTGGTGGCGGCGGAGCTGTCCGCCAAGCAGGACGTGACCTCCGCCTAGGGCCTGTCCGGCGGGTCATGCCGCAGACGCGGGGCTTGGCACGCCCACCAGCGCCGATGAGGCACCGCCCGTGCCCTGCGACCTGATCCGCCGGACAGGCCCTGGGAACATCCCGCCCGGGGCGGTCGCCTCCGGCCTCGATGCCCGGAGGTGACCGCCCCTTCGGCGTGCCGGTGGCACGCGCGTCGGTGGCTCAGGGCCGCCGCACCTCGTACAGGAAGCACCCGTACTCCACCGCCCGCACATGGACGAGGGCCACGTCGGGGTCGGCGAAGGCCTCCGTGAAGGCCGCGGCGAAGTCCTCGGGGGCCTCGACGAGCCGGCCGCCGAGGATGTGCCCGGCGGCGGAGTAGCGGCGGACGGTGTGGTGCTCGTCGGTGAAGGGGTGACCGTCGCCCTCCGGGCCCGGGCATTCGTCCGCGTGGATGAAGACCGGGCCCTGTTCGTCGTAGGCGCCCGGGTCGGCGCCGTGCTCCGCGGCCCAGCGACGCAGGGGCGCGTAGGAGACGAGTGCGATCCGCTCGCCGGGGGTGCTGTGGCGCAGGCAGCAGCGCAGTGGGCTGCCGCCCTCGTCGTCGGTCAGGGGGACCGCTCGCCGTCCCGCGTCGTCGGTGAGGCGGAGTTCCTTCAGGGTCCGGGGGTCGATGGGCCGGGCCGTGTACGTCGTCATGCGTCCAGGCTGGCGTGTTCGCGCCCCGCCCACCGGCGGGATCCGGACATCGCTTTCCCCACGGGTCACGTGGAAGGATGACGTAACCGACACATAACGAGGAGATGACCGCGTGCCTGGCACAAACCTGACTCGCGAAGAGGCGCAGCAGCGGGCGAAGCTGCTCACCGTTGACTCGTACGAGATCGATCTCGACCTCTCCGGCGCGCAGGAGGGCGGTACCTACCGGTCCGTGACCACGGTGCGCTTCGACGTGGCGGAGAACGGAGCCGGGTCGTTCATCGACCTGGTGGCCCCGACCGTGCACGAGGTGACGCTGAACGGCGATCCGCTCGACCCCGCCGAGGTCTTCGAGGACTCCCGTATCGCCCTCCCGGGCCTGCTGGAGGGCCGCAACATCCTCCGCGTCGTCGCCGACTGCGCGTACACCAACACCGGTGAGGGTCTGCACCGCTTCGTGGACCCGGTCGACGACCAGGCCTACCTCTACACCCAGTTCGAGGTGCCGGACGCCCGCCGGGTCTTCGCCTCCTTCGAACAGCCGGACCTGAAGGCCACCTTCCAGTTCACCGTGAAGGCGCCGGACGGCTGGACCGTCGTCTCCAACTCGCCGACGCCCGAACCGAAGGACAACGTCTGGGAGTTCGAGCCGACGCCGCGCATCTCGACGTACATCACGGCCCTCATCGCCGGTCCGTACACCTCCGTCCACAGCGTGTACGAGAAGGACGGGCAGTCCGTGCCGCTGGGCATCTACTGCCGGCCCTCCCTCGCGGAGTTCCTCGACTCGGACGCGATCTTCGAGGTGACCCGGCAGGGCTTCGACTGGTTCCAGGAGAAGTTCGACTACGCGTACCCGTTCGAGAAGTACGACCAGCTCTTCGTGCCGGAGTTCAACGCGGGCGCGATGGAGAACGCGGGCGCGGTCACCATCCGGGACCAGTACGTGTTCCGGTCGAAGGTGACGGACGCGGCGTACGAGGTGCGCGCGGAGACCATCCTGCACGAGCTGGCCCACATGTGGTTCGGCGACCTGGTCACCATGGAGTGGTGGAACGACCTGTGGCTGAACGAGTCGTTCGCCACGTACACCTCCATCGCCTGCCAGGCGGCCGCGCCCGGCTCGCGGTGGCCGCACTCGTGGACGACGTTCGCCAACTCCATGAAGACCTGGGCGTACCGGCAGGACCAGTTGCCGTCCACGCACCCGATCATGGCGGACATCCGCGACCTGGACGACGTGCTGGTCAACTTCGACGGCATCACCTACGCCAAGGGCGCCTCCGTGCTGAAGCAGCTGGTGGCGTACGTCGGCGAGGACGAGTTCTTCCGGGGTGTGCAGGCCTACTTCAAGCGGCACGCGTTCGGCAACACCCGGCTGTCCGACCTGCTCGGCGCCCTGGAGGAGACCTCCGGCCGGGACCTGAAGACCTGGTCGAAGAAGTGGCTGGAGACGGCCGGCATCAACATCCTGCGGCCTCAGATCGAGACGGACGCCGACGGGGTCATCACGTCCTTCGCCGTCCGCCAGGAGGCCCCGGCGCTGCCCGCCGGTGCCAAGGGCGAGCCGGTGCTGCGCCCGCACCGGATCGCGGTCGGTCTGTACGACCTCGACGAGGCGAGCGGCAAGCTGGTGCGCGGTGAGCGCCTGGAGCTGGACGTCGACGGCGAGCTGACCGCCGTACCGCAGCTGGCCGGCAGGCGCCGCCCGGCGGTGATCCTGCTCAACGACGACGACCTGTCCTACGCCAAGGTCCGGCTGGACGAGGAGTCCCTGAAGGTCGTCACCGAGCACCTCGGCGACTTCCAGGAGTCCCTGCCGCGCGCCCTGTGCTGGGCGTCGGCGTGGGACATGACCCGGGACGCGGAGCTCGCCACCCGGGACTACCTCTCCCTGGTCCTGTCCGGCATCGCCAAGGAGTCGGACATCGGTGTCGTGCAGTCGCTGCAGCGGCAGGTGAAGCTGGCGATCGAGCTGTACGCCGACCCGGCCGCCCGCGAGGCCCTGCTCACCCGCTGGACGGACGCCACGCTGGCCCATCTGCGCGCGGCCGAGCCGGGCGGCGACCACCAGCTGGCGTGGGCGCGGGCGTTCGCGGCGACGGCGCGTACGCCCGAGCAGCTCGACCTGCTGGACGCGCTGCTGGAGGGCACCCAGACGGTCGAGGGCCTGGCCGTCGACACCGAGCTGCGGTGGGCCTTCGTGCAGCGGCTCGCGGCGGTCGGTCGGTTCGACGAGGCGGAGATCGCCGCCGAGTACGAGCGGGACAGGACGGCGGCCGGTGAGCGTCACGCGGCCACCGCCCGCGCGGCCCGCCCGACGCCGGAGGCCAAGGCGGAGGCCTGGACGTCGGTCATCGAGTCGGACAAGCTGCCGAACGCCGTGCAGGAGGCCGTCATCGGCGGCTTCGTGCAGACCGACCAGCGGGAGCTGCTGGCGTCCTACACGGACCGGTACTTCGAGGTCGTGAAGGACATCTGGGACGCCCGTTCGCACGAGATCGCCCAGCAGATCGTGATCGGCCTCTACCCGTCGGTCCAGGTGTCCGAGGACACCCTCGCCAAGACGGACGCCTGGCTGGCCTCCGCCGAGCCCGCCCCGGCCCTGCGCCGGCTGGTCTCGGAGTCCCGCTCGGGTGTGGAACGCGCGCTGAAGGCGCAGGCGGCGGACGCGGACGCGGCCGGCTAGGCCTTCGCGGTACGTACGCCCGAGGGGCGCCCGGCAGTCTGCCGGGCGCCCCTCTCGTCACGGGTCACCCCACGTGGGCCGCGAGCGCCGCCCCGATCGCCGCCGGGCCGGCCGCGTCGTCCGCCCAGGCCACGTATCCGTCGGGGCGCACCAGCACGCTCGTCCGGCGCCCGCTCGCCCAGCGCGCCACGGTCAGCCGGTCCGCGCGCCCGGGCCCGTCCTCGTACTTGTCCGGGGTGATCAGTACGAAGCGGCCGCCGCGCAGGGCCTGGTGGAGGCGGCCCCCGTCGGCCAGGCGGACGTCGGGCACGCGGGTGCCGGTGAGGCGGTGGGCGCCGCGGGGGGCGCCGTAGTGGTAGCCGAGGCCGGTGACCTGTGCGACGGCCTTGCGGCGGGCCGGACCGACCACCCCGAGGAAGGCGGTGAGGGCGCCCCGCAGCGCCAGCTCCCAGGGGCGCCTGGCCATGGCGAGGCGGACGATGCCGCCGCTGCTGCGCAGCACCGCCCTGCCGACCGGGTGGCGCTCGGCCTGGTAGGTGTCGAGGAGGCTCTCCGGGGCGTGGCCGCCGACGACCTGGGCGAGTTTCCAGCTCAGGTTGGCCGCGTCCTGCAGCCCGGTGTTCATGCCCTGGCCGCCGGCCGGGGTGTGCACATGGGCGGCGTCGCCGGCCAGGAAGACCCGGCCGACCCGGTAGGCCGGCGCCTGGCGCTCGTCGCTGTGGAAGCGGGACATCCAGCGGGCGTCGTGCATCCCGAAGTCCCGGCCCAGGGCGAGCCGGGTGATCTCCTTGACCTCCGCCAGGTCGAGGGGTTCGCTCTCGGGGACGTCGCGGCCGCGGTGCCAGCCGATCACGCGGTGGTAGCCGTCGCCGAAGGGGGCGATGAAGGCGAACGCGTCACCGACGGCGTTGACGGTGAGCAGGGTGTCCGGCTGCTCCGCGAGCCGCACGTCGGCGAGGACGACGGAACGGATCACCGACCTGCCCGGGAAGGGCAGCCCGATCGCGTCCCGCACGGCGCTGCGCGCACCGTCGGCACCGACGACGTACGCGGCCCGCAGGGTCCCGGCCGCGCCTCCCCCACTCTCGGCTTCGCTCGAGCGGGGGGACCCCCCTGGGCCGCGGACCGCGACCGTGACGCCGTCCGCGTCCTGGGTCAGGCCGGTCACCTCGGTCTCGTGCCGGAACTCGACGCCCGCCTCGGCCGCGCGCCGCTCCAGCGCCTTCTCGACCTCGTACTGCGGCAGGACGAGCAGGTGGTTGAAGCGGGACGGCAGGGTGTCGAGGGCGAGGGTGAGGCGGCCGAAGAGGCGGAGCCGGTCGAGGGGGCGTCCGACCGCCTCCAGGCCGTCGGCGAGGCCGCGGGCGTCGAGCTGCTCCAGGGTGCGGGCGTGCAGCACGAACGCGCGGGAGAGGTTGCTGATCCCGTGCGGTCGCTTCTCCACGAGGGTGACGGGGACGCCGGCGGTGGCGAGGTCACCGGCGAGGAGCAGGCCGGTGGGACCGGAACCCACGACGACGACGACGTCACGGGCGGCGCTTCCGGTGGAGCGGGTGGAGCCGGTGGTGCCAGCGGTGCCGGTCATGAGGGCCTCCTGGTATGCCAACGCCTGTTGGTCAACGCTCGTTGGCAACGGTACTCCGGCAGCGAGCATCGGGTCAACACTTGTTGGCCCACGGGTGTTGACCTACGCTTCCGCCATGACCGCCAGCCCCGCACCACGCCGCTCCGACGCCACCCGCAACGCGATCCTCGCCGCCGCGCGCGAGCGCTTCGCCACCGACGGCTACGAGCGGGCCACCATCCGCGCGATCGCCAAAGACGCGCGGATCGATCCATCGATGGTGATGCGCTACTACGGCAACAAGGAGGGCCTGTTCGCGGCGGCCGTCGCACTCGACCTGCGGTTGCCGGACCTGGACACGATCCCGCGCGAGGAGATCGGGCGGGCGCTGGTGACCCACTTCCTCGACCTGTGGGAGGAGAACGAGGAGCTGACCGCCGTACTCCGGGTCGGCGTCACCAACCAGGCCGGGGCCGAGCGCATACAGGGCATCTTCCGGGACCAGCTGCTGCCCATGGCCCGGCAGGCCTGCCCCGATCCCGGGCAGGCCCCGGCACGGGCCGCGCTGTGCGCCTCGCAGCTGCTGGGCCTGGCGCTCACCCGCTATGTGCTGCGCTTCGGTCCGGCCGTGGCCCTGACCCGCGAGGAGATCACGGCCTGGCTCACGCCGACCGTGCAGCGGTACATGACGGCGCCCGACCCCGCGTGAACCGGGCCGCCCGGAAGCACGTCGAGGGCGCCGGCGTCACCGGCGCCCTCGACGGGAGTCGCGAAGGTCAGGCCTTGGCCTTGGGCTTGGCGTTGACGAGCTTCGTCTTGTCGGACTTGTCCAGCACCATCACCAGGCCGGTGATGACCGCGAAGATGGCGAGCGGGGCGACGACGTAGAGGCCCAGCGTCGCGCCGATGCCCAGGGGCGAGCCGGGGTCGTCGCCGTCGTCGCGGGTCACCGCGAGCGCGGGGGACGACATGAGCAGCATCATCAGCGTCGTACCGGCGGCCAGGGCGCCGGCGCGCAGGGCGTTCTTCTTGTCCACGGTGCAAAAGTAGCGAACGCCGTCGGGCAGCGCGCGGCCGGGGTGCCCTGTACGCCGCACCGCTCAGCCCTCCCCGAGCACCGCGAGCAGCGCCCGCAGCCGCGCGGACCCCGTCAGTTCCTCCAGCGTCACCGGCCGCCCCTCGGCGTCGGCGATCGGCAGGCGCCAGTTCGG
This sequence comes from Streptomyces sp. NPDC001544, assembly GCF_042894285.1. Taxonomy (NCBI): domain Bacteria; kingdom Bacillati; phylum Actinomycetota; class Actinomycetes; order Kitasatosporales; family Streptomycetaceae; genus Streptomyces; species Streptomyces sp. NPDC001544. The sequence goes on along the minus strand of NZ_JBIAVN010000001.1, from coordinate 202,875 downwards.
GTACTGGTCCCAGGTGCCGGGGAGGTTCTGCGGGCGGCGGTCGCCGACGCCGTCGGGGAGCCAGACGCCGATCATGCGGGCGGGGGTGCGCAGCAGGAAGCGGTGGACGGCCTGGATCTCGGCCTCCTCCGCCTCCTCCGCCAGGACCGCCGTCCCGAGCAGACCGAGCCGGCCCAGCACGGCCAGCCACTCCTGGCTGTCGGCGGCCGCCTCCGCGCGCTCCTCGGCCACCGGGCGGGTCAGCAGACCGAGGGAGTCGCGGAGTTCGACGTGTTCGCCGGTGAGGCGGGAGGCGGTGGGCGGCAGGTCGTGGGTGGTGGCGGTGGCCAGGCAGTCGGCGCGCCAGCTCTCGGGCGGCAGCGGACGGCCGTCGCCCTCCCAGTCCCGTTCGAACCACAGCACCGAGGTGCCGAGCACCCCGCGCCGCTGCAGCGTCTCGCGCACCCCGGGCTCCACCGTGCCCAGGTCCTCGCCGATGACGACGGCCCCCGCCCGGGAGGCCTCCAGCGCCAGCAGGGCGAGCATGGCGTCGGCGTCGTACCGGACGTACGTGCCCTCCGTCGGCGGCCGGCCCTGCGGCACCCACCACAGCCGGAACAGACCCATGACGTGATCGATGCGCAGGGCGCCCGCGTAGCGGAACAGGGCACGCAGCAGACGGCGGTAGGGGGCGTGTCCGGAGGCGGCCAGACGGTCGGGGCGCCAGGGCGGCAGGCCCCAGTCCTGGCCGCGGGCGTTGAAGGCGTCGGGCGGGGCGCCGACCGACATGCCGGCGGCGAAGTGGTCCTGCTGGGCCCAGGCGTCGGCACCGCCGGGGTGCACGCCGACGGCGAGGTCGTGGACGATGCCGACCGGCATGCCGGCCTCGCGGGCGGCGCGCTGGGCGGCGGTGAGCTGCTCGTCGGTGAGCCAGGCGAGCCAGGAGTGGAAGTCGACGCGGTCGGCGAGGTCGGCGCGGGCACGGGCGGTCTCGGGTGAGCGGGGGTCGCGCAGCCCGGCGGGCCAGGCCTGCCAGTCGGAGCCGTGCACCTCGGCGAGGGCGTACCAGGTGGCGTGATCCTCCAGGGCCCGGCCCTGTTCGGCGCGGAAGGCGGCGTAGGCGGCCTGCCGTCCCGGCCCGAGCGGAACCTCGCGCACCGCCCGGAGCGCCTGGCGCTTCAGCTCCCACACCGCGTCACGGTCGATCAGCGCGCCCTTGTCGAGCACCGAGGCGCGCAGCCGTGCGGCCCGCTCCAGTACGGCCCGCAGGTGCTCCTGGTCCTCGGCGTACGCGTACTCCGGGATGTCCTCGACCCTCAGGTGGACCGGGTCGGGGAAGCGGCGGGAGGAGGGCCGGTAGGGCGAGGGGTCGGTGGGAGCGCCGGGCACGGCCGCGTGCAGCGGGTTGACCTGCACGAATCCGGCGCCCGCGGTGCGCCCGGCCCAGGCGGCCAGCTCGGCGAGGTCACCGAGGTCGCCCATGCCCCAGGAGCGGGTGGAGAGCAGGGAGTAGAGCTGGACGAGGAGTCCGAAGGAGCGCCCGGCGGGGGCGGGCAGCCGGGGCGGGGCGACGATCAGATGGGCCTCGGCCGTACGTCCGTCGGGGGCGGTGGCGCGCACACGGTGGACGCCGGTCGGGAGCTCGTCGGCGGCGTCCCGGGTCTCGCCCTGCTCGGTCTCCACGCGCAGCCCGGTGCCGGCGGGCAGGGCGTCGAGGGCGGCGGGGCGGGCTCCGGCGTCGGTCCAGTGGACCAGGGTCGGCGGCAGCAGGCGTTCGCGCAGCTCCCGTTCCCGCTCGGCGAGGGCGGCGGCGGTGGCCTCGGGGGTGGCGGCGTCGACACCGAGGGCGGCCAGGACTGCGACGACGGCCTCGGCGGAGGCCGCGACGGTGCGGTCCGGGGAAGGACTGTAGGAGGTGGCGACGCCGTGCAGGTCCGCGAGCCGCGACAGCTCCTCGTCGAGGGGTGCGGCGTCGGGGGGTGCGGCGTCGAGCGGTTCGGCCATCTACAGCCCCGGGCCGTAGGAGTCCGGGGTCGGGTCGGACTCGCTGGTCAGCGGGGCTGCGTCGGCGAGTGGCGGTTCACTGGTGAGCGGCTCGGCCTCGGGCAGCGGCGGCTCACTCGTCAGCGGGGCTTCGGCGGAGGTGCCTTCGGCACTGAAGAAACTGGCGTACAGCTCCTGGGTGTCGGCGGACGGCTCCGCCGAGGGTTTGGACAGGGCGGGGAGCGGGGCGTGTGCCGTTGCGGTCACGGGGGCCTCCTTGTGGCCTCGTCGGTACGGCGGTGCGTTCTTGCGGGATATCGCAGGCCTACCCAGTGGACGCGATCGCAGACGTGACCGGGACCGAGTGATGGATTCATCACGCCGCCGCCACACCGGGTCCCACTATTCACTCAGCACATGTACTCAGTGCATACTGATCTCCATGAGCACCCGCCACATCCTTCTGGGACTGCTCGCTGCGGGGCCGAGCCATGGCTACGACCTCAAGCGACGCCACGACGAACGCTTCCCGCAGGCCCGTCCGCTGGCCTACGGGCAGGTGTACACCACCCTGCAGCGCCTGGTCCGGGACGGCCTGGCGGAGGTCGACGGAACGGACGCGGACGGCGGACCGGAACGCACCCTGTACCGCTCGACGCGGTCGGGCGCGCGGGAACTGACCCAGTGGGCGGCGCAGATCGCCCCGCCGGCGCCCTTCGTCACGAACGAGATCTTCGCCAAGGTCGTCGTGTCGATCCTCGCGGGCGGCGACCCGGCCGCCTACCTCGGCGCCCAGCGCGCCGCGCACATGGAGCGGATGCGGGAGCTGACGGCCCTCAAAACCACCCCGGGCACCGATCTGGCGACCGTGCTCTCGGCGGACTACGCCCTCAACCACCTCGATGCCGACCTCCGCTGGATGAACACCACGGCGGCCCGGCTGACCACTTTGACCGCGGAGGTCGACGCAGCATGAACCACAAGGGGGATGCCTCGGTGCCGCTCCTGGCGGGCCGGGGCCTCGTCAAGGCGCACGGCGGGACACGGGCGCTGCGCGGCGCCTCGGTCGAACTGCGCGCCGGTGAGATCCTCGCCGTGACCGGGGCCAGCGGCAGCGGCAAGTCCACTCTGCTGCACTGCCTCGCGGGCATCGTGCGCCCGGACCAGGGCTCGGTGACGTACGACGGGCTGGCGCTGCAGGAACTGCCGGAGAAACGGCTGAGCGAACTGCGCCGCTCCGACTTCGGCGTGGTCTTCCAGTTCGGGCAGCTGATCCCGGAACTGACCGCCGCCGACAACGTCGCGCTGCCCCTGATGCTCGCCGGGTCCACACGCGCCGAGGCGCGTGCGCGGGCGGACGAATGGCTGGAGCGGTTCGGGGTGCGCGGGCAGGAGGAGCTGCGGCCGGGTGAGATGAGCGGCGGCCAGGCGCAGCGGGTCGCCCTGGCACGGGCGCTGGTGACCGGGCCCAGGGTGGTGTTCGCGGACGAGCCGACGGGGGCCCTGGACTCGCTGGCGGGCGAGCAGGTGATGACGGCCCTGGTGCACACCGCCCGGGAGTCCGGCACGGCGGTGCTGTTGATCACGCACGACGCGCAGGTCGCGGCGTACGCCGACCGCGAGGTGCGGCTGAGCGACGGGACCGTGGCGCCGGCGGGGGTGGTCGCGTGATCGCCGCGGACGTGCGTCTCGCCTGGCGGCTGACCCGGGGTTCCGACCGGGGCGAGTGGTGGCGGGTCGCGCTCACCGCGGTGGGGGCCGCGCTGGCGACGGGGTTCGCCCTCGCGGCGGTCGCCCTGGCCTCGCTCCAGGGGTACTGCTCCGTGTCCGTCGGGAACGGGCTGCTCAACACCCCCGGCGAGCGCTCCGGAGTGATCGTCAGCCTGCTGCTCCTGCTGGTGCCGGTGCTCGGCTTTCTCGGGCAGTGCACCCGCATCGGCGCCGTGCACCGGGACCGGCGGCTGGCCGGGCTGCGGCTGGCGGGTGCCACCCCGGCCCAGGTGCGCCGGATCGCCGCCGCGGAGACCGGGCTGGCCTGTCTGCTGGGCTCGGCCGTCACCACCGCCGTCGCGGTTCCGGTCCTGCTGAGCCAGTGGGACCACCCGGGCGCGCGGGCCGCGATCGGCGTCGTGCTGGTCGCCCTCGGCGTGCCGGTACTGGGTGCGGCGACGGGCGCGCTGGTGCTGCGCCGGGTGGTGGCCTCGCCGCTCGGGTGGGTGCGCCGGGTGCGGCCGAGCAGTGGGGGGAGGCCGGGGCTGGTGTTCACGGGCGGTGTGCTGGTCGTCCTGGTACTGGCGCTCTGGGCCGTCGTGAACACCTCCAGCGCCGATCGCGGGCGGATGCCGCTGGTGCTGTTCGGCCTGGTCCTCGTCGTCGGCACGGGCACGGTGTGGCTGGCCGGCGGAACGGCCCTGCTGCTGGGACGGCTGCTGGCGGCACGGGCCCGTGCGGCGGCGACGCTGATCGCGGCGGAGCGACTGCGCGACGACCCGTGGGCGGCGTCCCGTACGCACGCGGCGGTGCTGCTCGTCACGGTCGTCGGTACGGGCTTCGTCGGCGTCCGCCAGGCGCTCCTCGCCGATCTGCACGCCATGGACCGCGCGGGCCACCTGGGCATGAGCATGTCCTTCTACACGACGGGCATCGACCTGACGGCCGCCGCGATCCTCGTCGCCCTCGCCATCACCCTCTCCGGGCTCGCCGTCGCCACCGCCGAGTCCCTCGGGAACCGCCGCCGCGGACTGGCCTCGCAGGTCGCCGCCGGGGTGCCGCGGGCCGTGCTCGGCCGGGCGCTGCTGCTGGAGACGGCCCTGCCGCTGGCCCCCGCCGTCGCGCTGGCGGGCACGGGCGGCATGGCGATCGGCATCTGGTACGCCTCGGTCGCCTCCGACCACGTCGCACCGGCCGTGCCGTGGCCGGCGCTGCTGGTCCCGGTCGGGGTGTACGCGTGCTGCCTGCTGGCGGCGGCCACCTCACTGCCCCTGCTGCGCCGCTCGGCCCACCCGGCGGAACTGCGCCACGCCTGAGCGCCGGGCGGGTGCCAGGCCCCGGGGGCACAGGGGACTCCCGGGGCCGCACCGCGCGCGTGCCCCGGGTGTGCGAAGGCCCGGATCGTCAGGCGGAGATGCCGTCGATCCGGGCCAAGGCGTCGTCCGCGCCGTACGGCTGCAAGTAGGGCAGCCAGCGCGGGTCCCTATGGCCGGTCCCGATGATGCGCCAGGCCAGACCGGTGGGCGGAGCCGGTTTGTGGCGCAGTCGCCAGCCGATCTCCACGAGGTGCCGGTCGGCCTTCACGTGGTTGCAGCGGCGGCAGGAGGCCACCACGTTGTCCCAGGCGTGCTTGCCCCCACGGCTGCGCGGGACGACGTGGTCGACGCTGGTTGCGACGCCACCGCAGTACATGCACCGGCCGCCGTCGCGCGCGAAGAGCGCGCGCCTCGTCAGAGGAACGGGCCCCCGGTAGGGAACCCGTACGAATCGCTTGAGCCGGACCACGCTGGGTGCGGGGACTGTGACGGTCGCGCTGTGCATATAGGCGCCGGATTCCTCGAGCGAGACGGCCTTGTTCTCCAGGACGAGGATGAGCGCGCGGCGGAGCGGTACGACGCCGAGCGGCTCGTACGACGCGTTGAGGACCAGGACGTGCGGCACGGGTGCCTCCTTGGGCGTCGGCGGCGCGTGGCTCGCGCCGGGACGATCTGCAGTCAGTCTCTCCTCAGGGCTGGTGGATGCGCCACCATCTCCCGGTAACGGGCTGGGAGTGTTTTCGACCACACCGCATTCATCCCCCGGATCGTGGCCTGTTCAAGCGCAGGTGAGCACGGTCTCTCCTTCACGGATCCGGCGTTGGCACACACAATGCCCCGTTAGTGTGGTGGTTCTGCCCGTCCGGTGACCTTTCCGTGACCTCAGCGACATCCGCCGTCGCATCGGACGGGTGCTGCACCTGGAGGTACCTGCCGTGTCCTTGCCCGCCGTCCTACTGGCCGCCGGTGCGTCGCCGTCGCCGTCCCCCTCGGGGTCGACGGCCACCGTGCCGTCGCTCCAGGACGCCCAGGAGAGCGCGACGAACGCCGCCAGCTGGGTCGAGCAGAACTGGTCGACCTGGCTCGCCATGGCCCTGCAGATCCTGCTGGTCCTGGTCGTGGCGGTGACGCTCAGAGCGGTGGTGCGGCGGGCGATCACCCAGCTCATAGACCGGATGACCCGGACCGCGCAGACGGGTGACGGCTCCTCGCTGGGCGGGCTCCTGGTGAACGCCGAGCGGCGTCGGCAGCGGGCCGCGGCGATCGGCTCGGTGCTGCGGTCGGTGGCGAGTTTCCTGATCCTCGGCACGGCCGCGCTGATGGTCCTGTCCACGTTCCGGATCAACCTGGCCCCGCTGCTGGCGTCCGCCGGTGTGGCCGGTGTGGCGATCGGTTTCGGCGCCCGGAACCTGGTCACCGACTTCCTCTCCGGCGTCTTCATGATCCTGGAGGACCAGTACGGCGTCGGCGACGTGATCGACGCGGGCGTCGCCTCCGGCGAGGTGATCGAGGTCGGGCTGCGCGTGACCAAGCTGCGCGGCGACAACGGGGAGATCTGGTACGTCCGCAACGGCGAGGTCAAGCGCATCGGCAACCTCTCCCAGGGCTGGGCGACGGCGGGCGTGGACGTCACCGTCAAGGCGAACGAGGACCTGGACCGGCTGAAGGCCACCCTCGACGAGGTCGCCGAGAAGATGAGCAAGGAGGAGCCCTGGAACGAGCTCCTGTGGAGCCCGATCGAGGTGCTCGGCCTGGACAGCGTGCTGCTGGACTCCATGGTGGTACGGGTCTCCGCGAAGACCATGCCCGGCAAGGCCCTGTCCGTGGAGCGCGAGCTGCGCTGGCGCATCAAGCGCGCCTTCGACGCGGCCAGCATCCGCATCGTGGGCGGGGCGACGGCCGTGGAGGACCAGGAGGAGACCCCTGACCCGACGGCCGCGGTGGCCGCGCCCGCGGTGTACGCCGACTCGGAATCCCCGCAGGTGGCGGCGACGACGCCGATCGCCGCGCAGAGGTCGGGGGCGTCGGGGAAGTAGGGGGACGGTTCGGCACGCTCGTTCGGGTGAACGGCGGGGGGAGGAACGTCCTCGGCACGTCCATGGGCCGCACACTGCCGCCCATGGACGCCGACACCCCGGATCTCATGTCCCGCCTGGAGCCCGTGGCCCTCCTGGCGGCGTACGAGGCGGCGTCACCGATGCCCGTGATCCCGGAGTACATCGAGGGCCGGGCGTACGTGCCTTCGGCGCCCCCCGACTACGCGCACAGCGACACGGCCATGACCGCGCTCTTCCAGCTCCGCGCGGCCGGAGTCGCCCGCGTCGGCAGGGGGAACGGCTTCCGGTGCACCGACAGCACTGGAGCCACCACTGCGTTGCTCGTCCCGGACCTCTACGTGCTCCGCCGCAGACCGAACGCGGCCGACGACGCGCACTACGCACGGTACGAGGGCTGGTACCCCGTCGACATGCTCGCCTTGGTCGGCGAGGTCACCTCCACCAACCACGAGACCGACACCGGCCCCAAGTACCGCACCTACGCCGCCGCCGGCATCCCCGTGTACGTCCTCATCGACCGCCATGCCAGGACGGCCCACTGCTACACGGACCCCGTCCTCCCCGGCGAGGACCCCACCGAGGCCTACTACGACACCGACATCAAGGTGGACCTGGGCGACCCGCTCCCCCTCCCGGCTCCGTTCCCCACCCTGGACACGGCGCCGTTCCTCGCCGGCTGAACCGGCCGTAGGCCACCCGCCCCCGAGGCAAGAGTCCGTCGCCTCGGGGGCGATGTCTATTGACGCCCGCTTCGTCCTGGGCTTACCTTCCTCCCACCCCGATAGGAAACTTTCCTAACAGTGATCACCCAATCGATCACCGGGTGGACGTGATCCCCAGGTCACTGGGAAGCTGGGCAGTTGGAAAGGCAGGTGTCGACCCATGGCAGGATCCGCCGGTACGCCGGGTACCCCGCGCGTGCTGCGCGCCATGAACGACCGCGCCGCACTCGATCTCCTCCTGGAGCACGGGCCGCTGTCCCGCACGCGGATCGGCAAGCTCACCGGCCTGTCCAAGCCGACCGCCTCCCAGCTCCTGGCCCGTCTGGAGGCGGCGGGCCTGGTCCTGGCCACCGGCACCAGCGAGGGCCGCCCGGGGCCCAACGCACAGCTGTACGCGGTCAACCCCGCCGCCGCACACGCCGCAGGGCTCGACGTCACCCCGGGCCGCATCCGCGCCGCCGTCGCCGACATCACCGGCCGCACGGTGGGCGAGTACGAACTGCCCACTCCCGGCAGGCGTCCGGAACAGCCGGTCGTCCGGCAGGTCACCGACGCCCTCGACGGCGCCGTCAAGGCCGCCGGACTCGCCCGGGACGACCTGCACCGGCTGGTCATCGGCACCCCGGGCGCCTTCGACCCGGGCACCGGTCGGCTGCGCTACGCCTCCCACCTGCCCGGCTGGCACTCCCCGACGCTGCTCGACGAACTCGCCGCCGCGCTGCCGATGCCGGTCGAGTACGAGAACGACGTCAACCTCGTCGCGATAGCGGAGCAGCGGCTGGGCGCGGCCCGGGGCCACGGCGACTTCGTCCTGCTGTGGAACCAGGAGGGCCTCGGAGCCGCCCTGGTCCTCGGCGGGCGGCTGCACCGCGGCTGGACCGGCGGCGCCGGCGAGGTCGGCTTCCTGCCGGTACCGGGCACCCCCCTGGTCCGGCAGGTGACCAAGGCCAACAGCGGCGGTTACCAGGAGCTGGCCGGCTCGCAGGCCATCCCCAGGCTGGCCCGCGAACTCGGCATCGGCGACGTGCCGGCGGGCCCGTACGCCGAGGCCGCCGCCGAGCTGGTGGCCCGCGCCGCCGACCACGCGGGCGGACCGCACCGGCAGCTCCTGCAGACGTACGCGACGCGGCTGGCCACCGGTCTCGCCTCCCTCGTGTCCGTCCTGGATCCCGAACTCGTCGTCCTCAGCGGCGCCTCCCTCACCGCCGGCGGCGAGGTGCTGCGCGCGCTCATCCAGGCGGAGCTGGAGGAGCTGGCGGCACCCCGCCCGCACCTGGTCGTGGGCGACGTCCGTGAACACCCCGTCCTGCGCGGCGCACTGGAGAGCGCGCTCGCGACCACCCGCGACGAGGTCTTCGACACCTCGCGCTGAGCCTTCCCGCACGGCCCCCGTCTTTTCCCGCACGGCCCTTCCCTCACCTCACCGCCCTTCCAGGGAGATCCCGTCATGCCCGAAGCCATACCCTCACTTGCCCGAAAGACGGCTTTTGCTCTTACCGCGTCGCTGGCACTGCTCACCACCGCGTGCACCGGCCAGTCGGCCTCCACCGCCTCCGACGACGCCTCGAAGGACACCACCATCAACTTCTGGCACGCCTGGAGCGCGCCGAACGAGGTGAAGGCCGTCAAGTCGCTGGTCGCGGGGTTCGAGAAGGCGCACCCCAACATCCATGTGAACGTCGTCGGCAACATGACCGACGACAAGATCAACCAGGCGCTGCGCACCGGCGGTGACAAGGCGCCCGACGTGATCTCCTCCTTCACCACCAACAACGTGGGCAAGTTCTGCTCCTCGGGTGCCCTGGTCGACCTCAGCCCCTTCTTCAAGAAGTCGGGCATCGACCCGGCCAAGACGTTCCCGAAGCCGATGAACGAGTACACCCGGTTCGACGGGGACCGCTGCACGGCACCCCTGCTCGGTGACGCGTACGGGCTCTACTACAACAAGACGGCGTTCCAGAAGGCGGGCATCAAGAACCCGCCCAGGACGTGGTCCGAGTTCGAGGCCGACGCCAAGAAACTGACCATCACGCAGGGCGACGGCTACAAGCAGCTCGGGTTCATGCCGGACTACCACGGCTGGGAGACCACCACCGAGCACTACTTCGCGCAGTTCTCCCCCACGTACTTCGACAAGAGCGGCAAGTCGAACCTCGCCGAGGATCCCGCCTTCCAGGCCGGTTTCACCCTGCAGAAGAAGCTCGTCGACGAACTCGGCGGATTCCAGAAGCTGGAGAGGTTCCGCTCCACGCTCGGCGACGAGTGGGGCCCCAAGCACCCCTTCCAGACCGGCCAGGTCGCGATGCAGCTCGACGGCGAGTGGCGGATCGGCATGGCGCTCGCCACCAAGCCGAAGTTCCAGATCGGCGTCGCCCCGCTGCCCGTGCCCGACGACCGGGTGAGCCAGTACGGCAAGGGCTACATCACCGGCACCATCGCCGGCATCGCCGCCACCAGCAAGAAGCAGAACGCGGCCTGGGAGTTCGTCAAGTACGTCACCACGGACACCGACGCGGTGGTGGGCTTCTCCAACGACCTGCACAACGTGCCGTCCACGCTGGCCGCGCTGAAGTCACCGAAGCTGAAGTACGACCCGCGGTTCAAGACGTTCCTGGACATCGCCTCCAACCCGTACTCGAACACGAGCCCCGCGTCCATCAACGGCGGCGTGTACCTCACGACGATCCAGAACTTCGGATACGACTACGAGAGCGGGAAGGTCAAGAGCCTGAAGGCCGGTCTGGAACAGACGGCCAAGCAGATCGACACGGACATCGCGCAGGCGAAGTAGCGATGAGTACGATCACGCTCGCCTCGAAGCGCCGCAGGGCCGGCCTCGCCGCGAAGCAGCGGAAAAAGGCACTGCGTACCGCCGCCTTCATGTCGCCCTGGTTGATCGGCTTCGCGGTCTTCTTCGCGTACCCCCTGATCTCCACGGTCTACTTCTCGTTCATGCACTACGACGGCTTCAAGCCGCCGACGTGGAGCGGGGCGAAGAACTGGAAGTACGTCTTCGAGAACTACCCCTACTTCTGGCCCGCGTTGCGCAACACGCTGTGGCTGGTCCTGGTGATGGTCACCCTCCGGGTCGTGTTCGGACTCGGCATCGGGCTCCTCATCACGAAGATCAAGACGGGCACGGGTGTCTTCCGCACCCTCTTCTACCTGCCCTACCTCGCTCCACCGGTCGCCGCGACCATGGCCTTCGCCTTCCTCCTCAATCCCGGCACCGGCCCGGTGAACTCGATCCTGGAGAAGGTCGGCATCCCGGCCCCGGGCTGGTTCAACGACCCCACCTGGTCCAAGCCCGCCCTGACCCTGCTGGCCCTGTGGGGCGTCGGCGACCTGATGGTCATCTTCATGGCCGCGCTGCTCGACGTGCCGACGGAGCAGTACGAGGCGGCGGAGCTGGACGGCGCCTCGGCCTGGCAGCGCTTCCGGTACGTCACGCTGCCGAACATCTCCCCGATCGTGATGTTCGCCGTGGTCACCGGGGTCATCCAGACCATGCAGTACTACACCCAGCCCCTGATCGCGGGAAAGGTCGCCTCCGGTGTGATCCAGGGCGCCGGCACGATGTTCGAGCCCGGCTATCCGGAGAAGTCCACGCTGACCCTCCCCCAACTGGTCTACAACCTCGGCTTCCAGCGCTTCGACTACGGCTCCGCGTGCGTCGTCGCCCTGGTCCTCTTCGCCCTGTCGATGGTGTTCACCGCGTTCCTGATGCGGCGCCGGGGCGGTCTCATTCAGGCAGGTGACTGACGATGACCCAAGTGCTGGACAGACCGGTCGAGCTGAAGACCCCCGCCTCCCCCGCCGAGCGCACCGCCCGCCGCCGGGCGCTCCTGGAGTGGGTCGCGATCCACTCCCTCGGCGTGGCGGCCGCCCTCTTCTTCACGCTCCCCTTCGTCTTCATCTTCCTGACCTCGCTGATGAGCGACACCCAGTCACTGAGCCGGGACCTGATCCCGCACACCTGGGAGTGGGGCAACTACCGCAAGGTGTTCGACACACCGGGCTTCCTGACCTGGTGGAAGAACACCCTGGTCTACGCCGGCCTCGGCACCGTCCTCACCGTGGTGTCCTCGATCCCGGTGGCGTACGCGCTCGCCAAGTTCCGCTTCCGGGGCCGGAACCTGTCGCTCATGCTGGTGATCTCGATGATGATGCTGCCGCCGCAGGTGATCATCATCCCGATGTACCTGTTCTGGGCGAAACAACTGGACCTGTCGGGCACGCTGTGGCCGCTGATCATCCCCATGGCGTTCGGTGACGCGTTCTCCATCTTCCTGCTGCGGCAGTTCCTGATGACGATCCCCAACGAGTACCTGGACGCGGCCAGGGTGGACGGCTGCGGCGACCTGCGGACCCTGCTGAAGGTCGTGCTGCCGATGGCCAGGCCGGGGATCGCGGCCGTCGCCCTGTTCCAGTTCTTCTACGCCTGGAACGACTACTTCGGGCCCCAGATCTACGCCTCCGAAAATCCGGGCGCCTGGACCCTGAGTTACGGCCTGGAGTCCTTCAAGGGCGCGCACCACACCGACTGGAACCTGACCATGGCCGCCACCGTGCTGGTCATGGCCCCCGTGATCCTCGTGTTCTTCTTCGCCCAGAAGGCGTTCGTCGAGGGCGTCACGCTCACCGGAGTGAAGGGTTGACCCCACATGCTGTGCACTCCCGGACCCCCGGCCGATGACCACCGTTCCCCGCACCCGGAAGCGAGGCAGTCTCCAGTGAAACTCACCGTGGTCGGCGGAGGGTCGACCTACACCCCCGAACTCATCGACGGATTCGCGCGTCTCAGGCAGACCCTGCCCGTCGAGGAGCTCGTGCTCGTCGACCCGGCCGCCGACCGCCTCGAACTCGTGGGCGGCCTGGCCCGCCGGATCTTCGCCAAGCAGGGCCACGGCGGCCGGATCACCACCACCGCCGACCTGGACGCCGCCGTCGAGGGCGCGGACGCGGTGCTGCTGCAGCTGCGGGTCGGCGGACAGGCGGCCCGTGAGCAGGACGAGACCTGGCCGCTGGAGTGCGGCTGCGTCGGTCAGGAGACCACCGGCGCGGGCGGTCTGGCCAAGGCGCTGCGGACGGTTCCGGTGGTGCTCGACATCGCCGAACGCGTCCGCCGGGCCAACCCGCGCGCGTGGATCATCGACTTCACCAACCCGGTCGGCATCGTCACCCGCGCCCTGCTCGAGGCCGGGCACAAGACGGTCGGGCTGTGCAACGTGGCCATCGGATTCCAGCGGAAGTTCGCCGGCCTGCTCGGCGTGGCACCCGCCGACGTCCACCTCGACCACGTCGGGCTCAACCACCTCACCTGGGAGACCGGTGTCCGCCTCGGCGGCCCGGAGGGCGAGAACCTCCTGCCCAAACTGCTGGCCGACCACGGCGACACCGTCGCCGACGACCTGCGGCTGCCCCGCCCGCTCCTGGACCGCCTCGGCGTGGTCCCGTCGTACTACCTGCGCTACTACTACGCCCATGACGCGGTGGTGCGGGAACTGCGCACCAAGCCCTCCCGGGCGGCGGAAGTGGCCGCCATGGAGAAGGAGTTGCTGGCCATGTACGGCGACCCGGCCCTGGACGAGAAGCCGGAGCTGCTCGCCAGGCGCGGCGGCGCCTACTACTCGGAGGCCGCGGTGGACCTGGCGGCGGCCCTGCTGGGGAGCTCGGGCAGCCCGTACCAGGTGGTGAACACCCTCAACCGGGGCACGCTGCCCTTCCTGCCCGACGACGCGGTGATCGAGGTACAGGCGGCGGTCGGACCGACGGGTCCCGTGCCGCTGCCCGTGCCGGAGGTGGACCCGCTGTTCGCGGGGCTGGTGGCGAACGTGACGGCGTACGAGGAGCTGGCGCTGGAGGCGGCGCTGCGCGGCGGCCGGGACCGGGTGTTCCGGGCCCTGCTGGCCCATCCCCTGATCGGCCAGTACGAGTACGCCGAAGCCCTCACCGACCAGTTGGTCGCGCACAACCGGGAGCACCTCGCGTGGGCCTGACCGCAAGTGTCCTCGCCATCGACGCGGGCAACAGCAAGACCGACGTCGCGGTCCTGGCGGCGGACGGCCGCGTCCTGGCCACGGCCCGCGGCGGCGGGTTCCGCCCGCCCACGGTGGGCGTGGCCGCGGCGGTGGACGCACTGGGGCGGGCGGTGGCCCGGGCCTACACCGCCGCCGGGGTGGAGTCCGTCTCCCATGTCTCGGCGTGCCTGGCCAACGCCGATCTGCCCGTGGAGGAGGAGCAGTTGGCGGCCGCACTGCACGCGCGCGCGTGGGGCACGACGGTGGAGGTCCGCAACGACACCTTCGCGATCCTGCGCGCGGGCGTGGCCGAACCCCGGGGCGTGGCGGTGGTCTGCGGGGCGGGCATCAACTGCGTCGGCATGCGCCCCGACGGCCGCACCGCCCGCTTCCCCGCCCTCGGCCGCATCTCCGGTGACTGGGGCGGCGGCTGGGGCCTGGCGGAGGAGGCCATGTGGTTCGCCGCCCGGGCGGAGGACGGCCGGGGCGAGCCCACCGAACTGACGCGCACGCTCCCGGCGCACTTCGGGCTCGACTCCGTGTACGCCCTCATCGAGGCGCTGCACCTGGGACGGGTCGAGCAGGTCCGGCGGCACGAGCTGACGCCGGTGCTGTTCGCGACGGCGGCCGGCGGGGACGCCGTGGCCGGCGCGGTCGTGGACCGGCTGGCCGAGGAGGTGGTGACCATGGCGACGGTGGCGCTGTCCCGCCTGGACCTGCTGGACGAGGAGACCCCCGTCCTGCTCGGGGGCGGCGTCCTCGCGGCCGGGCACGCCCGGCTCGACGACCGGATCCGGGAGCTGCTGGCCGCACGGGCGCCGAAGGCGGTGGCCCGGGTGGTGACGGCGAGCCCGGTGCTGGGGGCGGCGCTGCTGGGACTGGACCGGCTGGGGGCCGGGCCCGAGGCGGTGGAACGGGCGCGGGAGCACTGGGAGATCTGAACCGCGGGCCGGCACCGCCTCCGAGCACCGCCCCCAGGGAACCGAACGGATTCACGGCGCGTATTCATGAGCACGGGGAGGTGACAATGCTGCCCCCCGCTGCCCAATGTCAGCGCAGGCGGTGATACTGGTCGGCAAGCAAATGACCATGGGGGAGGTCAAGGTGACACACCCGCCGACGAGCAGCGCGGCGCCACCGGCGCCGGGACGGCCACCGGTACCGGCCCCGGCGCCCGTCCAGGCGCCCGTCCAGGCCCCGGCACCCGTCGCGGCGCCGCCCCGCCGCACCGCGTTCGCCGAGGGTGTCGACCGGCTGCGCGCCGCCGCGACCACCGAACCGGGCCGGCTGCGCTTCATCGGCGCCGTCCTGGCCCTGCTGGTCGTCGTGTTCGGCGCGGTCGCCGCCTGGCAGGAGAGCGAACGGGCGGCCGCCGCCGACGACGTGCTGCACAGCAGCCAGCCGCTCAGCTCCGGCGCCGCCGACATCTACCGCTCCCTGGCCGACGCCAACACGGCCGCTTCCAGCGGGTTCCTGGCGGGCGGCCAGGAGAACGCCGACTCCCGCGACCGGTACGAGAAGGACATCCGCACCGCCGCCGCGGGACTCGTCACGGCCGCCGCCGCCTCCGACCCGGGCTCCCCGTCGGAAGCGACGGTCACCAAGCTGAACAAGCTGCTCCCGGAGTACAAGGGCCTGATCGAGCGCGCCCGCACCTACAACCGGCAGGGCTATCCGGTGGGCGGCGCGTATCTGCGCTACGCCAACGAGAAGATGCAGAAGGAGATGCTCCCGGCGGCCGAGGATCTCTACAAGAAGGAGAACCAGCGGCTGAGCTCGGACTACGGGGACGCCACGCCCTACCCGTGGGCGGCGATCGCCCTCGGCGTCCTCGCCCTGGCCGCGCTGGCCTGGGCCCAGCACCGCGAGTACCGGCGCACCAACCGCGTCCTGAACCACGGCCTGGTCGCCGCGACCGCCACCGCCGCGGTGGTCCTGCTCTGGCTGGTCGTCGGCCACGCCGTCGCCCGTGCGGGCCTCGACAGCTCCTACGATCACGGCGTCCGCTCGCTGAACGTGCTGCACGACGCCCGCATCGCCTCGCTGAAGGCGCGCGGCAACGAGAACCTCAGCCTGGTCGCGCGCGGCGCCGAGACCATCAAGGTCGGCGACGAGACCTACGACGCCTACTACTACGACTTCGACAGGGACATGAAGGACCTCGGCAAGGGCCTGTCCGAGGCGGCCGGCCTCGCCGACGACCAGGCGGGCAGCAAGCCGGTCCAGGCGGCCGAGGGCAACATGGCGGCGTGGCGGAAGCGCCACACGTCGGCCCGTTCCGAGGACGAGCACGGCAACTACGAGAAGGCGCTCGACCTGGTGATCGGCGCCAAGGGCGCCACCGGTGAGTGCTTCGACGCCGTCGACACGAACCTGAAGGACGCGCTCGCCCACGAGCAGAAGGAGTTCCAGCGCTCGGCGGGCGACGGCCGCGACGCGATGACCGGCCTCCCGGCCGGCGCCGCGGTCCTCGCCGTCCTCGGCGCCGCGGGCGCCCTGCTCGGCATCGGCCGCAGGCTTTCGGAGTACCGGTGACAGGGGACGCGAACATGAACGCACGACGAGTGCGGGCCGCCCTGCGCGGATGGGGCGGCGTCGGGGCGTTGGCGGTCCTGTGCGCGCTGGCGCTGGCCGCCGTGCTGCTGTTGCCGCTGAGCCGGCCGTTCGGGGGCGGGCAGGGCGTCGGACAGGGCGTCGGCGGGCAGGGCGTCGCCACCGCCCGGCAGGCGCGGGCGAAGGCCTGCGACGCCCCGGAGAAGCAGACGCTGTCCCCGTCGGGCGCGGACGGCCGGACGATCGACGCCATCAAGGCCCGCAAGGGCGACGACCGCAAGATCATCGTGGGCGTCGACCAGAACAGCTACCGCTGGGGCTACCGCAACCCCAACACCAGGGGCGCGGAGCTGGAGGGCTTCGACATCGACCTCGTCCACCGGATCGCCCAGGACATCCTCGGCAAGCCGGACGCGGTCCAGTTCAAGGCCATCCCCACCAGCCAGCGCACCGAAGCCGTCCGGACCGGCCGGGTCGACATGGTCGTCCGCACCATGACCATCACCTGTGACCGGCTGGCCGACGTCGCCTTCTCCGCACCGTACTTCAAGACCGGTCAGCAGGTCCTCGCACCCAAGTCGTCGCCCATCACCGGGTACGACGTCACCCTGGCGCACCGCCGGGTGTGCGCGGCCGCCGGTTCGACCGCCTACACGCAACTGGCCGCCGACAAGAAGGCCGGCAAGCTGGTCGCCGTCCCCAACCAGCTCGACTGCCTGGTACGACTGCAGCTCGGCGAGGTCGACGCCGTCGTCACCGACGCCGCGCTCGCCGCCAGCCAGGCCGCCCAGGACCCGACGGTCGAACTGAAGGGCGCCCCTTTCACCACCGACTACTACGGCGTGGCCATGAAGAAGGACGCGACCGATCTGATACGCCGGGTCAACCAGATCCTGGTGCAGTACCGCGCGAGCGGCTGGCAGGCGTCGTACGACAAGTGGCTGTCGGCCACACTGGGGACGGACTCCGGCCCCTCGAAGCCACCCGCCCCGGACTATCTGCGGAAGAACTGAACGGGGCGTCGCGCAGGCGATCTTCGGGCATGAACTCCAGCAGACTTCGGGCGACAAGAGCGAGAGGTGATCGATGGGCGCCACGGACCCCACCGGGCCGGTGATGGACCGGGACGAGGTGGACCGTGCGCTGGCGCGGCTCGGCGCGGAACACGAGGCGATCGAGACCTCGCTGTTCGCCCTGCAGGACCACGCGGGCCGCAGACTCCTCGAAGGCGCCGAGCTCACCGGCGTGACGAAGGAGCGCTGGGCGGCCACGGAGGCGTCGATCACGCTGCTGTGGTCGTACTTCGACGCCTACACGGCCACGCTGCGCACCGCCCGGGAGATCCGCGCCCGGCGCCGCTGGTCCAGCCGCGAGGACCTGGTGGAGCTGACCGAGTTGCTGCGCGGCGAGTCCGTCACGGTCCCGGGCGGCACGGTGGCGACCGCGAACGCGCCGACGCTGCTGTCCGGCACGAACCGGCTCAGCGAGCGGTTCTCCCTGGCCGCGCTGGTGGACCGGATGAACGAGCTGTACGCGCGCTCGCTGGACATGGTCGTCGCCGCCGACGCGGTGTGGTCGGCGCTGCCCGCCCGGATCGATTTACTGGCCGCGGAGCTCCAGCGCACCCGCAAGCTGGCGCACTCGGTGGGCGTGCGCCCCGGTGAGCATCCGGCGGGCGACGACCTGGAGGGCATCACGCGCACCCTGACCGGGCTGCGGGAGCAGGTGGTCTCGGACCCGCTCGCCTTCTGGGTGCCGGCCGAGGGCAGTTCGGCGCCGGGCGGCGGCCGGCCGGACACCACGGTGTACGACCGTGAGGCACGCGCCCTGGAGGACGTGCGCCGGGAGATCGACGCCGTGCTGACGGTCCGCCAGGACGCCGAGCAGCGGCTGGTGAAGCTGCGGGACGTGCTCTCCCGCGCGGACCGCACCCTCGCCGAGGCCCGCACCGCGCGCATCGAGGTGCTGGCGAAGATCGCCGCGACGGAGGTCCCGGTGGTCAGCGGACCGCCGACCGCGCTGCAGGAGCAGCTCGCGGCGGCCGCCGAGTACCGCAGACAGGCCCAGTGGCACCGGCTCTCCCCGCTCCTGGAGTCCCTGGAGGAGAAGGCGGAGGACGAACTGCTGCGCGCCCGCGAGTCGTTGACCGCGGTCACCGCCCCGCTGGCGGTCCGTGCCGAACTGCGCGGCCGCCTCGACGCGTACAAGGCGAAGGTCGCCCGGCACGGGCTCGCCGAGGACCCGTTCCTCGTCGAGCGCTACGACGCGGCGCGCCGCATGCTGTGGAGCGCGCCCTGCGACCTGCGGGTCGCCGAACAGGCCGTGCTGCGCTACCAGCGGGCGGCGGCGGAACTGATCGGCGCGCCGCGGGTGCCGGAGCAGGGCGGGCCCGAGGACCGTAGGGGGGAACAGGTATGAGTCAGGCGGAGCAGACGTGCCAGCGGCCGGGCTGCGAGGGCGGTTACGAGGACGTGGGCGGCGGCGAGCTGTACTGCGACACCTGCGGTCTCGCCCCGGTCGTCAGCGCGAGCGGCATGGTGGGCTCGCCGGCCACCGGGATCACCGGCGGCGGCAAGGACTCCCCCGGCAGCTCCAGCGCGCCCTCCAGCAGCCGCACGTCGTCGCACTCCGCGCACTCGTCGAGGTCCCGCCGTTCGGTGTCCGGGCGGCTGTCCCGCTCGGTGTCGGGCACGTCGACGGGCCGCTCGGTGTCGGTGCGCAGCTCCGGTTCCTCCGCCGGGTCGTCGGCGCGCGCCAGGCTGGGCGCCGGGCTGGTCACCGTCCCGGGAGTGCCCCGGCCCGACCCGCGCGCGATGGTGCTGGACAACCCCGAGGTGCCCGAGCGCAAGCGGTTCTGCTCGCGTTCGGACTGCGGGGCGCCGGTCGGCCGGGCGCGCGGTGAACACCCCGGGCGCACCGAGGGCTTCTGCACCAAGTGCGGTCATCCGTACTCCTTCGTGCCGAAGCTGAAGGCCGGGGACATCGTGCACGGCCAGTACGAGGTCGTGGGCTGCCTGGCGCACGGCGGGCTGGGCTGGATCTACCTGGCGGTGGACCGCGCGGTCTCCGACCGGTGGGTGGTGCTCAAGGGCCTGCTGGACACCGGTGACCAGGACGCGATGGCCGCCGCGATCTCCGAGCGGCGCTTCCTCGCGGAGATCGAGCACGCCAACATCGTGCGGATCTACAACTTCGTGGAGCACCTGGACCAGCGCACCGGCTCCCTCGACGGCTACATCGTCATGGAGTACGTCGGCGGCAAGTCCCTGAAGGAGATCGCCAACGCCCGCCGCACCCCGGAGGGCAGGCGGGACCCGCTGCCGGTGGAGCAGGCGTGCGCGTACGGCATCGAGGCGCTGGAGGCGCTCGGTCATCTGCACAGCCGCAACCTGCTGTACTGCGACTTCAAGGTCGACAACGCCATCCAGACCGAGGACCAGCTCAAGCTGATCGACATGGGCGCGGTGCGCCGCATGGACGACGACGAGTCGGCGATCTACGGCACCGTGGGCTACCAGGCTCCGGAGGTCGCCGAGGTCGGCCCGTCGGTGGCGTCCGACCTGTACACGGTGGGCCGGACCCTCGCCGTCCTCACCTTCGACTTCCAGGGCTACACGAACGTCTTCGTGGACTCCCTGCCCGACCCGGACAACATCGAGGTCTTCCGCCGCTACGAGTCGTTCTACCGGCTGCTGGTCCGCGCCACCGACCCCGACCCGGCCCGCCGGTTCGCCTCGGCGCAGGAGATGGCCGAGCAGCTCACGGGCGTGCTGCGGGAGGTGGTGTCCCTGCAGACGGGGCGGCCCCGGCCCGCGCTGTCCACGCTGTTCGGGCCCGAGGTGAAGGTCACGGACACGGAGCTGTTCCCCGGCCTGGACGGGGACGTGTCACGGCTGGGGGCGAGAGCGGCCCGCGCGAAGAACGGCCCCGCGTCCCTGTCCGCCTCCCCGGGCGGCGGGTCCGGCCTGGTCAAGCCCCTCGACACCCGGGCCGCCGCCCTGGCCCTGCCCGTGCCGCACGTCGACCCGGCCGACCCCAACGCCGGCTTCCTGGCGGGGCTGATGGCCTCGGCGCCGGGTGAGCTGATCTCTGCGCTCGCCGCGGCGCCGCAGCAGACGGTGGAGACCCGGCTGATGCAGGTCCGCGCCCGGCTGGAGCACGGCGAGGCCGAGACCGCCGTGCTGTCCCTGGCGAAGCTGGAGGGGGAACGGCCCGACGACTGGCGGGTGGTGTGGTACCGGGGCGTGTCCGCGCTGGTAACCGGCGACTTCGAGGGCGCCGCGCTCTCCTTCGACGCGATCTACGACGCCTTCCCCGGGGAGAGCGCGCCCAAGCTGGCGCTGGGCATGTGCGCGGAGGTGCTCGGCCAGCTCGACAACGCCGCCGAGTACTACCGCCTGGTGTGGTCCACCGACCCGAGCCATGTCAGCGCCGCGTTCGGTCTGGCCCGCGTGACGCTCGCGGCCGGGGACCGGCGGGGTGCGGTACGGACGCTGGAGTCGGTGCCGGAGTCCTCCATCCACTACACGGCCGCGCGCGTGGCCGCCGTACGGGCGCGGCTCAGGCAGCGCACGGCGACCGCCGCGGACGTACCCTTCCTGGACGACCTGACCGCCGCCGCGGCCCAGGTGGAGGCCCTGCAGGCGTACGGTCTGGATCCCGCGCGGCGTGAGCGGTTGTCGGCGGAAGTCCTCGGCAGCGCGCTCGACTGGATACTCTCCGGGGGTCAGGGCGCCCAGCCCGCCACGGGTGGCCGGGTGCTGCTCGGCAGCGGTCTGGACGAGCGGGGCCTCCGCTTCGGCCTGGAACGCGCCTACCGCACGCTGGCCCGGCTGGCGCCCGGCGGCGAGGAGAGGATCGACCTGGTGGAACGGGCCAACCGTTACCGCCCCCGGACGTGGGTGTAGTTGATGTCGCAGATGCCCCAGCAGGCCGCACTGTCGCAGTGCCCGAACTGCGCGGAGCCGCTCGAGTCGGACGACCGTTTCTGCGGTGTGTGCGGGTACGACCTGTCGGTGGTGCCCGCGCCGCCGCAGGACCACCCGACGCTCACCATGAACGGCTTGGGCGCCTCCGGCCGGGAACCCGGCGAGGGGGCCACCTGGCCCGGTGTGCCGGCCCCGGACGCCTCCGGCACGCCGGCGGAGCTGCACCTGCCGCAGGACCTCCCGGGCACCGACTCCGGCGGCTCCCCGCTGCAACCGGGCCCGCCCCCGGCGGCGCCCGCGCCGCCCCCGGCCGCTCCCGCTCCCCCGGCCGCCGGTGTCCGCTTCGACCGGCCCGCGCAGCCCGACGACTACCCGCTGCAGGCCCCCGACCCCCGGGCGGCCGCCGATGCCGCGAGCGCGGCCGAGGAGGCCAAGGTGTGTGTGGCGTGCCGGGCGGGCCGGGTGGACGACGACGGCTACTGCGAGAACTGCGGGCACGCCCAGCCCCGCGAACGCGACCACATGGAGCAGGAGTCCGGCCCGGTCGCCGCCGTCAGCGACCGCGGTCTGCGCCACCACCGCAACGAGGACGCCTTCGCGGTCGGCCACACCGCGCTGTCCGACGGCTCACCCGTGGCCCTGGCGATCGTCTGCGACGGAGTCTCCTCGGCGACCCGCCCCGACGACGCCTCGCTGGCCGCGTCCCGGGCGGCGGGCGAGTCGCTGCTGGCCGCCCTGCCGCACGGCACCCACCCGCAACAGGCGATGCACGACGCGATCGTGGCCGCCTCCCACGCGGTCAACGCCCTCGTGGACGAGCCCGCCGAGGCCCGCGAGCACGCCGTCCACCAGAACGCCCCCGCCTGCACGATCGTCGGCGCGGTGGTCACCTCCGGCCTGCTGGTCGTCGGCTGGGTCGGCGACAGCCGCGTCTACTGGGTGCCGCTGGACCGCGCGGCGCCCCCGGCCCGGCTCACCGAGGACGACTCCTGGGCCGCGCAGATGGTGGCCGCGGGCCTGATGAGCGAGGCGGAGGCCTACGCCGACGAGCGCGCCCACGCGATCACCGGCTGGCTCGGCGCGGACGCCTACGAGCTGGAGCCGCACACCGCCTCCTTCAAGCCGGACCGGCCGGGTGTGGTGGTCGTGTGCACGGACGGCCTGTGGAACTACGCGGAGACCGCCGGGGAGATGGCCGAGGCGATCCCCGTCGACGCCGCCGCACGCCCGCTGCACGCCGCCCGGGTCCTGGTCGGCCACGCCCTGGACGGCGGGGGCCACGACAACGTAACAGTGGCCGTCCTGCCGTTCCCGGCCCCGCCGCAGGGGGCAGGATCGGCCTGAGGGGCCGCACACGGGGAGGCTCCGGCGGACCGGAGGGGACCGGTCCGCGTACTGTCATCGCCCACGGGAGCCGTGGGTTCGGAGGGGGATCAGAGCAGTCATGGCCAATTTCTCGAAGTCGAACGTGCCGCAGTTCTCGGTGGACGTGTACCAGAACGAGTACCTGCCGGAGGGCGGCCGCGAGGTCAACGCGATCGTCACGGTGAGCGCGACCGGCGGTGGGACCATCGGGAGCGCGGTGGCGGCACCCCACCTGTACGCCCCCGGGCAGGGCCCGTCCGCCGCCGTGGCGCTCATGGTGGACTGTTCGGGCTCGATGGACTACCCGCCGGTCAAGATGCGCAACGCCCGTGACGCCACGGCCGCCGCGATCGACACCCTGCGCGACGGTGTGCACTTCGCGGTGATCGGCGGCACCCACGTGGCCAAGGAGGTCTACCCGGGCGGCGGCCGGGTCGCCGTGGCCGACGCCACCACCCGGGAGCAGGCCAAGCAGGCGCTGCGCCGGCTCAGCGCGGGCGGCGGCACCGCGATCGGCACCTGGCTGCGGCTCGCCGACCGTCTGCTGTCCTCGGCGGACGTCGCCATCCGGCACGGCATCCTGCTCACCGACGGCCGCAACGAACACGAGTCGCCGGAGGACCTGCGGGCCGCCCTCGACGAGTGCGCCGGACGCTTCACCTGTGACGCGCGGGGCGTGGGCACCGACTGGGAAGTGAAAGAAGTCACAGCGATCGCCTCGGCGCTGCTCGGCACCGCCGACATAGTCGCCGACCCGACCGGGCTCGCCGCCGACTTCACGCGGATGATGGAGACGGCGATGGGCAAGGAGGTCGCGGACGTCGCCCTCAGACTGTGGACGCCGGTCGGCACCACCATCAGATTCGTCAAGCAAGTCGCGCCGCGGGTGGAGGAGTTGACCGACCGCCGCACCGAGGCGGGGCCGCGGGCCGGGGACTATCCCACCGGCTCCTGGGGGGACGAGTCGCGTGACTACCACGTGTGCGTCGAGGTCCCCGCGGCCGGCATCGGCCAGGAGATGCTGGCCGCCCGGGTGTCGCTGGTCGTCCCGCAGCCGGACGGAAGCGTGCGGAACCTGGGCGCCCAGGGCCTCGTACGGGCGGTCTGGACCGACGACATGACCGCCTCGACCTCGATCAATCCGCAGGTCGCGCACTACACCGGTCAGGCCGAACTGGCACAAGCCATCCAGAAGGGCCTGGACCTTCGCAAAGCGGGCGATTTCGACGGGGCAACGGCCAAACTGGGGCGGGCCGTTCAGCTCGCCAGTGCCTCCGGAAACGCGGATACTGCGAAACTGCTTGCGAAGGTGGTGGACGTGGTCGACGCCGCGACAGGTACTGTGCGACTGAAGACGAAGGTCGCGGAGGCCGACGAGATGACTCTCGAGACCCGGTCCACGAAGACTGTTCGTGTAAAGAAGTGACATAGGACTCTCCGGGGGACACCCCGGAACGACTCAGCAGGACCCTGCGAGAGAGGGGGAAGCGCCGACATGCCGACCTGCCCGAACGGACACCAGTCGGGTTCCGACGACTGGTGCGAGGTCTGCGGTCACCGCATGGCCGGTGCCGTACCTCCGCCCCCTCCGCCGCCCCCGGGCGGCGGGTACGGGTTCCCGCCGCCTCCCGGCCAGGGAGGCCAGCACGGCGGGCGCAACCTGTCCTCGGGGCCGAACCAGGAGCCGGAGCTCTGCCCGCAGTGCCGCACGCCCCGCGAGGGCGGTGCGCCGTTCTGCGAGGAGTGCCGCTGGAACTTCCTGACCAACACGGCCACCTCCTACACCCCGGCCGCCCCGCGCCCGCCCGCGCCCGGCCAGGCCGCCCCCCGCTTCCAGCCGCCCGGCCCGTCGTACGGCGGCGGTGACCCGTACGAGTACGAGGGCTCGCGCCCGTCCCAGCTGAACCGCCCCGCCGAGCCGATCCCGCCGAGCCCCTTCGGCAGCGAGCCGTCCGGCCCGACGCACTTCGGCGGCGAACGCGGCCGGCGCGGTCCCGGCCAGGGCGGCGGTGCTCAGGGGCCCGGTTCCCAGGGTTCCGGTCCGCAGGGTCCGGGTCCGCAGGGCTTCGGTCCTCAGGGCTTCGGAGGCGAACGCGGGCCGGGTGGGCCCGGTCGTCACGGCCAGGGCGGGCCTGGTGGTCCCGGTGGTCCCGGCTCCTCCGGTTTCGGTGGCGGTCAGGGCCAGGGTGGTCCCGGCGGCCCCGGTGGTCCCGGCGGCCCCGGTGGTCCCGGCTCCTCCGGCTTCGGCGGCGGTCCCGGCCAGGGTGGTCCCGGCGGCCCCGGCGGTCCCGGCCCCTCCGGCTTCGGCGGCGGTCAGGGCCAGGGCGGCCCTCCGCCGTTCGGCCGTGAGCAGTCCGGGCCGGCCGGTCGCTCCGGCCCGCCCAACCCTCCCGGTGCTCCCGGTGCGCCCGGATCCGGTGGCTTCGGCGGCGATCCGTCGCGGCCGGTTCCGCCGCCTCCCGGTCCCGGTGCCACGGCCGGTGGTCCGCCGTCCGCCTACCAGCAGGCCGGTCCGCCGGCCCCGCCGGCCTTCCCGCAGGAGACCCGCCGCCCGCCGGCGGGCGGTCCGTCCTTCGGCGGCGGCGAGGACGACTGGGTGATCTCCCCGCCGTCGGCCACGAACCCGTCCGGCCCCGGCGGCGGCTACGGCTACCCGCAGCCCGGCGCCACCCAGGCCCCGCCCGGCCCGGGCGGTGGCTACGGCTACCCGCAGGCGCCGCAGGCCCCGCAGGGACCGGCCACCTGGACGGCGACCATCGGCCCGGACCGCGAGTACTTCATGGCGATGATGCAGCGATCCGGCCCCGAGGCCACGGGCCTGAACCTGCCCGCGTACTCGCCCGAGCAGCAGCGCACGCTCACCGGCAACCAGGTCACCATCGGCCGCCGCCGCCACTCCACCGGCGACACCCCCGACATCGACCTGTCGGTGCCGCCGGAGGACCCGGGTGTCTCGCACCAGCACGCGGTGCTGGTCCAGCAGCCGGACGGCAGCTGGGCGGTCGTCGACCAGAACTCGACCAACGGCACGACGGTCAACGGCTCGGAGGACCCGATCCAGCCCTTCGTGCCGGTGCCGCTGCAGGACGGCGACCGGGTGCACGTGGGCGCGTGGACGACGATCACCGTCCGGCGCGGGTAACCGCGTAACGCGTCGTCACGGGAGGGGCCAGGTGTACGGCCCCTCCGGGTCGTCCAGCCACGCCCACTCGCGGTCGCCGTCCACCGTGACGCCGTACCGCTCGCGCGGCGGCCTGCCCTCGCGCTGCCACAGCGCGTACGCCTCCCGGGGGTCGAGGACGTCCCGGGTCAGCGTGAGCAGGAAGCGGAACAGGTCCTGGCGTCGGGCCCCGTCGGGCAGCCCCTCGAAGGACGTCGGCCCCGGCTCGGGCCGGTCCCCGCCGCGCAGCGGCACGAAGTAGGCGGGCGTCGCCAGGAAGCGCCCCTCGGCGTGCCCGGGGTCCGCCACGGTCAGCGCGGCCAGGCCGGTGGCGAGCGGGGTCAGGACGCGTCCGCCGGGACGGCACTGGGCGAGCCAGGCGCGCGGTACGGACGGCAGGGCGCAGGTCGCGATGATCCGGTCGAAGGGGGCGCGTTCGGGGACCCCGCGCGACCCGTCACCGGTGATCACGGCCGGGTGGTACCCGGCGGCGGCCAGGTGCCGCCGGGCCGACTCGGTGATCTCCGGTTCCAGGTCGACGGTGGTGACCAGGTCGTCGTCGCCGAGCCGGTGGGCGAGCAGGGCCGCGTTGTAACCGGTGCCCGCGCCGATCTCCAGCACCCGGTCGCCGTCGGCCACCCGCAGTGCGACGAGCATCCTGGCCATCAGCGAGGGCTGGCTGCTGGAGGAGAGCAGTTCCCCGTCGCGCAGTCTGGTGGCCAGCGGGGCGTCGGCGTAGGCCCCGTCCAGCCAGCGCTCCCGCGCCTCGGGGTCCGGGTTCTCGCCCCATCGGCGTTCGTAGCCGCCGATGACGCCGACGTAGTAGTACGGCACGAACAGGTGCCGCGGCACCGCCGCGAACACCTCCCGCCACACCGGGTCGGCTTTCCAGACCCCGCTCGCGTCGATCTCCCGTACCAGCGCCTCACGCGCGGACACGGCGAGTTCGGCGAGGTCCTTGTCGCCGAGAGCGTGGGAGCCCGTGCGGCCGGTGTCGGAATCCATGCGTCCACTGTGCGGCGCGGGGCGGGCCGGGGCGAGTGGTCCTAGGACCTCGGTCCTCGGTCGGCGCGTCTGAGACCATGGGGGGCGTGAAAGAGATTCGGCGCGGCACGCTTCAGGAGAAGACCTTCTACGAGCAGGTCGGCGGGGAGGAGACGTTTCGCCGACTGGTCCACCGTTTCTACGAGGGGGTCGCACAGGACCCGCTCCTGAGGCCGATGTACCCGGAGGAGGACCTCGGCCCGGCCGAGGAACGGCTGACGCTGTTCCTCATCCAGTACTGGGGCGGCCCGACGACGTACAGCGACAACCGGGGCCACCCCCGGCTGCGCATGCGCCACGCCCCGTTCACCGTCGACCGGGCGGCGCACGACGCCTGGCTGAGGCACATGCGGGCGGCCGTCGACGACCTGGGGCTGTCCGAGGAGCACGAGGAGCAGCTGTGGAACTACCTGACGTACGCCGCCGCCTCGATGATCAACACCGCCGGGTGAGCCGGGTCAGCGCACGCTGACGCCCAGGGTCGCGAGCCCCGCCGTGCGCACGGCGACGGATCCGTACGGCGTGCGCAGCCTGAGCCACGTGCCCGACGAGTACAGTCCCAGGCCGCCCTCGCCGCCGGGCCGCAGGAACCCCAGCGACTGGGCCGCGTGCACGGCCCGCACCGGAAGGCCGGTGTCCGCGACCGTCCGGGACCAGATCTCCCGCCCGATCCGGTCGAGTTCGGCCCGGGTACGCGCCTCGGGCGCCAGCTCCTGCGTACGGGAGCGGAATTCGGCGACGGCGGCGGCGACCATGGTCCGCAGGGTGTCGGGGGCCGGCAGTCCCGGCTGCGCCCGCCACCCGCCGCGCGGCGGAAGGAGCCCCGCCCACGGCGGCCCGGTCACCGCGCCCGGCACGACGGCCGTGGCCGCCGTCTCGTCGATCGACTCCAGCAACTCACCCGCGGACACGGTCACGTCCAAGGTGACGTCCAGCCCGTTCTCGTACGGCTTCTCGAGCCGCACCGCGCGGATCGCCAGCACCTCGAAGGACGGCGGCCGCCCGAACACGGCGAGCGCGGTACCCGCGGCCTGGAGGCGCACGGCGGCCCCGCGGTCGTAGTGGAGCAGCCGGGCGAGGAAGGCGACGAGGTCGGCCGCCTCCCCCTCGTCGGCGAGAGGGAGCACCGTCATGCGGCGACGGCCTCCGCCTCGTCGTCCGTGTAGCCCTGGAGGAACTCCCGCTCCTCCTCGGTGATCCGGCGCGGTCGCTGTGCCTCGAAGTCGAACGGCACGACCACCGTCGAGGCCCGTACGTAGACCAGGTCGTCGTCCTTCACCTCATAGCTGATGGTGAAGGACGCGGCCCTGATCGCGGAGACCCACAGCTCGATGTCGACCGGGTGGTGCCGGTGGACGAGCTGCCGCTTGTAGTCGATCTCGTGGCGCGCCACCACCGACCCCTGCTTGAACTCCTTCTCCGGACGGTGCAAGAAGTTGATACGGGCCTCCTCCAGGTAACGGATGAAGACCGCGTTGTTGACGTGGCCGTACGCGTCCATGTCCGACCAGCGCAGCGGGCAGCGGTAGATGTGGCGCAAGATCGATCAGCCCCGGGTCAGCTTCTTGTAGGTGGCGCGGTGCGGACGCGCGGCGTCCGGGCCGAGCCGCTCGACCTTGTTCTTCTCGTACGACTCGAAGTTGCCCTCGAACCAGAACCACTTGGACTCGCCCTCGTAGGCGAGGATGTGCGTGGCGACGCGGTCGAGGAACCACCGGTCGTGGGAGACGACCACGGCGCAGCCCGGGAACTCCAGCAGCGCGTTCTCCAGGCTGCTGAGGGTCTCGACGTCGAGGTCGTTGGTCGGCTCGTCGAGGAGCAGCAGGTTGCCGCCCTGCTTGAGGGTGAGCGCGAGGTTCAGCCGGTTGCGCTCACCGCCGGACAGGACACCGGCCGGCTTCTGCTGGTCCGGTCCCTTGAACCCGAAGGCGGAGACGTACGCGCGCGACGGCATCTCGACCTGACCGACGTTGATGTAGTCGAGCTCGTCGGAGACGACGGCCCACAGCGTCTTCTTCGGGTCGATGTTCTCGCGGCTCTGGTCGACGTACGAGATCTTGACGGTCTCGCCGACCTTGATGCTGCCGGAGTCGGGCTTCTCCAGCCCCTGGATCATCTTGAACAGGGTGGTCTTGCCGGCGCCGTTCGGGCCGATGACCCCGACGATCCCGTTGCGCGGGAGCGTGAAGGAGAGGTTCTCGATGAGGACCTTGTCCCCGAAGGCCTTGTTGAGCTTGTCGACCTCGACGACCACGTTGCCGAGCCGCGGCCCCGGCGGGATCTGGATCTCCTCGAAGTCCAGCTTCCGCATCTTGTCGGCCTCGGCGGCCATCTCCTCGTACCGCGCGAGACGCGCCTTGGACTTGGCCTGCCGCCCCTTGGCGTTGGACCGCACCCACTCCAGCTCGTCCTTGAGCCGCTTCTGCCGCTTGGCGTCCTTCTGGCCCTCGACCTTGAGGCGGGTCGCCTTGGTCTCCAGGTACTTGGAGTAGTTGCCCTCGTAGCCGTGCAGGCGGCCGCGGTCGACCTCGCAGATCCAGCCGGCCACGTTGTCGAGGAAGTACCGGTCGTGGGTGACGGCCACGACGGTGCCCGCGTACTTGGCGAGGTGCTGCTCCAGCCAGTTCACGGACTCGGCGTCGAGGTGGTTGGTGGGCTCGTCGAGGAGCAGCAGGTCGGGCGCCTCCAGGAGCAGCTTGCACAGCGCGACACGGCGCCGCTCACCACCGGAGAGGGTGGTGACGGGCCAGTCCCCGGGCGGGCAGCCGAGGGCGTCCATGGCCTGCTCGAGCTGGGCGTCGAGGTCCCAGGCCTCCGCGTGGTCCAGCTCCTCCTGGAGCTTGCCCATCTCCTCGAGCAGCGCGTCGGAGTAGTCGGTGGCCATGAGCTCGGCGATCTCGTTGAACCGGTCGAGCTTGCCCTTGATCTCGGCGACACCCTCCTGGACGTTCTCCAGGACGGTCTTCTCCTCGTTCAGCGGGGGCTCCTGGAGCAGGATGCCGACGGTGTACCCGGGCGAGAGGAAGGCGTCACCGTTCGACGGCTGCTCCAGCCCCGCCATGATCTTCAGCACGGTCGACTTACCGGCGCCGTTCGGGCCGACGACGCCGATCTTCGCCCCCGGCAGGAAGTTCAGGGTGACGTCATCGAGGATCACCTTGTCGCCGTGCGCTTTGCGCGCCTTGCGCATGGTGTAAATGAACTCAGCCAAGAGAAACCGTCCGGCAGCTTGAAATCTGGCAGTGGGCAGATACAGCCCATCTTGCCCGACCGCCACCCCTGGGCGGAAACCCGTATCATCACGGGGCTCTGACCTGGGGCTTTGCCGCTGACGGCCGAGGCTCGACTGTCGCTGCCGGTCGCCGTCGGTCGGCCTCGGACACCCTCGCACGGCCCACAGACGGCCCAGGATCCAGTCGCCTCGCCGTCCGATCATTCAAGCGGCCGAGGGACGCAGGGGCGGCCGTGGGCGTGGCAGAGGGGCGGCCCGGTCAGCCCCAGAGCGCCTTGACATCGGCGGCGTTGGCACGGCCTTGACGGCGACCGGCCTCAGCCGCGGCCTGGGCGCGGTTGGGGTCGTAGGGATTGGGGCCGATGGCGTCGCGGCTGGCGTCGTCGGGGATGACGAGGAAGGCGCGGGCGGTGTCGTTGAGGCGGGCGACGTCGTCCTGGGCGCTGGGAATGCCCGCGTGGCCCTCGGACATGGGGGCGAGGACGATGATGCGGTCGTGTCCGGCTGCCAGGGTGGCGTTGGCGGCGGAGACCATCCCGGCGTCGATCCATTCACGGCCGTTGAACCGGACGCTGGGCCAGATGCCGGGGACGGCGCCGCTCGCGGCGGTGGCGGTCTCGATGGAGACCCCCGCGTGCGGGCCGAGCAGTTCCAGGCGGCCGGTGTCGGCGTCGGTGACCGCGACGCGCATATTGGCCGGCCACTGCGTGGTGCGCAGCCGGGCCCGGACGACGGCGCGACGGGTCTCGGGGTCGACGCTCGCGCCGTACTTGCGGGCCACCCGGCCGAATCCGGCGCCCACCGCTTCGGGATCGCCCGCGCCGGCGCGGAACGCCTCGATCCAGCCCTCGTAGACGCCGGGGTCGGTGCGTATGACCGGTTCGTGCTCGCCGGCGTGGGCCTGGTCGGTGAAGAGCGCCTCCCAGTCGGTTCCCGAGGTGTAGTTCATGCCCACGATCGAGCCGGCCGACGTACCAATCACCGTGTCCGCGTCACGCAGGTCGACACCCTTGTCGAGCAGTCCGGCCAGTACGCCGATCTCCCATCCGATGCCGGTGATGCCACCGCCGCCGAGGACGAGTGCACGGGTCGAGGTGGTGAAAGCCATGGCGGCGACCTTTCCGAGAATTATCATTTCCGATAATGCACGTTACCGTAATGGCATGGAGAACGCGCACCGCGGTCGCCCCCGCCGCTCGGACATCGACCGTCTGGCCCTCGAACACGCCTTGGCCCTCCTGGAGGAACGCGGATACGACGGGCTGCGGATGAAGGATGTCGCCGAATCCGCCGGGATCGGCCTCGGCGGGCTCTACCGGCGCTGGGCGGGCAAGGAAGAGCTGGTCATGGCGGCCCTGCGCGCGGACATACCCCAGCACGCGGCACGGGACACAGGAGACCCGCTGGTGGACCTGACCGCCTCGGTGGAGCGCATCATCGCGGCCGTGCCGCGAGGGCTGGGCCGGCTGGTCGCCGCCTGCCTGAGTCAGCCGGACTCCGAGCTGGCGCGCGTGGCGCGGCAGGCCAAGCTCACGCCCATGGCCGACGGGCTGGCCACCCGGCTGGAGAACGTGTGCGGGTCCGGGCCGGACGTGCGGCGGCGCGCCGAGAGCGGCCTGTCCTACCTTCTATGGAAGAGCGCCCTCGACGAGCAGCCCGCCCACACGGACTCTCTGCGCAACGAGGTCCTCGCGATCATGGGTGTGCCCGTATAGCGGCGTTATCCGGCTGCACCGCGCCGATTCGCGGCTTCCCTGTCAAGGTGGAGGAATACAACTCCATGCGTTCGCATCAGGCGCTGGACATGCAGTCTCCGAGTGACCGGTCACGCTGGTTGCTGAGCAGCAGCGGGACGTGCTGGGCCTGAGGGCGCCCGGGGTGCCGGCGCTGATGCCGCAGCAGCGGATGGCTCCTGCGGAGCAGGCGCCGGCCGAAGCATCGCCTGCTCATGTCAGCCGCCTGAGGTGGTCCCGGCAGTGGTGCCGGTGAACGAGGGTGGCCCGATGGAGTTCGCGCATGTGGTGCCTGCGAGTGGGAATCTTCAGGTCGTGGGCAAGCAGTTCTGGCTTGGACCGGCCCGCAGCCGGACCGAGCGCACCTGGCGGCGCCGCAGGGCGGTGCTGCGCCGCCGCGCTGCCCTGCGGCAGCTGCCCGCGGCCCGCCTCCGACCGCCGGGGGCGGGGTAGCAACAACGGCTCCCCGTGCGCTCTGACACCCGTCCACCCTGGCCCTGACGGCAGTGCCGTTGCCTGCCATATCTGGAAACGCCTCACAAGGCCCTGTGCGGCAGGGCAAGATGAACTTGCTCCCATCGACGGGGGATGGGGCACCGCGCATGCTTGCCGTGGACTCGCCATCCTGGTGCGTGCGGTCACCGGTGCCTCATGAATGACGGTCAGTCCTGTATGACCGTAAAACGCGTGGGTGTCGGGCCGGGGCCCGAAGCTCCGTGAACAGGAAGGAACCCTGCGCATGGCGAGCGCAACTGAACCGTGAGGGCGGGGCCGCTGCTTGGCCTGGTATCGGGCGGTCTCTTGGTACCCGTCACAGTGGCCTATCCATGGATCGGCGTGATCGCTGTCCTCAGCCCACTCGCTCTTCTGTGCTGCGTCGTTTTGCCTGGCGTGTGGTCTGCCAGCCCGTCTCGCCGCCGCGATGCTCGTGACATGACCGAGTTACTGCTCGGCTCAGCCAGGCGGACACGGCAGTGAACGGCCGGCACTGGTGTCGCGCACCTCCACCGCGAACCCATGACGTCCGGCGCGTTGTCGTGATCCCCTGCGCTCGGAAGCCTCCTCAGCGGACCTCTGCACCCGTGCGACATCACGTGTGCAGAGGCCCTGCCCGTACCGGCCAAGCCCGTCCCGGAAGGCCACCCACTCCGAGGCGGTGAGGCGCAGGGGGGCGCGGCCGGGGTCTTTGGAGTCCCGAACCGCTCTCGCGCCGCCGGGGAGTTCGGCAACCTCTTCGCAGTTGTTCTCCGCACCGCTGCTCGACGCCTTGCGCCATATCGCTCGGGTGAGATCACTTGCGTACAGGTCGACCTCGAAGTCGCTCACTTCCGACTCGGGCTGGTCGACCTGCTCGCGCCGGGGTGGCAGGTACGACGCTCGGCGATCGGGAAGCAGGTGCGCTGCCGGGTGCCTGCCGAGGAGCCGTGAGGAACTCGGCCGACGTGCGGCGACGGGGCCCGGAAGCACACCGTCCCTCCGGGACGGCAACGACACCGGACAGGCGCCGTCGAGGATTCGGGTTCCGCGGCGTAAGGGGTGTCCGCCATGCCCGGGACCTGCCGACCCTCAGCGCCCCCTATGCCCCATGTTCGCCTCATCGTGGCGTTTAGGTGGTTTTCCTGCTTGCCGTCCGTTCGGCATGGCGACGATGGCCACCGAGGGCTCCGCCATCCCGGAGTCCACGGGACGAGAGGACATGCGTATGCGAGGCAAACAGGCGATCGGTGCGGGCGTTCTGGCGCTGGCCCTGGTGTCCGGAGCCGGCTGGGCCGCTCAGGCCACCGCAGGGCAGAACGTCACCGGCCGGGCGGCGGCAGCCGAGGCACCGGCGCGAGCCGTGGACGGCTACCAGATCGTCAAGCTCCCCAACGCCAACGTGCCCAACTTCCAACGGCGCACCGTCTACTGCCCGGCGGGCAAGAAGGTCATCGGCGGCGGCGGCGAAGCGCAAGGAAACGGCGCGGTCCTGGTCGGCAGCTTCCCCACCGACGACGGCAGCGGATGGATCGCGCTCGGCCGGCAGGACGGCTACCCCAGCGTCGGCATCAGCGTGTACGCGATCTGCGCCAACGCCTGATCAGTGGCCCTGACGCAGGGGTGGCTCCTGCCGGCAGAAGCCACCCCTGCTGTCGCCTCTTCCCTGGCCGGGCAGCCGCCCTGAACACCGTCGGTCACCGTTGGCCGGCCTCGTCGGCCTCGGACGGGCGCCGGGACGGCCCGGGGGCGGCCTGGGGAGCCGCCGGGCCAGAAGCGATTGGGGGTTGCGCATGACCCGGAGACCGCGGCCCGGCCCGTGCAGGATGAGCTCCATGAACACATCGCCCACGCTGTCCGCCACGGAGCTCACCTCGGATCGGCTCCGGCTGCGCAAAGCACACGACGCCGACCGCGACGGACTCATCGAGCTCCTGACCGATCCGCAGGTCTGGTTATACCTGGGCGGCCCGAGGCCCCGGGACGCTGTCGAGCAGTATCTCGACGCGACCGGTACCCCCGGCGTCACCGAAAAGCCCGGAGCGTTCGTCATCGCCGACAGGACGACCGACCGGCTCACCGGGACCCTTCTGCTCGCCCGACGTCCCGCGGAGCTTCCCGGACACGTCACCGAGGAGGGCTGGGAACTGGAACTGAGCTACGTACTACGACGCGACGCCTGGGGCGCGGGGCTGGCGTTCGAGGCCGCGACGGCCGCGTTGCGCGGCGCCGCCGACGAGCTTCCCGACCAGCCGGTCCTGGTGGTGACCCAGACGGCCAACGAGCGTTCGCTGAAGCTCGCCGCCCGCCTCGGCTTCCGGCGCAAGGGCACCTTCGAGGCGTACGACGCGCAGCAAACCCTCGCCGCGACCGATCTCCACTCGTTCGGAGCCTGACCGGCCCGGGTCAGGACGCCTCGCTCAGCGTCCCGTCGACTCCCGCCGGCGCAGCACCACCAGCACCCCGCCGCCGATCACCACCAGGCCGATGGCCGTTCCGGCGATCAGGGGCGTCACGGCGGAGCCGCCGGTCGCGGCGAGGTTCGTGCCGCCGGCCGTGCCGCCCACCGACGCGGGGCTGGGTTCACTGAGGGTCCGGATGGCGTTGCCTGTCTCGGCGGACTGGGTGCGGCAGTCCAGGACGCCGGTGAAGCGCTGCTGGAAGCCGTTCGGACCGGTGATCGTGAAGTCGTAGGCCTGGTCCTCCTGGAGGGGGACCGTCACCGTGCGGGAGGCGGCCGCGGGAATCGTGTACCCGGTGTCCATCAGGTCGAAGGTGAACGGCTCGTCGCCCGTGTTGGCGCCGTTGATGTCCAGGCTGCCCTTGGCGCAGTTCTCGGCGGCCGACAGGGCTGGTATCGCGCCCTTGCCCGCCCAGTCGGCGCTAGCGGTGGCGGAGACCGTCGACTCGCTGGAGCCTGCCAAAATCTGGGTCTGGCTGCGGCTGTCGGAGGTGAAGGCGCGGCCGACCGGGACGGTGGTCGACGCCTGGACGGTCAGTTCGGCCGAACCTCCCCCGCTGCTGAACGCGTGGGCGGTGCCCCCGGTGGCCCTTTCGGGGACGTCGAAGAACAGGCGGCCGCCGTTCGAGGCCGAGGTGACCGGCTTGCCGGTGCCGTCCACGATGCGGACGCCGGTGATCGCCGCGTCCGCCGGTGGTGTCACCGTCACGCTGCGCGCGTTGGTGTGCACGGTCACCGGTCCGAGCAGTCCGCCGGGGCGACCGGAGACCGCGGGCGGGTCGAGGGTCAGGGAGGCCTCGGGCTCCGCCTGGGAGCGGGCACTCTTCTGCAGATAGTCGGCGAGCTTCTCGGCCTGCGGGTCGACCGCGTCGACGTCGGCGCCGTCGGAGTAGCGCCAGATGGCGACCTGCGTGCCGGCCGCGGCGTCCTGCTCGGTGAGGCCGCGGACACCGGCCCGGTGCGCGAGCGCGGCGAGGTCGTTGACCTGGGGGTAGGAGTTCTGCAGGATCCAACGGATCCGCCCGGCGTCCTTGTTGGTGCCGAGCGAGGTCCCGCTCCAGGGGGTCTCCTGGTACTTGGCGTCCTTCTGCGTGGGGTTGTGCAGGTCGACGCAGTACGTCTGCAGGGTGCCGCCACCCTCGACGGACATCTCGAACAGGCCGGCGGACACCGGCTGGTCTCCGCCGTCCCCGTGGACCACGGCCTCGCCGTAGGTCTTCAGGCCGCCTATGGTGGCGGTCGCCCCGGCCTGCTGCTGCGGTGTTCCGTCCGCGGCGGCCACATCGGCCCCGGCGAGCAGCCCGGCGGCCACCAGCCCGGTGACCAGGGTCGCCGCGGCGGCGCGGACCGGCCCGCGTCCGCGCGTGGACCGCGCGGACGCCGTGACGAACCCCAAGGGCCCAGAGAACGCAGAAAGCACTAAATTCCCCTTCGAGCAGGACCCGTCGACGTGGGGGGAACGGTCCCACCAGCAGAATCAGCAGCCCCGAGAGCTACGCCCGGCATCTTATGGATCAAGCGCACCGCGCTCGCCGGTCATTTGGTCGGATGACCGATCCGACTCGGAATCGTTATCGCCGCTGTGGCTGACGTCACGTCACCGCTACTGTTTCCGGCTCCCGTTGGGCGGCCGCGTCGGCGTCGGCGTCCACGGGCGGGGTCTCCCAGTCGGGTTCCGGTCGCCGCGGGAGTACCGCCTCCTGTTTCGGCGTGCGCAGGAACGCCGACGTGCCGCGCGCCAGGTCGTGCCCGATCGACACCGCGTCGATGTCCGCGGAGACCCATTTCTGCCCGTCGCGTGTCTCCTCGCGCACCTTCAGCCTGCCGTGGACGACGACGGGATCGCCCAGGTTCAACGAGGCCGCCGCGTTGCCGGCGAGCTGCCGGTTGGCCCACACGGTGAAGTAGTTCGTACTGCCGTCCGTCCACGCGCTCTTCTCGCGGTCCCAGTAGCGTGGCGTCGCCGCCAACCGGAACCGTGCCGACGGCCCCGAGGCCAGATCGCGGTACGCCGGCTTCGTCGCCACGTTGCCCACCACGCACACCATCGTCTCGTTCATCGCGGATCCCTCCCTCGCCCGGCGGCTCCCGCCGGACGGATACGCGTACGGGCCCGTCCCGTACGGCTGCGTCCGATGCCAGACTGCCGCCGTCGGGCCGGGCCCGCCGAGCGCTGTGGACCACCGGCCGACTGTGGAGAACTCCGTCACCCGGACGAGTGGTTCACCTCCCTTCCACCGGGGTCAGAGCACCGTGGCCCCCGTCCTCGCGACCCGGCCGTACTGCTCCCGCACCTCCTGATACCGCAGCAGCTCCGAGGCCACCGGATCGAGCACCCGGGCCCGGCCGCAGCCCGCGGCCGCCTCCCGCAACCGGCGTTCCGCCTCCAGCCCGTAGCGCCGCGCCGGACCGCGTGCCGCCATCCGGCAGCCCCACTCGACGATCGGCCCGCCGATGATGCCGCACACCATCAGCAGCACCGGCACGCCCAGGTTGGGCGTCATGACGCCGACGATCTGTCCCAGCAGCCACAGTCCACCCACGATCTGCAGGATGGTCATGGCCGCCTGGACCATCACGGCCACCGGCCACCAGCCCGGCCGCGGTGGACGCCCCGGCGGCAACCCGGCCCGCGCCGCCAGCTCGTCCAGTGCCTCCGGCAGCCCCTGGGAGCCGCGTACGGCCGCCTCGCGCACCGCCTGCGCCCACGGCGTGGGCAGCCCCTCCGAGGCCCGGTCGGACACCGTGCGCACCGCCTGCTCGACCCGCTGGCGTGCCGTGGCCTCCTCCTCCGCCTGCGGGGCCGCCTGGAGCCGTCCCGTCGTGGGTTCGCGCCGGCCCTGGCACCACCGCCACAGCCGCAGCCAGGGCGTGCCGCAGGCGCGGTTGGCATTGCGCAGCCAGGCGCGTTCGGCGGCCTCCCCGGCGGCGGTGGCGCCCACGGCGTCCGCGAGCCGGGCGGCGAACTCCTCACGTGCCTCCTCGCTCAGCCCGACGCGACGCCCGGTGGCGTACACGGGCTGCAGCCGGGCCGCGGCGGCGTCCACGTCGGCCGCGACACGGCGGGCCGCCGCCCCGCGCTCGGCCACGAACTCCCCGAGCGCCTCGCGCAGATCGCCGACACCGTCCCCGGTGAGCGCGGACAGGGCGAGCACGACCGCACCCGGTTCGCCGTACTCCCCCAGGGCCACACCGTCCTCGTCGAGCAGCCGCCGCAGGTCGTCCAGGACCTGGTCGGCGGCCTCGCCGGGCAGCCGGTCGACCTGGTTGAGGACGACGAACATGACCTCCGCGTGGCCCGCCAGGGGCCGTAGATACCGCTCGTGCAGCACCGCGTCGGCGTACTTCTCGGGGTCGACGACCCAGATGACGGCGTCGACGAGCCGCAGGATGCGGTCCACCTGCTCGCGGTGCTCCACGGCCGCCGAGTCGTGGTCGGGCAGGTCGACCAGGACCAGCCCGCGCAGCTGGCCCTCGTTCTCCGGGCTGTTCACCGGGCGGCGGCGCAGCCGCCCCGGGATGCCCAGCCGGTCGATCAGGGTCGCCGCACCGTCGCTCCAGCTGCACGCGATGGGCGAGGCGGTGGTCGGCCGTCGCACGCCGGTCTCCGAGATGGCCACCCCGGCCAGCGCGTTGAACAGCGTGGACTTGCCGCTGCCGGTGGCGCCGGCGATGGCTACGACGGTGTGCTGGCCGGAGAGCTTGCGGCGTGCCACCGCCTCGTCGAGGACCCGGCCCGCCTCCGCGAGCGTCCGGCTGTCGAGGCGGGTGCGGGAGAGACCGACGAGTTCGCGCAGGGCGTCCAGGCGTGAGCGCAGCGGACCGTCGTAGGCGAGGGGCGTGACCGGCTGCGCGGCGGGTTTCCTGGTCTCGAAGCCGGAGGGCTGGCCGGGGGGAGCGGTGCCGCCGGCCTCGGTCACCCGTCGGGCGATGAGGCCGTCGTCCCAGACGTCCGTGGCGTCGGGGGCCGGCTCAGGCTCGGAGGGGTCGTCGTCCCGCACGTGCGTGTGCTTCCCGTGCTTCCCGTGCTGCGCCTGCTCGGCCTCGCCCTGGCCCTGGCCCTGGCCCTGGCCGGGGATTCCTTCGGTGGCCTCGTCGGCCGTGGAGTCCGCGACCTCCGAGGCGGCCATGTCGGACGGCTGCACCTGAGGTGGTGCAGGTGCCGAGGATGGTGCCGAGGGTGCGGAAGGGGCCCGAGGCGCCGGGTCCCGGGCGACCGCTTCACCGGTGGGCTCGGCCTGCCGCTGCTGGTCGATATGGCCGAACTGGCCGAGTTGTCCAAGCTGACCGAGTTGACCGAGGCGGTCGAGACGGTCGACGCGGTCGATCTCCGCGTGTTCGTCGCGGTGCTCACGCTCGGGGCGGTGGCCGGCGCTGTCACCCGAATCCCGGGAATCCCGCGAACGCGGATCTCGCGGATCTCGCGGATCTCCCGTTTCCCGCGTGTCCCGCGTTTCCCGCGTTTCCCGCGTTTCCCGCTCCGAAGGGTGATCGGTGTGGTCCATGTGGTCCATGCGACCCGTGGTCTCCATGTGGCCGGTGTGGTCCTGGTCAGTGACGGCGGTCACCGGTCATCTCTCCTTCTGCAGTACGGACAGCGCGGCGATGAGTTCTGCCTGCGGGTCGGGATGGACCTCGAGCGCGTCGAGCGGGGCGAGGCGGCGTTCGCGTTCGCCGTGCATGATCCGGTCGACGTAGTCGGCGAGCAGCCGGCCGGCGCGGTCGCGCAGCCGCAGCGCGCCGTGGGCTCCGATCCGCTCGGCGAGCCCTTCGCCCGCGGAGCGCGCCCGGCGGCCGCCGAGCAGCGCGGTGGCGACCAGGGCGGCCACGACCTCCGGGTCCGGTGCGACGCTGCGGTCGAGCTCGCGCAGTTCGTCCTCGGCGTACTCTTCGAGCTCGCGCCGCCACCGCCGTACGGCGAGTCCGATCCGGTGCTCGGTGCCCTCCAGGGACGGATCCCGGTCCGCGAGTTCCGGGGCGCCCGCCGCGGGTTCGCGCCGCCAGGCGTCGTCGGCGCGCTCGTCGGCGGCCGTGACGGCGCACAGCAGCAGCGCGGCCAGGCTCTCCGCCAGGGTGTCGAGGAGTTCCCCGGCGGTGCAGTCCAGCGGGAACGCACGCCAGCGCTTGAGCGCGTCCCCGGCGAGTACGGCCCCGGCCTGCAGTCGTCCCCGGACGCGCGCGTGCTCGCTGTCGTACGCCGCGTCGACGGCGGCCGTGAGCCGCAGCGCGGCCGCGTACTGGGCGGCGACGGCGCTGGCCAGCTCGGGCAGGCGTGACTTGAGCGAGTCGAGCAGGCCGTACACGGTGCGTGCCATGACGTGCTGCCGGTGGCCGCCGTCCTGCGCCTGCTGGACGAGCCAGGCCCGCAGCGCCGCAACCGCGGTGGCCGGCAGCAGACCCCCGCCCCAGGCCGACTCGGGCAGCTCGGGCACGGTGAACCGGGGTACGTCACCGAGCCCGGCCTTGGCGAGCAGCGCCCCGTACTGCCGCGAGACCTCGGAGACCACCTGGTGGGGCACCCGGTCGAGGACGGTCACCAGGGTGACGTCGTACTCCTTGGCGGTCCGCAGCAGGTGCCAGGGCACCGCGTCGGCGTATCGGGCGGCCGTCGTCACCATCACCCAGATGTCGGCCGCGCAGATGAGTTCGGCGGCCAGGGTCCGGTTGTCGGCGACGAGGGAGTCGATGTCGGGCGCGTCGAGCAGGGCGATACCGCGCGGGAGGCTGTCGGTGGTCTCGATCCGCAGCACGCGCGCGGGATCGTCACGGGGGATGGGAAGGTCGTCCCCCGGGTCCTGCTTCGGAGCCCACGCGCGCGTGAGATCTGGCAGCACCCGCATACCGCTGAACCAGTGATGGTCCTCCGGGTTGCAGACCAGTACCGGCGTCCGGGTCGTCGGCCGCAGCACGCCCGCCTCGCTGACCCGACTCCCCACGAGGGAGTTGACCAGCGTCGACTTGCCCGCCCCGGTCGAACCACCCACCACTGCCAGCAACGGCGCCTCAGGCTCCCGCAAGCGGGGCACCAAGTAGTCGTCGAGCTGCGCGAGTAGTTCGTCGCGGTTGGCACGCGCGCGTGGAGCCCCCGCCAGGGGCAGCGGGAAGCGTGCGGCGGCGACACAGTCGCGCAGGGCGGAGAGTGCGTCGAGTAGCTGAGGCCGTACGTCCAAGGTCACCACATGCGAAGAATGCCCAATTTCGGGGTAATTCTGAAGCATATAGACATGTCTGCGCGCCGAGTGGACAGAACGGACGTAAGGGATGACTGGGACGGAGGCACAGGCCAGGCATAACGAGTGCACAACACCAGGCGCCGTCGGACCCCAAAAGCGATGCACGATTCGTACCTGCCTGCGATTATCAGGACCGCTTCACCGAACCTCCACATCGAGCCACGGAGGCGAAGCAACCGGGACAAGGTTCCAGGAGCCCTATCCTTGTCCCCGGCCCCCGTAGCTCAGTGGATAGAGCAGGCGCCTTCTAAGCGCTTGGCCGCAGGTTCGAGTCCTGCCGGGGGCGCCCCTGCACCGCCCTCCTTCGGGAGGGCGTTTTTGCTGGTCAGGATGGGTGCAGGTGCACGCAAAAAGACGCCGGACCCTCCCCCAGTGATCGCGGGGGCGTCCGGCGTTGTCCGGCTGTCACCGGGTTTCTGCGGGTGGCTGCGGTGAATACGCGGAGAAGTAACGGGCGGGGCGAGATGCGCCCGCCGACACGGTCGCACCCTCGCCCCTCAGCCAAGGGCTTCAGTCCTCCGGGAGGTTCCCGCTCTCCCCGGAGTCGTCATCTCCCAGGACCCACGCGACGATAGCTCGGACAGCACCCGATACGGCGGCAGCGACAACAGCACGCACGACACCGAAGCGCCGTTCACCTGCCTGGCGGTCGGTCATGTTGCACCCCAATCTCACGGAGCCCCCCTCGGGCCCCTGCGCCAGCAAGTCAGCCAGGTACGGCACGACACAGCTCAAACCAACGTCGCGGGGTTCTAAAGTGGCTCTGTGACAAGGACCGGCCCAAGCGCTGCGGACGCCGCCCTCATCGCAGAGCTGAAGCGCAAGGGTCTGGGTGTGAGCGTCGCGCAGCTCGAGCGCTGGAGAACTATCGGTGCTGTACCGCGCAACTGTCGGACATACCTAGGACGAGGCAGAGGCTCGTGCTCTGATCCGGGCAACGACGTTGCCGAACTGGCGGAGGCCATGGCGTTGGTCGGCCGGCGCGGCCGGTCTGTCCACGAAGCCGTTCTCCGCATCTTCACCGTGGACCCCAGGAATCTAGACCTTTTTGAGCCCTGTCTGAGAATCCCCGAAAAAGGGATCCGATCCTCCTTCGAATGGTTCGTCAGACACGGGGACCAGAGCGTCGACCGTAGGGTCGAAAGAGCACTGAAGCGCGCAAATAATCAAGAAGACAAAGCCGAGATCATCTCGCGCGTCGCCTCCCGGCATTTCAGGAACGCCTACCTTCACCCGCCACCGACGGCAAAATATGCACCGCCGATCTGGCAAGTCGCGAACGAGCAGAGTATCCAAAATCTTGCCGCCCTGACGATTGGAAGTTTCCTTGGACACGAAGAAGTCGGCGCCCAGAAGCTAGCTGAAAT
Source organism: Streptomyces sp. NPDC001544 (assembly GCF_042894285.1). Taxonomy (NCBI): domain Bacteria; kingdom Bacillati; phylum Actinomycetota; class Actinomycetes; order Kitasatosporales; family Streptomycetaceae; genus Streptomyces; species Streptomyces sp. NPDC001544. The sequence goes on along the minus strand of NZ_JBIAVN010000001.1, from coordinate 160,538 downwards.
AATGGCCGACGCGGCACCCTCAAGCGCAACACAGGAGGAACGAGAGGCGTTCAGGGCGTCGGTTGAGACTGTCCTCGCGGCCCACGAACTGGCAGGCAGAGAAGCCCTGCAACCCTCCACGCCGCCGAGCATGGAGGAGACAATCTGTCGCCTCGAAGAAACAGAAATCAAGCGCATCCATGACACAAGAAACAGGATCGCAATTGTTGCCCAGATCGGCTACATATACTTGCACGTCAGGGGTTCCGCAGGCTTCGAGGATCTAACGGAGAGAACACTCGAAGCGAGCACCGAATCTTTTGACGCAAATATGCTTCTCTATGCTTGTGCGCCTATCGCCGAAACGCTCGAAACTTCCGCATGGCATCGCATGTCAGCGCTAATCATTAACATTCTCATGGATGCCGACCTACACGACACGCTTGAGAAGCTTACGGCAGCAATAATTCCGGAGAAGCTAAAGTACAGATTCGCAGAGTAGCAGTTGGAGCAGGCGTTCATGCGTAACAGATTCATCTATGGATCCGTCACGCATGAACGCCCCCCTCGGGTCCCCGGCCTCAGAGCAGGGGGAGATCCCCACGCGCCAGGATCCGCTGTTTCAGGTCCCGCAACTGTCCCGAGATGCACCGAGCGTAGATTGCCAGCAGCACGGGGACGCTGTTGCCTGCCCACTCAGCCACCTGCGCCGGCGGGATGCCGTCGTTGAGCCAGTTCGTCAGGCAGGTGTGCCGCAGGTCGTACACCCGCCTGCCGAGCGGTGAGGCGAATTCCTCCGGAGAGAGCACTTCGGCGCGAGCAGTCCGCCATGCCCGCCGGATGACCGAGCCCGCGAGCATGCCGCCCTTCTCGCCCGGGAACAGCAGATCTCCAGGCTTCAGGCTCTCAGTCTCGATGTGCTCGCGCAGGATCCGCGTCAGCGACGGATGGCCCGGCACGACGCGCGTGTCATCCGAGGCGCGTCCCTTGAGTCCGCGCTCTTCGTGGATCTCACCGCCGTCCGTCCAGTTCTTCCCGACCTCCGGCTGCGCCGTGTGGAACAGCAGCTCACACCACTGGTCGTCTGCGTCCTCCGTGGGCAGGCGAACGTCCGCGACGTGCATCGCCACGACCTCCTCCGGGCGTGGCCCGGCGTAGTACATCGTGGCGAAGAAGGCGTGGAGCCGCTTGCCGCCACGGGGACGCCGGCGCACCCACCCCAGTAGGCGCGCCGCCTGCTCCGGGTTGAGAAGTGACCTCTTGTCGACCGCGGAGGAAGTCTTCGGTGCCGCTCCTCTCCCCTTCGGCAGGGGATTCGCTCGCAGGATTCCGTGCTTGACGGCGTACTCCATGGACACGTTCAGGATCCGCCGGTTGCGCTTGACGGAGCTTGCCGCCGCGCGTGTGCCGTCCAACTTCGTGTCGACGGCCCGAAGCACCTCGTCGACCTTGGCGGGGTCCTCCCAGACGGCCATAGTCAGCGTGTTGCGCTCCACCCACTTCAGGATCGTGGCCACCTCGGGCGGCGCGTCCTCCCGGCGCCGCGTGTTGAACGCGAACTCCCGCAACGCGGTGCGCACGTCAACCGGCCGGAAGGAAGTGGGCGGTGTGCGCAGCAGGGCAACGGTGGTCGACATAAGCGCTTTGGACGTGTTCTTACGGCTGTTCCCGCTGGTCCGGTGCCACTGAGCATCAGCGAACTGGACGGCGAAGTCGTACCAGTTCACCGCGCTCGCCCCGGACTGATGCGAGACGGGACGCCCCGTGGTGAGGCTGAACGCCTCACCACGGCGCGTGGCGCTGACCAACTCGGAGCGGAAGGCGTCCGCCAGCGCCTTCGTGTCGAACGGTGCTCGCCACTCCTTGCCGTCCAACTCCCATCGGACGGTGTGTGTGGTCTTGCGCTTGCCCTTGTAGACCGCCGTCTTCCAGATCTTGACGTTGTACGTCGTTCCGTCCATCAGGCGGCGTCCTCCCGCGCGTCCAGCCAGTGTTCGTAGTCGCTGCGCCGGACCCGGATGTCACCGTTGGGCAGCTTGATACAGCGAGGGGCGCGCCCTTTCGCTCGCCAGTCGTAGAAGGTGGAGCGGGAGACTTTCAGGTCCCTGCAGATCTCCGCGAGCGTGAGCTTGTCGTCTCGCGCGCCGGCGCTCATACCGCCGTCCTCTCTTCTGTTTTGATCAACGTCTGGGGGCCTTCTGGGGAATCCGCAACATCCGCCACGCCGCAACATTGCAGGTCAGCGGCTTGCGTTTGTGGCGGATGGCGGTTGTGTTGCGGATAGGTGCCGCCGCGCGGTGGCGCGGCGGCACCGTGGGAGCGGGGGTGTCAGCCGACGGCGCGCAGAGGGCGTGTGCCGGTTTCGGCGTGCTTGTGGCGGCTTTCGTCGGAGTCTTCCGCCACGGATTCACCCCCGTTGACCTGCGGTGTTGCGGCTGTTGCGGATGTTGCGGACTTCTCAGGGAGCGGGGGGCAGTAGCGCGCCCAAGCGTCGGTCAGATCCTCGGCGTAGTAGCCCTTCGGGGTGCCGCTGCCGACCCGGATGCCACGGGGGCGGATGGGGGTGTTGTCGGGGCGTACGTACTGGCTCAGGAGCTTGGACAGCCCACGGGCCGTGAGCGGTTTGCCGTCGTCGTTCAGGTCAGCCCAGGGCGCGTCATCGAGCCCGTGGAGGACTTCGAGGATGGCGGCGGTGGGCATGCGGTCGGCGCCGCAGAACACCTTGTCGCGCAGGTCGGTCAGCAGGCGGACCCCGAGGGAGGCTTCGTTGCCCTCGCCCGCGGCCTTGATGAGTTCGACGCAGGCGGCGCGGGCGCGCTCGGGCCAGTGCCCGCCGGCCGCGTCGGCGACGGCGAGCAGGGGTTCCCACACGTCGGCGGGCCGGTCGGAGACGCCCTCGGGCATCTCGGGCCAGGCTTCGGCGACCTGGTCGTGCACGGTGGCGGCCCACTCGGCGAGCCGGTCACGCAGGGCGTGGCCCTGCTTCTCGTGGACGCGCCGGCGGTACGGCTCGGCCTTCTCGTTGGGCGCCTTCTTCCGCATCCGGATGATGACCGAGCGGGTCAGGATCGTGTCCGGCAGGGAACCGAGTCCGGCCATGGCGACGGCGCAGAACGAGGAGAACCACTCGGTGGACTGGTTCGAGCCGTCCCCGACGCAGCGCAGGGACTTCGCACCGCGTCGGTAGCCGGAGTTCAGGAAGCCGCGGACCTCTTCGTTGCCCCCGGCCTTGGGCCCGAACACGGTGTCGATCTCGTCGAAGAGCAACGTCGGGGTTCCCCCGTCAGCCTCCACCAGCCGGAACAGGGCGTTGGCGGACGCGTTGACCGTGGTGACCGCACGCGGGGTGAGCGTCTCCACGATCTCCAGCGCACGGGACTTGCCCGACCCCGGCTCGGGCGAGAGGAACGCGAGCCGGGCCGTGCCGTCGAACGCGTCGATCAGGTGCGCGTGCGCGTCCCACAACGCCACGGCCACATACGCGGACTCGGTGGGGAAGATGCTGAAGCGGCGGTGGAACGCTTCGACCTCATCGAGCAGGGCGGCACCGTCGATTGACGGGGCGGACACGTTGGTGCTGGTCATGCGGCGTTCCTCCTTTCGGTGCGGGGCGTGGGTGTGCCGGTGCAGAAGTGCTTGTGGGACTCGTACTCGGTCACCAGAGCGGCCACGGCGTCTTGCCCTTTGGCGGATCCGGTTTGGCCGCAGGGGCAGGCGTAGGCGGCGGTGGGGGTGGAGCCGTAGCGCTTGGACCAGCGGGCGCCGTCGTAGTGGTGGCGGTAGACCGGCGGGGCGAAGATGCGAATCCCCGGCCGGTCCGGCGTCGGGTCCTCGCCGTCCCGGCGGGCGTTGCCGACCGCGTGCGGGCCAGAACGAAGAACTGAAAGGACGGCCTGACGGCCGTCGCCCTTCGTGCCACGGCCCGCTTCGGCGCCGCCACCCGCCGGGCGCGACCGCTCGGACTTGGGTTGGGTGGGCTTTTCAGGGCGGGGGGTCATGCGACGTCCCGGGGCCGGCAGGTACGAATGGACCAATCCAGCGCGCTACGGATGGTGGCCCGGCACTCGGACGCGGACAGTCCTGCCGCCTCTCCCCCCGCCTGAAAAGCCTCCTCCACCACGTTCCGCGGGATCTCGCCCCAGGCGACGAACCGCCCCAACGCGCGGGCGCCCTCCAACAGCCGGTTGTTCCGGCTGCCTTCGGTCGTCCTGGCCACCGAAGCCACCTCGCGCTCCAGCGCCGCCCTGGCTCGTCGGGTGACCGACTCGTGGATGAGCAGCGGCGCCGGGACTGTCGCTGTGGGCCGGGACGGCTCGATCAGCAGTGGGACAAGCCAGTGCGGCAGCTCGGCCACGGGCGCGTCGTCCAGCACCTCGTAGGCGCCGTCGGGGGTGGTGCTGCCGGGGGCGACGACGTAGCCGCCCCAGGCCCGGGTGTCGACGTGCGGTCCCAGCCGGTTGACGCTGCTGTGCAGGCGCCCGCCGGGCGGGGCGGTGAAGTACAGGTGGCGGCCCCCGCTGGGGGTCCGCACCTGGTAGGTGGGCGGAAGCTGCTCGCCGGCGCGCTCGCAGAGCGCGCTCAAGGAAGCGGCGCCGTCAGGCGCTCCTTCTTTCTCTCCTGGCTTGCACACGTCTAGATCGATCACCAGCAGCCCGGCCGGGCCGGTGGCGATACCCACGTTGTACGCGGCGCGCGCCCATGCGGCCTGGATCAGTTCCGGGTCGGTGGTGGCGCGCTGCTCGGGGGTGCGGTGCCCGTCCGCGCACCGTCCGGTGCCGGGGCAGGACCGTTCGGGGTGCCCGGCCGGGCGTTTGGTGTGGGGGTGCAGTGGAATGACGGGCCAGTTGTGCTCTGCCGCGTAGAGCGCGGCGGCCAGCAGGTGCAGGCTGTCCAGGGCGATCAGCGGCATGTCGGTGACGTTGATGAGGGGCATGCCGCGCCCCCCAGGGGCGGGATGGGTCATGCTGGAGGTCTCCAGGTCTCTTGGATGGGACTGGATTGCCGGGGTGACCGCGTGTCTTTGGCGAGAGAGGCGGTCGCCCCGGGGCGCGTCTAGGCGATGTCCAGGGCGAGCTGGGACGGGACGGTGGGGGCCGCGGTTTCGGGGGCGAGGGTGGCGAGCAGCGCGCGGTAGGCGTGGGCGGCCTGGTGGATGACGACGCCGTTGCCGAGGATCTTTAGCTGGTCGGAACGGGACAGGCCCAGGTCCGTGCCGGTCACCCAGCCGGGATCGGCGCCCATCATCCATTCCACGAACGCCGGGGACAGCCGGCGGTTGCCCTTCGTCCCCGATTCGGTCGGCTCCGGCGCCGGGCGCCCGAGTACGGTTTCCCAGCGGCGGATGGCGGGCCCGTAGTCGGTGCCGTTGGTGGCCACCCACCGGCCGTCCAGGCGGACGGCCTGGCCGGGGAGGTAGTAGTTCCCGGCACTCTCGCGCTGGTTCGGCCCGCCGTGCGGCCCGTCCGACGCCTTGGGGGCGGGCAGCAGGTTGACCACCACTTCGTTCAACGGCCGGGAGTTGACCCCCAGCAGGTTGGAGGCGCCGGACTTCCAGTCGCGTGCCGCCGGGGTGGGCAGCAGGGTCACGGCGGTGCGCAGGTTCATGCCGCCCTGCCGTTTGGCGGAGGTTCCCGGGCCGCCGGTTCCGTCGGCGGCGGCCGGAGTGGGCAGCAGGCTCAGGCGTCCGTCGGGGGCAGCAAGAAGACCACTTCGTCCTCCAGCGTGGGCCCATGCCCCCCGGCTTTGCGCTTTTCCGGGTGCTGCGGTCCGCCGTTGCGCCCGAGCTGGGAGGTGGGGGTCTTCAGCAGCGGGATACGCGAGGGCGAACCAGCGGTCGCGCCGGTGGCAGGCTCCGACTTCGGGATCTCCAGCGCGTAGGCACATCCACCGCGCGTCATACCCGCACGCGGCCAGGTCCGCGGCGACGACATCGAGCCCCCGGCTTCGGATGGCGGCGACGTTCTCCAGGAACACGAGCCGGGGTCGAAGATGGCGAATGGCGTGGGCGATCGTTTTCCACAGTCCCGATCGGTCACCGGCAATCCCTCCTCGAGGTCCGGCGTTGGAGATGTCCTGGCAGGGAAAGCCGGCGGTCAGCGCCGCCGGACGCGGCATCGAGGCGGACAGGTCCGCCCAGTCCACGGCCGTGATGTCCCCGAGGTTGCGGGCATGGGGCAGGCGGACGGCCAGCAGCCGGGACGCGGCCGGGTCCTTCTCACCGACCATGACCGTGGGCAGACCGGTGACGGCTTCCACGGCCAGGTCCAGCGCACCGGACCCGGTGCACAGGCTGATGTTGCCGCCCTGCGACGGCGCGGCGGGATGGGTCATGCTGTAGGTCTCCAGATCTCTTGGATGGGACTGGACTGCCGGGGCGACCGCGTGTCTTTGGCGAGAGAGGCAGTCGCCCCGGGCACAGCTAGAACGGGGGCTCGTCGCCCGGCTCCGGGCGGTTGTTCCCGGTGTTCCACGGGTCGCCGGCCGGGGCGGCGCCGTTCGTGCGGCGGGCGTTGATCTGGACGGTGGTGAAGCGGACGGAGGCGCCGATGTCGTCGACCTCGACCGCGAGCATCGAGCGCTTCTCGCCCTGGTCGGTGGTCCAGTCGTGCTGACGCATCCGGCCGATGGCCACGACGCGAGAGCCCTTGCCCATGGACTCGGCGACATGTTCGGCGAGGGTGCGCCAGGCGGCGCAGCGGTAGAAGGCGGTGGTGCCGTCCTTCCACTGGTTCGAGGTGCGGTCGAAGCTGCGCGGGGTGACGGCGATCGTGAACTTCGCCAGCGCCGTTCCGGAGTCGGTGAACTTCAGTTCCGGGTCGTCGGTCAGGTTGCCGACGAGGGTGATCGGGGTCTCTCCGAACGACATCGGATCACTCGCTTTCGGGTGTGGTGGGCCGGTGGTCGGCGGTGATGTACAGGCGGGTGCGCTTGCGGTCGCGGGTGGGGTACTGGCGTGCCGGGCCGGTGTCGAACGCGGCGGCGAGGGCCTGGCTGACGCGGTCGGCGTCGTCCGGCTCGCAGATGACGCGGATCTCGAACACGGCTCTCCTCTCGGGGGTCAGCCGTGGAAGTGGCTGCGCTTGATGACGGCCTTGCGGATGTTGACCGTGGTCCCGCCGTGGTGGTGACGGCTGGTGGCGCCGAAGAGCTGGACGGCGATCCACCCGCCGAAGACGACCGCGGCCAGGATGATGAGCTGGGTGATGAACGCGGTCAGGGCGGCGATGAACGAGGTGAGCAGGACCAGGCCGCCGCACACCGCGCCGACGCCGATGCCTCCGAGCGCGATGTTCACCGCGGTCCGCGAGACGGCCGGCCGCGTGTCGACCGGCGCCGGGACGGGCGCGGGGGTGAGGGCGTAGCCGGTGACGATCCGGCCGTCGGGCAGCACAATGCTCTGCACGGCCGTCGGCGGGCTCGGCTGTACCGGCACGAGGGGCGCGGCGGGCGGGACGGTGATCGGCTGGGGGTAGTGGAGTTCGACGGCCGTGGGCCGCTCGGGGTGGGTCACGGCGTTTCCCTTCGGGACGGCCGCGGGCCCGCGCACGAGGGTGTGCGCGGGCCCGCGGGAGGGTGTTACGAGCAGGTGTTAGGCCGTGTGACCGGCCGCTGTTAGGGCAGGTAACGCGCGTGCCTGCCTAGGGTTTTGAGTGTTAGGCGGGCGTAACGCGTTACGGGTGTCAGGCGGCCGTGAGGGCGGGGACGATGCGCCACCGGCCGGTGGTGTTGGTCGCCTCCAACCGGCCCTCCTTCGCCGCTTCCTTCAGCCGCAGGGACACCCAGGAGCGGGACAGGTTGTGGGCGTCGCACCAGTCGGTGAAGTCCTTCGGGCCCACGATCATCCGGCCCTCGCTCTCGAACTCCGCCAGCGCGTCCGCGAACAGCCGGCGCGCTTCCTCCGGTGACGGCTTGCGGCCCGTCTCCTGCCCGAAGATCGGGGCGTCGTCGCCGTCCTCCTGTGCGGGGAGGTCGGCCTCCGGGTCGATGTCCTGGTCTTCGGGGTCCACCAGCAAGCCGCCCTGTTCCATGTCGTCGTCCTCCTGCTCGACGGCCCGCAGGCCGGTCGGCTGCTCGGTGCCGGACGTGGCCCGGCCGGTGTAGGCGCGCCCGGCGACGCTGGAAGCGGCGCCGGCGGTGACAGGGTCGGCGCTGGCGCCGTTGCGCTGTGCCCAGGTGGCGAGCAGTTCCATGACCGGCACCGCCCGGTGGGTGAAGCGCCGGGTACGGCCCGGGGAGGGATAGCGGTCTTCCGGGATGCCGGGCGAGACGACGTAGCAGTAGCCCGGCCGCCGGTTGCCCCACGCCCCGGGGTGGGCGCCCGCGGCCAGGACCTCGTCTGGCAGCGAGAACCCCTCGTCGCGTGCGTCGCAGCCCAGCGCGATCACCGACGGCAGAGACGCGCGGGTGGAGGTGGACATCTGGTCGTAGGACGGTCGCTGAAGCGACACGATCAGCGAGATACCGGCGGAGCGGGCTTCCTGCGCGATGCCGGTGAACGCGTCGTCGCCCATGGCGCGCAGGGTGTTGGCGGCCTCCTCGAACCAGGCCACCAGGAACGGCATCCCCTCACAGCCGCACTGCCGCCCGTCCGGACGGCAGGTGTGCTCCGGGCTGTTCTGCGCCTGCGCCGCCTCCGGTACCCACTGCCGGTAGCCGTGGGCACCCAGCCAGCGCGTACGCGCCGGAATCGCGGCCTCGACGGCCGCCACCAGGACCTCGGTCTGGGTGCCGCCCTCAACGGCCCAGTCCAGCCCGGGGCGCAGGGCGGCGAAGTCCTGGAACGCCTTGGGGTCGGAGAACCACACGATCACGTCCCGGCGGGAGACGATCTCTGTCAGCAGGTTCAGGGCGGTGTCGCCCTTGCCGGAGCCGGTGCCGCCGGCCACGAGGACGTGGGTGGAGTTGCGGCCCGCTTCCGGGTCGCCCGGAAGCCAGATCACTAGCGGGGCGCCGTCGTCGTACCGGCCGATGACCAGTGGCTCAGCGATCGAGCCGCCCAGGTTGGAGGGCCCTTCCCACTCGACGACTTCGGCCAGCATGTCCTCCGGCACGATGACCAGGTCGCCGCGCCGGGCGGAACCCGGATCGGGGGTGTAGCGGACGGCGGACTTCGGCAGGTCCAGGGCGGAGGCGATGTTGCCCAGTGCCTTGGTCATGTCGTCGTTGGTCTGGGTGCCGGCTTCCAGCGCGACCGGTGCCGTGACGCGGTTCGGCTCCACCTTGGCGTTGCCGATCTGCGCCCTGGCCAGCCCCACCTTCTCGAGCAGTCCCTTGTCCGCGCTTTCACCGGACGCGTCGGGGGTGTGCCGCAGGACCAGGCGCACGTTCCAGGACAGGGCCAGGGCGGGCCCGCCCATCAGGTACAGGTCACCGACCGGGTTCGCGGTCGGGCCCGCGAGGCAGGCGGCGGTGAGCCAGGCGGAGCCCGCGGCCACGGTGATGGCTGAGTGCAGGCGCCGCTGCTGGCTGGTGTTCTTGCCGATCAGCCAGGTGGCGCCGGTCAGCACCACCGAGCCCAGGGTGAGGCCCACGGCCGCCGGGGCGCTGTCGGCCCACCGCAGGTGGCCCAGGACCCCGGTCAGGCCGGTCCCGGCCCAGCCGAGCCACGGCGGGATGTGGGGCTTGGCCCGGTGGAGCAGGTACTTGCCCACCCCACCAGCGTCCGAGCCGCCCTTGAGCTGAAGTTCCAGCAGCTCGGCGAGCTGGTGCTGTGAGTCGCGCTCAGCCATTGACGAGACCTCCTTACTGCTGGGCCCAGTTCATGACCGGCTGCTGCGGCCTGCGGGCGCGGTGGCGGACGCGGTTGATCTCTTCCTCGTACTGCTGCTGGAACGTGGAGTACGTGGCGGCGGCGTTCTTCGCGGCGTCCCGCAGCGCGTCGGCGGACTTCTGCAGCTTGCGGGCCACCTTCGCCGCGCGGGCCCGGGAGCCGAACGGGCGTCCCTCCGGGTCGGGGACCGCGGCCAGCACGCCCTTCATGATCTCGGCGCCCATGGCCACCTCGATGGACAGCGTCACGGCCGCCGCGCGCAGGCTGTTGCAGTAGTTCCGCACCTGCGCCGGAGAGGTGAACTCCGGCGCCGGGAGCAGGGCCTCCGCGCTGCTGCGGCCGTTGGCGCCGGAGCCGCCGGCGACGGCGGGCACGCCGTTGTTGGTCTTGTTGGCGTTGACGTTGATGGTGAACCCGGGCGAGAACGTCGCGCCGAAGTTCTTGGTGTTCATCGCGCGCTTGGCCTGTGAGCCGTTGGCTCCGGCACCGGGCGCGGCGTAGGCGGTTGCCATCAGACAGGGTCCCTTCGGGTCAGTGGGAGCGGCGGACGACGAGCCACGCGGTCTGAGCGACCAGCCAGGCCAACAGCCAGAGCAGGGGCAGCGGACCCGCGAGCGGCCCGAACCCGGCGGCCAGGGCCAGCCAGGCGAACCCGGCCGTGGCGAGCAGGGCCAGACCGGCCCGCCAGACGACCGCGGCCGTGCGCGCCGGTCGGCGGATCTGGACGAAGCCGAGCCACAGCGCCGGGGCGACGGCCAGGGGCGCCACCAGCAGGCCGGACCACCAGGCGAGCGCGTGCAGGATCGCGGTCAGCGGCCAGGCCAGCAGGGCCAGGAAGGTCGGGGCGAGCGCGCCCCGGAAGCGCCACAGCACCCGGCCCAGGAAGCCGAGCGCTTCACGGGTCAGGGAAGGGTGCTCCGGAACGACGACGACGAACGGCTGAGCGCGCCGGCGCCCGCGCTGGCGCGGGATGTGGACGGTGTGGACACCCGCGGCCGTCTTCACGCCGCGGGTGCGGGTACGGCTGGACACAGTGAGTCTCCTTGGTCGGAGGGGTGATGGGCGGTGCGCTGTGCCCCGGCACTCCGTCTGTGCGGGTGCTGGGCGGGCTCACCGGGTCTGCTCGCCGGGTCTGCGACAGGGCCGCTCGCCGGGGCTCACCGGGTCTGCTTCACTGGTGCGGTCGACTGCTTCCGGCAGTCGCAACGAGGGCCAGCCCAATTGCCCTGGGCTGGCCCTCATTGGTGGTGCCGGACAGACGGTCAGGCTTCGGATTCCTCGTGGGACATCAGCGAGCCCCACGCCTTGCGCACCCGCTGTTCCCCGCCGACGAATCCGCCCTCGCGGAAGCCGGTCACGGCCTGGCGGTAGGACAGCGGCGGATCGTCGCAGTAGCGCAGGTGCCGCAGGACGACGACAAGCTGAGCGTCGGTCAGCGGCTCGCCGGCCTGCGGGGTCGGAACCCCGGCCACGGCCGCGATCTCCTCCAGCGTCACGGGCGGTGTGACGGGGGCCGTCACGGGCGTGACGGGTTCCGGCGGTACGGTCTCGGCTGCGTCCGTGACCTGCGTGTCTTCCTCCGTCACGGGGGGCGTGACGCCCTCCTCGCCCGCGTCCTCGACGGCGGGGGGCTCGGGGGCGGCCGTCACACCCGGGGCAGGTGCCGTGACGGGCACGGCGAACATGCCCGCAAGCGCGGCATCGGCGCCGGCCGTCATCCGCTCGCGCTGGACACCGACCAGACGCGCCCCGAGCAGAGCGTCACCGGTGCCCACCTTCTTGGCGAGCTTCCACGACTCCCGCTCGGAGTCGTTGCGGGCGCCCTCGTCGGGGTGGTTCGCGGCGCGGGCCCGGTGGTAGGCGAGCCGCTGCATGACGGCCGCGTTGCGGCGCTGCGCTTCGGCGTCCACGCCGGTGCGGTAGACCACGATCCGGCGGGCCAGCAGGCCCATGCCCTCAGCTGATACGCACATGGCCAGCGGGGTGACGGCGAACACCACCGCTTCCGTGGTCGACTGCGCGACGGCGGCACCGGTCAGGGAGGCCACGGCGGGCAGCGTCCACAGCCCGACCCGCACGGCCGCCGGGGAGGACTGCCCCAGCATGGTCAGCCCGACCAGGACCAGGGCCAGAACGAGCGTTGCGCCCTCACCGGCCGCGACCACGCCCAGCGCGGTGGCCGACCGGTGGAACACGGAGGTGATGTTGCTGTAGGTGCCGATCGCGCCCAAGCCGCCGAACGCGACCATGGGCACCGCCGCGGCGCTCAGTACGAGCGCCTGGCCCCTGCTCAGGGACCGCTCTCGGGTGTCGTTCATCAGTTCTTCCTGTCTCGATCAGGGTCAGGTGGTGCGCTGTTCCTCGGCGGCGATGCACATCCCGCAGACGCCGAAACGGCGGGGGATGCAGTAGCCGACATCGAGCAGGCAGCGGGGGCAGGTGCGCCGGGCGAGCATCGCCAGCGCGAGCGCTCCCCATTTCCGGGAGGTCATCGGCCGCACGGGCTTGGCCCGGTCGACGCGGTACAGGTAGCCGACCCGCACGCCCCCGGCCCTGCGGTTGACCCGCATCACCTGCGCGGCGATCGGCTGACCGCCCGGCCGTAAGCCCCGCTCGCGGAGCTGACGGCGAGTGGCCAAACCGTCCGGGGCCAGGCGCCACGGGTAGGTGGGGATGCCGTAACGGGCGCCGTTCGGGTCGAAGCACTTGCCCAACGCCCCCGACATCACGCCACCGCTCCCACCAGCACCTCAGCCGGAATGGGGGCGTAAGCCACCAGCTCCAGCTCAGCGCCCGCGTACTCCACGGACAACCGCAGCACGCGCGTACGGCCACCGCTCTGCGTGCCGTGAGTCACCGCGTCCGGCGCGATGCCCAGCGCATCCCGCCAGCCCTCGAACCCGGCCAGGTCGTCATGGAACGCCAGCTCCAGCCGCTCCGGATAGATCGGGGTCACCCGCACGGCCGGCGCCGCCAGATGCCCGAAGTCCGCGGCCAGCAGGCGCAGCGCCCGCAGCGGCGCGGCCAGGCCGTCCAGCGTCAAACCCTCGCTCATGCCGCAACCCCCTTGCGCAGCACGCGGCGGCGGGCGGGACGCACCAGCGGAACCACGTTGAACAGCTCCGGGTTCTCCTCGACGACCCGCGCGGCCAGGCGGATCAGGTCGTCGGGCAGGTCGCGGAACTGGGGGTCGGAGAGGATGTCGCGCGCCGCGTCCAGGCGGGCCGCGCGTTCCTCGGCCGTCTCGCCCTCGACCCCGAGCCACAGCTCAACCGGGGTACCCAGCGCCAGTTCCGCGAACTCCGCAGCGGTGACGGCCTCATGACCAGCAACGATGTACTTCATGGGACGAACTCCAGTGAGACGGGAACGGCCCAAACAACAGCGGCTCCGGTGCTACAGCACCGGAGCCGCGAGCCGTTGAAGCGGGTAGATCCGGCTCCCCGCGCCCCCGCCCGTACGACCGCCGCACCGAGTGCGGGGCCGGACGGGCGAGGGAGGCAACCGGCCGCAGCGCTAGCCGCTGCGATGGCAGGTAGAGAACGGACCGGATCGGCCGTGAGCGCGCGTTCCGCTCACGAACCTGGATGACGTACTGGCGTCCGCCGGCCGGTCCATCGCGGCGGCGCCCACGCTCTTCGTCGGTGCACTGGCTTTCCCATCAGTCGAGGTCAACAGGTGTGAAGCACTGCAAGGGGGACCACGTCCCCACTCTCCGGCCGTTGCTCGCGGTCACCGGGCCACCTCGCCAGTCGGGCCGAAGCCCTGTCCTCTGGCCTTCAGCGGGATTGCAGCGTCCCCGCCTTCTGCGCATGCGGCATGAAGCCGCCTTCCGACCGAGGTCTTGCGTTCGGTCGTTGCAGTACCTGTTTTACAGGTACTGCATGAGGGACCGTCAAGTACATCGACGGAACCTCCTGATTTCGCGCCGGGACTTCTTGGCGCACATTCAGAATCCCTGCAGGTCAGGGGAGTTCGTTACCCCGTACGTAGACAGCAAGCGGTCTTCTGGTTACGGTCAAGAAGTCCCTAGAAGTCCCTACGGGGGTGCAGATGTCGAACGAGCGTTTACGGTCCGCGCTCCTCGCCCGCGGCATGACCGTGCAGAGCCTCGCCGAAGAGATCGGGGTCATCCCGAAGACGGTCGAACGATGGATCACGCAGGGCAAAGTCCCTTACCGGCGTCACCAGTACGCAACGGCGGCGGCGCTGAACGTCGACGTGACGACGCTGTGGGACGACTCCCGGACGCAGGACTCCGTATCTGACCTGAGCAAAGCCGAGATCGAGGCTGTCTACCCTCATCGGCATGTCGTGCCATCAGGCCTCTGGCGCGAGATGTGCGAACGCGCCACCGAGCGCATCGACATCCTTGTGTATGCCGGCATCTACCTGGCGGAAGACCCGCTCTTCTTCTCGACGCTGAAGGCGAAAGCCGAGAGCGGTGTCCGCATCCGAGTGCTCATGGGTGATCCAGAGTGCGAAGCCGTCATCCGACGCGGCATCGACGAAGGGCACCGCATCATGGGTGGCAAGATCAGAAATGCGCTGGTCAACTACCGCCCACTGTTCACCAGCCACCCCGAGATCGCCTTCCGCCTGCACGACACGGTGCTCTACAACTCGATCTACCGCGCTGATGACGAGATGTTGGCCAACACCCATGTCTACGGCATCGGCGCCTACATGGCGCCCGTGTTCCACCTGCGGCGACTCCCCGGAGGTGGTCTGTTCGACACCTTTGCCAATAGCGTTCAGCAGACCTGGGAAGGTGCCAGGCCAGTAACCGAACGCGACATCACGGGAGCTTGAGCATGGGACGGATCGACTACTTGCACGACCCGGACGCCCCGCCGGCCAACTCGGTCGTGCCCTCGGTCGTGGCGTTCGTCCAGAATGAAGCTGGGCAGGTGCTCATGATTCAACGATCCGACAACGGGCGTTGGGCACTGCCCGGTGGTGGCCACGATGTGGGCGAGTCCATCAGTGACACGGTGGCCCGTGAGGTCTGGGAAGAGACGGGCATCAAGGCGGAAGTCGTTGACCTGTCCGGGATCTACACGGACCCCGGGCACGTGATGCAGTACGACGACGGCGAGGTCCGCCAGCAGTTCAGCATCTGCTTCCGCGCGCGGCCGGTCGGCGGTGCGCTCCGCACAAGCAACGAGACCACTCAGGTCCGCTGGGTCGCCCCGGCGGACCTGTCGGCGCTGGACGTGCATCCCACGATGCGGCTGCGGATCCAGCACGCCATGGACCGGGCCCGCACGACTCCCTACATCGGCTGACGCTTGGCTGCGGACACCCTTTCGAGTACGCGGGACGTGCACGCCAGGATCTCGGGCTCGGCACGACGGATGAACGTCCCGATCAGGCTGTCCGGCCCGTACCGACCCGCGATCTCGTTGATCCGGTCGATTGGGTTCGTGGGCGTGCCGTCCGGTGTGGTGTTCATGTCGCAGTAGCAGAGCGCGTCATTCAGGTGCGCGTACTCGCGGGGGAACTCGCCGTCCAGCTCCTGGCGCATGCCGCGCGCTTCAGCCTCCATCCAGGCACAGGAGTGATGGGCGACCAGGTTGATGACCCGTTCGTCGGCGCCTGCAACGTCCCGGAGGTAGCGCGCGCCGTCCAACGGATGAAAGCCCGTCTTGGCGAGGTCCGGCGCGTAGCCGATGTCGTGCAGCACCGCCGCGGCCTCCAACAGGTCCGCGTCCTGGTCAAGAATCAGCGCGATGGTGCGCGCCCGCTCGGCGACCCCGAGACAGTGCTTCCAGCGGCGTGGCAGCGGCTCAGCGAGCAACGACTCAGCTAGGGGATAGGCCCACTCCGTCAACTTCGGCAAGCTACGAACGCTCCTCTCGCGTCGGCACGGCGCGGACCGTCCGCACCCTGCCCTGTCCTCCCCCCGCCAGCACGCCGGCGGCCTCCAACTTCTCAAGTGCCTTGGTCACTGTGGGACGTGAGACCCCGAACCGCTCGGCGAGCGCGGAAGCGCTCGGAAAGGCTTCCCCTACTTCGAGCCCATCAGCCGTGATGATGTCCGCGATGCGCTGATCGAGTGGACGCCTGTCGACTCGCACGCCCGCGCGCACGACGCGCCAACGTCCGCCCGGCGCCGGTTCGGCCACGCCTTCCTGCTTCAGCACAGCGAACGCGCGGAGCGCGACTCCACGCGAGACCTCGTGATCCCTCATGACCTCAGCCAGAGACGGGAGCTCCACCATGTCTGGGTCCGTCTCAATCCACGTCTTCAACGTGTCGGCGATCTTCAGGAAGGTTCCCCGAGGGTTGGCCTGCTGCGACACTCACTCTCCCTCTCCGCTCGCCAGTCGTCACCCCCAAGACTCCCACGACTTTCGACCGCTGCCGAGAGCTCCCGAAGGGGCAGCTCCACGACTGCTCGGACCACAAGCCGATGCGCAGCGGAACAGCGCATCCAACCCGGTAGAGGCCGCTCCGCTCCCAGAGTGCCATAAGGCTCGCTGGCCTGCCGCGTACGGTTTACAGCGCGAAAAGAGTCGGATGACTGACAGCTCGCCTCAAACTGCCGAACCATTCAGGGTCCACCAAGCCAGTCCGCTCGATTGCCGAAACCTCTTGGAGGACTCTTTCGTCCGTATAGTGGTCTTGATAGAAGTACGCCAGTTTCACGGCTGCCTTTTTCGCGTCCGCGCAGTCACCCGTCATTTCTGCAGCGAAAGCGTATGCCATAAACTCTTTCAGGTCATCAGGCAGTGGAAGCTCTTGTTCAGTAAACCGAATCCCATCAGCAGGCAGGATGCTCACAACCCACCAGTAGAGATCACACACTTCCTCATCCCATTCGCTACGCCACAGCCGAGTAATCACCTCGATGATGGTTCGCACCTCATCTTTGGTCCAACGATAGGACGGAATCGCCCAACCGAGGGCCCAGATCCCAGCAAATACCCTATCCGGATTCTCGCTTCCCAGAATGTATTCGAGTAGCGCTACCTTGAGATTTACGTGCCCCACATAGGGGCGCTTCCGAGGCGAGACACGTCGACGAAGCCAGGCACCGGTGTAATGGTGAGTCAGTGCAAGGACTGTAGTGATCGCAGTACGCTCATCGGGGGACCGGACACCTTCTACCAACACCGAAGCATCGGCTGGCAATTCATCGAATCGCAGCAAGGAAAGTATCTGACCGCAGCGAATGTAACGGGCGCTATCTCCTACATATCCATCCCAAGCAAGGTCGGCCAGAAGTGGGCGAAGCCTGCTCCCGCGAAACTCGACGGCAAGGTTGACTTGCCCTCCCCAATGAGAAATCAAGGTCTGCATAGCCTCGTGAGCTAGGTCTGGATGGATAGGCGCCCCATCCACAATACAGCTCAACAGGTTTAGATAGAGGGGATGCTCGGTAGGAACCCTACGAATTTCATCATAGTGCGCTTCGAAATCTTCGACTTCATACTCTCGAATCGCGTCTATCAGTTTGCGAACTATGAGCTTGGCATGTTTAATTCCCGACATGACTGCCGCGAGCGGAATTACTTCCAGCCAGCTTTGATTTCCGAAGTAGGGCTCCAAAACTACGGATGGGTCGGGCTCTTCTTCTCTGCCAGGGTGCCATGACTCGGCGGCAGCCAGAGCTGCCAGATACTCCTGGAAAGTCAAATGCTTGAATTCATAGAGAGGTCGCGAGATCCCACTCTCAACGATGACTCCGCTTTGGACGATTAGACTGCTTCTCTCCTCAACTCGGCGAATGAACTCATCGACGGAAAGTCGCGAGTAGCCCAGAATTTCAGGCATGTCGTTACGGGCATTGCTGAAAAGACCCCGAAGCTCCCTCGCGGAGACGCTCTGCTTTTCCGCCTTCAGCATGGAGAAGGCGGCATACGCGAGCTGAGGTAGCGCCTCTTCAAGATCAAGCGACTCATGGCCTTCGGTGTTCCAGGTCATGAGAAGCACCTCGATGGCCTTGCTATACAGCACCGTCCGCTTCGACGGAATCTCACCCATCCATCGCTTTACAAGCAACAGCGTGTTTAGAAGCAGAGGGTTGACCGCTAGAGCCGCAACGCGAGGGTTGTTTACAATGGCCAAGTAGGCATCACTGGCCAAGTCTTGTGAGGCGCGACCATCTCCGAGCATTTCCCTGTGCCAGGACACGCAGAGTTGCCGAATATCGTCATCCGAAAGATCAGAGATCTGGTAGGTCGAACACACTGAGCCTACGGCCCCGGCAACTGACCTAAACCCTGCCTCTCTCGAAGTGAAAATAACTCGCACCTTCGGATACGTGGCGATGAAGGTGCGTAGCTGAGTGGTGAACGCCAGGCGATCTCGCGGGTCGTTGATCTCGTCTAGCCCATCAACCAGGATCAGAGCATTTCCAGCCTTGAGCGAGACAGAGACAACGTTCGTAAACGCTTCATTTTTGTCCAGTACCTCAGCCTGCTCGATGAGCGCACCTAGTATCTTGACGATAGGTTGCCGGCAGCGATCCCCCAGCTGGCGACAGCGTATGAAGAGGGGGAATAGGCTTTCGTTCGGCAAACGGTCAGCGAAACTGCTGCTGCTGTCAGCATCGGCATACTCGACAGCAAGACGCTTCAGCAGCGTCGTCTTGCCACTTCCTGGCCCAGCCAATACGGCAACATGACGGTTTTCTTCGAGGATCTCATACGTGGACTTGGCCCCTGTTTCGCCGTCTTCCGATTCACCCCTCTCCAATTCTTGAGGCGAAGTGACAGGCAGGAACCGCTGCGGAACATACAATGCGTCCAAGCGGAGGCTGCGAAACCCGGTCTCCTGATCGACGGGTAGGCCTTCCAGGGTTACCGATCCGAATTCCCGCAGTAGAAACTGCAGGTATTCATTCCGCGCCTCGCGCTCTCCCCGCGTCGCTTCAGGTACAGCAACAGACGAGACATATGTCAGCCCAGAGAGGGCGTTTGTCGAGTTCTGATCCACCTCCTTGATTTCGGAAGCCAGAGAGTCACTGATGCCGTGGCCATCGGCATGGATCAGCGTGTAATGCGTGAATTCACCAGAAGTCTTGAAGCGCACACACCAGACCCAACCAATTTCGTGCGCAATAAGTAGGGGCTGATCATCAATGGACGCCTCGCGTGGGACACGTGTCGTTGCCGTCGCTGCTGCGCCAATGGCCCGCTCTCTTGTAACGATGACCTTTCCCCGGATCAACTCGGAGATTACATCGCCAGCATCCATTAGGATCATACGGCGGCCAGCCTCTGCCTCTTGCTGCCTTGCTGAGGCGGTGAATCCCGAGAGGGACACGAAATAGGAGGAGGCGGGAGCCGAAGCAATGTGAGATTCGACCTGTGAAGCGCCAGCGAATTTGTTTAGGTCAGCCCCACCGATGGGGCGACTTGTAGCCTTGCACTCGGCGACGAGAAGCTTCTGTTCGACCCGATGTCTCCCCTTGATGTCGATCTCACGGCCGCTGCGATTGACATTCAGCTGGAAATCTTCATAGCCAAGAGAATGAAAGGCATCGCAAACGAGTCGTCCGAACAGGTCTCCCCGCTCGTTGTCATCGGTCGCCATGACAGTGATCGTGGTCTGCGGCACTGACTCCCCCACCCCGTTCGTCCCGAACAAACATCATGACAGCCGATGAGTGCTTCAGGGGACGACTTACGTGCACCCTGCCAGCTGAGGCTTCCGGGCTGGCAGGCCGAGACGACAACCGTAGAGCCGTACCGCCGGCTGGCACCTCACTCCACCTTCAAGGATGCTTCTCTGCCATGACAGTTGACCCTGGTGTAGCAAGCGCCCCTGGCGGGAGCCTCTCCTCGGAGGAACTGCGAGTCGACGGTTTCTACCTCGCCTGGCGGGAGTCCCTGCGGGGATTGACTGCGGACGCCTCCACGCTCGCCCTCTGGCAAGAGCGCCGGGACCGGTTCGCCTACCGGGTGCGCCGCGCACTGCTGACCGTCCCGTTCGCGGGGGCAGCTGGTGTCGAGGGGCCCGTGGTGTACGGCATTTACACGGCCGCGGGCCTGTGTTACGTCGGCCAAACCCACGAAGCGGAGCGTCGGCTCGGTGATCTACCGGTCGGTGAGAGCCACCACGTTGGCAACACGCTTCCTCCCGCATTGTGGGACCGAGTAGTGGTGCTGCGCTGGCCAGCTCTCCTTCCATCCCTTCCGACCGGTGAGCTCGCCACGGTTGAGGAGGTAGGGCATGAAGTCTGCGGTCTGGCCCTTGAGTATGCACTGCAAGTGGCAAACAGACCCTTGCTGAACCTGCGCCGGCGGGACCGGAACGGGGAGAGGAAGGCGCGAGACCTGGCGAAGAGCCGCTCCCGAGGCGCTGTACATGCCGCACGCCTTCCAGGGCTGTGCGAGATCGCTTTGGCCGCGTGGCAAGACCTGGCAACCGCTCAGATCCCCGAAGAGGAGTTCCTCCGGGACACACGCGAAGGCCGGATAGTCCTGCCCACCCGGATCAGCGGGGCCGTACCGTGACCGGCACCCTCATCCGGAGTGCCGCGACGAGCGCTGCGCTTGCACAACGGATCCTGCCGCCTACTGACGGGGGAACCGGAGTGGTCCTCTCCGGTAAATACGCGGTGATGTTCGCGGCGAAGTACACCTCAGCCACAACGTCACCGCAGCTCAAACGGGTGGCAACGCAGAAGAAGACGACTCCCTTCTAAGCGCTTGGCCGCAGGTTCGAGTCCTGCCGGGGGCGCCCCTGCACCGCCCTCCTTCGGGAGGGCGTTTTTGCTGGTCAGGGCGGGCAGCGCCGACCACGACTAAGCCCCGGCCACCCTCTTGATGATCAAGGGCAGACTCCGGGGCTGTCCGGCTGTCACCGGGTTTTCGCGGGTGGCCGTGTCGAATACGTGTCGAAGTTCTGGAACGGTCGAAGATCAGCCAGCGTCTTGCACCTCCGGCTCTGGAAGATCGCCCGCGGCTTCCAGCCGCCGTTTGAGATCCGGCAGCTGCCCGTCGATGCAGCGGGCGTAGGTGGCCAGGAGGACGGCGACGCTGTTTCCGGCCCACTCGGCCACCTGGGCAGGCGGGATGCCGTCGTTGAGCCACTTCGTCAGGCGCGTGTTCCGGTTGTCGTACACGCGCCGACCGGTGGGCGACTCGAAAACGTGCGGCGGCAGCACGGCCTTGCGCGCGCTGCGCCACGCCCGGCGGATGACGGATCCGGCGAGGATGCCGCCGGTCTTCCCCTGGAAAAGCAGATCACCCGGCTGGAGCTGTTCGTCGGCGATGCACTGCCGCAGGATGCGTGTCAGGGCCGGATGTCCCGGCACCGTGCGGGTCTCCCCCTCAGCCCGGCCCTTCAGGTCGCGTTGCTCGTGGATCTCCCCCGTGTCGGTCCACTGCTTGCCGATCTCCGGGATCACTGTGTGGATCAGCAGCTCGCAGCGGCGGTCGTCGACGAGACCGGCGCGACTCTGTGGTCAAAGAAGATCGACAACGACGAGTCGGCCATCCTGACCGCACTCGACGAGATTCTCAGCCTGGCGGGCGAAGTCCGCTGGGCCGTGGACATCTCCGGGACGTCCTCTGCGCTGCTGTTGGCCCTGCTTGCGGGCCATGGCCAGCAGGCTGTCTACGTGCCCGGCCGCACGGTCAATCGCATGTCCGGCGCCTACCGTGGCGAAGCGAAGACCGACGCCCGTGACGCCTATGTCATCGCCGAGACGGCACGTCACCGCAGTGACTTCGCCACCATCGATGTGCCCGCGCAGCTGGCCGCCGACCTTGCCCTGCCGACGGCTCACCGGTCACATCTGGTCGCCGACCGGGTGCGGATGACCAATCGGCTCCGCGACGTGCTGACCGGCGTCTTCCCTGCCTTGGAGCGCTCCTTCGACTACTCGAACCACAAGGGCGCGCTGGTACTGCTGACCGGCTACCAAACCCCGGCCTCAATCCGCCGCCGCGGCCGGGCCAGGTTGACGGCCTGGCTGGCAGCCCGCAGCGTGCGGGGCGCCGACGCAGTGGCGGCGACCGCACTGGAGCCCGCTCAGGCCCAGCAGACTGCCCTCCCGGGCGCGGAGGTCGCCGCGCAGCTCGTCGCCGACCTGGCGACCCAAATCCTTGCCCTGGACGAACGCCTCAAGCGGATCGACCGGCAGCTCCGCGACACCTTCCGCCGCCACCCGCAAGCGGAGATCATCGAGTCAATGCCCGGCCTGGGCCCGATACTCGGCGCCGAATTCGTTGTGGCGGCCGGTGACCTGACGGCCTACGCCGACGCCGGCCATCTCGCTTCCGCCGCCGGGCTCGTACCCGTGCCCCGCGACTCGGGCCGCCGAACCGGCAACCTGCACCGACCCAAGCGCTACAGCCGCCGCCTGCGACGTGTCTTCTACATGTCCGCGCAGACCAGCATCATCCGCGAAGGCCCGAACCGCGACTTCTACCTCAAGAAGCGAGGGGAGGGCTGCAATCACGTCCAGGCCGTCATCGCACTGGCCCGGCGACGCACCAGCGTCCTGTGGGCACTACTGCGCGACAACCGGGCATTCACCAGCACTCCCCCGGCCACGCAAGCGGCTTGACTCCGTCATTGAGACTCGCTCCGCTCCCCGCGCGCGGCCCGGCCGGCGCCCGTGCCGCACTCTTGGCGATCGGCCGCCTGATGCCAGAGAAGGGGTACGTCGTGGCTGGGGCGGTCGACTCCACGGCTTTACGGAGCCACTTTGGCGCGAGCCTCGCAGGTCATGGCCCCAACGTCGTGCTTTACCGGGCAGGTCCACAGACCGCCCGACGCGCCGCAAGCTTGCGGGGCCATGATCACTCGCGCCAAAGCAGCGCCACCCCAAAGCCGCTACGCCGACCTCACGCGAGCCAGCGACCATCTCCTTCAAGGGCGTTTAAACAACTCCTTCCCTTCACGCATTTGAGTGAGTGTGTCGCGACACAAAACAGCCTCTGGATGATTGATGCCGAGTTTCGAGTCAAGGATGGTTGCGGCCACCTGTACAGCCCGCACGCCGTCCTCGAAATCACCCATGCTGTATTTACAGATTCCCATCTTCAGGAGGCACATGCCCACCCTCACATTGCTGGCGCCGAAAGTATCCAGAGCTATCTTGTACGCCTTATTCAACCACTTGAGGGCCGCCCGATACTGACCAGACGCAATTAGCGGGCCTGACATGTTACTATAGTCAGCGATTAGCTCCGGGTGATTATCACCGTACACAGCGATATCAATCTTGATCGCACGAAGAGCTGCAGACGCCGCATTTCCGAAAAGTCCGAGCGCGGAATAAACCACGCTTAGGTTAACCAGGGTTGACGCTATGTCGCGATGCTCGGGGCCCAGGATCTCTTCTTGTTCCTTGAGGGCTTCCTCGAAGGTACTCCGAGCTGTCGCGTAGTCCTCCTGAGCCATTTGAGCTCGACCCAAGTTAGTGCGGACGACGAGATGACGCGTGGTAATTCTTGCACTAAGCCGCGCATGAATACCCAATGACGCCTTAAATGCTGCGGCAGCATCCCCTGCATTATTCAGTTCAAGCAGCGCCAGACCAGCATTGTTCCAATCTCGCGCAGCATCCGCATGAACGCCGTCCGAATTCAAATAGTCAATATCCAAGGCATTCTTCGAGGCAAGAAGAGCGCGAGTGAAATCGGTGGCGTCAAGATAGGCCAGAGAAAGATTGCTATAGAGAGTCGCCAACCCATTACGCGACGCATCTTCAGGATAATTGGCGACCAAGTCCTCAAACTCTGCCGCAGCTCCGCGCGCATCGCCGCTTTCTCGCCGCAAGGTGGCCCTGTTAGCCCTGATGGCCCGCTGAAAAGCGACGATTTCATCCGGCTTTCTGCTCAGGCCGGCATAATCATCCGATTTATCTAGCTCCGAAATCGCCTCCGTCAGCTTGCCCTGTAGTTGCAGAATAGATGCTCTCTTCATATGTAGATTCGCCAGTGAAAACCCGTCAGCTTTACCAACCTTGGCTAGTCGAATACTCTCATCGACGATGCGCAGAGCATCACTCCAGCTATCTGTTCCGATTAGCGCCTCCACCAGGAGCGTGCGCGCAAACATGACGGTGTTGATACTAGCTTTTTCCAGACTCTCCGCCGCTGTCAATGACTTTCTGGCATAAGAGAGGCTCGCCTCTCTAACTCCTCGGATGCCGAGATTCATAGACATTGCGGCGTAAAGCATAAGCGCATTCAAGGGCAGCACATTTCGAGACTCCAAGTGACCGATAATTGTCTCGAAGTGCGGCATAATGTGCCGATAGTGCGGCCAGAAGCGCGAGTCAAAGGGGTTCAAGTTGGCTACCTTGTTAAGCAACGCTGCGCCAGTCTCGATGGCTTCCTGCCTTTGCAGCTCCGTCATCGACTGGCGGACCACCGCCTGCGTTAGAGCGTGGCAGCTTATACCGACCTGTTGGGGGTCGGCCAAAGAAAACCGCCGCAAGTCTGCTACCGCATCGAACAGAAGCAGGTCATCCTTAAAATTATTAAGCATTCGACTTGCGCCAGCCGAAATCCCGTTCAGCTCGTCTGCTGCGAGCAGAGCAATCTCGACTGGGTTGTGACCGCTAGAGCCGGCACCCGATTCCCCATCCTTGGTAAGGCGGAGATCTACCTTGAACAGTTCGGTCGGAAATCCGTGCGAGGCGAGATAGGACAGAACACGCAGAAGATCAAGTGCATTTTGATGGTGTTCCTGCAGACGTTCCATCGTTATGGAGAGAGCGGCTGTCAATCCAGTATGTTCCCGGGGGGCGGATCGAGCTAGGAGGTCCTTTGCGCGATCGCGCACCATACTGGAGTAGGACGCGACGGGCATTCCGGAAACCTTGATATACGCAGCAGCCTGCTTCAGGGCTAGCGGAAGCCCTCGCAGAGCATGATTGAGAGCTGCCACGTCCTCTTTACTAGCATCAGTCAGAATAGCAGCAAGCAGAGAGGTTGCGTCGTCATGCCCTAGCGGTCGAATTGCTCGCGCCGGCACGTGAGCATCCCAATTTTGATCTAGGCTCGAAATCAGGAATCGAGTCGCAGATCGCTCAGGTATAAAGTCAATAATTTTGGGTAGCGCTTCAGCTCCGTCGATCAGAAGGAGGCCGCGGTTGCGAAGGAAGTATTGCTTCATTTTCTGCAGACCGCGATCGGTGTCCGGCGATGGGAGGTCGAGCTCCTCGGCCAGAGATGAAAGGTCTGCGAGCATGGATTCCCAGGAGTCAGCGCGCACCCACCAGGAGAATTGATATTTGTCTGCGTTTCTCCAAGCGTACTGAGACATCACCTCACTCTTTCCAACGCCGCTCATTCCAACCAGAGCCAGCGTGGGGCTATCCAATGCATCGACTTCAAATCGGCCGCTGATGTCTTCAAGGACATCATGCCTACCCACGAACTTGGAAGTCGGTTCTCGAACCCAGAGATTGGATACGGTTGAGTACCCAGTCGAGTAGCTTTGCGACTTCGGTGAGATTGCGGCTACGACATCGTCTGGCCTAATAACTCGCCTAGCAGCCTTAGCTGAGGTCAGAAAATCAGCATCCAGTGCATCTGGGTGCGCCAGATTAATCGATGAAAAATCGCGATTGTTGAAGTCTCTTGATTTTGCTGCAACAAGGCTGACAACCGCGTCCCAAGCTTCGGCGGCAGTGACACTGTTTATACCCGCTTGGGTTAGGGCAGGTTCCACCGTCTCCACGATGTTATGCGCGCGCATTGTCACTCGGTCCGGCGTCCCGTATTCTATACGTAGCGACGAAAGGAAGGATCTTGCCTCATCGTGGCCGCAGTGAAGCCGGGCGGCAACATCCTCAATATATTCATCAATGAGGCCAGCGCTCAGGGATTTAGCGAAGTCCAACGCCTTATCCTGCCGGGACTTCATGAACCCATTAGTCACGAGCCGACATTTAGATTCTGGCGCTACTTTCCAGCGTTCGTAGAGAGTTGCCAGACCCCCTTTCGACCAAAGCTCCGAATAAGTCCAAGGGCCCACCTGCGGCTCGCGGTGCTTAACGGATACGAGTTCGTTAGGGCCGTCTCGGTATAGAAGTACATAATCGACGTGCCATTCGCACACTATGCCGGACAGTTCAGATCCATTGATCATGGCAAAGCAATGGCGAGCTGCGCACTCATGCTGAAAGTTGTATCGGGAGGCCGTGTCGCTACCGGAGTCCTCTGCTGGTTCGGTGATGAGCGCTCGTGCCAGGTCAGAGATGTCCCCAACTCCCATTGCTCTCCCCCCACAAGCCAGCCTATATAGGTTGAACTCGCATCGTTGCAGTGTTGGGAGAGCGGGGGCAAGCCTGTTGGCGCCAGCTACGCGTCCCAAAGGATTCGGTCGTCCCGACTCAGCCGGATGGTTGCTCGCTGACCGGCGATGGAGCAGAGGCGCGGGGTGGTACACCGACCCAAGTCAGAGGCCCGAACTAACTAGCTATGAGGGGGATCGGCGTGCCAGATGCGGGTGTCAGCAGCGGTCAACAGGGCTGCCTGGCGGGTGTCTCCCCGCCAGGCAGCTCGGCCGGTAAAACGGCAGGTCACCGGCCCGACGCCCCAGCCTTTCTCCTAAAGTGGTTGTCCAGCCTGCTCACCGCCTCCACACCCGCAGGAACTCTTCGGCCGGGATGGCCTCCAGCGGATCGTGTTCAGGATCGACCGCTTGGTCTGTGAGGAAGCCGTGCTCGTCCTCCAGGTGCTCCCAGCTGTAGCGGTGGAGTTGGCCGGCCGAAGTCAGCTCGGCTTGCTTGATGACGACCAACTCACCGCGGTCGGGTACGGCCTCGATGTACCACAAGCCGCCCTCCTCGTCGGCATGGCGGAAGTAGTGCCGCTGGGTGGCGGCTTCATCGAGTGCTCGGAAGTACGCCACGGTTTCTGCTTGGATGCGCTCCAGGTCAACCACGGGACCATCGTGTCAGCGCGTGCACGCGGTGGCCCCGTTCTGACATCCACGAGTGACATCAACGGCGCCGGACACCAGCACTCCCAGGCGGTCTGGCACGGTCAGCGTGGCCAGGCGGCTCCCCGGCAGTGCCACGCAGCGATCGAACTCCTAAATCGGTGATCATGCGTCGGGTGTACCGGGCACGGGGCGGGGAGCCTCAAGGCGTAGCACAAGTGCGCGTAGGGCCCGGAGTTCGGCGTCCAGGGCCTGCGCACCCTCACGGGTGAGGGTTACCCATGTTCGGGGGCGTCGACCGGCGTAGCCCTTCTCCACGGTAATCATTCCGGACTCCTCCAGCACCTTCAGGTGCCGGGAGAGATTTCCGTCGGTGACGGCGAGTTGCTTCTTTAGGAAGCTGAACTCGACCCGGTCGGCTTCGCGAGCGATGGTAAGGACGCCGAGCCGTACGCGCTGGTGGACGGTGTCGTCCAGCACCTGAGTGGGATGCAGTTCCTCTTGGTCGTCCTGCGTAGCGGTCGAGTCTTCGACGCTCATGAGACGACCGCACCCGTGACTGCGACACCGGGCTCGCCCCGGCGTCGGATTGCTGTCCACTCGCCCAGACCGGCGAGGAGCAGGACGGCAGCGAGCAGAAAGGCCTTGGCCTGCGGTCCGTCGGCCCAGCCGGGGTGGGCGGGGTGCTGCCTGGGAAGCCATCCACTGCCCCAGGAGGCTCCCAGGTACCCCGTGAGTAGCAGGGCGTGAGCGGTGCCGGCCGCCGCGGCGATCCAACTGCGTTCGGTAATGCCGAGAGCGAGAAGTCCGATGCCGACCAGGTACCACGGGGAGGCGTAGCTGTTCTCCAGCAGCACGGCCTCCCACGGCTGGTCCTTGCCGAGCAGGAGCGCCCCCAGGGCTGCCGTGATCACAGTGGTGGCTGTGGCGGTCACGCGGACCCACATGCCGCGTCGGGGGACGACGCCCCGGGTCTCGCCACGCAGGCGGTACCAGCGGGCGAAGACGAACCATGTGAGGGGGAGGAGCGCGAACCACACGCCCCATGCCGTAAAGCGCAGGACAGCTCCGTCGAATTCACCCTTTAGACAGGGGGTTCCCGGTTCGTGGACGACGCACAGGCCTGTCAGCTCAGCATAGGCAAAGGCCGGATAGGACCCGATGTAGCGCCCGTGGGCTCCGAAGTTGAAGGCGTACCGCGCGATCGGAACGGCCGCCAGTGCAAGGAGCCCGAAGCCGAGAAGGGGAGTCCATGCTCCGTTGGTCTGCGTGCGGGTCCTCGCCCGGAGGCCTTCCGTCGCAGCCAACAAGGCGGCTGCGGTCGCCCTCGGTTCTGATCCCGCGCTGCTCGATACAGATGTTCCCATCTGTCCCCCTTGTGGTCGGCGCTTTGGCGGCGCTCGTGAGCGGACTGCCAGAAGGTCGCCCACTGAAGATCTAACTTTGCAACACAAAGTACATGGCAATCAAGAGTAAGTTGGGTCCTGGCCAGATGACAGCCCTAAGACGTCATTTCACTTGGCCAGTCGGCGGTGACATATGAGAGTCGCGGCGATGGCTGTGAAGGCAAGGAAATGTTCCGGCTTGCGCTCGTAGCGGCGGTGCAGGCGGCGGCAGCCGGACAGCCAGGACACGGTCCGCTCCACCACCCAGCGGTGCCGGCCCAGCCGCCGGGACGACTCGATGCCCTTGCGGGCAAGGCGGTGCCGGATGCCGCGGGAAGCAAGTTATCGCCGCAGGTGGCGGTAGTCGTATCCCGTGTCACCGTGCAGCTTGGCGGGCCGTCGGCGTCGCGGGCCGCGACGTGAGCGGATGGGTGGGATGCCGCGGACCAGCGGGATGAGTGCCTGGCTGTCGTGGAGGTTGGCGGCGCAGATGCCGACCGACAGAGGCAGGCCCTGGCGGTCGACGACGAGGTGGATTTTCGATCCCTTCTTGCCGCGGTCGGTCGGATTCGGTCCCGTCAGCTGCCCCCTTTGAGGGCCCGGACGCTTACCGAGTCGATCGTGCACCGCGACCAGTCCAGCTCACCTCGGGCACCGAGTTCATCCAGGACCAGGCGGTGAAGCCTGGCCCACACCCTGGCCTCGGTCCACTCGGTGAACCGGCGGAAGGCCGTCACGCCCGACAGCCCGAAGCCTGGTGGCAGTTGGTTCCAGGTGCAGCCTGAGGTGGCCACGAAGACGATGGCAGCCAGCACCTCGCGGTCCCCTCGCCGCCGGTGCCCTCCACTCTGAGGGCGGACCGGCGCCGGCGGCACCACCCGCTGGAACAACGTCCACAGGTCTTCCGGCGCCATCCGCTCGACAAGCGCAGCAGTCATCGCCCCAGACTGCCGCAAGATCACGCCAACTGAAATGGCGTGTAAGCGGTCATCGCTCAAGGTCAGACGGGCCCCGGATCCGCCTGAAGCGGTGATCGTGCGCAGCTTGAGAGGGCGCGGGCCGAACCCCGGCGAACCCTCAACCGAGTACCACGGCCTGTTGACCAAGGTCGTCCATCTACCCGGTGAGCGACCTGACGTGGCCCCGACCGTATGCGTGGCGCGACCACATGCCAGCCTGGATCACATCACCGTGTGAAGTCGGCTGCCTTGGTGTCCAGCGTCGTGTCGCCGTCCTCGGCGGTGGTCAGGACAGCCACGTGCCACAGACCCCGCGGGGACCCGTCGGCATCGGCGCGGGTGACGGTGACCTCATAGGTGCACCGCTCGGTGTCCCCACCCGAGGGCTTGCAGACGGCCGACTCGGCGGCGGCCATGTCCTTGGCAGTCAGCCCCTTCCTCGCGAAGGACGAGTTCGCCGGCCAGGCCAGCACCTTCACGCTCTTGACGTCGGAGGACGCCGTGACGTCAGTGGTGAAGGTCAACGAGCCGTCGCGGTCACCGTCGGGAGCGGTGTAGCGGGCCGTGCTGTGCGCCAGCGCCGGAGGCTGGCCCCCGGCGTGGGCGAGGGCGAAGGCACCGGCACCCCCGAGGACGACGACACCGGCAGCCACGGACAAAACGATGCGACGCGACATGAAAATTTCCCCTGACAGGCTCAGCTGGATCACACCGGCGCTCTCGTCGGCGCCGTGCACCCATCCTGACCGCGCAGCGGGCGCAGGGTATGAGCACGCGTACTCAACTCCAGCTTGAGTAAACGCCGTTCGGTCAGTACGTTCACACGCCCGTCCACCGCACCGCGCTGCTCCTGGTGCGTACTCCGGAGGGCGCGAGCCACTCGGCAGGAGAGAGGCCGGGCGTTCGTGGCACACCCCGCAGCCGCCCTGGGTACGGACCGTACGCGTCTGCTGTGGCCCCTGGTCCGCCGCACCTTCGAGCGCTCCACCGCCGGCCCGGCCTCCGTTGCCGCCCGGCCCTCCGTCTTCGCCGCCACTGATGCATCGCTCGACGGGCAGACCGGTCTGCTCATCGGCCCCGAAGCTCGGCCTGTCCCCGCTTTCCGCGGTGTCACCGACCCCCGGGCCATCGACAACGTCCTCAGCCTCAGCCGGCAGCTGGCACCCCTGCACGGTGGTCACGGAGGCTGACCAAGGTGAGCCGACTCCGTTACGTCCCTGGATGACGAGCGTGCGAACTGTTCACGAGCCGCGGCAGCGCCATTGCCGATCCTCAGTGGCGGTACACGGCCGTCGCGATCTCGATGAACGATCGGGTCAACGGATTGGTGTCTCCTTCGTTGCACACCGCCACCACTCGACTGGGCGCCATGTCGATCAGCGGCACCACGGTGAACTCGACGGGCAGGTCGTGCCCGAGCGGGGCCAGGCCGACCGTACCGTTCCACAGCACAGCCTGCAGGCATTCCTGGACGGCGCGCACCACTGGTCCCTCGCGCGGCCTGCCACCGTTCCAGTACGACTGCCAGACGGGGTCGGTGTCCTGCGGGAACTGGAACCAGCGGCGGTCGCGCAGCTCGGCCAGCCGCAGCTCATCGCGGCGGGCCAGCGGATCGTCGGCGCGCAGGACCACGCCGACCGGATCGCTCCGCAGCGCACGCACCGTCAGGGCGGTCTCGTCGAACGGCGCCCGGGTGAGGGCGACGTCGACCAGTCCGGCGCGCAGTCCGCACGTCGGGTCGGTCAGATCGGTGTCGCGGATACGGATGTCGACTCCGGGGTGGTTTCGGCGGTAGGCCGCGGCCAGCCTGGCCACGCCCGGATCGGTGCCGTCGCCCAGGATGCCGACGGTGATGGTCGCGACGCCGGCTGCCGCGCTCACGCGCACCCGGACGCGGTCGGCGTGGTCGAGCAGTGCCCGCGCCTCGTCGAGCAGCACCGCACCCACCGGAGTGAGCGTGACGCCGGTGGCCGAGCGTGCGAAGAGCAGAGCCCCGACCTCGGCTTCCAACTGCTTGATCGCCCGGCTCAGCGGCGGCTGACTCATGTGCAGCCGGGTGGCGGCCCGGCCGAAGTGGAGTTCCTCGGCGACCGCCACGAAGTAGCGCAAGGTCCGTAGCTCCACGCTGCAACGATATCCATGAGGTATCAGCTCCGCGGAAGGGGTCTTGGACACCGGCGACGTCCCGGCGGTGGACTCTTGACCATGACCGATGAAGTGAAGACCAACGAGCCGCAGGCCGACCCCGCCGTATCGGTGGTGGGTCCCCGCGACGGCGAGACGATCGTTCTGGGCACCACGCGCATGCGCGTTCTGGAGGACGGCAGCCACACCGGCCACCGCCTCGCGATCGCCGAGTCCGTCCTCGCCCCGCACACGCAGGGTCCACCGCAGCACCGCCATGGCCGACACGACGAGGGCTTCTACATCCTCTCCGGCACCGTGCGGTTCACCGTCGGGGACGAGGACTACGACGCCACCGCGGGGACGCTCGTCATGGTTCCACCCGGCGCCCCGCACACCTTCGCCAACCTGACCGACCAACCCGCGGTCATGCTCAGCACCTTCACACCCGACCTGTACCTGCAGTACTTCCGAGACCTCCAGGAGGTGCTCGCCGACGGCCGGCCGCTGACGCCCCAGGCCAACCTCGACGCGATGAGCCGCTACGCGACACGGCCCGCCACCGACCTCGCCTGAAGCCGGAGGGAGGGGAAACGGCCCGGCCGCCCTCCCTCCGGCCTCTGGGACCGTGCCGCTCCCGCCTTTCGCATCCGAACCCCTCGGACGACGGACCGGCCGTCTCCAGGTCTTCCCTCGCACTCGACGCAATCGACAGGACCCCGCGAACCGGGGCCCCGTGAACGGGAACCATGAACATCGCCTACTGGATCGTCGCGGGAATGCTCGCGCTCTTCTACTTCTACGCAGGCACGCTGAAGGTGATCCGCAGCCGCGATCAACTCCGACCGATGATGGCTTGGGTCGACCGTATTCCCCTGCCCGCCCTCAGGGCGCTGGGGGCGGTCGAAATACTCGGCGCGGCCGGTCTGGTCCTGCCACCACTGACCGGTACCGCAGTTTGGCCGGCGTCGGCCGCAGCCATCGGCTTCGTACTTCTGCAGACCGGTGCGATCGCCGTTCACCTGACCGGAGAAGACCGCCGGATCACACTCAATGTCGCACTCATCGCCACCGCGGCCGTGACCATGTGGTTGGCCACCGGGCCCTGATCGTGGCTCACTCCTCAACCGGCGGAGGCGACTGCTCGGCCACCCGCCTTGGTCGGCTCAAGCGCCTTCTGAGCGCTTGGCCGCAGGTTCGAGTCCTGCCGGGGGCGACCATGCAGTCGTACACGCGAGCGGTGACGGATCCGTGCTCTGTAAGAGCCCGGCCACGATACGGTGCGACCTCCATGGAGGGGGCCGTGATGGGAGCTCAGGTCTGGCAGTTGCGCCGAGGTGATCAGGTCGTCGGCGTCCTCAGACTCGAAGCCGTCGACATGTTCTGAACCGACTGCCGGTTCGAGCCCTCGACCGGCTGGCCGGCCCTCAAGCCGTTCATTGACGCATCGCGGGCTGCATGGGAGCGGAAGGACGAGGACGCGGCCATCGCGGCCGACGAGGCCATCCATGCGCTTGGCGTCGAATTGGTGCCCGAAAACGGCGGTGAGGTCATCAGAGATTTCCTGCTGCGGATCGACGGCGATACCGCACGCTTCCGGTACTGAGTCGTTGGGCCGTCCCTGGGCCGTCCGAGCAACGGGCCGGGCGGTGGGGTGGATCCGGCAGGCCGAACAGGACGCGCCGAAGCCCGTGAAGGGCTTCGGCGGCTTCCTCCGCCAGGGCCTCGACGCTGTCACCGCCGGCCTCGTCCTCACGTGGAGTTCGGGCGTCGTCGAAGGTCACGTGGGACCTGCCCGAACGTCCTGGTCGGCGGTCAGGGCTTGATGTTCTCCAGGTCCTCCAGAAGGCTGGGGTGCTTGGGCTCCCAGCCGAGCGTCTGTCGGGTGTGGGCGCTGGACGAGGGCTGGTCGTTCGCGAAGATCTGGCCGAGGGGACCGAAGGTCTGCGCCGGCACCGACTCGACCGGCAGGCCCAGCCGTCGGCCGATGACCGTGGCGATGTCGCGGACCTTGTCCCCCTCGTCGGCCACGGCATGCCAGGAGGTACCCGCTTCCGCCTGTTCCAGGGCGAGCCGGAACAGGACGGCCGCGTCGAGCGCGTGCACGGCCGGCCAGCGCTGTTCGCCGTCGCCCGGGTAACCGGACACCCCGGTGCGGCGTGCGAGGTCGGTCAACAGGCCGGCGAATCCGCCGTGGCCCTGGTTGTGCACCGTGCGCGGCAGGCGTACGGCGCTGCTGCGGACTCCGCGCGCGGACAGGCCCAGGACCGACGTGACCGTACGACCGCGACCGCCGATCGGCCCGTCGGTCGGCACCGGGTCGCTCTCGACGGATGCGCGGCCCGGTACGGCGGGCGTGCCCGAGCAGGTGACGAGGGGGCGGTCGCTGCCGACGAGTTCCTCGCCGAGGGCCGCGAGGGCGGCACCCTCCTCCGCGACCGACTTCGCGAGGGTGTCGGCGCTGCTGAAGTCGTGGTCGAACGCGAGGTGGATCACCCCGTCGGCCCGGGCGGCGCCGGCGCGAAGGCTGTTCAGGTCGGCGAGGGCTCCCCGCAGGGGCTCGGCGCCGGCCGCCTCGACGGCCTGCGCGGAGGCGTCGGAGCGAGCGAGTGCGAGGACGGTGTGGCCGTTGTCGAGCAGTTCGGCGATGACAGCGGAACCGATCAGACCGGTGCCGCCGGTGACGAAAACGCGCATGGGAAGCTCCCCCAGAAGTGATGGGACTCTTGTCCCATGACCCTACCGCAGTGATGGGACAAGAGTCCCATCACTTAGGATGGTGACCATGGGTAGATGGGAACCAGGCGCACGCGAACGCCTCGTCGTGGCTGCCGTCGACCTGTTCACCGAGCAGGGGTACGACGCCACGACGGTCGCGCAGATCGCCGAGCGTGCAGGAGTCACCAAGAGCACCTTCTTCCGGCACTTCCCCGACAAGCGCGAGCTGCTGGTGGCCGGGCAGGAGACGCTGAGCCGGCTGCTGGCCGAGGGGATCGCCGACGCGCCCGCTGACGCCAGCCCGCTCGAGGCGGTCGCCGCCGGTCTGGAGCGCGCGTCGAGCGCGATGGGCCCCATGAGCCGCGAGCTCGCACCTCGCCTGAAGGCGGCCGTCGCCGCCAGCGCCGAACTTCAGGAGCGTGACGCCCTCAAGAGCGTCAGCCTCGCGGCCGCGATGACGAATGCTCTGGTCGCCCGCGGCACACCCGATCCGACCGCGGCTCTGGCGGGCGAGCTGGGTGTCCTCGCCTTCAAACGGGGATACGCCCGGTGGTCCGAGGGCGACCGTGACGGCAAGGACGAGCTGGCCGGGTACGCCCTGGCGGCCCTGGACGAACTGCGCGCGGCGAGCGCCTCGCTGGGCTGACCGGCGACCTCGCCCGCCGTCCACGGGACTGTGACCGGAGCCGATTCCGCGCTTGGTGGCGATGCGCGACAACGGCCGGTCCCGCAAAGGGAGATGGGCGACAGGCACCCCCTGCTATGGTGCGCCGATGTCATCGATCAAGAAGTTCCAGGTCACCTTCGACTGCGCAGAACCCGAGCGTGTCGCTCGCTTCTGGTGCGAGGTGCTGGGGTACGTCGTTCCGCCGCCGCCGGAGGGGTTTGCCACGTGGGACGAGTTCGATCGCTCTCTGCCGCCCGAGCGGCAGGGGTCGGCGTTCGCCTGCATCGATCCCTCGGGAGTGGGCCCGCGGCTGTACTTCCAGCGCGTCCCCGAGGGCAAGGTCGTCAAGAACCGGGTGCACCTTGATGTGCGCGTCGGCACCGGGCTCGTGGGTGAGGAGCGCCTCGCCGCCCTCGAAGCCGAGCGAGCGCGGCTGGAGGCGCTCGGCGCGACATGCGTGCAGGTGCTGCTTGCCGATGAGCACAATGAGTCGTGCATCGCGATGCAGGACGTCGAGGGCAACGAGTTCTGTCTCGACTGAGCATCCTGCGGGACTCTCGCGGACCGGCTCCCAGGGTGCATGGTCGGCGGGCCTGGGAGCTGCGTCCAGGCGGTCAGGACGATGCCAGGTAGCTGACGTCGAGCGTGAACCCGTCGCCGGTCGACGGGTCTGTCGTGGAGGGCTGTACCAGGACCCAGCGGTGGTCGCTGGTGTGGACGCAGAGTCCGGTGCCGCCTTCCAGGGCGTCGAGGGAGACGTAGGAGCTCGTCGGTGTGAGGGCCGCGCAGTTCGGGATGTCGTCGAGGCCTATGAGGCCGTACTCGACCAGGGCGGTGCCCGGTCCGCCCTGGGCGTCGGCGAACTGGAAGGACTGACCGGCCACGGTCACGTAGAACTCGCTGTCGGCGGCGTCTTCGGGCGCCGTCACCGCACTCCGCCGGTCCAGGTCGACGAAGGTCTGCGGAGTGACGTACATCTTGTAACGCGCGTTCACGGACATCGCGCCGGCCCGGTTCTGCTCCGTCCCGTCGTTCGGGGAGTCGGGGGATGGCTGTGGGCTCCGATTCCCTCCGACGGCACTACTGCCGTCACCGCCGCCGCTACTGCCGTCACCACTGTCGTCACGGCCGCCGTCGACGTCCGAGTTCCTGTTCCCGCAGTTGCGGGTTTTGACGCAGTGGTTGTTCTGTACGCACCCGCTGCCCGTCAGGAGAGTCAGGAGTACAGCCCCGCTCAGCGCCGCGCGACCGGCCGCTCTCACCGCCTGCACCTTTCCTGGGCGTCACACGCATCCGATCCCTTTCTCGGGTGCCGGCTGGGCTTTTCCGGGCTTGCCGGTCATGGGGTCGGGAATGTACGTGACCGTGTGGGCGTCGGCCTTTCCCATCGACTTGAACGGGCCGATGGCCTTGCTGTACGACTTCCCGTCGTAGGAGTAGTCGATGACCAGGGACCAGGAATAGTTGCCCCGGCAGGCCTGGGCGTCGATACGCACGACGGCCGGGTCCTCGGAGGTGACCTTGAAGGCGGGGCCGAGCGGGTTGGCGGGAGCCGTGGGTTCGCCCGACTGGGGCATGCCCTGCACGCCCTTGTCGGTCAGCTTGGGCCGGTCGAGGTCGAGCTCGAAGGCCCGTCCGTAGACGTCACCGCAGCCGCCCTGGGTCAGCGCGACCCAGGCCGGCGGCTTGATGCGCTCGGGGACGCGGGACTGCGGCCGGATGTCGTCCACGACGATCGTCTTGCCCTGTTCGGCACTGATGTCCAGGTAGAGGTGCCCGCTCCCCCAGACGCCGCCCCCGTGCTGCGTCACTTCCGTGCGGAAGTCCTGCTGCTTCAGGGCGAACGAGTCCAGGGCCCGTCCGCCGGCGGGCATGGCCACGGAGGTGGCACCGTCGCAGTCCCGGAACGCCGGCCAGTGCGTACTGAGCCGCAGCGGGCCTTCGGCCGCCGACTTCGCGTCGGTGCCGAGCACGGACTTCGGCGAGCCGGCCGCCGCGGAGTTCTCCGTCGCCGCGTTCTGGTTGCCGCAGTTGGTGGTGTGGGTGCAGGTGTTGTGCTGCTCGGCGCAGCCGCCGGTGCCGAGGAGAAGCGTCCCCGTCAGGATCAGGCCCTTGACGGCGCGCACGACCATTCCGTCCATACTCATGGATCCGCTCAACCGTTCGTTGTGATCATCGAGCGGAGCTGTCGGCAGCCGCTGATTCCGTCGGCGTCGTGTTGATGTCGATGCGATTGCTCGGGCCGCAATTCTGCACGGCTCCTTGACCGCCTTTGCAGGAATTGGTTTCTTCGGAGCCGCTGTTTCCGATCAGGGCGATGAGACCCGCGACAACGAGGCCCGCCGCCCCGATGACCGCCGCGATGATCATTGCTTTCGCCTGCGTCATTCCGGCCACCACCATTCCCCCGACAACCACTGATGCTGGCTGGATTCTGACACGACCCGGTGCGACCGGTGCGGGTTATTAAATGCGCAGTCATAAGGCGTGAGAAAAGCAGCACGAAGCGGAACTCTTCGTTCAGCAAGTGGCGGGAAACGACACCACTTGGTCCTGGCCCCGCCCGGTGGAGCGGTACGGCGCGGCGCGTCACCCGTCGGGCTCACTCGTACGGGCATGCGGCCACGCGCGTTCTCCCCAGGGGCGCGCTGGTCTGCCGGGTCCGGTGGGCCCGTGACACGTGGCACCACTCTCCTGCCTGAGCCCTTTTGCGGGACTTTGCGGTTGCGGCATCAACGGGGCGGATGCTTGCTAGAGATCAGTTCCGAGAGAAGACCGGCGTCCGTCGAGCGGGCGCCGCGACATCCGCCCGAGGGAGTCCTGATGCAGTCCTCCATGTCTGACATCTCTGAGATGTCTGAAGCAGTCATCGCAGAGGCCGGCGCCGCGGACCTGCAGTCCCTCCCCGTGCCGAAGTACTTTCCCGCCGCCACGGTCCGGGCGGAGGACGTCGACACCTTCCGGTCCGTGGAGGACAAAGACGTCCGGAAATCGCTCGCGGTCACCCAGGTTCCCATGCCGGAACTGGCTCCCGACGAGGCCCTCGTCGCCGTCATGGCGAGCTCGGTGAACTACAACACCGTGTGGACCGCGATGTTCGAGCCGGTCCCCACGTTCCAGTTCCTCAAGCAGATGGGGAAAGCGGGGGGCTGGGAGGCCCGGCACGATCTCCCGTACCACATCGTGGGGTCCGACGCGGCGGGCGTCATCGTCCGTACCGGCTCCTCCGTGCGCAGATGGAACGTGGGTGATCACGTGGTGATCTCACCCGCGTACGTCGACGAGCAGGACCCGGACACCCATCGGGACGGGATGCTCGGTGAGGGGCAGAAGGCCTGGGGTTTCGAGACGAACTTCGGCGGCCTGGCGCACTACGCGATCGTGCGGGCCAGCCAGTTGATGCCGAAGCCGGCCGCCCTGAGCTGGGAGGAGGCCGCGGTCAATCCGCTGTGCGCGAGCACCGCCTACCGCATGCTGGTCAGTGAGCGCGGAGCCCGGATGAAGCAGGGCGACGTCGTTCTCGTCTGGGGTGCCACCGGCGGCCTGGGCGCCTATGCCGTCCAACTCGTCCTCAACGGGGGCGGCATCCCCGTCGGTGTCGTCAATTCCGCCGAGAAGGCGGAACTTCTCAGGTCTCTCGGGTGCGAAGCCGTCATCAACCGCTCGGACGTCGAGGAGGGGGATCCCACCCTCCTGCAGCAGCCCGAGGGCTGGAAGAGAATGGGCCGAGCCATTCGGGACGTCGTCGGCGAGGACCCGCACATCGTGTTCGAGCACGTCGGCAAGAAGACGTTCGCGGCGTCGGTCTTCCTCGCCAGACGGGGCGGCACCATCATCACCTGCGGATCCAGCACGGGTTACGAGCACCTCTACGACAACAGGTACCTGTGGATGCGGCTGAAGAAGATCATCGGAAGCCACGGTGCCAACCTGCACGAGCAGTGGGAGGTCAACCGGCTGTTCGCGCTGGGGCAACTGGTCCCGGCGCTGTCGAGGACCTACACCCTGGACGACGTGGGTGCGGCGGCGCGCACCGTCCAGACCAACCAGCACATCGGCAAGGTCGGGGTCCTGTGCCTCGCCCCGCGGCCCGGGATGGGCGTCACCGATCCGGAGGCCAGGTCACGCATCGGCGAGGAGCGTCTCCACGCGTTCCGCAGGTGACGTTCGTTTCCTGACGGACCGGCTCGCGACGGGCCGGTCCGCCGGGCTCTGCCATCCGGTCGGCAGGCTTCGCCATCCGGTCAGCGGGCTTCGCCATCCGGTCAGCCCGCCGTAGTGCGAGCTCCCCCGTTCGGGTGACATCCATGGAGGGGCCTTGTTCGCGTGCCCGATCGCGAAGTATCACTGAAATACCGGCGGGCAGCCCATCCGCGCCGGACAGCGCGACATCTCGAATGTCCGCCGGTCTGCGGAGCTGCCCAGCTCTTACGGCGTCGTGATGCCCACATCGACGCGGCATGCAGGCCACACGGTGGTCCGCTCCCAGGGCCACTCTCACTCAGCGAGCCGTTCCGATGCGTGTCTCTCAGTGAGCAGACCCACCTCTGACAAAGCCGACGACATCACAGGGCTCGTCCGTCTCGCGCGACCAGGGGGCGACGCTGCCTGCTCCCGTGTGAACGTACACCGGCGCCATCGGTCGGATCAGTCACCGACAACTCCTCCAGGAGACCAACATGTCAGCGAATCTGCTGCCTGGCCTGCCCGCCGTCCTCACCCAGCCGACCCTGTTCGCCGCCGTGCCGGGCTTCGGTCCCACCACGGGCGGGAACCAAGTGCTGCTCATCGGAGCCAACCTCGCCGGAGCCACCTCCGTCACCTTCGGCAGTACACCGGCGACCATCGTGACCCAGGACCCGTTCGGCTTCCTGCTCGTCGTCACCGCGCCCGCGCACGCCGCGGGCAGCGTCCCGGTCGTCGTCACGACGCCCGCAGGCACCAGCTCTCCCGCGAACTACACCTACGTCGCCCCGCCGGTCACACCGCCGCCGACCGTCGTCGGTATCACCCCGCCGACCGGACCGACGACCGGCGGTACGCCGTTCACCATCGTGGGCACCAACCTCACGGGCGCGACGGTCACCTTCAACGGGGTGCCGGCCACCAACGTCAACGTCATCGGCGGAGTGGTCCTGACCGGGCTGACGCCCCCCGGAGCCGCGGGCAACGCGACGGTCCAGGTGACCACCCCGGCGGGCAGTGCGACCGTCCCCGGGGGCTTCACCTACGTGGCCCCCACCCCGCCGACCGTGACGTCCATCCTTCCGGCGACCGGGCCGGCCGCGGGCGGTACGCCGTTCGTGATCACCGGGTCGCATCTGACCGGAGCCCAGGTCACCTTCGGCAACGCGCCCGCGACCAACGTCGTCGTCGACCCCTCCGGATCGTTCGTCGCCGGTCTGACGCCTGCCGGTGCGGCCGGTAACGCCCCGGTCGTCGTGACCACCCCCGCCGGCAGCGCGAACGTGACGGGCGGATTCACCTACACCCCCTGACCCACAGCGCCACAACCACAACCACAACCACAACCACAACAGCACAGCACCACCGGTGGCCCGGTCGACAGCCGGGCCACCGGCATGCCCGCGGGCAGCAGCCTCAACAGACGGCTCCGTCAACGGATACCGTCCAAACGCATCCCTCTGTGGAGCGCGCACAGGGGCATTCGGACCATCCGACTAACCACTCCGAGCTCCCTGCGCCCACAATCACATCCCGAATTCCCCCCTCCTTTACGTTCTCCCTGGGTAGCGTCTAACTGCCCGTCACGGATTACCGCACCCGGGAGTCATAGGTGGAAGAAGTCAACCAGCCCAGCTGTCTTTCCTCCGGCGCAACATGCCGATACCTGGATTTCCTGCACCGCATTCCGGGAACATGCGCGCAGCTGAATACGTCCTTAGCCGATCAGGGCGCCGAAGCGATACTTCTCAGACTGCCGTGCACAGCCAGGTCGGTGTCCGTCACACGGCGGCAGGTACACGAGGCCCTGCTGTCCTGGCAGGTCGGTCCCGCGGCGACGGACAGACTGCTGCTCGTGGTCTCCGAGCTGGTCACGAACGCCGTACAGCATTCCGGCTCCACCGAACCGGCTTCCCGGAGCGGTGTCGGAGCCTACTTCGAGCTGGCCGTGCGTTTACTCATGGACCACATCCGGGTCGAAGTGCTCGACACCAACCGCAGTCTGCCGGTGCACCTCACCGCCCACGAGTACGCCGAGAGCGGAAGAGGAATGGGCATCATTCAGTACTGCACCCGAAGATGGGGAGCCGACAGACTGTGCGCGGGCGGAAAAGTGGTCTGGTGCGATGTGGATATGGACGAATATCCTTCTGATCGCGGCGACCTGCTGCAGGCACCCGCCTGGCGCGTGCGCTGATCGGACGCACGGGTTCCACGGACCGCGGGCCCACGCAAACCCGTCTTGCGCCCCGCGGTACGCCCCTCCAAAAGGGTGACAATATCTCACGTTGCTTGCGGGCATTTCCAGATCCTGCACTTATACCAGTAGTGGCAAGACTGCGCCCCCATCGAAACCGGGACACGCCCATGACAGCAATTCAGGCGACAGCAGACGAGAACTTCGACGAAGGGTGCCGCACCAGCCGGCCGGCGCGCCCCGTCACCGTCGCCGACGCCGCGTCAGCACTCGCACCACTGGATCTCGCGGTTCTGCGGAGGCTGCCGGCGGACGAACTCGAGCAGCAGTTGGAGGCCCGCTGGGCTCTGTACCGCCACCTGGACGCCGCATCCGGTGGACGGCACGGCCCGAGGCGGAGGGACCAGAGCGGGGAGATCGAGGCGGCACTGCTCGACCTGATCGGCTCCCTGGTCATCAATGTGCACGAGGCAGAGGCGTGTCTGGCAGTCCGGCGCCGTGCGGCGCCCCCCGCACCACTTCCCGCGCCACTCGGTACGACGCGCCGGCAGGCGGCAAGGACGGCCGACCGTTCCTGACGGCCCGTTCCACGACGTCCGCGGCCGCCCGCGCACCACCGGCGGTCCGGACTTCCTGCCGCATCCTCCGCACCCGCGCCGCGATCCGGTCGTCGGAGACGACATCCAGGAACGCCTCACGAAGCGCCCCTGGTGTCAGGCCCTGCGGTGGGAGGCAGCGGCCGAGGCCGAGTCGCTCGACCTGGCGCGCGTTGACCATCTGCTCCGCCATCCGGGGGACGACCACCAGCGGAACCCCGTGGTACATCGCCTCCATGACGCTGCCCATCCCGCCGTGACCGATGAAGGCCCCGGCCTGGGAGAGGACGCTCAGTTGGGGGATGCGGCGCATGAGCCGGAAGTTCTCCGGTACCGCGGCCCCGTCCTGCGGACCGGCGCGGTCCGGGCCGATCCGGTCCGGGTCGATCCGATCCCCCACGGCCATGACCACCTCCCAGCCGACCGGCTCGAACGCTTCCACGCAGGCCTCGACGAACGAGGGGGACACGTCCGGGGAGGAACCCATCGCGATCGCCAGCAGGGGCCGGTCCGCGCAGGACCGGTGCCAGTCCCCCTGGAAGCTCCGCGGTCCGAGCGCCGGCCCGACGAACGTGTGCGCCTCGCTGACCGTCTCGGGACGCCGCTGGAAGGACCTGACCGTGAACACCACGCCGGACGACGGCTCGGTGAGGAAGGACTCGAGGCCGACGCCGACGCCGTTGCTGCTCAGCAGTGAGCGGAAGGCGTCGTGGAACGCGGCCTGCCGGAGCGAGGAGACACCGCACATCTCGGTTTCCCAGCCGGCGTACGGAGCGTGACTGCAGTTGAGCTGCACGGCCGGGACACCCATACGGTGCGCCGCCACCTGCCCGCCCCAGGCCAGCAGGTCGTGGAGGACGACGTCCGGTCTGTCCCGGGCGAAGACGTCGAGCAAGCGCGGTACCAGTTCGCTCGCCTGGCGGGCCAGCAGCAGCACCCCGGCCTCCAGGTCGCCGTCCGGGATGGCACCCACCGGCGGGCGGCCCACCAGGGGAAGGAAGACATCCGCGCCGGCCTCACGGACCGGCCCGGCGAACTCCTCGCTGGCCACGTAGGTCACGCGGTGGCCGCGCCGCACGAGTTCGCTCACGACCGCGAGAGTGGGCAGGACATGGCCTGGCTGCGGAATGGTGACGACGACGATGTGCGCGCCGAGCGCCTCCCCGGGCGGGCGGGACGGCTGAGCCTGCCAGGTCACGGTGGCCCCTTTCGGCCGCGGGTCGGCACGAGTACCCCCAGGTGCAATGCCAGCACAGAGGGCAGGCGACGGCACCTCCAAGACCTCCGGGCGGGTGCGAACCGGCGGTCAGCGCTCGGACGCGCCGGCCCCCAGCGCGGAGAGCACGGAAGGCCACATGCGGTGCAACTCCCGCTGCCAGTAAGGCCACGCGTGGGTGCCGGGCTTGAACAGGTCGGTGGTGACCTTGACGTCGCTGCGGCGTAGGTCACGGGCGAACGCGTAGGTGGAGGGGCCCAGGGGCTTCTCCAGCAGGGAGGCGGCCGCGTCGAACCCCTGCTCCAGTCCGCCGGGAACTCCCGTCCCGGCGTAGAGGTAGACCCAGGTGTTCCTGAACCTGCTCACCATGCGGGAGGGGTTGTGGGCGTCCCAGATCCGTCGCTGCGCGTCCGGGCGCCCCCACAGGCGCTCGGGGTCGACGTGCTCACGCAGGCAGGTGACGGCGATGCCGAACCGCATGACCGGGTCGGAGGTGTCGACGACACCGCTGAGGGAACCGACGAAGCGGTAGGTGTTCGGGTGACGTGCGGCGTAGTTCAGCGCGCCCAGGCCGCCCTCGGACAGTCCGATGACCGCCCGGGCGCCGTCGCCGCGGAACGCGCGTTCCACCAACTGCCTCAGTTCCCCGGTGTGGAACGTCTCCCAGCGCGGGGCCGTGCTCCTGCCGTGGTCCCACCAGTCGGTGTAGAAGCCGGCCCGGCCGCCTTCCGGCATGACGACGAGGACGTCGGTGTCGGCGGCGAGTTCCTCGATGTCGGTTTCACGGGTCCACGACGTGTAGTCGTCGCTCGCCCCCTGCAGCAGGTAGACGACCGGGAAGGTGCTGTTCGGTTCCTCCCGCCAGTGCCGGGGGAGGATGACGCGCACCGGCATGGCGGCTCTCATGGCCGGTGACTCGACCGTGAGGTCGAGCACGCGCTCGTCGAGGGGTTCCACACGGCTGATGTAGGCGCCGTCGTCGGCAAGGGCCGGCCCGGGGCGGCCCCCGGCGACCGTGACGTGCCGGGTCGCTGGGACGTGCCCCGTCGCTTGGGCGTCTCGGGCCGCTGGGGCGTGCCCCGCCGCTGGGACGGACCCGGTCGCTGGGGCGTGCCCCGCCGCTGGGGCAGACCCGGTCGCTGGGACGTGCCCCGCCGCCGGAACGGCCCCCACCGCTGGGACGGCCCCCACCGCTGGGACGACCCCCACCGCTGGGACGGTCCCCACCGCTGGGGCGGCCCCGGCCACTGGAACGTGCCCCGCTGCCGGGGCGGACCCGGACGCTGGGGCAGACCCGGTCGCTGGAACGGACCCGGCCACCGGGACGTGCCCCGCCGCCGGAACGGCCCCCACCGCTGGGGCGGACCCGGCCACTGGGACATGCTCCGCCGGAACGGCCCCCGCCGCTGGGGAGGCCCCCGCCGCTGTGGCGTGCCCCGCCGCGGCCAGGGGCGACATCAGCAGCACGCCGCCCAGCAGGTACGCCCGGATGCGCGGCCGGCGCGCGGTGCGGCTCATCCGGTCACCGTCAGGGACCGCGTGAGGTGGCGGGCGATCGCCGTGACGTGCGGCGGGTCGATCAGGGAGAGGTGGTCGCCCTCGACGGGCACCACTTCGAGACGGGGGCACAGCGGCGCCCAGCCCAGATCGGCCTCCGACCTGAGGTAACGCGGGTCGAGGGCCGTCGTGAGGCGCTGCGCCTGCTGCGCGCGGTAGAGCACCACGGGGCCGCCGTACGGGCGGGGGACGTAGCGCTCGCCGACCCGGGCGTCGATGTAGGAGGTGCGCTGGTGCTCCATGACGCCCGGGCTC
Organism: Streptomyces sp. NPDC001544; assembly: GCF_042894285.1. Taxonomy (NCBI): domain Bacteria; kingdom Bacillati; phylum Actinomycetota; class Actinomycetes; order Kitasatosporales; family Streptomycetaceae; genus Streptomyces; species Streptomyces sp. NPDC001544. The sequence goes on along the minus strand of NZ_JBIAVN010000001.1, from coordinate 116,071 downwards.
ATGTCGAGCCCTGCCCTCGCCGCCACGCGCATGACGACGTCGATCTGCTGGTCGTCGGGCGTGGCCGCGAGTTCGTCGTAGGGCAGGTCCAGGTGCTGTCCGTAGGTCTTCTCGATGTACGCGGCGAACCGGCGGAAGCGTTCGAGCAGCAGTTCCTCGGAGTCCAGGTCCGGCAGGGCGGCCGGCAGGATGGTGTCGATCAGTCCGAGGAAGGCGACGCTCTCCCCCGCGTCGGTCAGCTGCTGTGCCGTCTCGTAGGCGAGGCAGCCGCCGAAGGACCAGCCGAGGAGCCGGTAGGGCCCCCGCGGCTGGATCCGCCTGATGAGGGACAGGTAGTGCGCGGCCATCTCCTCCATCGAGTTCACGCGGTCCAGCCGTTCCATCCCGTACACCGGCTGGTCGCGGGGCAGGAGCCGGGTCAGCGGTTGGTAGACGGAGGTCGGGCCGCCGGCGGGGTGGAAGGTGAACAAGGGCGGCCTGGAGGAGCCCGGCCGTGACGGCCGCAGGGGGTTCACGACGCTGTCGCCGGTGGGGTTGACGGCCGGCCGGACGAGTTCCGCGACGGCGGCCACCGTGCCGTGCTCGAGCACCGTCTCGGCGGTCAGCGTGAGCTCGGTGTCCTCGCCCAGGCGGCGGCGGATCGCCTCGATCAGTTCCTCCGCGACGCGCTGGTCCGCGCCGGCCGCGAGGAGGTGGCAGCGGACGTCCGTCGGCGGCTCCGGCAGGACTTCCGCCCAGGCACCGGCCACCAGACGCTCGGCGGCGTCGCGTGGCTGGATGGAGGACGGCAGCGTCGCGGCGGGCAGGGCCCCCGCGGGGGTGTCCTGTCGTGGCGCGTCGGGTGCCTCGCGTCGCAGCCCGAGCTCCGCCAGGACGGTGTCACCGACCTCGGTCAGGGTCGCCCCGCGCAGCATGAGGTCCGGGGACAGCTCGACGGCGAAGTCCTGCAGGACGGCGTTGCGGATGCGGACGGCCATCAGGGAGTCCAGCCCGAGCGCGGGCAGCGGAACCGTGTCGTCGAGGTCCGGGGCGCGGAAGCCCATGATCGCGGCGGTTCGCTCGGCCAGCCGCTCGCAGATCTTGTCGGCGGCCCGCTCGCCGAGGGTGTCCAGGGCGCCGGGCCCCGGCCAGTCGTCCACGGAGGTGTCATGGACTCGGAGGCTGTCGCTGAAGAAGGGGATGTCGGCCAGGGAGGGGAAGGCCTCGAGGACTCGCCGGCTGTCGAGGTGCACGACACCCGTGTGCGTGTGGCGGTGGACGACGAGGGTCTGCAGGGCGTCCAGTCCCTCGGCCACGGTGAGGGACTCCATTGCCAGGGCCGGGTTTTCGGGCGCGGCGCCGGCCTCCCGCCAGGGGCCCCAGGCGATGGACGTGGCAGGTCTGCCCTCCGCTCTGCGGCGTTGGGCGATCGCGTCCAGCCAGGCGTTGGCGGCCGCGTAGGCGGACTGGCCGGGTGAGCCGAGGAGGGCGGCCGCGGAACTGTAGAACACCCACCAGTCGAGGTCGTGGGAGTCGACGGCCGCCTCCAGCCGCAGTGCCCCGGTGACCTTGGGCCGCAGCACGGTGTGGATGTCGTCGGGGTCCAGGTCGGTGATCATGCGGTCGTGCAGGACGCCGGCGCAGTGGGCGACCCCGCGCAGCGGGTGCCCCTCCTCGATCGCGGCCCGCACCAGGCGGGGAGCCACGTCCGGGTCGGCGATGTCCCCCTGCGCCACGGCGACGGACGTCCCGAGCTCACGCAGCCCGGCGATGGCCTCTTCCGCCTCCGGGCCGGGAGGCCGTCTTCCGCACAGGACCAGCCGGCCGGCCCCCTGTTCGGCCAGGCGGCGGGCCGTCGCGAGCCCCAGGCCGGTGAGGCCGCCGGTGACGATGTAGGAACCGCTGCGGCGCACGAACGGTGCCTCGTACTGCTGCTCCGCGCAGTCGGCGGGCGACAGCCGGGCGACCTTGCGGGTGCCCGCCCGCCAGACGACTTCGTCCTCGGGACTGTTGCCGAGGAGCTCCTGCACGAGGTCGTCCACGTGGTCGAACTGGTCGTCGATGTCGACGAGGGTCGCGCGCAGTGCGGGCTCCTCGAGGGCGAGGGTGCGTACGAGACCGCGCAGGCAGGCCAGTTCGGGCTTGCCGGGCTCGCCCGGTGCGGAGGCCCGGGCCCGTACGGTGACCAGCCAGAGCCGGGGCCGGTGCTGGGCGTGGCGGTCGGCGGCGAGCTGCCGAGCGACCCGCGCGGCGCCGCACAGGGCGTCGGCCGGGGACCCTGGGGTGGCGCCGAGGAGCAGTACGACGGCGCGGGGAGCCGCCGGAGCCGTTCCCTGCGGCCAGTCGTCGAACAATCGGTCGGTGGGCGCGGTGAGCGGCCGGGTCGTGGTCCGTACGTTCTTCGCCGCCAGCGCCTCCGCCAGCTCCTCCGCGAGCCCGGTGGCCAGTGCGTCCTCGCCGGTGCCGGGGCCCCTGTCGCCTACGAGGATCAGGGCGCTGTCGAGCGGTGCCGGGAGCGGGACGGCCGACTTCTGCCACTGGATGTCGTGGGCGAGCGCCTCGAGGTGCCGGGGGACCTCATCCTCCCCGGCGGGGCGAAGGCGCAGCCCCTTCGCGGTGATGCACGCGTCGGCCGCGTCCGCCACGACGTCCCAGCTTCCGTCGGAAGCGTCCTCGAAGGCGTGGAGGGTGTACTGCGTGCTCAGGGCGCCGGGGTGCTGGAGGTGCAGGGACCGCAGGCCCGCGGGAGTGGCATCGGCGTCGGCCGGCGCGTACAGCATCGCGGCGAGGAGTTCCTCGTACGACTCCCCGGCGTGGTCCCCGGAGTCGGCGCGGCTCCAGTGGCTGACGACGTCCGGCGGGGTGGGCGGGACGTCGGGAGCCGATGCCGGTTCGGTGGGGATCCGCGCCGATGCGTGGCAGGTCCAGGTGCCGCTCGTGGTGCGGGCGTTGACGGTGACGGTGGCGCCGGCGTCGGAGGGGTCCCAGACGACGGTCACCGGTGTCCTGCCGGCCAGGGGCAGCCACCGGTGGACGGCCACGTCCTCCAGGCGCAGTTCAGGAAGCCCGTCCCGCGCGTGGATCTCCTGGGCCGCCGCGATCATGAGGGCGGCGGCCGCGGGCAGGGTGAGGACGGTGCGGCCGTGGAGTTGTCGTACGGCTCTACGGTCGCCGTCCGCGCTGAGCTCGGTCTGCCAGAGCACCGCCCCCGTACGCGGGTCGTCGGTGCGACGGCCCAGTGGGGAGTGGCCCGCGCGGGGGTCACCCGCTGCCGGGGTGCGGCTCGCGAACCAGTGGCGTTCGTGGCGCCAGGGCGGGCTGGGCAGCGGGATCCGTGTCCCCGCGGGCCAGAGCCGGTCCTCGTCCACTCCGGCTCCCGCGAGGTGCAGCCGGAAGAGCGCGCCGCGCAGGGCGACCGCCTCGTCGATCCGCTTGTGCAGGGCGGGGACCACCACCGCTTCGGGGGCGCCGGCGGCTTGCAGGGTTTCGGTCAGGGGGATCTGGGCGACGGGGTGGGGCGAGATCTCCAGGAAGAGGTCGTGTCCGTCGGCGGCGGCCGCGGCGACGGCCTGCCGCAGTCGGACGGGGCGGCGGACGTTGGCGCACCAGTAGGCGGCGTCGGCCTGGACGGGGGCACGCGGGTCGTCGAGGACGGTGTTGTACCAGGCGAGGTGCGCGGTGCCGGGCCGCAGCGTGCTCAGGGCCTCGCGCAGCCCCGGCACGATCGGATCGATCGCGGCGGAATGTCCCGCTCCGCCGACGTCGAGGAGCCGTGCCATACGGCCCCGGCCGGTGAGCTCGTCGACCAGGCCGCGCACGGCCAGGGCCGGCCCGGCGACGGTGGATCTGCGCGGGGAGAAGTGCACGGCGATCTCGACGCCGGGGAAACGCGACAGGACCTCCTCGCGTTCCTCGTCGGCCAGTTCCACCGCGGCCATGGCGCCGGCGCCTGCGCTGTCGAGACCGGCGAGCCGGGCCGACCGGTCGAGGACGACCCGCAGACCGTCGTCGACGTCCAGGGCGCCGGCGACGACCGCGGCGCCGACCTCTCCCACGGAGTGACCGATGACGGCGGCGGGTTCGACCCCGTGGGCGAGGAAGGTGCGCGCCAGGGCGATCTGCATCCCGAACAGCAGCGGCTGGACGTGCTCGACGCCGGGTGCCGCCGATGTCTGCCCGAGCATGTCCCGCAGCGACCGGCCCGTCCGTTTGAGGTACACCGGGTCCAGCTCACGGACCGCCGCCTCGAACACGGGATCGTCCCTCAGCAGGCCCAGCCCCATGCCCTGCCACTGGGAGCCGTGACCGGAGAAGACGAGGACGGGACGGCGGGTGCCCGAGGGCCGCGCCGCCCGGTCGTCGGTGCCGGGCGGCACACAGCCCGGGGCCTGCTCTCCGCGGGCCAGGGCGCCGAGGAGTCCGGCGGCCTCCTCGTGGGTGCGCGCGACGACGGCGGCGCACCCGGGCCCTCTCCGGTTACGGGCCAGGGTGTGGGAGACGTCCCTGAGCGCGGGTGCGTCGTCGGCCGACAGCAGCCGGGCGAGGCCGGTCGCGACGTCGCCGATCCTGTCGTGGGAGCGGGCCGACACGACGAGAACCTCCGCGGGCGCGGCATGGCCGTCCCGGCTCCCGGTGTGCGGTGCGGCGGCCGCCGCCTGTTCCAGGACGACGTGCGCGTTGGTGCCTCCGAAACCGAAGGCGGACACGCCTGCCCGGGCCGGCCGGGTGCCCCGGTCCGGCCAGGCGACGGGCCCGGTGACGACACGCAGCCCGAGGGAGTCGAAGTCGATGTGCGGGTTGGGCCGGTGGAAGTGCAGGCTGCCCGGGATGCGGCCGTGGTGCAGTGCCAGCACCGTCTTGATCAGGCCGACGATCCCCGCGGCGCCTTCCAGATGGCCCAGGTTGCTCTTCACGGAGCCGATGAGCAGGGGCTGGTGCGCCGGTCTGCCGCGGCCGAGCACGGCACCCAGTGCGCCGGCCTCGATGGGGTCGCCCAGCAGGGTGCCGGTGCCGTGTGCCTCGACGTAGTCGATTCCGGCGGCGTCGATCCGGGCGTCGGCCAGCGCGCCGCGGAGCAGACGTTCCTGTGCCGCGGGGTTGGGGGCCATCAGACCCGCCGACCGGCCGTCGCTGTTGACCGCCGTACCCCTGATGACGGCCAGCACCCGGTCGCCGTCGCGCAGGGCGTCGGCCAGCCGTCTGAGGACGACGACGCCGCAGCCCTCGCCGCGGATGATGCCGTCGGCGGCGGCGTCGAACGGTTTGCAGCGGCCGTCCGCCGCGAGTGCTCCGGCCTGCTGGAAGGAGGCGGTGACCGTGGGCGAGAGCACGACGTTGACGCCCGCCGCGAGCGCCGTGTCGCACTCACCGTCCCGCAGGCTGCGGCACGCCTGGTGCACCGCCACCAGGGACGAGGAACAGGCCGTGTCGACGGTGATGCTCGGTCCGTGCAGGTCGAAGAGGTACGACAGCCGGCCCGCGGCGATGCTCCCGGCGGCTCCCGTACTGGTCCACGGGGTGAGTCGGGCGGGGTCCGACGTGGTCAGGTGTCCGTACTCCAGGGCGCTGAGACCGACGAACACCCCGGTGTCACTGCCCTGAAGGCTGTACGCGGGACGCCCGGCGTGGTCCAGGGCCTCGCAGCCGACCTCCAGCAGCAGGCGCTGCTGGGGGTCCATCACCTCCGCCTCGCGCGGCGTGATGCCGAAGCAGTCGGCGTCGAACGCCTCGATGTCGTCGAGGAAGGCGCCCCGGCGGGTGGTGCGTGCCATCAGTGCGGCCGCACCGGGCAGGTGGGCGAAGTCCCGCCAGCGTCGGGCGGGGACGGTGCCGACGAGGTCGCTTCCCGCGATCAGGTGCTTCCAGAAGGCCTCGGGGCCGCTGAGGTTGCCGGGCAGACGGCAGCCGACACCGATCACCGCGACGGGGCCCGGCTCTGCCGCCGGTTCGGTGCTGCCGCTCCCGGTGCGTCCCTCCGGTTCGGTTCGCTCACCGCTGGTCAGACGCTCCACGAGCGATCCGATGGTGGGGTTCTCCCACAGCAGCGTGGCCGGCAGCGGCGCGTCGAGGAATCGTTCCAGCCGTCCGGTGACCCCGACGGCGGCGCGGGAGGTGAGGCCGTAGTCCACCAGCGGCCGGGTGTCGTCCAGGCCTGTTTCGGGGATGCCGCAGGTCTCGGAGAGGAGCCGGCGCAGGAAGGCACGTAGCTCCGCGGCGGAGGCCGGTTCCGGGCCGGGCCGGGCGGCCGACTGCATTCCTCGCATCTGTCCCTCTCCCTGCGGCCCGCACAGGGCCGGTCATCGGTTCCAGGCGCCTGTTCCGTCCGCCCACGCGCCTGCCAGGTACTGGTCGCGGCAGGCGCTGCGGGCGACCTTGCCGCTGGTGGTGCGGGGCACACTGCCGGGCGGTGCCAGCACGAAGTGGTGGACGGCGACGCCGTGTCTGGCGGCGACCGCGGACCGCACCGCCCGGGTCACCTCCTGCGCGAGTTCCTGGGACCCGGTCACGTCCCGGGCGTGCTCGGCGACGACGGCCAGCCGCTCGCCGTCGTCGCCGGACAGGGAGAACGCGGCGATGTGGTGCGGGCGGATCGCCGGATGGGCCGACTGGACGGTCTCCTCGATGTCGTGCGGGTAGTGGTTGGTCCCGTCGATGATCACCAGGTCCTTCAGCCGGCCGGTGACGTAGAGCTGCTTGTCGTGCCACACACCCAGGTCGCCGGTGCGCAGCCATGGTTCGGTGGGGTCGTCCCCGTCGAGGACCGCGTGGAAGACGGCCTCGCTCTGCTCGTGGTGGTTCCAGTAGCCGCGGCCGATGTTGGGGCCGCGCAGCCAGATCTCACCGATGACCCCGTCTTCCCGGCGTCGTCCCGTCGCGGGATCGACGATCGCCATCTCCTGCCCCGTAGGCCGGCCGCATCCGACGAGCTCGACCATCACCCGGTCGTCGCTGCTGTCCAGCGTGCGCGCGGTCCCCTCCCCGAGGGCCTGCCGGTCGAAGGGGGTGACGGCCGGCTCCTCGCCCGCCGGTGACGCGCACACGAACACGGTCGCCTCGGCCAGCCCGTAGGAGGGGCGCATGGTCGTGCGCCTCATCCCGACGGGCGCGAAGGCCGTCTGGAAGCGCTCCAGGGTGCGGGACACGATGGGCTCGCTGCCGTTCACCATGGCCGCGACGGACTCCAGGGAGAGTTCGGCGCGTTCCTCGGCGTCCACCCTCTGCACGCAGTAGTCGTAGGCGAAGTTGGGCGCGGCGGTGAACGCCCCGTGATGCCGGGTCAGCAGGCGCAGCCAGCGCACCGGTTGCTGGATGAACGCCAGGGGGTCCATGAGGACCGACGGCAGATGACCGATGACCGGCATGGCGATCGTCGACACCAGTCCCATGTCGTGATAGAGCGGCAGCCATCCCACCGTGCAGTTGCGGCCCCGGCGGATGTCGTAGGCGTCGAGAGCCTGCCGGGCGTTGATGCACACATTGGCGTGCGTGATCGCCACCCCGGACGGAATCCGGGTGGAGCCCGAGGTGTATTGCAGGTATGCCACGTCGTCCGGCAGCGGCTCGTCGAAATCCTCGCGCAGTCCCGCCGAGTTCCGCGCGAGTTCCTGTTCGGTGACGACGCGGAAGTCGGCGGACATGCCGTGCGCCGCGCAGAATTCCATGAGCGGCTTCCGCTGTTCCTCCACGGTCAGCAGAAACCTGGGCGAGGCGTCCCGGAGTACCGCGACGAGCTTCTCCTCGTGGCCGGGCAAGGAAGGCGGGAAGAGGGGAACCGCAATGGCACCGGCACAGGCGGCGGCGAGGAATCCCACGACGTATTCCAGGCTTTGCGGAGCGACCACCGCCACTCTTTCCCCCGCGGTGTCGGCACAGCGCAGGGCGCGGGCGGTCCGCCGTACCCGCTCGTCCAGTTCGTGCCAGGTGAGCGAGGAGGCCACGCCCCTGGTGTCGGCGCTGTGGTCGACGAACGTGAAGGCCGTCTCGTCGGGTGTGAGGGCGGCGGCTTGGGCAAGATGGTGGCTGATGGTTTCTGTCACCAGGAATGGCACTGGCTCACCGAACCTTCACGCGCGAGGGGTTCCGGACGAAAGCAGCGGAACAACAGCGAAGAGCAACAGCGAAACACGGACCTGTGCCGCTTCTTCGGTGACACGCCGATACAATCCGTCGGTACGCTCAACCCACGAGTCACCAGCGCCTATATTTCGCACGTGAGGCTTCGCACCCTGAGCGTCGTCACGGCGGTCATTCTGGCCACGTTCCTGACGGCTCTCGACAACACCGTGGTGAATGTCGCGCTGCCCGAGATGCGCAGGGAACTCGGTATGAGCGACACGGGCCTGAAGTGGGTGGCCACCGCATATCCGTTGTCACTCGCGGCCTTTCTGCTGTTCGCGGGCCAGCTCACCGACACCCGGGGACGGCGCTGGTCGCTGCTCACCGGGCTCGCGGTGTTCACCGGGTCCTCGGTGTGCTGTGCGCTGTCGGGCTCGGAGGGGATGCTCGTCGGCTTCCGTGCCGTGCAGGGCGCCGGCGCGGCGTTCATCCTGCCGGCCTCGCTGGCGGTGATGTCCCACGACCTGCCGCGCAGTGTGCGCACGGCCGGATTCGGCGCCACGACGGCGGCGTTGGCCTCCGCGCTGGCCTTCGGGCCGGTCATCTCCGGTGTCGTGACACAGCACCTGGGCTGGCAGTGGCTGTTCGCGCTGAACGTCCCCCTGGGCATCGTCGGCTTCCTCGTCGGCGCCCTCGCCCTGCCCGGCGCCGACCGCGGCGCACCCCGCCCGCCGGGTGGCTTCACGGCGGTGCCGCACCGTGTGATCGCGCTGACCTGTCTCTCCCTGGCCGCCCTGGTCTACTGCCTGATCCAGGGGCCCGCGTACGGATTCGGTGAGCCGACGGTCGTCGTCTCGGGTGTCGCCGCCGTCGCCGGGGTGGTGACGCTGTGCTGCCGGCCGGAACCCCGCCGCAGTGCCGCGCTCGGCCGACTACTGCGCCGACGGCCCTTCCTGGGCGGACTGGTCGCCCAGCTGCTGTGGGGGCTGGGGGTGACCGGCGTCTACTTCTACACCTCCCAGTTCCTGCAGAGCGGTCTGGGGCTCAGTCCCACCCAGGCGGGGCTGACGTTCACTCCGGTGGTCCTGGCGCTGTGTGTCACGGCTCCGTTCATCGCGGTCATGGCCAGACGGTGGGGAGACGGCCGGATCGCCGCGTCGGGGCTGCTCCTGGTGGCGTGCGGCCTGCTGCTGGTCGCGCTGGGCAGTTCCTACGGCGACCTCGTCGACCTCCTGCCGGGACTGGCGACGGTGGGCGCGGGTTCCGCGCTGGCCCTGCCCGTGACGACGCGGGCCCTGGAGTCCGCGCCCCGTCAGCTGTCCGGCTTCGCCGCGGGCCTGTTCAGCGCCACCCGTGAGCTCTCCGGGGTGTTCGGCATCGTGTTGGTGGGCGCCGTCGTGACCTTCGCGCAACGCTCGGCGCGGTCCGGGGGTGCCGCGTCCCCCGAAGCCCTGCGGACGGGGTATCAGGCCGGGCTGTGCATGGCGGCGGCACTGGTCGGAGCGGGCGCGCCGGTGGCCGTCTGGGCGCTGCGCCGCCCCCGGGGGCATGACCGGGAAGGCGACCGCCGGGCCGTCGAGTCGTCAGCCGGGAGCAAGCCGTGATCCCCTCTCGGCGCTGTGCACGGCCGCGAGGAGCAGCGAGAACAGGCGTACGAAGCCCTCGCCGGTCTCGGCGAACGCACAGACGTCGGGCGCGTCGAGGATGAGGACTCCCACGGGCCGGTCCCCCACGTACACGGGAGCGACGATGGACGACCGGTAGCCGTCCCCCAGGTTGATCGTCGGGTAGCCGCTGGTCGAGAACGTGTCGTCGATCCTGACGGCGGTCTTGCGGCCGAGCGCCCACAGCAGGTCCCTGCCGTCCGCCTCGTCGGCGGTGTACTCGTCGGGTGCCTGGCTGACGTCGCCGTACTGGCCTCGTCGTCTGAGGCGGCGGCCGTCCTCCTCCAGGGCGTAGTAGGCGCATCGGGTGCCGGGTCCGGCCTTCGTGGCGACCAGGGTGGTGATCCAGTCGACGGTCTGGATCCTGAGCTCGTTGGTGCCGTTCGGCTCATGGGCGAGCCGTATCAGGTTCTCCACGATGGCGCAGAGGTTCTCGCTGAACGCCGCGATCTCCGCGTCGGCGAGCCTGGCCTTCGCGCGCAATGCGACGTAGGCGGCCAGACTGGAGCAGGCGGCTCCTGCGGCGATGAACGTGATCTGCACGACGCCGGCCACGTAATTGACGACGGAGCCCACGGCGAATGCGGCACCGGGGAACAGGGCGGCGGCCGCGGTGATCAGCATCCGTCTGTTCTTCCTCGAACGTATACCCATGGCTGCCCCTTGAAGCTTCACTGCCGGTTTCTCGGCGCAGTGGATGGGCAGCGCACTGGCGTCTACACCCAGTGACTCCGAACGGGGCGGCAACAGACAATAAATACGGCGACAAATCATCCGAACGGATTAAGGACCCCGCGACAACACCCCGTCGATTACACAGCAATGGCCGGGACCCGATATCGGGTCCCGGCCATATGGCACCGTACGGGGCGGTGAAGGTCAGGAGTGCTTGCCAGGGACGGCGAAGCTGCTGACACACTCGACCTGGCCGTGCGCGGCGGGGCAGTTCTGCGTCGCATCGTTGACGATGGTGATGTTTCCGCGCTTGTCGGTGGTGATCTGATACTCACTCACCTGCACGCAGCGCACATGACCCTTGCCGTCGTCGGCGCACTTGCCGGAGCCTTCCCCGGCGAAGGCCTGGGCGGCACCGGCACCGATCAGAGCAAAGCTCCCCAGGACGCCGGCGGCCGCAGCGATCTTCTTCGAATTGAGCATATGCCTTTTCCTTTACAGTCGGCCCTCGTGACCGGACGGCGAAGCCGTCGTCACTTGACCGGGACGGCCTGCGTGCAGTTCACCGACTTGTGCTTGCTCTGGTCGGTGTACTGGAGGCCGAGGAGGTTGACCACGACGTTGACGTTGTGGATGTTGATGAGCCCTGCCCCCACGGACGAGTCGTTCGCCGCGCACGTCTGGTCGAGCTTGGCCTGCTCCGCCCCATCGGCAGCGTTGCCGACACCGGCGCCCAGGAAGCTGACGCTGCCGAGCATGGCAACGGCGACTGCCGCCTTGTGGTACTTGCGCATTACTTCTCCTTGTTGAGTCGACACAGGCCGTAACGAGCCAGCCACCGATGGTCACCCACTGTAGGTGACACATGGGCCTTTCGTTGGACGAAACGCGCCGATGCGTATGCATCCCCAAAAGTGGAATAATTCGATGCTTCTGACATCAAACGACGGACCCCGGGCGCGAACACCTGGTTCGCACTCCGGGGCCCGTCCAGATCAGCTGGTGGCGATCACTTGCCGATGGTCCAGATCTGGGTGCACTTCACCGACTTGTGCTTGCTCTCGTCGTTGTACTGGAAGCCGGTGCCGTTGGTCGCGGTGGTGATGCCGCTGGCGGCCTCAGTGCCGGTGTACCCGGTGTAGTCCGCCGAGCAGTCCTGGTTCTGCTTGTTGGTCAGCTTGACGGACGCGTCGTCGTCACCGTGGGCCTGGCTGACACCCGCGCCGAGGAAGCCGACGCTACCGAGCATGGCCGCGACAACCGCAACCTTCTGGAACTTGCGCATTACCTCTCCGTTTCCTGTGTCGATACAGTCCGCGACGGACTGGACACTTACAGTCACCAACTTTAGATGACATTTGCGCCTTTTCTCGCGAGAAACGCGCAAAGAGGAAATTTCTTACCGCACATCGGCGGACGGACTCCGCACACCGAGAAGGCAGCGACAGGCCCCGGGGTCGAACCCCGGGGCCTGTCGGACACGGCTGAAGTGGTCAGTGACCGACGGTCCAGATCTGGTTGCAGGTCACCGACGTGTGCTCACTCTTGTCGTTGTACTGCAGGCCACCGACGTTGGTCGAGGTGGTGACGTCGCTGAGCGCCTTGGTACCCGTCAGGTAGGTCCCGTCCGCCGAGCACTTCTGGCTCTGCTTGTTGTCCAGCTTGACCGTCGCGTCGTCGTCACCGTAGGCCTGGCTGACGCCCGCGCCGAGGAAGCCGACGCTGCCGAGCACGGCCGCGACAACCGCAACCTTCTGGAACTTGCGCATTACCTCTCCAATTCTCGTGTCGACACAGCCCGTGGCGGACTGGACACTGACAGTCACGAACTGTAGGCAGCATTCGAGGCTTTTGATGGGAGAAACGCGCAATCGTCCAAAGTCGCCATAAATGGGATAAATAGATGAACCGGGAGTCGAGCAGCAGGCCCCGAGGGCTTGAGCCCTCGGGGCCTGCTGAGGTTACGCGTACCGGCGGTCAGTGACCGATGGCCCAGATCTGGGTGCACTCCACCGACGTGTGCTCGCTCTTGTCGGTCAGCTGCAGGCCACTGACGTTGCTCGGCGTGAGGATGTCGTTGCCCGCCGAGGTGCCCGTGAAGCCGGTGTAGTCCGCCGAGCACTTCTGGTTCTGCTTGTTGTCCGCCTTGAACTTGCCGTCCTCGTCACCGTGGGCCTGGCTGATGCCCGCACCGAGGAAGCCGACGCTGCCGAGCATGGCCGCGACGACTGCGACCCTCTGGAACTTGCGCATTACCTCTCCGTTCTCATGTCGACACAGTCCGTGATGGCCTGGTCACTGACGGTGCTCAACTTAGAGGATGGTTCACTAAAAGGACGTTTCGACACCGCACACCTCCACCAGCTGGCCCAATCCGGCATCTATCCGGGCCGGTGGTGCGTCAAAGGGTGATCCATGGACAAACGCCGTAACTGGTCTTCGGCCGCCGCGTTGAGCGTGGAGTGCGGTCGAGCAACATGCCGCCGCGCTTACCGAAGTCACTAAGGAGAACGTGATGTCTCTCATCGCGAAGGCGGGGATCGCCGCTCTGGGCACGGGTGCTGTGGTCCTCAGCGGGGCCGGTATCGCCGCGGCGGGCGCCGGTGCCGAGGGTGCGGCGATCAACTCGGGCGGCGTGACGTCCGGCAACGTCATCCAGGTGCCGATCCACGCGCCGATCAACGTGTGCAACAACACGGTCAGCGCGGCCGGTCTGCTCAACCCGGCCATCGGCAACACCTGCAAGAACGGTCACCACAAGAAGCACCACTACGGCAACTGACCTCAGCCGTCCTGCCACGACGAGAGCCCCGGCGCGCCACAGCGCCGGGGCTCTTGCCGTGAAGCCGCGTCAGCTCATGCGTACCGGTAGATCCGGCCGACGTCCTCGAGCTCGTCCGGAGTCACGTCCCACGGCGGCAGCTTCTGGTGCCGGGCCACGATCCGTCCGTGCTGTCCGTCGCCGGAGCCGGGCGGTGTCTCGGGGAGGTAGCGGGCCCCGCGGTGCCGCGACTGCCAGCGATACCACTGCAGGTCGATGAAGGCGTGGTGCAGCCAGAAGACAGGGTCGTTGACGGAGGCGCCACTGAGCATCACCCCGCCGACCCAGCGGTGGACCCGGTTGTGGTTGTACCAGGAGGCGCTGCCCCGGCCGGTGCCCCAGCCCTCCAGTTTGTTGCGGAAGCCTCGGGTGACCGTCGAGTCCCAGGGCGCGACGTCGTAGGCGGGGTCCGCCAGCGCCCACTCCAGCTCGCTCTTCGTGGGCAGGTCGAGTGGGTCGCGCGAGTGGCCGAGGTCCCGGGTGAGGAACTCCTCGTCGCTCTCGTTCACCTTGAGGGTCCAGTGGCCCTGCCGGTGGGCGAACGGGCCGGTCGTCACCCGGTGGTCGGAGCGGCGCCCGTCGCCGCCGAGCAGGTCCTCGGTCCAGGGGACGGAGGTGGTCGTGCGGTCGCGTGTCCAGTCCCAGTAGGGAATCGTCACCGAGGAGTCCACCCGGCGCAGCGCGCCCTCCATCTCCAGCAGGAACCGGCGGTGCCAGGGCAGGAAGGAGGGCGCCATGTGCGCCGCGCGCAGCCCCTGTTCGCCGTCCGGGGAGAAGTACTCGATGTGCGTCCGCACGAACTGGTCGTACTCGCCCCGTCGTTTGACCTCCAGCAGCGCGTTGACGAACCGGCGCTTCTCGGCCGCCGTGAGCGTGGCGGCGTCCTTACGCACGTACGCCATGCCGGTCCCCCCTGTGCGAGGGCCGGGCGCCCATCGGTCCCGGGGCCACATCCCGCAGCCGCCGGCCGGGGCCGAGTTCGTCGACGGCGGCGCGGGCGGCGTCGAGCGGTGTCCGGTACGAGCAGTAGTGGTCGACCATGCTCAGCCACGTACCGTCGGCCCGGCGCATCAGATGCAGCGGACGGCCGTCCACCGTCACATGCCACCGGCCGTCACCGGACGCGCCCGCGGCGGGCATCCACATGCCCAGGATGCGGCGACCGCGGTAGGTCTGGTCGAACGCGGTGTCGTCCAGGGCGTCTTCGGCCGCGGATCCCTGGCGGGAGAACCGCAGGGCGACGGCCACCGGGGCGAGTGCGGCGGTCACCGCGCAGGCGACCAGGCCGAGCGTCGCGTTCCGCCGTGTGCGGTCGGCCGGTCCTGGCGGTGCCGGGTCCGGTGCTCCCTGCTCGGCCTCCGCCGATGCTCCGCCGATGCTGACGACCATGCTTGACTCCTCGTCCGGTGCGGTTGTCCGTAGCGCTAACCGCCGAACGTCCCGCGCGGTCACCGCCGCGCGGCCAGGCCGGTGATCGCCCCGCACACGCGGAGGGACGGTCCTCGGTGTGCACCGAGGTCCGTCCCTCCGTAGGGCGTGCTTCCAGCCTTTACAGCCACAGGTTGCCGTGCACCGGCTTGACCTTGTCCAGGGTGTTCGAGGCGTCCTTCGCCGAGGGGATCAGCGAGCTGTGCCCGTTCACCGTGGGGAACTTGGTCGACAGGCCGCCGCTGAGGTCGGTGTTCGCCAGCTCGGGGGTGCCCGGCTGGGTCGCCGGCGCGGCGGCGGGGGCGCTCGGAGCGGCCGGAGCGGCCGGAGCGGTCTGCGCGACCGGAGCGGCCGGAGCTGCCGGGGCCGCCGGGGCCGCCGGGGCGCTCTGCGCGACCGGGGCCGCCGGGGCGACCGGGGCGCTCTGCGCGACCGGCGCAGCCGGAGCCGCCGGGGCGACCGGGGCGCTCTGCGCGACCGGCGCGGCCGGAGCCGCCGGAGCACTCTGCGCGACGGGAGCACTCGGAGCCACGGGTCCGCTCGGAGCGGCCGGGGCGCTCTGCGCGACCGGGGCGCTCGGAGCGGCAGGCGCACTCTGGGCGGCCTGGGCGCTGGGGGCCGCAGGAGCACTCTGCGCGACCGGGGCGCTCTGAACCGCCGACGCACTCTGGTCCGCCGGAGCGCTCTGAGTCGCGGCGGCACTCTGGAGGTCGGGCGCGCTGTGGGCGTCGGGCGCGACGGGAGCGACGGAGGCGTCCTGGGCGAACGCAGGCGCGCCGACGCTGGCGGCGATCAGGGATCCGGCAACGACGGCGGCAGCCTTCAGGGACTTCATCGTGTTCCTTTCCGCGGCAACGCAGGTTGCCGGAGGGGACTCTGTCGCCGTGCCTAACGAGCCGTGACCGGAGCGGAAACCGGAAACACCCAAGATTGCAAGTCCTCATATGAGATCAGTTCCGGTCCGCAGTGGTGCGGTTCCGGCGGACCGGCACCACGACGGACCGGTGAGGGCGCGTGGTACGACGCTCAAGGAGTCGGCTGCACCACCGTCGGCAGCGTGATCGCGGGAAACGTGATCGCCGGAATCGTGATCGCGGGAAGCGTGACGGCAGGCACCTCGGTCACCGGAGTCGACACGGACTCGTCCGACGCCGGCAGCGAGCCGTCGACCAGCGCAGCGGTGAGGCGGTCGATCAGATCGGTCAGCAGGTCGGTGACCGTCGGAAGCACCTCGTCGACGGTGTCGGCGGTGACCGCCTTCACGAGGTTGTCGATGGCCTCCCGCAGGGCGTCCAGCGCGTCGCTCGTGGTGTCGGCGGCGCGCCGCTGCGCCGGGGTCCTGGCGATCTCCTCGGCCAGGGCGCGCTTGGCGGCGTCGCCCAGCTTCCTGGCCTCGGCGGCGGGCAGCCGGCCGTTGTCCGCCTCGAGTACGGCGTTCAGCAGGTCGGTGACCGGGGTGATACCGCTCCCGAGGGCGCCCAGTCTTCTGACCTTGGCGACGAGCGCGTCCTTCCCGGGGAGCGACGCGTCGGGCGACGCCGCGTGGCTGCGCTCGCGGGCCGGGTCGGCCGCCATGGCGGCGGGCGCGGTGATCCCGACCAGGAGGGCGGCGCACAGTGCGCCGGACGCGATACGCCGTGTGGGCAGAGCACGCATGGGGGGTTCCTTTCGGTGGGCCGATCCTGAGCCCACCGTGAAAGCACCCGTGGTCGCCTGCAACCGGTCGGCCACCGTTCGGGGCAACGGCGCGGCACGGACCGTTCCCTGGGCCATCTATGACACATCGCCCGATTTGTGCGCTGATGGCGTGATTCCAGGGAGCCGACTGGCTTCACCGGTCCGACACACATGTCTGGTTTCACCATACTTGTCCGGTTAGCGGTTAGCGTGCGGACCTCCCGACGCTCCCCTCACGGCGGACACATCGCGCTCTGCCGCTGCCCCCGCCACCTGTTCCGAAAGGGCCACGACGGTCATGCCCCCTTCCCTGGGTCCACTGCTTCGCCGTGCGACGGTGGGCGTCCTCGCCCTTGCCGCGATGTGGGCACCCGGCGGCTTCCCGGCGGTCGCGACGGCCGCCGCGCCCGCACCGGAGTCGAGCAGCCTCTCCTTCGCCCAGCGGTACCGCGCGCACCAGCACGGCGGCATCGTGCGCGCCGCCAACACCGCCATCAGCTGCCGCCCGGCACCCGCGTGCTCCGAGGTGCAGGCGGGCGGGCGCGGTGTGAACGGCGACTTCGACATGTTCTACGTCGACGTCGACGGCGACCCGAACACCTACAACTCCTCCCGCGCGGAGGTCCGTCTACCCGCCGGCTCCCGGGTGTCGTACGCGCGCCTGTACTGGGGCGGCAACCTGCGCGTGGGTGAGCAGAAGCCGTCGGAGGACAACGGGCGGGTGCTCGTCGCCGAGCCCGGCGGGGCCTACAAGCCGGTCGTCGCCGACACGGTCGTCGGACACCGCGTGGCCGACGGCGCGGAGGCCTTCCAGGCCTCCGCGGACGTCACGCAGCTGGTGCGGGACAGCGCGCCGGGCCTGTACACCGTGGCGCAGGTGAACGTGGCGAGCGGCCGGTCGGCGGCCGGGGCGTGGGGCGGCTGGACGCTCGTGGTCGCCTACGAGAACCCCGCGGAGCCGCTGCGCGACCTCGCGCTGTGGGACGGCTTCGCACGGCTGAGCGCCCACACACCGAAGGTCAGCCTGCGGGACATCAACTTCGGCCCGGGCGCGTGGGGTTACGCCGGCCTGGTGGCGTACAACGGCGACCGCGGCACCACCGGTGACTCGCTCACCCTGACGACCGAGCGGGACGGGTCCACCGACCTCGCCGGCCCCGCCGACCCGCCCGACGACGTCCTGAACTCCACCATCAGCGACCTCGGGGACAACCCCCCGGGGCGGGTGCCGTGGCACGCCAACAACCTCGGCTACGACTCCGACGTGTTCGACCTCGGCAGGGGCCTGCAGCGCGGCGGTGACCAGCTCTCCCTCCGGCTCCGTGCCGAGCGGGACGCGGCCTGGGCCGGCGTTCTCTTCGCCGCCGTCGACGCCCAGAGCTGAGCAGTCGCCTCCCGTCCCGAGCACTTCCGCGAGCGAGGAAACCGCGCATATGCATCTGTCATCCACCGGCCCCCGGCCGCGGGTCCTGCACCTCACCCAACCGGTGGACGGCGGGGTCGCACGCGTTGTGACGGATCTGGTCCGGGCACAGCTGGCGGACGGCCTGGACGTCACCGTGGCCTGCCCCGACAGCGCACTGACCACGCGGCTCGCGGAACTCGGCGCGACCGTACGGCACTGGCCGGCGACACGGTCGCCGGGCCCGTCGCTGCTGCGGGAGGTACGGCACCTCACCCGGCTGACCGGCGAGGTGCGTCCCGACCTGGTGCACGCGCACAGCGCGAAGGCGGGTCTCGCCGGACGCCTGGCGGTGCGCGGGCGGATTCCCACGGTCTTCCAGCCGCACGCCTGGTCGTTCGAGGCGGTCGGCGGGGTCACCGCGGGACTGGCGCTCAACTGGGAGCGGCGGGGCGCGCGTTGGGCCACCCGGATCGTGTGCGTCAGCGAGGCCGAGCGCGCCACCGGCGTACGCGCCGGGATCACCGGCCGGTGGACCGTCATCCCCAACGGCATCGACCCCGAGCACTTCCGCCCGGCCCCGGCCGGTCCGGTGCGGGCCGGGCTCCCATCGCTCGCCGGCCTCCACCCGGCGGCGCCGCTCGTGGTGTGCGTGGGACGGCTGTGCCGGCAGAAGGGGCAGGACGTCCTGCTGCAGGCGTGGAACGACGTCGTGCGCGAAGTGCCCGACGCCCGTCTCGTCCTCGTCGGTGACGGGCCGGACGGCGACCGGCTTCGCGCACACGCCCCCGGGTCGGTGGTGTTCGCGGGCGCGGTCGCCGACGCCCGCCCCTGGTACCAGGCCGCCGACCTCGTCGTCCTGCCGTCCCGTTGGGAGGGCATGGCACTGGCGCCGCTGGAGGCGATGGCCTGCGGCCGGCCCGTCGTGGTCACGGACGTCGACGGCGCCCGCGAGAGCCTGCCGGCCTCCTTCGCCGACCGGTGCCTGGTCCCCCCGGACGACCCGGCGGTGCTGGCCGCACAGGTCACGGAGTTGCTGCTCGACCCGCAGCTGCGCGCGTCGCTCGGCGACCGGGCCCGCCGGCACGTGCTGTCCACCCATGACGTGCGGAACACCGCCAGGGCGGTCGCGGACGTCTACCGCGATCTGCTCGGCACCCCGCCCACCGCATCGAGGACGGGCCCGCCCCGAGGGCTCGACCATCCCCAGGCCCGCGGCGCCCAGCACGGCCGGCCGCTCGACACCGGCGGTGGCGCCGAGGCGAACCAGTCAACACAGCGCGTCGCGCCCACCGAGCACAGGGAGTCGAACCACTCGTGACCGCCGAACGTACCGTCCCCTCCCCCGGCGTGCAGCCGAGGGACCACCAGTCCTCACCCGTCTCGCTCATGCCGCCGCGCGGCACGCCCACCGGTCTCCGGTTCCCCGGCCCGCGGCCCCCGGCGCGTCCGCACTCACCGGTTCCGCTGCTCGTCGCGGACGGCACCGCCGCCCTCGCCGGTGCCCTGGCCCTCACCGAGGCCCGGCACCAGCCGGTGTTCGCGGCCGTGCTGATCGCCGCATCCCTGCTGCTGCGCCCGCGCGAGGTCCGGCCACCGGTGCCGGGTCTGCTGGAGGAACTGCCCGCCGTATGGGGCCGCATCGCGGTGACCTGGCTGGCGCTCGCGGCGCTGGTGGCGGCGTACCGGCCGGAGCACGCCCTGTCCGTCGGCACCGTACTGACGGGCGTCGCCGTACAGGCGGCGGCGGCCGGTGTGCTCCGCGGCGTCGTGCACGGACGGCGGCACGCCGCGCTGCTGCGCCATCCGCACACCGCGCTCATCGTCGGCCCGGTGGCGACCGCGCAACGCGTGGCCGCCGCCCTGCTGCGTCACCCGCGGTGCGGTGTACGCCCCGTGGGCATCGTCGCCGACCAGCCGGACGGCGCCGGCGAGGGCCTGCCGGTGCTGACGACCGGTGAGGAGGTCAAGCGCGCGGTCATCCAGAACGGGGTGCGCGCCGTGCTGGCCGTCCACCCCTCCGCCCGCGCCGAACAGGGGTCGCTGCTGCAGACGCTGGCCGAGTCGGGCTGCGCGGTGTGGGAGGTCGACCCGGACTCACCGTCGTACACGGCGAAGGAGCGGTTGGCCGGGTTCTCCTGCCGGCTTCTGGACCTGTCCCCCGCGCGCCGCGAGGGCGTGGGCAAGCGGCTGCTCGACATCCTCGTCTCGGGGACGCTGCTGCTGCTGGTCAGTCCCCTCCTCCTGCTGTGCGCGGTGACGCTGCGGATCTGCGACGGGCCGGGCGTGGTGTTCCGCCAGGAGCGCATCGGCAAGAAGGGCAGACCGTTCACGCTGCTGAAGTTCCGTACGCACCGGCCGGTCGACGAGCACGAGTCCGCGACCCGGTGGAGCGTGGCGAACGAGAGCGAGATGCGCTGGTTCTGCCGTATGTTGCGGCGCACCTCGCTCGATGAGCTGCTGCAGCTGTGGAACGTGCTCCGCGGCGACATGAGCCTGGTCGGCCCGCGGCCCGAACGCCCCTACTTCGTGGCCCAGTTCAGCCAGACGTACCCCGGTTACGCGGCCCGTCACCGGATGCGGGTCGGTATCACCGGTCTCGCCCAGATCCACGGGCTGCGCGGTGACACCTCCATCGAGGACCGCAGCCGGTTCGACAACGCCTACATCGACAACTGGTCGCTGTGGCAGGACGTCTGCATCCTGCTGCGCACCGCGGCCTCGCTGGTGCGTCCGACGGGGAGCTGAACGACGTGACCCACGCCCTGACACCGCTCCCGCGCCGGGCCGCCGCGGCGGCTCCGGTGCTGCCCGCGGTGGCCGTGGTCGCCCTGCTGGTCCTGCCGGTGACGCCGGGCGGCGCGGAGCCCGCCGACGTGGTCTCCGGGCTGATGGTGGTGTACTGCGTGACCCGTCTCCTGCGTGAGCGGCGGCGCCCGCTGCCGCCCACGGCGGCCGTGGTGCTGGGCCTGCCGGTCGTGGGGCTCACCCTCGCCGCCATGGGGGCTTCCTCGCCCGAGGCCGGACTCTCCGGCCTCGGCCGCTATCTGCAGGTCTTCGTGCTCGTCCCGGCCGCGGTGTTGCTGCTGATCCGCGACCGGGGCGACTTCCGGCTGCTGGCCTGGTCGTTCGTGGGGCTCGCCCTGTGGCAGGGGGCCATCGGCGTCCACCAGTTCGTCACCCGGACCGGCGCCTCCTACCAGGGCGCGGACATCCGGGCGGTCGGCACCTTCGGGGCGCAGGACGTGATGGGCATGGCCGAGGCGGTCGCCCTCGGCCTGGTGTGCGCGGTGGGCATCGCCCTCGGCCGGGCCTCCGTACGGCAGCGGGCCGTCGGCGCCGGGTGTGCGCTGGCCCTGCTGGCGCCGCTCGCGGTGTCCTTCAGCCGGGGTGCCTGGATCGCGACCGCCGTGACCTGCGCGGTGCAGCTCGTGCTGGCAGGGCTGCGGCGCGCGCTGAAGGTGGCCGCTGCCGTGGCCGCCGTGGGCGTGATCCTGGTGGGCGGGTTCGGTGTCGGCAGCGCGTTGCTGCAGCAGCGGATCGACAGCATCGCCCAGGTCACCGACGCCCCCGACCAGTCCGTCGTCGACCGGTACACCCTGTGGGCGTCCGCCACCGGCATGTGGCGCCAGCACCCGCTGACCGGGGTCGGGCTGAAGGGCTTCCCCGAGTACCGGGACGGGCACGCCACCCTGGCGCTGTCCTCGGGCGCCGAGATCGCGGGCGCGGGCGTCAGCTACCGCAGGCAGGCGCTGCTGTCGCCGCACAACATGTATCTGCTGGTGCTCAGCGAGCAGGGCCTGATCGGGCTGCTGGCGCTCGCCGGGGGCTGGCTGGCGCTGCTGGTGTGCGGGCTGCGGAGGCTGATTGGCCGCCGCGGACCGGGGCTCGACTGCGCGCTCGTCGCCTGCGGGCTGCTGGTCTGGCTGCTGACCGACTTCGTGTACGGGGACATCGGCGGCCCCTCGACCGTGCTGACCGCCATGGGCCTGGGGCTCGTGGCGTGGTGGGCGCTGGCCGGTGACGAACGGGCGCGGACCGCGCCGCGGGCGGCCGCGGACCCGCGTTTCGAGGAGGTCGTGGCGCGATGACGACGAAACCTGTCCGACCGCCCGGGTCCCGGACGAACAGCACGGCGACCGCCCCCGCGCAGGCCGCGCCGCACGCCCGGGCGGGTCGGCGGGCCGAGGAGGTCGTGGCGCGATGACGGTGAGACCTTCCCGAACGCCCGGGTCCGAGAGCGACACCGCGGCGACCGTCCCCGCGGCGCGCGCCGCCGACATGGCCGTGGACGGCGCCGACCCGACCTCGGCCTCTCGGAAGTTCCTCGCCAGGGCCGCGCTGGTCACGGCGTCGCTGTCCATCGCCGGCTCCGTGCTCGGCCTGGTACGCGACCAGGCGCTGGCGCGGCTGTTCGGTGCCGGGAGCGACACGGACGCCTTCCTGGTCGCGTGGACGGTGCCGGAGTTCGCCGCCACGCTGCTCATCGAGGACGGGCTGGCGCTGGTGCTGATCCCCGCGTTCAGCATGGCGCTGGCCCGCCGCGCCCGGGGCGCCCCGGGCGACCCGGTCCGTGCCCTGGTCGTCGCCACCCTGCCCCGGCTCTGTCTCGCCTTCGCGGCGGTGGCCGCGGTGATCGCCGGGGCGGCCCCCTATCTGGTGCAGGCCCTGGCTCCCGGACTGCCCGACCCGGAACTCGCCGCCGACTGCACCCGGTTCACGGCCACCTGCGTGCTGGGCTTCGGGCTCGCGGGCTACTGCAGCGCCGCCCTGCGGGCGCACCGCCGGTTCGTCGCGCCCGCGGCGATCTACGTCGCCTACAACACCGGCATCATCGCCGCGATGTTCCTGCTCGGCGGGCACTGGGGGGTGCGCTCCGCGGCGGTCGGGGTCGCGGCGGGCGGCTGCCTGATGGTGGTGGTGCAGCTCCCCTCGCTGTGGCAGCAGCTCACGACACGTACCCGTCCGTCCCGCGAGGCCGGGGCCGACGTCGAGGAGCGGCCGGTGCAACTCGCCCTGGTCGCCGCCGTACTGCTGTTCGCGCTGTGCCGCCAGTCGCAGGTGCTCGTCGAACGCTTCCTCGCCTCCACCCTGCCCGCCGGGGCCATCTCGCACCTGAACTACGCGCAGAAGGTCGCGCAGATCCCGATGACGCTGTCGCTGATGGTGTGCACCGTCACCTTCCCGGTGGTGGCGCGGGCGCTCGCCGACGGCGACACCGAACGGGCCCGCCGCCGTGTGCAGCGGGACCTGGCGGTGGCGTCCTGCCTGGTGCTGCTGGGCATGTGCGCGGTGATCGCCTGCGCTCCCCAGATGATCGAACTCCTCTTCCAGCGGGGGGCGTTCACCGCGGCCGACACGGCGGCCACCGCCGACGTCATGCGCGTGTACGCCCTCGGGCTGCTGGGCCAGACCCTGGTCGGCGCCCTGGTCCGCACGTACTTCTCGGGGGGCCGGCCGAGCTGGTACCCGGTCGGCGCGATGGCCGCGGGCATCGCCGTGACGTCCTGGGTGGGCGCCGCGACCGTGGGCACCTGCGGTGTCGCGGGGATCGCCGCCGCCAACGCCCTCGGCATCACCGTCACGGCCGCCCTGCTGCTGGCCGGCCTGCGGAACCGGCAGGACAGCCCGCACAGCGTCCCGCTCCACGTCCGGCAGGTACTGACCGAGCTGAGCAGGCCGGTGCGCGCGGCGGTCGTCGCCACCGTCGCCGGGGCGTTCGTCGCGAGCCGGCCCGACTCCCCGGCGGTGGGTCTCGCGGCCGGCTGCCTGACCGTGAGCGCCGTCTTCGTCCCGCTCGCCTGGGCCCTGGGCTCCGCCGGCCCGGGGGCCCAGGGCCTCGCATCCGCACTGCGCTCCGTACGCACCGTCACACGAAGGCTCACACATGGCCGCTCCCGTTGATTCCGCTGACTCCCTCGACACCGGCAGACCCCCCGTCCCCCGTCCGGGCCCGATCCCGTGGGTGGCGATGTACCACTCGGTGGGTGACTGCTCCGACGACCCGTACCGCATCACCGTCACGCCCGAGCGGCTGGAGAAGCAGCTCGCGTGGCTGCGCCGGCACGGGCTGCGGGGCGTGTCCGTGGCCGAGCTCCTCGCCGCCCGTGCCCGGGGCGAGGGGCGAGGGCTGGCCGGGCTCACCTTCGACGACGGGTACGCCGACTTCGTCACCGAGGCCCTGCCGCGCCTGCGCCGCTGGGGCTGCGGCGCCACCCTGTTCGTCCTGCCGGGACGGCTGGGCGGCGACAACGCCTGGGACCCGCTCGGCCCGCGCAAGCCGCTGCTGACCGCGGACGGCATCCGGCACGCGGCCGCCGAGGGCGTGGAGATCGGCTCGCACGGGCTGACGCACGTCGACCTCACCAAGGCCGACGACCTCACCCTCAAGACCGAGGTCACCGAGAGCCGCGCACGGCTCGAGGAGCTCACCGGCACCCGGATCGACGGCTTCTGCTACCCGTACGGAACGGTCGACGCCCGCGCCGTCGCGGCCGTAAGGGAAGCGGGATACGGCTACGCCTGCGCCATCGATCCCGGCCCGCTGACCGGCCCGCACGCCCTGCCGCGCGTACACGTCGGCCAGAACGACACGGCCTGGCGGCTGCACCTCAAGCACCGTCTGCACCGGCTGCGCCGGCGTCCGGTGGAGGGGCTGTGAGATGAGGGCTCTGCACATCATCACCGGACTCGGCACCGGCGGGGCCGAACAGCAGCTGCGCCTGATGCTGCGCCACCTGCCCGTCGAATGCGACGTCGTCACGCTCACCAACCCCGGTGCGGTCGCCGAGGGCCTGACCGCCGACGGTGTGCGCGTCACGCACCTCGGCATGGGCGGCAACCGCGACCTGCCCGCCCTGCCCCGGCTGGTCCGGCTGATCCGCGCCGGCCGCTACGACCTCGTGCACACGCACCTGTACCGGGCCTGCGTCTACGGCCGGCCCGCCGCACGCATCGCCGGGGTCCGCGCGGTCGTCGCCACCGAACACTCCCTCGGCGACTCGCAGATGGAGGGCCGCGCGCTGACGGCGGGGGTACGCGCGCTGTACCTCGCCAGCGAACGCCTCGGCTCGGCCACGGTCGCCGTCTCCCCCACGGTGGCCGACCGCCTGAAGCGCTGGGGCGTGCCCGCGCCCCGTATCGAGGTCGTCCCCAACGGCATCGACCTGGACCGCTTCCGCTTCGACCGGGAGCGGCGCGAGCTCACCCGCCGGCGGCTCGGCCTGCCGGAGGGCGCGTACGTCGTCGGCGGTGTCGGCAGGCTCGCCCAGGGCAAGCGGTTCGACGTCCTGGTGCGCGCGCTCACCCGGCTGCCGGACGACCACTGGCTGCTGCTGGTCGGCAGCGGGCCCGAGGAGCACGTGCTGCGCCGCACGGCGCACGAGGCCGGGGTGTCCGACCGTGTCCTGTTCACCGGCGAACGTCCCTACGTCCCCGACGGCTCCCCGGGCCCGGACCTGCCCGCGCTCACCTCCGCGATGGACCTGCTCGCGGCCCCGTCCACGGAGGAGGCGTTCGGCCTGGCGGTCGTCGAGGCGCTGGCCTCCGGTCTGCCCGTGCTCTACGCCTCCTGCCCGGCGATCGAGGACCTGCCGCCGTCGGCCGCCGCCGGCGCCTGGTGCGTACGCGGCGGCCCCGAGGCGTACGCCCGCGCGATCGCCGAGGTCCGGGCGGCGGGCCCCCGGCCGCGCACGGCCCCGGAGGCCGCGCACCGCTACAGCATCACCCGCAGCGCAGCCCGGCTCATGGACGTGTATGCAGCAGCGGTCTCCAGCCCGTCGTCGTCCCTTTCACCTCTGGGAGCAAGCCCGTCATGACCGACACACCGAAGCGTCAGCGCCGTCTGTCCCCGGCCTGGGTCGGCAGGTTGCCGTCCTGGTCGCTGCTCGCGGCCGGCGCCCTCGTCGGCGGCCTGCTCGGCGGCGCGTACGGCGAGCTGACCCCTCCGAAGTACACGGCCACGAGCTACGTCATCGTCGTACCGACCGGGCAGGCCGAGTCCGGCTCGGCCCTCGGTTTCGCGCAGGCCTACGGCCGCATCGCCACACAGCTCGCCGTGCTCACGGACGCCCGGTACGGGGCGGGCGTCTCGGTGCGCACGTTGCAGCGCAGCGTGCAGGCGGCCACCTCACCGGACGCGCCGATGGTCGCCGTGTCGGCCACCTCCTCGCGCCCGCAGCGGGCCAAGGACATGGCCAACGCCGTCTCCCGCTCGCTGACCCGGCAGGCGAACGCGGCCAAGCGCAGCACCCATGTCGAGCTCGTGCAGTTCTCCCGGGCGGGCAAGCCGACGGAACCCACGTCCGCTTCCACGACGGTGACCGCCCTGGTGGGCGCGAGCGCGGGCGGGTTGCTCGGCGGCCTGGTCCTGCTGGCACGGCCGAGGCGGCCCCTGAAGGACGACGAACCCGCCCCCGCCGCGTCGGTGCCCGGCCCGGCCGCCGCCGCCGATGTGAAAGGCAAGCGGTGACGCCGGTGCACCCGGCCGGGCTCGTGGGCGCGCCGGCCGGTGCGCGCTCACCAGTGGAAGCTGATGCAGAGCCGTCCGCCGAGCCAGTCCTCCACCCAGTCACCGAGGTCCACCGACGCGCAGTCCGGCGGGGACGGCGGGGCGGGCGGGGTCGGCTGCGGTGTGGGGTGCGACGCGGGCGTGGGGTGCTGGTGCGGCTGGTCGGTGCGGCCGTAGAGGAACTCCCGGTAGACGCGGGACGATGCGGGGTTGGCGTCGCACTGCCACACACCGTGCGGGCAGTAGTCGGTCAGCGTGTTGTAGAGCGGGTGGTGCGCGTCCATCCACGCGAGCATGCGCCCCATGTACTGGGGGTTGTCGCCGTTGCGGAAAAGCCCCCATTCGGGGTACGAGATGGGTTTGCGGTGGGCTCGCGCGAAATCCACGTGCGCCTGGAGTCCGTAGGGCTCCGTCACCTGCTGGTCGAACGACAGCCCGGCCGGCTGGTCGTAGGAATCCATGCCGATGATGTCGACCGCGTCGTCCCCCGGATAACACTGCGTCCACGGAACGGCGTCCCGGCCGCGGCTCGGTGCGAAATCGAACCGGAACCTCTGGCCCGGCACCGAACGCATGGTGGCGACGATCCTCCTCCAGTACCTCTTCCAGGACTCCGGGTCCGGCCCGCAGCGGTGGGTGTAGGTGACGCCGTTCATCTCCCAGCCGAGCACGAGGACGGTGTCGGGCACCTTCAGGCGCACCAGCCGCTCGGCCAGGGCGCGGAAGTGGTGGTCGAACTCCCCCGCGGCGCCCCGCCGCAGGAGTTGCCGGACCTCGGCGTCGGAGACGCCCGCCTCGTTGCGTTCCTGCAGGGGGACGTTGAGGACGAGCATCCGGTCGGCCCTCTCGTCCCGCCAGCGCGCCCAGGCGTCGAGGAAGCCGAGGGCGCCCTCGATGTCGCTCCAGCGGTTGCCGGGCAGGTAGGTGTGGCCGACCCGCAGGTCGGCGCCGCCCAGCCAGCGGCTGAGCTCGCGCATCCGTGCGATGCCGCTGGCGTCGGAGCCGAGGAAGGCCCCGAAGGCCGGCCGTTGCGCCGGCGGCGGGAGCGAAGGCGGCTTCGGCAGGCCGGGGACGGCCGGCGGATCGGGGACCGGCGGTGTGACGGTGGGTGCGGGAACGGCCGGGACGCTCACCGCGGGTCTGGGCGGGGGCGGCACCGGAGCCGGGGCACGGTCGTCGTCCAGCACCTCCACCCTCGCCGACAGACCAGAGGCCAGGACGGCGGAGACGGCCACCGTCACCGCGCCCAAGGCCAGCAGGCCGCCCCGGGCCCGCCTGTGCTCTGGGGCCATGCCCGCACCTTTCTTCGCTGTCGTCCGGACTTTCGGTCATCGCGTTTTTGACGCCCTGTCATTTGAAGTGAGGCACAGGAAAGCCGGCGGCGCCACCGCCATTACGGCTTTCGAGTACAGCGCTCGCCCAAGCGGGTGAGCCGATCTGAAGAAATCTGAAGAAAAGAGAATTCGTGTCGCTGCTCGACACCCGGGTCCCCGCCGTACTGCTGCGGACCGACCGGAATCCCTTTCACCACGGAACACTCGGGGCCGTGCGTTCGCTCGGCAGGGCGGGCGTGGAGGTCCATGTCGTCGCCGACGCGGTGGGAAGCCCTGTCCGCAGGTCCCGATACGTGAGCCGGATGCATCCCCCGCCGCCCCCGGACGCCTCCCCGGACGACATCCTCGCCGTGCTGCGCCGGGTGGCCGACCGGGTCGCCCGTCCCGCCGTCCTGGTGCCGATGGACGACGCGTGCGCGATCGCCACGGCACGGCTGCGGGACGAACTCGCGCCCTCCTACCTGCTGCCGGCGATGCCGGGCGCGCTGGCCGAACGCGTCGCCGACAAGGCGGAACTGGCCGCCGTGTGCGCCACCGCGGACGTCCCGCACCCGGTGACCCTGGTCCCGGACGGCCCGGCGGCGGTCGACGACGCCGTGCGGCGGCTCGGGCTGCCGTTGGTCGCGAAGTGGAGCCGGCCCTGGCTGCTGCCCGCCGGCAGCGGACTGCGCAGCACCGCGCTCGTGCGCACCGCGCAGCAGGCCCGGGAGCTGTACCTGCGCACCGAGGAGGCGGGCAGCGCTCTGCTGTTGCAGGCGTACCTGCCGCCCGGGCCGGACCGGGACTGGTTCTTCCACGGCTACGCCGACCGGTCGGGCACCGTCCGCGCGGGCGGGCCGGGCCGCAAGCAGCTCGCCTGGCCCCGTGGCGCGGGACTGACCGCGGTGGGCTGCTGGACCCCCAACGCCGAGGTGCAGGCGTCGGCCGAGCGCCTGGTCGGCGAGCTGGGCTACCGCGGCGTCTTCGACCTGGACTTCCGCCGCTGCGGCACGACCGGCCGCTATCACCTCCTCGACTTCAACCCGCGCCCCGGCGCCCAGTTCCGGCTGTTCTCGGACAGCTCCGGGCTCGACGTCGTACGCGCCCTGCACCTGGATCTGACGGGCCGCCCGCTGCCGGACGGGATCCCGACGGCGGGGCGGGCGTTCGTGGTGGAGAACTACGCGCCGCTCGCCGCGCTGCGCCCGGCACCGGGCGGACGCGAACTGGCCTGGTACGCCCGGGACGACCGCGTCCCGGGATGGGCGATGTGGGCCCTGTGGTGCCGCCATGTGTCCCGCCGGCTGCGGGAACGGCTGGGCGCGACGACACCGGCACCGGCGCAGCTTCCGACCCCCCGGGCGGCTTCCCCCGCCCTGACCGACGATGAGAAAGCGAGCAGTTGATGATGTACGACCTAGTGGTGGTGGGGGCAGGCCCCTACGGCCTGTCGATCGCCTCCCATGCTGCGTCAGCCGGGCTGAACCTGCGTGTGTTCGGCCGGCCCATGGCCTCCTGGCGGGACAACATGCCCCGCGGGATGTTCCTGAAGTCGGAGCCGTGGGCCTCCAACCTCTCCGACCCGGCGGGGCGCTGGCGGCTGGAGGTGTACTGCGCGGAGCAGGGCATGACGGCACGGCACGCCGAGCCGATCCCGGTCGAGGCGTTCGCGTCGTACGGCCTGTGGTTCGCGCGCCATGCCGTACCGGAGGTGGACGAGCGCATGGTGACCCGGGTGGCGTCCGTTCCCGGCGGATTCACCGTGGTGACCGAGGACGGGGAGGCGCTGCACGCGCGGACCGTCGCGCTCGCGGTCGGTGTGATGCCGTTCGTCGAGGTACCGCAGGCGCTGCGCGGACTGCACCCCGCGCTGGTGACGCACAGCAGCCACCACAGCGACCTGGACCGTTTCCGGGGCGGCGACGTCACGGTGATCGGCGGCGGCCAGGCGGCCCTGGAGACCGCGGCGCTGCTCGCCGAGCAGGGCACCCGGGTACGGGTGCTGGCACGGGCGGACCGGCTGGTGTGGAACGACGTGCCGCCGCCCTGGGAGCGCCCCCTGTGGCAGAACATCCGCTCCCCGCACAGCGGGCTCGGCCCCGGCTGGCGGAACTGGTTCTACTCCGAGCGCCCCAACTACTTCCGGCGCCTGCCGGAGCCGACCCGGCAGCGCATCGCGGCCACGGCGCTGGGGCCGGCGGGTGCGTGGTGGGTGCGCGACCGGGTGGAGGGCGCGGTGGAGCTGCTGCCGGGCCACCAGGTCACCTCGGCCCGTGCGGTGCCCGGCGGGGTACGGCTGGACTTGGCGAGCCGCAACGGCGGCCCGCGCACGCTGGAGACCGAACACGTCATCGCCGCCACGGGGTTCCGGGCGCGCTGCGACCGGCTCGGGCTGCTCTCCGAGGAGTTGCGCGGAACGCTGGCGGCGCTGCCCGACGGCTCTCCCGCGGTCGGTCGTGAGTTCGAGTCCTCCCATCCCGGCCTGTTCATGGCGGGCCTGGTCACCGCCTCCGGCTTCGGGCCCGCCATGCGCTTCGTCCACGGCGCGACCTTCACGGCCTCGACCCTCGTGCGAGGGGTACGCCGTCGGCTGCGGAAGACCCCGGCGGGCGGGACGATCCCCGTACCCGGAGCCGGCAAGCGGGAATGGGCGCCGACGCCGGTGCGTCGCTGACCAGGCACCGTGGGCGGGTACCCGTGGGCCGCTGACGGTGAGCCGGCCGTCAGCGGCCCTGGCCCTGGGTGCGCGGATGCCGTGCGCCGGAGGCCGGCGTCCTCGTCGCTGCCCGGAGCCGGCTCGCTGCCGGGCGGGCCGGCCGCGGGACGGCTTCCGGCGCCCCGGACTTCGCTAGCGCCGGGCGGCGGCGCGGCCGCGGCGGTACATCAGCACCCCGCCGGCGAGCAGTGCGGCGCTGGCGGCCGAGGTCGCCAGCATCGTCTTGCTGCCGGTCTCGGCGAGCTGGGGCGGCTCACCCTGCTGCTGCTCGTCGGCCGGGGGCGTCGCCGTCCTGGTCCGCGTGGGCGGGGTCGTCGGACGCGGCTTCTCGACGACACGCGTGGGGGGCGGCGGAGTCGCGGTGGGGGTGGTGGACGGCGTGGGCGTCGGGCAGTCGTCATCGTCGTCGCCGGGCGAGGACGTCTCGCCCGAACCCGACGACGACGGCGGCGTGTCGGCGTCCTCGTCGGAGGACGCCTTCGACCGCGAGTCGTTGCCGCAGTCGTTGCCGAACGCCGCGTTGAGCGCCGCGATCCCGCTGATGGTGTTGCCGCAGATGTTCACCGGCGCATGGATCGGAACCTGCACCACGTTCCCGGCCAGCGTGCCACCGGAATCCTTGGTGCCGCCCAGCGCGTCCGCGTCGGCGATGGCGGCGCTGCAGGACAGGGACAGAATGCCCGTGGCGGCGGTCGCCGCGAACACTCCCCTGCTCAGGGTCTGTCGCAATGTGGTTATCTTCCTGCTTGAAGAACTGGGAAAGCCGGCCTCGGAACGGACATCGACGTCCAAGGCCGGCCATGACACGGTGGGGGAGGTTGGACCGATCCGCCGTCAGGCCGACCGGAATACGGAAAGCCCGCCGAGAAAGCCCCTGTGACCGTGGCGGAGCAGCGAACCCGGCCCGTTATCGCCGCCGATGGCGAGCGCCGTGGGAGCGGCTGTCACCGGCATACCGAGGGCAGAAGCTCTTGAGCACTGCGCGTTCCTTTCTCGTGGCGTCGCATGCCCCACTGCTTCATCAACCCGGCGGCGCAGAATTGGTTGCGGGGATTCACCCGGTTGGCGGGCTGCGCTACGACACGATGTCTTTCCGGGCGAACCCGCGAAAGGCCAGGGCGAACAGCACCAGGGCGTACGTGACGGATATCGCGGTGCCCTGGATCATGCCGGACCACTCGGGGCGCGACTGGACGGCGTCGGCCCAGGCGAACTGCCAGTGCGCGGGCAGGAAGTCGCGCCAGTGCCCGAGGGCGGTGACGGCGTCGAGGACGTTGCCGACGATGGTGAGGCCGACCGCGCCGCCGACCGCGCCCAGCGGGGCGTCCGTCTTCGTCGACAGCCAGAAGGCGAGCCCGGCGGTGACCAGTTGGGACACGAAGATGTACGCGACGACCACCAGCAGGCGCTGGGCCGCCGTCCCCGAGTCGAGCGCGCCGCCGGTGGGGATCTGCAGCGGGCCCCAGCCGTAGCGGGCCGTGCCGACGGCCAGCGCCACGACCGGCAACAGCACCATCGCGGCCAGGCTGAGCCCGAGCCCCACGACGAGCTTGGACCACAGCAGCCGGGCCCGGGGCACGGGCGCGGCGAGCAGATAGCGCAGCGAGGACCAGCTCGCCTCCGAGGCCACCGTGTCCCCGCAGAACAGGGCGACGGGGATCACCAGCAGGAAGCCCGCCGACACGAACAGGTTCACCGCGGCGAAGTTGGCGCCGGACGAGGTCGCCGTGTCCATCAGCGTGACCTGGTTGTTGCGGCCCCCGGGGTCGCCGCCGACGGCGAAGGCGACGACCAGGACGAAGGGCAGGACGGCGAGGATCCCGCCCATCATCAGTGTCCGGCGCCGCTTGAGCTGCCGGACCAGCTCCACCCTCAGGGGCAGGGTGCGGCCGGCCCGGTAGCCGGAGGCGGTCCCGACGGGCTCCGGGCGCGGGGCGGTCTCCTGCTGCTCGGCGAGCGTGCTCATGCCGTGCCTCCGATCAGGGTGAGGAAGGCGTCCTCCAGTCGGCGGTGGGGGCCGACGGACTCCACCGGGATGTCGAGCCGGACGAGTTCGGCGACCAGCCGCGGGGCGCTCGCCTCGGCTTCGAGCCGGACGAGGAGCCCGCCCTCGGCGCGGACGGCCGAGGCGACGCCCGGCAGCGCGGCCACCTTCTCCACGACCGGCTCCTCCACGGGCGCGGCGGTGCCGACCAGCAGGGTGTCGCCGGAGCCGACGATCTGGGCCACCGGCCCGGCCTGGACGAGCCGGCCCCGGTCCATCACCACCAGGTGCGTGCAGGACTGCTCGACCTCCGCCAGCAGATGGCTGGAGACGATCACCGTGCGCCCGGCGGCCGCGTAACGGATCATCACCTCGCGCATCTCGCGGATCTGGGGCGGGTCGAGGCCGTTGGTGGGTTCGTCGAGGATGAGCAGATCGGGCAGGCCGAGCATGGCCTGGGCGATGGCCAGGCGCTGGCGCATGCCCTGGGAGTAGGTGCGGACCGCGCGGGCGAGCGCGTCACCGAGGCCCGCGATCTCCAGGGCCTCCTCCAGGTGCGCGTCCCCGGCCGGGCGGCCGGTGGCCCGCCAGTACAGTTCCAGGTTCTCCCGACCGGACAGGTGCGGCAGGAAACCCGCGCCCTCCACGAACGCGCCGACCCGGGACAGCACCGGCGCGCCCGGCCGGATCGCGTGCCCGAAGACGCGGATCTCGCCGCCGTCGGGCCGGATCAGGCCCATCAGCATGCGCAGGGTCGTCGTCTTGCCCGCGCCGTTCGGCCCGAGCAGGCCGAGGACCTGGCCCTTCTCCACCCGGAAGGACAGCTCCCGCACCGCGTACCGGTCCGCGGACTTCGCGTACCGCTTGCTCAGGTCCGTTATCTGCAGCGGGACTTCGGCCAGCTCGGGGTCCGGTCCCGGGGCGGCCGTGCGGCGGCGGCCGGTCACCAGCAGGGCCAGCGCGGCCGCCGCGCCCGCCGCGGGCAGCCACCACACCCACGCGGGCAGCGGGGCCGCCGCCGTGTCCACCGCGGGGGCCGTCGGCACGCTCAGGCCGCCGCCCTTCAGGGAGACGGTGTAGGTGGCCGGGGCCGCCGGGGAGGCGTAGCCGAGGTCGGTGGAGGCGAGGACGAGGCGCAGCCGGTGGCCCTTCTGCACCTCGTGGTCGACCGACGGGAGCGTGACGGTGACGTCCTTGCCGGACTTGGCGCCCGCGACCCGGACCGGGGCGACCAGTTGGGAGGGCAGCACCTGCCGGCCGCCGTCGGGCGAGACGTCGTACACCTTCCCGAAGAGCACGGCGTCCTCGCTCGTGGAGGTGACGTGGACGGTGGCGGTGGGCGAGCCGGTGATCTGCAGGTCGCCGCCCACCGGGGCGGAGTCGAAGGCGGCGTACTGGCCGGGGAAGTCCAGGGACACCCCGACTCCGAGGGAGGACAACTGGGCGAGGCCGCCCGAGCCGCCCAGGCCGGGCAGGGCGGAGACACCGGGCGGGCTGGATCCCGGGGGGTTGGTGACGTGCTGTTCGCCGCCGCGCAGCGCGATCGTCCGCCGGCCGCTCTCCAGTCCCGGGTAGGTGTCCGCGGTCGCGCCCCGCAGTTGGGCGGCGCCGTCGGTGGAGTCGACGCCTCCGGTGCGGGTGCTGCGGAAGGCGGGGCCGGTGTCGACGCCCTTGTCGCCCTTGAGGTAGCGGTCGAACCAGGCGGTGACGCGCGCCTGGACGCGGCCGGTCTCCATGTCGCCGCCGTCGTGCCCGCCCGCGATCCAGTCGACGTCCACGGGCGCGCCGTTCGCGTGGATCGCCTTCTCGGCGGCGTCGGACTGGGCGAGCGTGAACAGGGAGTCGGTCTGCCCCTGGGTCAGCAGGGTCGGCACCTTGATGCGGTCGGCCACGGCGGACGGCGAGCGCTCCTCGAGCAGTTTCCGCGCCGCGGCGTCCGGCTTGCCCGACTCGGCGACCCGGTCGTACATCCGGCACAGCGCGGGCTCGAACCTGGCGCAGCCGCCGCCCTCGTTGAAGAAGATCCCGGCCCAGAGCTTCTTGTACACGCCGTTCGGGAGCAGGGCGTCCGCGAGGTTCCAGTAGGTGATCGACGGGGCGATGGCGTCCACCCGGTGGTCGTACCCGGCGGCCAGCAGGGAGACGGCGCCGCCGTAGGAGGCGCCGGCCATGCCCACGCGCGGGTCGCCCGCCTTGTCGAGCCGGACCTGGGGCTGCTTCGCCAGCCAGTCGATGAGCCGGGAGACGTCGGCGACCTCGCCCTTGGGGTCGTTGACGCCGATCTTCCCCGTCGAGTGCCCGAAGCCGCGCGCCGACCAGGTCAGCACCGCGTACCCGTCTCTGGCGAGGTCCTCCGCCTGCTGCCGTACGTCGTCCTTGCTGCCGCCGAAGCCGTGCGCCAGCAGGACGGCGGGGCGGCGGCCGGCGGAGCCGGAGGTGAAGTACGAGGTGTCGATGCGCACCCCGCCGCCCATGCTCATCACCCGGTCGGTCCGGCGCACCGGGGGCGTGTCGTCGGAGGCGACGGCCGTCCACGTACCGGCACCGGCGAGCACGACGACGGCGGCCGCGGCGGCCAGCATCCGCCGCGGCCCCCGAAGCAGCCCTCGCACACCGGGCAGTCGAAGATCCATGCGTCAACGGTACGGGCCACCGCCGACAACCGATGCAACCCCGGGGCCGAACCCCCGGCCCTCCCCGGGGAGTACGGTCCTCCCGCCGCGTACACCAGCCGTGGTACGAAGACCCATGGAAATCCGCCGCGCGAACTCGGTGGCCGAGGTCGCCGCCGCCGAGCACCTCTTCGACCACGCCGTCCGCACCGAGTGGGCCGAGCGCTTCCTGACGGCCGCCGGGCACCATCTGTTCCTGGCCTACGAGGACGGCGCCGACGTCCCCGTGGGCTTCGTCAGCGGCGTCGAGACCGTCCACCCCGACAAGGGCACCGAGATGTTCCTGTACGAGCTCGCGGTCGCGGAGCCCCACCGGCGGCGGGGGGTCGGGCGGGCGCTGGTCCTCCGGCTCGCGGCGCTGGGGCGGGAGCTGGGCTCCTACGGGATGTGGGTCCTGGTCGACACCGGGAACGACGTCGCCCTCGCCGCGTATCGCAGTGCGGGCGGCAAGGGCGACGGTACGTGCTCGGTGGTGACGTGGGACTTCGCGTGAGCGTCAGGCCCGGGCGTCCTCCGGGATGGACACCAGCCAGCGGGTGTCGCGGCGCGGGCGGAGGTAGAGGGCCCAGTAGAGGGTGGCGACGGCGGTGATGCCGCCGGTCCACAGCAGATAGCTGGTCTCCTGCTGACTGAGGACGTAGCCGAGCACCACGATCAGCAGCACCGGCATCGCGGGCCACAGCGGCATGCGCCAGGCGGGCGTGTGCTTGTGGTGGCCGCGGCGGGCCAGCAGGGCGGCGACGGCGACGAGCAGGTACATGCCGGTCACGGAGACGCCGGTGACGCCGTACAGCGTGTCCAGGTCGACGAAGCAGAGCAGCGCGCCGGGGACGCCGACCGCGAGCGTGGCGACCCAGGGGGAGCCGAAGCGGCCGAGCTTGGCGAAGACGTCGTTGACCGGCTCGGGCCAGGCCTTGTCGCGGGCGGAGGCGAACAGGACGCGGGAGTTCTGGATGACCATGACGATGCCCGCGTTGATGATCGCGAGAGCGACGCACAGGCTGACGAAGGTGCCGACGGCGGAGTCGGACCAGGCGGTGACCATGGAGCTGATGTCACCGCCGGTCAGCTCCTTCAGGTCGGACGCGCCCAGGGTGATGGCGGCGACCGGGACCAGGATGACCACGGTGGAGATGGCGAGGGTGGCCAGCACGGTGCGGGCGACGTTGCGACGCGGGTGCTCCAGCTCCTCGGAGAGGTAGACGGCGGTCGAGAAGCCCTGGGTGACGAAGAGGGCGATGGCGAGCCCGGAGACGACCAGCATGGCCGTGACGGTGTCGGTGTGCCCCTTCGGGCCCGCGACCTGCATCGCGGTGAGGCTGCCGAGGCCACGGTGGGCGTGCGTGAAGCCCAGCACGGCGACGACCCCGGCGGCGACGACCTCCAGCACCAGGAAGATCCCGGTGATCCAGGCGTTGGCGCGCAGGTCCAGCAGCCCGGCGAGGGTGGCCAGCAGCATCACGCCGGCGCCGGTCATGGCCGGGTCGAGGTGGACGACCGGTGCCAGGTAGTCGGCGGTGCCCATGGCGATCACCGGCGGCACGATCATGACGACCAGCAGGGACAGCACGAACACCAGCCAGCCCGCGAGCCGCCCGGCCAGCGTCGACACCATGGCGTACTCGCCGCCCGCGCTGGGGATGAGGGTGCCCAGCTCCGAGTAACAGAAAGCCACGGCGACGCACAGCAGCGACCCGATGGCGATCGTCAGGGCGGTGGCGGTGCCGAGCGAACCGAACAGGTCCGGGACGACCACGAAGAGCGTGGAGGCGGGCGTCACGCAGGACAGCGTGAGCAAGGTGCCGCCGACCACCCCGATGGAGCGCTTGAGGGTCTGGGGACTGCCGGCCGACTCAAGGTCGGCGGTCTCGACAGGGCGGAGCGTATCGGTCATGCGGCGGGTCCGATCGACTCGTGCGGATGCCTCCGGCGGCTGGGATTGAGGGGAATGGAACCCCGACGAAAACCGCGCGTCAATGGGTATTTGCCTACGGAATCCGTAGATTCCGAGCGCCATTGATCGCGAATACGGCAGTTTCCGTAACAGCCGTCCCGCTTTTGGCCTGTACGGGAACCGCAGGGCCGGTGTCAAAAAAGTCGCGCCGAAGCAGTCGCGCCGGTGTCAGGGCGTGTACGGCGGCGCTGCCGGCAGCCTCCGCAGAAGGATGCCTACGGCAGGGACACCCCGGTGGGCACGGCGCTCGGCATCACCTCGATCACCATGGACGTCTGGGTCGGCTCCGGTGACCTTCCGGTGCGTATGAAGCAGAAGCAGAGCTGATCGCACCGGTGCCCCGCCCCTCCCACGGAGAGGACGGGGCACCGTGCGGACGTCAGTGGTTGCGCGGGAAGCCCAGGTCCACGCCCGCCGGGGCGTCGGCCGGGTCGGGCCAGCGGGTGGTGACGACCTTGCCGCGGGTGTAGAAGTGCGTGCCGTCGTTGCCGTAGATGTGGTGGTCGCCGAAGAGCGAGTCCTTCCAGCCGCCGAAGCTGTGGTAGCCGACGGGGACCGGGATCGGCACGTTCACGCCGACCATGCCGGCCTCGATCTCCAGCTGGAAGCGGCGGGCCGCGCCGCCGTCCCGGGTGAAGATCGCGGTGCCGTTGCCGAAGGGGGACGCGTTGATCAGCGCCACGCCCTCCTCGTAGGTGTCGACGCGCAGCACGCACAGGACCGGGCCGAAGATCTCGTCCTGGTAGGCCTTCGCGGACGTGGGCACCTTGTCGAGCAGGGAGATGCCGATCCAGTGGCCGTCCTCGTAGCCGTCCACCGTGAAGCCCGTGCCGTCGAGCACCACCTCGGCGCCCTCGGCCGCCGCGCCCTCCACGTACGACGCCACCTTGTCGCGGTGGACCTTGGTGATCAGCGGGCCCATCTCGGACGTCGGGTCGTTGCCGGGGCCGATCTTGATCTTCTCGGCGCGCTCGCGGATCTTCTCCACCAGCTCGTCGCCGATCGCGCCGACCGCCACGACCGCGGAGATCGCCATGCAGCGCTCGCCCGCCGAGCCGTAGGCGGCGGAGACCGCCGCGTCGGCCGCCGCGTCCAGGTCGGCGTCGGGCAGCACCAGCATGTGGTTCTTGGCGCCGCCCAGCGCCTGTACGCGCTTGCCGTTGGCGGAGGCGGTGGTGTGGATGTAGCGGGCGATCGGGGTGGAGCCGACGAAGGAGACCGCCTTGACGTCCGGGTGCTCCAGCAGGCGGTCAACGGCCACCTTGTCGCCGTGGACGACGTTGAACACACCGTCCGGCAGACCGGCTTCCGCCAGCAGCTCGGCGATCTTGACCGACGCCGACGGGTCCTTCTCCGACGGCTTCAGCACGAAGGTGTTGCCGCACGCGATGGCGATCGGGAACATCCACATCGGCACCATCGCCGGGAAGTTGAACGGCGTGATGCCCGCGACGACACCCAGCGGCTGCCGGATCGAGGACACGTCCACCCGGCTGGCGACCTGCGTCGACAGCTCGCCCTTCAACTGCACGCTGATGCCGCACGCGAGGTCCACGATCTCCAGACCGCGGGCCACCTCACCGAGCGCGTCGGAGTGCACCTTGCCGTGCTCGGCGGTGATCAGCTCGGCGATCGCGTCGCGGTTGGCGTCCAGCAGGGCCCGGAACTTGAACAGGATGGACGTGCGCTGGGCCAGCGAGGACTGGCCCCAGGTCGCGTAGGCGTCCTTGGCGGCGGCGACCGCCGCGTCCACCTCGTCGACCGTCGCGAACGCGACCTTCGTGGTGACCG
Source organism: Streptomyces sp. NPDC001544 (assembly GCF_042894285.1). NCBI lineage: Bacteria > Bacillati > Actinomycetota > Actinomycetes > Kitasatosporales > Streptomycetaceae > Streptomyces > Streptomyces sp. NPDC001544. Next base: position 77,431 of record NZ_JBIAVN010000001.1, on the reverse strand, counting down.
CACCGGTCGCCGGGTCCGTGACCGGCCCGTACGTACCCGAGGCGCCCGCGGCGGATTCAACGGGCTTGCCGCCGATCCAGTGGTTGACGATCTTCGTCATGACCGAGTACTCCTTCACAGATGGCGGCGACGGGTCGAGACGTGCCGTTCGTACAGCTCACGTGCCTTGACCGCGGACGATCGGGTCGCGGTCTCGGCCACAGGAACATCCCACCAGGCCTGCGCCGGGGGCGCGCCCGACACTGTGTCTGCGGTTTCGGTCTCCACGTAGACACATGTGGGAGTGTCGGCGGCCCGCGCCTCGGCGAGCGCCGCGCGCAGGTCCCGCACGGTCTTCGCGCGCAGCACCCGCATGCCCAGGCTGGCCACGTTGGCGGCGAGGTCGACGGGCAGCGGGGCGCCGGTGAAGGTGCCGTCGTCGGCGGTGTAGCGGTAGGCGGTGCCGAACCGTTCGCCGCCGACCGACTCCGACAGACCGCCGATCGAGGCGTACCCGTGGTTCTGCACGAGCAGGATCTTGATCGCGATCCCCTCCTGCACCGCCGTGACGATCTCCGTCGGCATCATCAGGTACGTCCCGTCACCGACCAGCGCCCAGACCGGCCGGTCCGGGGCGGCCATCTTCACACCGATCGCGGCCGGGATCTCGTAGCCCATGCAGGAGTAGCCGTACTCCAGGTGGTACTGGTCACGCGACCGGGTGCGCCACAGCTTGTGCAGGTCGCCGGGGAGCGAGCCGGCCGCGTTGATGATCACGTCCGTCTCGTCGACGATCGCGTCCAGCGCGCCCAGCACCTGCGGCTGCGTCGGCCGGACGTCGGGCTCTTCGGCCTCGTAGCAGGCGTCGACGCGCTGCTCCCAGCGCTCCTTGTCCTCGCTGTACTCGGCGGCGTACGGGTCGGCGACCCGGTGGTCGTGCATCGCCAGCGCCTCGGTCAGCTCCTGCAGTCCGCTGCGGGCGTCCGCGACCAGCGGGATCCCGGCGAGCTTGTGGCCGTCGTAGGGCGCGATGTTGAGGTTGAGGAAACGGACGTCCGGGTGCTCGAAGAGGGTGCCGGAGGCGGTGGTGAAGTCCGTGTACCGGGTGCCGACGCCGATCACCAGGTCGGCGGTGCGGGCGAGTTCGTCGGCGGTGGCGGTGCCGGTGTGGCCGACGCCGCCGACGTCCTGCGGGTGGTCGTGGCGCAGGGAGCCCTTGCCGGCCTGGGTGGACGCGACCGGTATCCGGGTCGCCGCCGCGAACTCGGCGAGGGCCTCCTCGGCGCGGCTGTGGTGGACTCCGCCGCCCGCGATGACGAGCGGCCGCTTCGCGGCCCGGATCGCCCGTACGGCCTCGGCGAGTTCGGCCGGGTCCGCGCCCGGCCGCCGTACGGTCCACACCCGCTCGGCGAAGAACTCCTCGGGCCAGTCGTACGCCTCGGCCTGGACGTCCTGCGGCAGCGCGAGGGTGACGGCGCCCGTGTCCACGGGGTCGGTGAGGACGCGCATCGCCTGCAGGGCGGCCGGGATCAGGGCCTCCGGCCGGGTGATCCGGTCGAAGTACCTGGACACCGGGCGCAGGCAGTCGTTGACCGACACGTCGCCCGCGTACGGCACCTCGAGCTGCTGGAGCACCGGGTCCGCCGGGCGGGTCGCGAAGATGTCGCCCGGCAGCAGCAGGACCGGGAGGTGGTTGATGGTGGCGAGCGCGGCGCCGGTGACCAGGTTGGTCGCGCCGGGGCCGATGGAGGTCGTCACCGCGTGCGTGGACAGGCGGTTCGACTGACGCGCGTAGCCGACCGCCGCGTGCACCATGGACTGCTCGTTGCGGCCCTGGTGGTAGGGCATGTCGCCGGCGTACTCGACGAGCGCCTGCCCGAGGCCCGCCACGTTGCCGTGGCCGAAGATGCCCCAGGTGGCGCCGATCAGCCGCTGCCGTACCCCGTCCCGCTCGGTGTACTGGGCGGACAGGAAGCGGACGAGCGCCTGTGCGACCGTGAGCCTCGTCGTTGAGGTCTGCGCCGTCATCGGTAACCCCCAGTGCTTTCGACGTGGTCCGGGTGGAAGCAGATCCGCCATTCCCGAGTCTCGCCCGGACCGGCCATGACGTTCAGGTAGTACATGGCGTGGCCGGGCTGGGCGATCGACGGGCCGTGCCATCCGTCGGGGACGAGGACGGCGTCGCCGGTGCGGACCTCCGCGAGGACGTCCGATCCGCCCTCACGGGAGGGGAATACGCGTTGGTAGCCGAAACCGTTCGGGCCGTCGATCTCGAAGTAGTAGATCTCCTCAAGCTCCGCTTCCTCGCCGGGCCGGTGCTCGTCGTGCTTGTGCGGCGGGTACGAGGACCAGTTCCCGCCCGGGGTGATCACCTCGACGGCGATCAGCCGGTCGCAGTCGAACGAGTCCGCGGAGGCGAAGTTGCGCACCTGGCGGGCGCAGGTGCCGCTGCCGCGGTCTTCGACGGGGACCTCCGGCGCGGGGCCGTAGCGGGCGGGGAGTCGTCGCTCGCACTTCGCTCCTGCCAGGGCGAAGCGGCCTCCCGCGCCGGAGGCGATCTGGACCCGGGCGTCGCGGGGCGTGTACACGAAGTCGGAGACCCCGTCGAACACGCTGTCCCTGCCCAGGACTTGGAACTCTTCGTCCTCCACGTGCACCGTACAACCGCCGCTCAGCGGAAGCACGATCCATTCGCTGTCGCCGGTGGTGAACGTGTGGGTGCCGCCCGGCTCCAGCTCGACCACGCGCAGGCTGCTGTAGGTCCAGCCGGCCCGCTTGGGGTCGATGTCGAGCACATACTGGGCGCCCGCGGTCGCGCCCTGGCGGAGGTAGAGGTCGTTGCTGGTCATGCGGCCCTCACAGCAGTCCTACGGCGGTGTCCACGGCGGCGGCCACATCGCCGTCCGCCGGGTACAGCAGCGACCGGCCGACCACCAGGCCGCGCACGGTCGGGAGTTGGAGCGCGCCCCGCCACTTCTCGTAGGCGGCGACCTGGTCCTCGGGCGAGTCGCCGATGTCGCCGCCGAGCAGTACGGCGGGCAGCGTGGAGGTCTCCATGACCCGGGCCATGTCGTCGGGGTTCTCGGTGACCGGGACCTTGAGCCAGGTGTAGGCCGAACTGCCGCCGAGGCCCGAGGCGATGGCGATGGACTTGGTCACCGCGTCCGCGCTCAGGTCGTTGCGCAGCCGCCCGTCGTCGCCACGGCGGCTGATGAACGGCTCGACGAAGACCGGGAGCCGACGGGCGGCCATGTCGTCGATGGCGCGGGCGGTGGACTCAAGGGTGGTCAGGGAGCCCGGGTCGTCGTAGTCGATGCGCAGCAGCAGCTTGCCCGCGTCGAAGCCGAGGCGCTGGATGTCCTCGGGACGGTGGCCGGTGAAGCGGTCGTCGAGTTCGAAGGAGGCGCCCTGCAGGCCGCCGCGGTTCATCGAGCCCATGACCACCTTGTGGTCGAGGGCGCCGAGCAGCAGCAGGTCGTCGAGTATGTCGGCGGTGGCCAGGACGCCGTCGACGCCGGGGCGGGAGAGGGCCAGGCAGAGACGTTCGAGCAGGTCGGCGCGGTTGGCCATGGCCAGCTTGCGGTCGCCGACGCCGAGGGCGCCGCGGGCCGGGTGGTCGGCGGCGACGATCATCAGCCGGCCGCTCGTACCCAGCAGGGGCCGGCGGACCCGGCGGGCGGCGGCCTCGGCGATCGCCTCGGGGTGGTGGGTGCGGGTGTGGACCAGTGCGGAGACGTCCACCTTCGGTGAGCTCAGGCCGTTCTCGGCGCTCATGGCGTGGCGGGCGCTCACCGGACCGCTCCGGCCTCGAGCGCGGCGGCCACCTCGTCCTGGGTGGGCATCGCGGAGGAGCATTCCAGGCGGGAGGCGACGATGGCGCCGGCCGCGTTGGCGTGCCGCATGATCGTCTCCAGGTCCCAGCCGGCCAGCAGGCCGTGGCAGAGGGAGCCGCCGAACGCGTCACCGGCGCCGAGTCCGTTGAGGACGTTCACCGGGAGCGGGGGGACCTCGGCGGTGTCGCCGTCGCGGTTCACCGCGAGGACACCCTTGGGACCCTGCTTGACGACCGCCAGTTCCACCCCGGCGTCCAGGAGGGCGCGGGCTGCGGCGTGCGGTTCGCGGACCCCGGTGGCGACCTCCACCTCGTCCAGGTTGCCGACGGCGACCGTGGTGTGGCGCAGGGCCTCGGTGTAGAAGGGGCGGGCCGCGTCCGGGTCCGTCCAGAACATGGGGCGCCAGTCGAGGTCGAAGACCGTCGTACCGGACTTGGCGCGGTGGGCGAGGGCCGCGAGGGTCGCCGTGCGGCTGGGCTCCTCGCTCAGGCCGGTACCGGTGACCCAGAAGATGCCCGCGTCACGGATCGCGTCCAGGTCGAGCTCGTGGGCGTCGATCTCCAGGTCGGGCGCCTTGGGCTGCCGGTAGAAGTACAGCGGGAAGTCGTCCGGCGGGAAGACCTCGCAGAAGGTGACCGGCGTGGGCAGCCCGGGGACCGGGGTGACCCACCGGTCGTCGACGCCGAAGCCGCGCAGGGCCTCGTGCAGATAGACGCCGAACGCGTCGTCGCCGGTGCGGGTGATCACGGCGGTGCGCCGGCCGAGGCGGGCCGCGGCGACCGCGACGTTGGTCGCCGACCCGCCGAGGAACTTGCCGAAGGACGACACCTGGGCCAGCGGAACTCCCGTCTGCAGCGGGTACAGGTCCACTCCGATCCGCCCCATGGTGATCAGGTCGTACGCCATCCGGCTTCCCTTCGTCACGGCTCTCCCCCCGGTTTGTAGCCCCGCACCCGGGAGCCTGTCAATGTTTTGTCCAGACATTCGGACCAGACCTTGACACGCGCTTTCCGGGCCCGCACGCTGACGGCCATGACGTCGTTGTCACCACAAGCCCCACTGTCCCGCATCCGGATCGGGTCGGCGCCCGACTCCTGGGGCGTCTGGTTCCCGGACGACCCCGCCCAGGTGCCCTGGCAGCGCTTTCTCGACGAGGTCGCCGACTCCGGCTACGAGTGGATCGAGCTGGGCCCGTACGGCTACCTGCCGACCGACCCCGCCCTGCTCGCGGAGGAGACGGCGCGGCGTGGCCTGAAAGTGTCGGCCGGCACGGTCTTCACCGGGCTGCACCACGGCGAGGCCGTGTGGGAGAAGACCTGGGCGCACGTCGCCGACAACGCCGCGCTCGCCCAGGCGATGGGCGCCCGGCACCTCGTCGTGATCCCCTCCTTCTGGCGGGACGACAAGACCGGCGAGGTCCTGGAGCCGGACACCCTCACCGCCGAGCAGTGGCGCAACCTGACCTCGCTGACCGAGCGGCTGGGGCGCGAGGTGCGGGAGCGGTACGGGCTGACGATCGTCGTCCACCCGCACGCCGACACCCACATCGACAGCGAGGACAACGTCACCCGCTTCCTCGACGGCACCGACTCCTCGCTGGTCTCGCTGTGCCTGGACACCGGGCACTACGCCTACTGCGGCGGCGACAGCGTCAAGCTGATCGAGACCTACGGCGAACGCATCGGCTACCTGCACCTCAAGCAGGTGGACCCGGAGATCCTCGCGGACGTCCGGGCCAACGGAACCCCGTTCGGCCCCGCGGTCGCCCAGGGCGTGATGTGCGAGCCGCCGTCCGGGGTGCCCGCGCTCGGCCCGGTCCTGGAGGCGGCGCAGAAGCTCGACGTCGACCTGTTCGCGATCGTCGAGCAGGACATGTACCCGTGCGCCCCGGACAAGCCCCTCCCCATCGCCCGGCGAACCCGCGCGTTCCTGAGGTCCTGCGGGGCGTAGGCCTCCGGCGGTCGGGCCGGGACTCGGGCACACGGCGGTCCGCGCGCGGGGCGCAGGCCTCCGGCGGTCGGACCGGGACTCGGGCACACGGCGGTCCGCGCGCGGGGCGCAGGCCTCCGGCGGTCGTGCGTGACACCGGTGTCCGACCGCGCGCACACGGCGGTCGCGCCTGACGCAGGCGCCCGACCGTGCGCGGGACGCAGGCCTCCGGGCAGCCGTCGGCAGCGGCCTGTCGTGCCGACGGGGTCGTGGCTCGGCTGCGCGATCGGTCGGCGGGGCCGCCTCGGCAAAGCGACGGAACGGCGGACACGGGCGCGGAGAAGCCTGCGGCCCGGATCAGGGACGACGTCGGGCCCGGTTCCCGCCCGGCGCGTCCGTCAACGCTCGGGCTCGGTTCCCGCCCGGCGCGTCCGTCAAGGCTCGGGCCCGGTCGCCCCCGCGCGTCCGTCAAGGCTCGGGCCCGTTCCCGCCCGCGGCGTGTCCCTCAACGGCCCGGTCCGCCCCCGGCGTGTCCGTCAACGGTCGGGTCCGGTCCGCCCCCGGCGCGTCCGTCAAGGCGCCACGCCCACGCACCCCCGCGCGACTTCTGCTGCACCTCTGTCACGAACGCGTCCGCCCCGTCACACATGTCCCGGGTACGCGGCCCCCTCGTCACACCCGGCCGACAGACCCTTCCCGTCGTCACTCTGCGTCGTTGACCAGGCACAGGCTTGGTGATCACCAGCGCAGCGCCCGGCTCCCCCGACGGCCTCCCCCGGCCTCCGCCGCGGCGCACGCAGGGAGGTGCAGCTCATGACCGACCGAAGGCTCTGGTCGTACAAGGAGATCGCGGCGCACATCCGGGTGCAGCCGGACACCGTACGGTCCTACCGCAAGCACGGGCTGCTGCCCCCGCCCGACCACGTGGAGGGCGGCAAGCCCTACTGGTACGCCGACACCGTCCGCGCCTGGGTCGCCTCCAGACCCGGCAACCGCGGCCGCAACCGGACCTGAGGGCGCGTGGACGTCAGCTCCAGGGCTCGATGACGACGACTCCCGCGCCGGGTGCCGTACCCATCGCGGCGAGCGCGGCCGGGGCCGCGTCCAGCGGGATCGTCGACGTCACCAGCAGGTCGGGCCGCAGTACGCCCGCGCGGACCAGTTCCAGCATGCCCGGGTAGCGTTGCGCGGCCATGCCGTGACTGCCGAGGAGTTCGAGCTCCAGGGCGATGGCGCGGGCCATGGGCACCGGGGTCGTGCCGTCCGGCGAGGGCAGCAGGCCCACCTGGACGTGCCGGCCGCGACGGCGCAGCGACTCCACGGAGGCCGCGCAGGTGGCGGGCGACCCGAGCGCGTCGAGGGAGAGATGGGCGCCGCCACCGGTCACGTCACGGATAGCGGCGGCCGTGTCCCGCGTCCGCGCGGCGTCCACGCAGTGCGCCGCCCCGAACCCGCGCGCCAGGTCCAGCGCCGCCGGTGACACGTCCACGGCGACCACCCGTGCCCCCGCGGCCGCCGCGATCATCACCGCCGACAGGCCCACTCCCCCGCAGCCGTGCACCGCGACCCACTCGCCCGCGGCCACCCGCCCCTGCTGCACGACCGCGCGGAAGGCCGTCGCGAACCGGCAGCCGAGCGAGGCCGCCGTCGCGAAGGACAGTTCCCCGGGGACGGCGACGAGGTTCACGTCGGCGTGGTCCAGCGCGACGTACTGGGCGAACGAGCCCCAGTGGTGGAAGCCGGGCTGGGTCTGCCGCTCGCACACCTGATGGTCACCGGCCGCGCAGGCGGGACAGGTGCCGCAGGCGCAGACGAAGGGCACGGTGACCCGGTCGCCGGGGCGCCAGCCGGTGACCCGGTCGCCGACCGCCTCGACGGTCCCGGCGAGTTCGTGGCCCGGTACGTGCGGCAGCGTGACGTCCGCATCGTGGCCCATCCAGCCGTGCCAGTCGCTGCGGCACAGACCGGTGGCCTCGACGCGCACCACGACACCGTGCTCGGCGGGCCGCGGATCGGGCACCTCCCGCACCTCGGCCGGCTCCCCGTACCGCTCGAACACCACAGCCCGCATGTGTCCTCGCCTCGCCTTCCGTACCACCGCAGAGATCAACGCGAACACTACGAGCGACTCCACCGCACGGACCACACCGGCCTCCCCCCGGACTGCGACACACGGGACACCTGCATAGGGTTCGGGTAAATCACCCAGCAGGAGCCCGAGGGGATCTGCCGTGACCCATCCTCCGCCGCCCGGTGCGCCCCGCGCCCGCATCCCCGGCCCGCAGCAACCCCCTCCCCCGTATCCGCGCATCCGAGCGGGCCTGTGGCGGCGCTGCCTGGGCGGCGGTCTGGCGCTGTGGGCGCTGACCACGCTGGTGACCTACACGACGGCGGACACCGCGCTGCTGCCGACCCTGATCCCGCTCGGCGGCTTCCTCCTCCCCGTCACCTTCGTGCTGTGGGCCTACGAGCGGCACGCGCGCGACCTGGGCGTCAGCGCGGTGCTCGGCTGCTTCCTGGCCGGCGGCGCGCTCGGCGTCCTCGGAGCGTCGGCGGCGGAGTACCACCTGCTCCACCCCTCGCCGTGGACGTTCGCCGCCGTCGGCCCGGTCGAGGAGACGCTGAAGCTCGGCGCGCTGATGTTCGCGCTGCGCCGGCTGAGCGGAATCCGCGGCATGCGCGCCGGGCTCGCGCTGGGCGCGGCCGTCGGCTTCGGCTTCGCGGCGCTGGAGAGCTGGGGCCACGCCCTCGAAGCGGCCGTCGTCCCGGGTGACGCCGGGCTGCGGGCGCTGCTGGGGGCCGAACTGCTGCGCGGGGTGCTGGCACCCCTGGGGCAGGGCCTGTGGACGGCCGTCGCGGGCGCGGTGCTCCTCGCCCACCGCCACCCGAACGGCCGTTTCCGCCTAGGCGGACCGGTTCTCGGCGCCTGGCTCGGAGTGTGCCTGCTGCACGCGCTGTGGGACTCCGCCCACGGGTACCTGCCCCGGCCGGCGGCCGCGGTGGAGCACCTCTTCACGGTGTTCTCCGTCGGCGGCCCGGTACTCGTCCCCCTGCTGGGCATCGCCTGGATCTGTTCACCGGCACGCCGGGGCACCTCTTGGAGAAATACCCCCTAGGGGTATACCCTCGGGAGTGCGGGCCCCACCGTGGGCCTCGTCGGCCCCACCCGCAACGACGAGGAGTAACGACATGAGCGCCCCGACCGACACCCCGTCCGTGACCACCGTCTACAAGGTGAGCGGGATGAGCTGTGGACACTGCGAGGGCTCCGTCTCCGCCGAGATCTCCGAAATCCCCGGCGTGACCTCGGTGAAGGCCGTCGCGTCGACCGGCGAGGTCACCGTCGTCTCCACCGCCCCGCTCGACGAGGAGGCCGTCCGCGCGGCCGTCGACGAGGCCGGCTTCGACCTCGCGGGCCGCGCCTGATCTGCCGTTCACCCTCGACCGGGCCGTACCGACCAGCTGATACTGGCTCCGTGCGGTCCGGTCCGTCGTCTGGAGTCCGGACATGACCAGTACCACCAGCGCAGAGACAGCCATAGGCACGACCTCCGGTGCGGGGCCGGACCCGGCGCCGGGTGCCGGCGCCGAGGTCGAGCTGCTCATCGGCGGCATGACCTGCGCCTCCTGCGCCGCGCGCGTCGAGAAGAAGCTCAACCGCATGGAGGGCGTGAGCGCCACGGTGAACTTCGCCACCGAGAAGGCGAAGGTCACCTACCCCGAAGGCGTCCAGGTCGCCGACCTGATCGCCACCGTGGTGAAGACCGGGTACACCGCCGAGGAGCCCGCGCCGCCGGAGCCCGCCCAGGAGGAGCAGCCCGCCGGAACCGAGCCGGACCCCGAGCTCGCCGCCCTGCGCCGGCGGCTCACCGTCTCCGCCGTGCTGGCCCTTCCCGTGGTCCTGCTCGCCATGATCCCCGCCCTGCAGTTCGACAACTGGCAGTGGCTCTCGCTCACCCTCGCCTCGCCGGTCGTCGTCTGGGGCGCGTGGCCGTTCCACCGGGCCGCCTGGACCAACGCCCGCCACGGCGCCGCCACCATGGACACGCTCGTCTCGGTCGGCACGCTGGCCGCGTACGGCTGGTCGCTGTGGGCGCTGTTCTTCGGCGACGCGGGCATGACGGGGATGCACGACGAGTTCCGGTTCACCGTCTCGCGCATGGACGGCTCGTCCACGATCTACCTGGAGGTGGCCGCCGGAGTCGTCGCCCTGATCCTCCTCGGCCGCTTCCTGGAGGCCCGCTCCAAGCGACGCGCCGGGGCGGCCCTGCGGGCGCTGATGGAGCTCGGCGCCAAGGACGTCGCGGTACTGCGATACGAGGAGGGCGAGCGCGAAGCGCTCTCCGTCGAGGGCGGTGGTGGGCGACGGGTGGGCGGTCGTGAGGTGCGCGTCCCGGTGAGCTCCCTGGCCGTCGGCGACCGGTTCGTGGTCCGCCCGGGCGAGAAGATCGCCACCGACGGCACGGTGGTCGAGGGCGTCTCCGCCGTCGACGCCTCCATGCTGACCGGCGAGTCGGTGCCGGTGGACGTCGGCCCCGGGTCGACCGTGACCGGCGCGACCGTCAACGCCGGCGGCCGGCTGGTCGTGGCGGCCACCCGGGTCGGCGCCGACACCCAGCTCGCCCGGATGGCGAAGCTGGTGGAGGACGCGCAGAACGGCAAGGCCGAGGTGCAGCGCCTGGCGGACCGGGTCTCGGCGGTCTTCGTGCCCGTCGTCATCCTCATCGCGCTCGGCACCTTCGCCGTCTGGCTGGCCGTCACCGGCGACACCGTCGCCGCCTTCACGGCCGCCGTCGCCGTACTGATCATCGCCTGCCCGTGTGCGCTCGGCCTCGCGACGCCGACCGCGCTGATGGTCGGCACCGGGCGCGGCGCCCAGCTCGGCATCCTCATCAAGGGCCCGGAGGTCCTGGAGTCCACCCGCCGCGTGGACACCGTCGTCCTGGACAAGACCGGCACGGTCACCACCGGCCGGATGACCCTCCAGGAGGTGTACGTCGCCGAGGGCGCCGACGAGGAAGAGGTACTGCGGCTGGCGGGCGCCCTGGAGCACGCCTCCGAGCACCCGGTCGCCCGGGCGGTCACCGCCGGCGCCGAGGAGCGGGTCGGGCCGCTGCCGGCGGCCGAGCACTTCGAGAACGTCCCCGGGCGGGGCGTACGCGGACGCGTGGCGAACCGCGAGGTGGCCGTGGGGCGGCTCTTCGACGAGCTGCCCGAGGAGTTGGCCGCCGCCCGCTCCCGGGCCGAGCGGGAGGGCCGTACGGCCGTCGTGGTCGGCTGGGACGGAGCCGCCCGCGGTGTCCTCGCCGTCGCCGACGCGGTCAAGGAGACCAGCGCCGAGGCGGTGCGCGAACTGCGCGCGCTGGGGCTGACGCCGGTGCTGCTGACCGGGGACAACCGGGTGGTGGCCGAGGCCGTGGCACGGACCGTGGGCATCGAGGAGGTCGTCGCCGAGGTGCTGCCCGAGGACAAGGTCGACGTCGTACGCAAGCTCCAGGGCGAGGGGCGGACCGTCGCCATGGTCGGCGACGGGGTCAACGACGCCGCCGCGCTCGCCGCCGCCGACCTGGGCCTGGCGATGGGCACGGGCACGGACGCGGCGATCGAGGCGGGCGATCTTACGCTGGTGCGCGGGGACCTGCGGGTGGCGGCCGACGCCATCCGGCTGGCACGGCGTACGCTGGGCACGATCAAGGGCAACCTGGTGTGGGCCTTCGGCTACAACGTGGCCGCGCTTCCCCTGGCGGCGGCGGGGCTGCTGAACCCGATGATCGCGGGGGCCGCGATGGCCTTCTCGTCGGTGTTCGTGGTGACCAACAGCCTGCGGCTGAGGACGTTCCGCTGAGGTTCCACCGCGGTTCCGGTGAGGTGTTCCGGTGCGGGCTCGCAAGTTACTCCGGGGTTACGGAAGTCGATGTCAGAGTCCCCCTGGAGTCCAGGGCATACCTCACATAAGCTCTTCACGAGGCTCTCGCATCATCCTTACGCTTGAGTCCCGATCGCCGTATCGGGGCTCTTGCGCATCTAACGGACATATGCAAGAGACACAGATCACAGTGATGCGAACGTAACCATCGAAGGGGTTCGAAGGTCTAAGTTGGCGATGTCGGATCGGCGTCTTGGGGGGCGCTGACTGGCATCTGGGGATGTCTTGGGGGACTTCCTCAGAGATGCGTTGCCGGGACACGTACACCGGGAAGCTTTGAGCGGCCCTCCCTGCGTGCGCTGTCCCGGCAGATCGCACCGCATCACTGGAGTGCGACGGGTTCTGCTCGTTGTGCTCAGACAGCGATTCAGGCGCTGTCCTCTCCGAGCGCCCGGCCGGATCCCGTGGGGGGAATCCGCACCGGGACATGGGAAGGCGCCCTGGTCGTCGGCCCGTGGGGGGACCGGCGCTCCGGGGCGCCTTCTGCTATGCGTTTGTGTGCGGGCGGGCCACTGAGCGCCTGGGCGCGTCATGCGCCTGAACGCAGTCAAGCCCGCCCTGCGCCTGAGCGCGATCAGGCGTCCGAGGGCTCACGCACCCCGGACGCCCTGGAAAGGGACTCAGCGCTCCTCGACCGGGACGAAGTCCCGCTCCACCACGCCGGTGTAGATCTGGCGCGGACGGCCGATGCGGGAGCCCGGCTCCTTGATCATCTCGTGCCACTGGGCGATCCAGCCCGGCAGCCGGCCGAGGGCGAACAGGACCGTGAACATCTCGGTCGGGAAGCCCATGGCCCGGTAGATCAGACCGGTGTAGAAGTCCACGTTCGGGTAGAGCTTGCGCTCGACGAAGTAGTCGTCGGACAGCGCGTGCTCCTCCAGCTTGAGGGCGATGTCGAGGAGCTCGTCCTCCTTGCCCAGCGCGGAGAGCACGTCGTGCGCGGCGGCCTTGATGATCCGGGCGCGCGGGTCGAAGTTCTTGTAGACCCGGTGGCCGAAGCCCATCAGGCGGACGCCGTCCTCCTTGTTCTTCACCTTGCGGATGAAGGTGTCGACGTCGCCGCCGGAGTCGCGGATACCCTCGAGCATCTCCAGCACCGACTGGTTGGCGCCGCCGTGCAGCGGACCCCACAGGGCGTTGATACCGGCGGAGATCGACGCGAACATGTTGGCCTGCGAGGAGCCGACCAGGCGGACCGTGGAGGTCGAGCAGTTCTGCTCGTGGTCGGCGTGCAGGATCAGCAGCTTGTCGAGCGCGGAGACGACGACCGGGTCCAGGTCGTACTCCTGCGCCGGGACCGAGAACGTCATGCGCAGGAAGTTCTCGACGTAGCCGAGGTCGTTGCGCGGGTAGACGAACGGGTGACCGATCGACTTCTTGTACGCGTACGCCGCGATCGTCGGAAGCTTGGCGAGCAGGCGGATGGTCGAGAGGTTGCGCTGCTTCTCGTCGAACGGGTTGTGGCTGTCCTGGTAGAACGTGGACAGCGCCGAGACGACCGAGGACAGCATGGCCATCGGGTGGGCGTCGCGCGGGAAGCCCCGGTAGAAGTTCTTGACGTCCTCGTGCAGCAGGGTGTGCCGCGTGATGTCGTTCTGGAACGTGGTGAGCTCGTCGACGGTCGGCAGCTCACCGTTGATCAGCAGATAGGCCACCTCCAGGAAGGTGGAGCGCTCGGCCAGCTGCTCGATCGGGTAGCCCCGGTACCGCAGGATGCCCGCCTCGCCGTCGAGGTAGGTGACGGCGGATTTGTATGCGGCCGTGTTGCCGTAACCGCTGTCCAGAGTCACCAGACCGGTCTGGGCGCGCAGCTTCCCGATGTCGAAGCCCTTGTCGCCGACGGTGCTGTCGATCACCGGGTAGGTGTACTCGCCATCGCCGAACCGCAGTACTACTGAGTTGTCGCTCACGTCTTCCCTCACCGACGTAGTGCCTCTTCTTCGAGGTGCCCTGACTGTCTCTACCATCCCCCATTTGGCTCAGGAGAGTGCACTCGGGGTCGACCATTGGGCCTACTGACGGCACTCAGTGCCGCCAACCTGCCCATCCTCCACCCTCGGTCCGCCATCTGGAAGTGCTGTGTGACCTTCCCGACTCGTTTGATCGATCATTTTTGGTGATGTCAGGTCCGCCCGGTCGTCCGTCCGGTCCCCTGGAGCCTGAAGTCGAGTGCCGTGCACCGCCGTCCGGCCGACACCGTGCGCACCGCCTGGCCGATCGCCTTGCGCGAACCGACAAGGACGACGAGCTGCTTGGCCCGGGTGACCGCCGTGTAGAGGAGGTTGCGCTGGAGCATCATCCACGCACCGGTGGTGACCGGGACGACCACCGCCGGATACTCACTGCCCTGCGACCGGTGGATGGTCACCGCGTACGCGTGGGCCAGCTCGTCCAGCTCGTCGAAATCGTACGGAACCTCCTCGTCCTCGTCCGTCAGCACCGTCAGACGCTGGTCGACCGGGTCGAGCGAGGTGACCACACCCACCGTGCCGTTGAAGACTCCGTTCTTGCCCTTCTCATAATTGTTGCGGATCTGGGTGACCTTGTCGCCGACACGGAAGACCCGGCCGCCGAACCGCTTCTCGGGCAGGTCGGGGCGGCCCGGAGTGATGGCCTGCTGGAGCAGGCCGTTCAGGGCGCCCGCGCCGGCCGGGCCGCGGTGCATGGGGGCGAGGACCTGGACGTCCCGGCGCGGGTCGAGGCCGAACTTGGCGGGAATGCGACGGGCGGCGACATCCACCGTCAACCGCCCGGCCTCCTCCGTGTCGTCCTCGACGAAGAGGAAGAAGTCCTTCATGCCGTCCGTGACCGGATGCTGCCCGGAGTTGATCCGGTGCGCGTTCGTCACCACCCCCGACTGCTGGGCCTGGCGGAAGACCCTGGTGAGGCGGACTGCGGGGATCGGGCTGCCGTCGGCGAGCAGATCGCGCAGCACCTCGCCCGCGCCCACGCTGGGAAGCTGGTCGACATCCCCGACGAAGAGGAGGTGGGCGCCGGGCGGCACCGCCTTGACCAGCTTGTTGGCGAGCAGGAGGTCCAGCATGGAGGCCTCGTCGACGACCACCAGATCGGCGTCGAGTGGACGGTCCCTGTCGTACGCCGCGTCACCGCCCGGCTTCAGCTCCAGCAGCCGGTGCACGGTCGAGGCCTCGGCCCCGGTCAGCTCGGCCAGCCGCTTCGCGGCCCGCCCGGTGGGGGCGGCGAGCACGACCTTCGCCTTCTTGGCGCGGGCCAGCTCCACGACCGAGCGAACGGTGAAGGACTTGCCGCACCCGGGGCCACCGGTCAGCACGGCCACCTTCTCGGTGAGCGCGAGCTTCACGGCGGCCTCCTGCTCGGGCGCGAGCTCGACGCCGGTGCGGGCCGCGAGCCACGCCAGCGCCTTGTCCCAGGCGACGTCCCGGAAGCCGGGCATCCGGTCCTCGTCGGTACGCAGCAGACGCAACAGCTGGGCGGAGAGGGAGAGTTCGGCGCGATGGAAGGGGACGAGGTAGACGGCGGTGACGGGTTCCGAGTCGCCTTCGGGGCCCGGCACCTTCTCCCGGACGACCCCGGGCTCCTCACCCTCCTGCGCGGGCTCCGCCAGCTCGGCCAGGCACTCGATGACCAGCCCGGTGTCGACCTGGAGGAGCTTGACCGCGTCGGCGATCAGCCGTTCCTCCGGCAGGAAGCAGTGCCCCTGGTCCGTCGACTGCGACAGCGCGTACTGCAGTCCCGCCTTCACCCGCTCCGGGCTGTCGTGCGGGATGCCGACGGACTGGGCGATCTTGTCGGCGGTCAGGAAGCCGATGCCCCAGACGTCGGCGGCGAGCCGGTAGGGCTGGTTCTTGACGACGGAGATGGACGCGTCCCCGTACTTCTTGTAGATCCGCACCGCGATGGAGGTCGACACCTCGACGGTCTGCAGGAAGAGCATGACCTCCTTGATCGCCTTCTGCTCCTCCCAGGCGTCGGCGATCTTCTTGGTCCGCTTGGGCCCGAGACCGGGGACTTCGACAAGGCGTTCGGGCTCTTCCTCGATGATCCGGAGCGTGTCCATCCCGAAGTGCTGCGTGATCCGGTCGGCGAAGACCGGCCCGATGCCCTTGACCAGCCCGGAGCCGAGATAGCGCCGGATGCCCTGGACGGTGGCGGGCAGGACGGTGGTGTAGTTCTCGACGTGGAATTGCTTCCCGTACTGCGGATGCGACCCCCAGCGGCCCTCCATGCGCAGGGATTCCCCGACCTGGGCACCGAGCAGCGCCCCGACGACCGTGAGGAGGTCACCGGCGCCTCTTCCGGTGTCGACCCGGGCGACGGTGTAGCCGTTCTCCTCGTTGGCGTACGTGATCCTTTCGAGCACGCCTTCGAGGGTGGCGAGCCGCCGGTCGCCGGTGGGGGGTGTGGGGGCCGCCTGGTTCGTGGGGGTCGCCGCTTGTTGCGCCTGAGCCATGGTCCGACGGTAGCGGTGGGGTGTGACAGGGGGTGGGCGATCAGGGGTGCGGGTGCTTTTTGAGGGCTTCCAGGAAGGTGCTGAAGGTGGGGGTGGGGAAGGTGAGGGTGGCTCGGGACGGGGCCTTGGAGTCGCGGATGGAGGTGTGGGTGATGGTCGCGGCGACCTCAACGCAGGCGTTGCCGTCGCCCTCACCGGAATAGGATGACTTCCGCCAGTTATCGGGGGTGGGCATGGGCACCTCACAGCTCTTTGGTCAGCTTGTAGATGAAGTCGCGCGACCGGTCCCGGGCGAGCGCAACAGCCTCCACCTTACGGAAACGCGTTCGATAAGCGTCGAGCTGCGCTGCAGAATCGATGAACACGGAGCCGTGGGGCGCATCCCGTACCACCGTGTCCAGTTTGGGCAGGGGGCCACCCACATATGTCATGGCGCTTGAGGCCCTGGTGAAGCCGTCCAGGTCGAAGGGAATGACACGCACGGTGATGTTGTCCGCCTCGGACAGCGCCAGGATCCTGAGTAGTTGAGCTCGGGAGGCGGCGCGGTCGCTGACCCTGATTCGTAGTGCCGCCTCGTGGATCACCAACCGGTATGTGATGGACGCTCGCTGACGTCGCATTCGGTGTTGTACGCGCAACTCCAGCTCTTCGGTCGTGAGCTCAGGAACCCGGGAGGAGAAGAGCGCACGGGCGTATTCCTCCGTCTGCAACAGGCCGGACACATGCAGGATCGCCACCTCATGCAGGAACGTGGCGTGGTGCTCCAGTTCGGCCAGGTCCAGGAACGGCGTGGGCAACAGACCCCGGTACTCCTCCCACCAACCGCGTGTCCGATCGGCGGCCATCGCCACCAGGGCGTCGATGAACTCCTCGTCCGTACAGGCGTAATGGGATGCGAGGCGGCGCACCCGCTCCTCGCTCACCCCCACGAGCCCGGATTCGATGTGGCTCATCTGGACACGATTCGCTCCGAGCAATGCCGCCGCCTCAATGGCGGTGAGTCCCGCCGCCTCGCGGAGTCTGCGCAGTTCGATCCCCAGGCGCATCTGCCGTGCGGTTGGTTCGCGCCTCTGGACCATTGGTTGCTCCTCGTTCGGGGGTGGATTACGCGATCGACTTGCTACGGATTACAGGTTACCCCTACCGTCAGTGACGCAACGCACACGCAGCGGAAGCGCACCGCTCCGCCGTGCGATGGCGGCTGCGGCAATGCCACCGTGCGCGTAATCCCCATCCTTCGAACGGAGTTGACGCATGCCTGAAACCTGGGACTACACCCTCCACATCCCCAACGACCTCAGAGCCGTCACCATCTGTCGCCGCACCCTGCGCCTGATCCTGACGATGCACGGCCTGATCGGCCTGGTTGACACCGCGGAGCTGCTCGCGACGGAGCTGGTCTCCAACGCCGTACGCCACACGAAGGGGCCGGCCGCACTGAGGGTGCGCCGCTCACCGGAGGGCGTCGTCTGGATCGGGGCATGGGACACGGACCCGGCGCCGCCGGAGCCGCCGCAACCGCTCGGCGACATCGCGGAGTCGGAGGAGGGGCGAGGGCTTGGCCTGGTGATGGCGTGCGCGGAGTACTGGGGTTGGCAGCCGTCGGCTCGGTTCGGCAGCCAGGGGAAGTACGTGTGGTGCGAGCTGGTCGCGGCGGCGTGACGGTCGGCTCGGAGCGCGTACACGCGGCGGGTGAAACCGGGCCCTTGCTGGAGAGTGACCGTGGGGCCGCCCGCTTCTTTTGCAGTGTCGTGCTTCCGCGAGCCGAGTAAAGGGCGCTGCGCGTCGCCTTCGGCGATCGGCCTGCGGCCGACCCTTGACTCGGCTCGCTCCAGCACGGGGAAGAAGCAAGCGGGCAGCCCGGGGAAAGCGGGGCCCGGGCAGGGCGGTCCCTGCCGTCGGCTGGGCGCTCGAGCAGGGTCGGGGGCGCGCTCGCGCCTCGCCTGCACGCCGGGTGGGCTTGGTGGCGATCGGTGAGTGGGGGGGGGAGGGGGTAGCTCCTCACCACTTCGTCACACTGGCCATCAGTCACAGGTCGCACGGTAATTGGAGGATATGTCCCAGCGTGAGGTGGGAAAGTCGCAGGTCACTGAGCTCGGGCCTGGTACATACCCACCAATCGTGCCCGGGGGGCAGATGAGTGGCGTTCGGCCGACCCCAGAGGGGGGGCGTACGGGCGTATCGGCCGAGTGTGGCGAGGTGGGCGTGATGGGCAGGCGTGGGCCATGTCCGAGCTCGGTGAGCTGCGGGTTTGCCGTCCACTGCTCGCCCATGTCCGCCAGTCACCGAGCGCCTGCCTGCACTCACACACCGGTCACCTGGTTGGAGCGACTGCGTGCTCTGCCAGTACTGGGGGGCCGTACTGGCTCAACCGGTGACGGCTGGTCGGTCAGGGCCACGAGATGTCGAGCGGCAGGTCTCGGTGGAAGACGGCCATGGCCCGGCCGGGGCCGTTGTAGTCGTCGACGATCTCCGTGTCGAAGCCGAGGCTGCGATGGAAGGCGATCGAGCCGGTGTTCTCGACTGACGTGATCGCCTTCAGCTTCCCGGCACCGTGACGTTCCGCCGCTTCGGCGAACGCCGTGTACAGACGACGCCCGAGACCGGTGCCACGGGCATCCTCGCGCGTGGCGATCAGATGCACGTACCCGGTGCCGTCCGGGGTGACGAAGCCGAAGACGTACCCCCGGATTCCGTCCTCGGCCCGGGCGACCAAGCAGGTGGAACCGAACTCCTGCACCAGGGCCAGAAGGTGCAGCGACCGGAGGTCGCGTTCGCCCCAGTAACGGGAGTGATCACTCAGGACCTGGTGGAAGTCGGCCACCGCGGCCGGTGCGATGTGTATCCCCATGATGACGATCATGGCAGGCGCGCCTTGGCCGTCACAGGCGAAGGTCCGCACAGGTTCTACCCCGATCACCGTCGTGTCTGCCGACGTGGGTCGCGCTCGGTCACGATTGCGTCTCAGCCCCCTCCCTCCCCCTTGCCCCAACCCCGTGTAATCGATTCCAATCCTCCGTACACCCACATGTAATCGATTCCATGGGTTCCATGAAGTTCCACGAGTTCCACAAGGAGGTGGAGCCGGCGATGGCGAGCATCAAGGACGTCGCCGCCGAGGCGGGCGTCTCCGTCGCGACGGTGTCGCGGGTGCTGAACGACCACCCGTCGGTCAGCGCCGACGCCCGCACGCGCGTGCGGGCCGCCGTCGAGACGCTGGGCTACCGCCCGAACGCCGTCGCCCGTTCGCTGCGCACCGACCAGACCCGCACCCTCGGCCTGGTCATCAGCGATGTGATGAATCCCTACTTCACCGAGCTGGCCCGCTCGGTCGAGGAGGAGGCCCGGGCGCTCGGCTACAGCGTGATCATCGGCAACGCCGACGAGCGACCGGACCTCCAGGACCACCACGTACGGACGCTCCTCGACCGCCGCATCGACGGTCTCCTGGTCTCCCCCACCGACGGCGGCTCCCCGCTGATGCTGGACGCCGTGCGGGCGGGGACGCCGATGGTCTTCGTGGACCGGTGGATCCCGGGCGTGGAGGTGCCCGTCGTACGGGCCGACGGGCAGGCGGCCATCCGGGACCTCGTCGCGCATCTGCACGGGCTGGGGCACCGCAGGCTGGCGATCATCGCGGGCCCGGCCGCCACCACCACCGGCAGCGAGCGCGTCGACGCCTTCCGGGCCGCGCTGGCCGAGTACGGGCTCCCCCTCCCGGACGCCTACACAGGCCAGGGCGACTTCCAGGCGGAGAGCGGGCGGCGGGTCACCGAGGGCTTCCTCGACCTGCCCGAGCCGCCCGAGGTCGTCTTCGCCGCCGACAACCTGATGGCCCTCGGTGCGCTGGACGCGGTACGCGCGCGTGGGCTGCGCGTGCCGGACGACATCGCGCTGGCCGCGTTCGACGACATCCCGTGGTTCGTGCACACCGATCCGCCGGTCACGGCGATCGCCCAGCCGACGGGCGAGCTGGGCCGGGCCGCCGTACGGGCCCTGGTCGACCGCATCGAGGGACGTCCCCCCACGTCCGTCACCCTCCCCGCCCGTCTCGTCGTACGCCGCTCGTGCGGCGAGAACTCCTCTCCCCTGCAACCCCCCTCCCCAGTGCAAAGGAGCACGACGTGAGCAACCCGGACGAGTTGCTGCGCATCGAGGGCATACGGAAGACCTTCCCGGGCGTGGTCGCGCTGGACGGCGTCGACTTCGACCTGCGCCGGGGCGAGGTGCATGTGCTGCTCGGTGAGAACGGCGCGGGCAAGAGCACCCTCATCAAGATGCTCTCCGGCGCCTACACGCCCGACGCCGGGCGGATCCTGGTCGGCGGTGAGGAGGTGCGCATCCACGGTGCGCAGGACTCCGAGCGCCTCGGGATCGCCACCATCTACCAGGAGTTCAACCTCGTCCCCGATCTGACGGTCGCCGAGAACATCTTCCTGGGACGGCAGCCGCGCCGGCTCGGGATGATCGACCGGAAGCGGATGGAGGCCGACGCGGCCGTCCTCCTGGAGCGGGTCGGCGTCAGCGTCTCCCCACGCGCGCGTGTGCGCGAACTGGGCATCGCCCGGCTGCAGATGGTCGAGATCGCCAAGGCCCTCAGCCTGGACGCGCGCGTGCTCGTCATGGACGAGCCGACCGCCGTGCTCACCTCCGAGGAGGTGGAGAGGCTCTTCGCCATCGTGCGCAGGCTCCGCGAGGACGGCGTCGGGGTCGTCTTCATCACCCACCACCTGGAGGAGATCGCCGCGCTCGGCGACCGGGTCACCGTCATCCGGGACGGCAGGTCCGTCGGGCAGGTCCCGGCCTCCACCCCCGAGGACGAGCTCGTACGGCTGATGGTGGGGCGGTCCATCGAGCAGCAGTACCCGCGTGAACGCGCCGACACCGGCGCCGCGTTGCTGACCGTCGAGGGGCTCACCCGGGACGGCGTCTTCCACGACGTGAGCTTCGAGGTGCGCGCCGGTGAGGTCGTCGGCATCGCGGGGCTCGTCGGGGCCGGTCGTACGGAGGTCGTACGGGCGGTGTTCGGCGCCGACCCGTACGACGAGGGGGCCGTGCGGGTTTCCGGTACGGAACTCAGGCGGCACGACGTCCCCGCGGCCATGGCGGCCGGGATCGGGCTCGTCCCGGAGGACCGCAAGGGGCAGGGGCTGGTGCTGGACGCCTCCGTCGAGGAGAACCTGGGCCTGGTGACCATGCGGGCGGCGACCCGGGCCGGGCTCGTCGACCTCAGGGCGCAGCACACGGCGGCCGAGCGGATCGCCGGGCAGCTGGGTGTGCGGATGGCGGGCCTCGGCCAGCATGTGCGCACGCTGTCGGGCGGCAACCAGCAGAAGGTCGTCATCGGCAAGTGGCTGCTCGCCGACACCAGGGTGCTGATCCTCGACGAGCCGACGCGCGGCATCGACGTCGGCGCCAAGGTCGAGATCTACCAGCTCATCAACGAGCTGACGGCCGCCGGTGCCGCCGTTCTCATGATCTCCAGCGATCTGCCCGAGGTGCTCGGCATGAGCGACCGGGTGCTGGTGATGGCCCAGGGCCGGATCGCGGGCGAGCTCGCCGCCGAGGAGGCCACCCAGGACGCCGTGATGGCGCTCGCCGTGAGCACTCCCCCGACCGACAACACGTCTCCCACCGAACTGGAGGCCCCCCGTGGCCACTGACACGCTCAAGAGCACTACGGGCGCCGGTGGCGCCGCGGCGGTCCGCCGTCTCCTGCTCGACAACGGCGCGCTCACCGCGCTGATCGTCCTTCTCGTCGCCCTGTCGGCGCTGTCCGGGGACTTCCTGACCACCGACAACCTCCTCAACGTGGGTGTGCAGGCGGCCGTGACGGCCGTCCTCGCCTTCGGCGTCACGTTCGTGATCGTCTCGGCGGGCATCGACCTGTCGGTCGGCTCGGTGGCCGCGCTGTCCGCCACCGTGTTGGCGTGGAGCGCGACAGCGCACGGCGTGCCGGTGTTCACAGCCGTTCTGCTGGCCGTCGCCACCGGTTTCGCGGCCGGTCTGGTCAACGGCTTCCTGATCGCCTACGGGAAGCTGCCGCCGTTCATCGCGACGCTCGCGGTGCTGTCGGTGGCCCGCGGCCTGGCGCTGGTCATCTCAGGGGGCTCCCCGATCGCCTTGCCCGGTTCCGTCTCGCACCTCGGTGACACGCTGGGCGGCTGGCTGCCGGTGCCGGTGCTGGTCATGGTCGTCATGGGGCTCGTCGCGGCGTTCGTGCTGGGGCGGACGTACATCGGCCGGTCCATGTACGCGATCGGCGGCAACGAGGAGGCGGCCCGGCTGTCGGGGCTGCGGGTGAAGCGGCAGAAGCTGGCCATCTACGCCCTGTCCGGTGTGTTCGCCGCCGCCGCGGGTGTCGTGCTGGCCGCCCGGCTGTCCTCCGCGCAGCCGCAGGCGGCCGACGGCTACGAGCTGGACGCGATCGCCGCGGTCGTCATCGGCGGGGCCTCGCTGGCGGGCGGTACCGGCAAGGCGTCGGGGACGCTGATCGGTGCGCTGATCCTGGCGGTGCTGCGCAACGGGCTGAACCTGCTGTCGGTCTCCGCCTTCTGGCAGCAGGTCGTGATCGGTGTCGTGATCGCGCTGGCGGTGCTGCTCGACACGCTGCGCCGCAAGGCCGGGGCGACCCCGGTGGCCGCGGGCACCGGTGACGGTGGCAAGGGCAGGCAGGCGGGGACGTACGCGCTCGCGGCGGTGGTCACCGTGGCGATCGTGGGCGCGACCTCGTTCCTGCACGGCGGTTCCTCCGCCACGGCCGATCCGAAGATGGGCCTGTCCCTGTCCACCCTGAACAACCCGTTCTTCGTGCAGATCCGGGCGGGCGCCCAGGCCGAGGCGAAGAAGCTGGGCGTGGACCTGACCGTCACGGACGCTCAGAACGACGCCTCCCAGCAGGCCAACCAGCTCCAGAACTTCACCAGTTCCCAGTTCGACGCGGTCATCGTCAACCCGGTGGACTCGGACGCCGCGGGCCCGTCCGTGCGGGCCGCCGACAAGGCGAAGACCCCCGTCATCGCGGTGGACCGGGGCGTCAACAAGGCCTCGGTGGACGCTCTGGTGGCCTCCGACAACGTGGCCGGCGGTGAGCTCGCCGCGAAGACGATCGCCGAGAAACTCGGCGGCAAGGGCAGGATCGTGATCCTGCAGGGCCAGGCGGGCACCTCCGCCGCCCGGGAACGGGCGGAAGGTTTCGCCAAGGGCCTGAAGGCCTACCCGGGCATCCGGGTGCTGGCCCAGCAGCCCGCCGACTTCGACCGCACCAAGGGCCTCGACGTGATGTCGAACCTGCTCCAGGCCCACCCCGACGTCCAGGGCGTCATCGCCGCCAACGACGAGATGGCCCTCGGCGCCGTCAAGGCGCTGGGTTCCAAGGCCGGCAAGTCGGTCCAGGTCGTCGGCTTCGACGGCACCCCGGACGGCCTGACCGCTGTGAAGAACGGCACTTTGTACGCGTCCGTGGCCCAGCAGCCCACCCAGCTCGGGAGGATCGCGGTGGACAACGCGCTGCGGGCGATCCAGGCCAAGAAAGTGGCGGCGACGGTGAAGGTGCCGGTGAAGGTGGTCACGAAGGGGAACGTGGCCGGGTTCAGCGGCTGACCGGCGAAGGCGAACGACCGGCGCCCGTAGGCGAACGGGCGTTATCTCTCAGGGGAGTTCCATTCATGTACGACTACGACCTCCTGGTCGTGGGATCGGCCAACGCCGACCTGGTGATCGGCGTCGAGCGGCGCCCGGGCGCCGGTGAGACGGTGCTCGGCGGCGATCTGACCGTCCACCCGGGCGGCAAGGGCGCCAACCAGGCGGTCGCGGCCGCCCGGCTCGGGGCCCGTACGGCCCTGCTGGCGCGGGTCGGCGACGACGCGCACGGCCGGCTGCTGCTCGACTCGCAGCGGGCGGCCGGCGTGGACACGGTGGGCGTGCTGGTGGGCGGCGCGCCGACGGGCGTCGCGCTCATCACCGTCGATCCGTCCGGTGACAACAGCATCGTCGTCTCACCGGGCGCCAACGGCCGGCTGACGCCGACGGACGTGCGTGCCGCGAGCTGCCTCCTGCACGCCTCCCGGGTGGTGTCGGCGCAGCTGGAGATCCCGCTGGAGACGGTCGTGGAGGTCGTACGGAACCTGCCGGAGGGCAGCCGTTTCGTCCTGAACCCCTCCCCGCCGCGTCCGCTCCCGGCGGAGGTGCTGGCGGCCTGCGACCCGCTGATCGTGAACGAGCACGAGGCGCGGGTGATCCTGGGCGACATCTCCGCGGGGGCCCGTCCGGAGGACTGGGCGGGGATCCTGCTCGCCAAGGGCCCGCGCTCGGTGGTCGTCACGCTGGGCGCCGAGGGCGCGCTGGTCGCGTCCATGGAAGGCGTGACGCGGGTCCCGTCGGTGAAGGTGGACGCCGTGGACACCACGGGCGCCGGCGACGCGTTCACGGCGGCGCTGGCCTGGCGGCTCGGCTCGGGTTCCTCCCTCGCCGAGGCGGCGGCCCACGCGGCCCGGGTCGGTGCGGCGGCCGTCACGAAACGCGGCGCGCAGGAGTCGTTCCCGACGGCGGCGGAGGTGGACACCCTGTGAAGAAGGCGGGCATCCTCAACCGTCACCTCTCCGGCGCCCTGGCCGAACTGGGCCACGGGCACGGCGTCCTCGTGTGCGACGCGGGCATGCCGATCCCCGAGGGCCCCCGCATCGTCGACCTCGCCTTCCGCGCCGGGGTGCCGTCCTTCGCCGAGGTGCTGGACGGTCTGCTGGCCGAACTGGTGGTGGAGGGCGCGACGGCGGCGACGGAGGTGCGCGAGGCCAATCCAGCGGCGGCGTCCCTGCTGGCCGGGCACTTCCCCGGCCTCGCCCTGGTGCCGCACGAGCGGCTGAAGGAACTGTCGGCGGGGGCGCGTCTGGTCGTACGCACGGGAGAGGCCCGGCCGTACGCGAACGTGCTGCTGCGGTGCGGGGTGTTCTTCTGACCCGAAGTCTGCGAGGGGCTCGGTGAAAGCTTCGAGGGGCCCGGTCCGACGACCGGGCCCCTCGGCGTTTCCCTCCCGTATCAGAACCCCGTGATCCCCCCGGATCCCCCTTCAGAAGCCCTGATGCCACGTACGACCCACCGGGTGCGGGAAGGGTTGCACGGGATTCCGGAATTTTTTATTCGCCCGCCTGTTCGCCCACGTGTTCCGCGAACCGCGCCGCCGTCTCGGCGAGCACCTCTCGGCCGTCCCGTGCCCACAGCGCGTCGTTGAAGAGTTCCACCTCGATGGGACCGGTGTAGCCGGCCGCCTCGACGTAGCCCTTCCACTCGCGCATGTCGATCGCGCCGTCGCCGATCTGGCCGCGCCCGTTGAGCACGCCCTCGGGCAGGGGGGTGGTCCAGTCGGCGAGCTGGAAGGTGTGGATGCGGCCACTCGCTCCGGCGCGGGCGATCTGGGCGGGGGCCTGGTCGTCCCACCAGATGTGGTACGTGTCGACGGTGACGCCGACCTGGTGGGCGGGGAAGCGCTCGGCGAGGTCGAGGGCCTGGGTGAGGGTGGAGACGACGCAGCGGTCCGCGGCGTACATGGGGTGGAGGGGCTCGATGGCCAGCTTCACCCCGTGTTCCTCGGCGTAGGGCCCGAGTTCGGCGAGGGCGTCGGCGATGCGTTCGCGGGCGCCGTGCAGGTCCTTCGAGCCGGCGGGCAGGCCGCCGGAGACCAGGACCAGCACTTCGGTGCCGAGGGTGGCGGCCTCGTCGACGGCACGGCGGTTGTCGGCCAGGGCCGCCGCGCGTGCCGCCGGGTCGATGGCCGTGAGGAAGCCGCCGCGGCACAGGGTCGTGACGGTGAGGCCCGCGTCGCGGACGAGTTTCGCGGTCGCCTCCAGGCCGTGACTCTGCACCGGCTCGCGCCACAGGCCGACGTTGGTGACGCCCAGGTCGCGGCAGGCGTCGACGAGTTCGGGCATCGAGAGCTGCTTCACCGTCATCTGGTTGATGGAGAAGCGTTCGCGTTCGAGAGCAGCGGTCACTGGGGCACCCCGTACACGGCGAGCAGGGACTTCATCCGTTCCTCGGCCAGCTTGGGGTCGGGGAACAGGCCCAGCCCGTCGGCGAGTTCGTAGGCGCGGGCGAAGTGCGGGAGGGAGCGGGCGGACTGCAGGCCGCCGACCATCGTGAAGTGTGCCTGGTGGCCCGCGAGCCAGGCCAGGAAGACCACGCCCGTCTTGTAGAAGCGGGTGGGGGTCTGGAAGAGGTGGCGGGACAGCTCCACCGTGGGGTCGAGGAGGGCGCGGAATCCGGCTGTGTCCCCCGTGTCCAGGACCCGTACCGCCTCGGCCGCGAGCGGGCCCAGCGGGTCGAAGATGCCGAGCAGGGCGTGGCTGAAGCCCCGCTCGTCGCCCGCGATCAGCTCGGGGTAGTTGAAGTCGTCGCCGGTGTAGCAGCGCACGCCCTGCGGGAGGCGGCGGCGCACGTCGATCTCGCGCTGGGCGTCCAGGAGCGAGATCTTGATGCCGTCGACCTTGTCGGGGTGGGCGGCGATGACCTCGAGGAAGGTGTCGGTGGCCGCGTCCAGGCCGGTGGAGCCCCAGTAGCCCTCCAGGGCCGGGTCGAACATCGGGCCGAGCCAGTGCAGGATCACCGGTTCGGCGGACTGGCGCAGGAGGTGGCCGTAGACCTCCAGGTAGTCCTCGGGGCCCCGGGCGGCGGCCGCGAGGGCCCTGGAGGCCATCAGGATCGCCTGGGCGCCGGACTCCTCGACGAGCGCGAGCTGTTCCTCGTACGCCGCGCGGATCTCCACGAGAGACCCGCCGGTGATCTGGTCGGTGCCGACCCCGCAGGCGATCCGGCCGCCCACGCTGCGGGCCTCCGCGGCGGACCGGCGGATCAGCTCGGCGGCGCCCGCCCAGTCCAGGCCCATGCCGCGCTGGGCGGTGTCCATCGCCTCGGCGACGCCGAGCCCGTGGGACCACAGGTGGCGGCGGAAGGCGAGGGTGGCGTCCCAGTCGACGGCGGCGGGCGAGTCGGGGGACACGTCGGCGTACGGGTCGGCGACGACGTGCGCCGCCGAGAAGACCGTACGGGAGGTGAGGGGGGTGCCGGGGGTGGCGGCGAGCGGCTCGGTGCGGGGTTCGTAGGTCCGCAGTGCGCCGTGCGCGTCGGGCAGTCGGATGGTCACAGCGCGATCTCCGGTACGTCGATACGGCGGCCCTCGGCGGACGACTTCAGGCCCAGCTCGGCGAGCTGGACGCCACGGGCGCCGGCGAGGAGGTCCCAGTGGTAGGGGGCGTCGGCGTAGACGTGCTTGAGGAACAGCTCCCACTGGGCCTTGAAGCCGTTGTCGAACTCGGCGTTGTCCGGGACCTCCTGCCACTGGTCGCGGAAGACCTCGGTGACGGGGATGTCCGGGTTCCAGACCGGCTTGGGGGTGGCGCTGCGGTGCTGGGCGCGGCAGTTGCGCAGGCCGGCGACCGCCGAGCCCTCCGTACCGTCCACCTGGAACTCCACCAGCTCGTCGCGGTTGACGCGGACCGCCCAGGAGGAGTTGATCTGGGCGATGGCACCGCCCTCCAGCTCGAAGATGCCGTAGGCGGCGTCGTCGGCGGTGGCGTCGTAGGGCTTGCCGTTCTCGTCCCAGCGCTGCGGGATGTGGGTGGCGGCGAGGGCCTGGACGGACTTCACGCGGCCGAACAGCTCGTGGAGGACGTACTCCCAGTGCGGGAACATGTCGACGACGATGCCGCCGCCATCCTCGGTGCGGTAGTTCCAGGAGGGGCGCTGGGCGGGCTGCCAGTCACCCTCGAAGACCCAGTAGCCGAACTCGCCGCGGACGGACAGGATCCGGCCGAAGAAGCCGCCGTCGATGAGCCGCTTCAGCTTCAGCAGGCCGGGGAGGAAGATCTTGTCCTGGACGACGCCGTGCTTGATGCCGGCGGCGTGCGCGAGCCGGGCGAGTTCGAGGGCGCCGTCGAGGCCGGTGGCGGTGGGCTTCTCGGTGTAGACGTGCTTGCCCGCGGCGATCGCCTTCTTGATCGACTCCTCGCGGGCGGAGGTGACCTGGGAGTCGAAGTAGATGTCGACCTCCCGGTCGGCGAGCACCGCGTCCACGTCCGTGGCGATGTGCTCGAGACCGTGGCGGTCCGCGATCTCCCGCAGGGCGTGTTCGCGGCGGCCGACCAGGACCGGTTCCGGCCACAGCACGGTGCCGTCGCCGAGGTCGAGGCCACCCTGCTCGCGCAGGGCCAGGATCGACCGGACGAGGTGCTGTCGGTAGCCCATGCGCCCGGTGACGCCGTTCATGGCGATACGCACCGTCTTGCGTGTCACGTCAGTCCCCATTCATCAGCATTGCGACCATAAGTCATACAGCAAGCGCTTTCTATACCATGAGAAGCTAGCCTCTGACCGGTGCTCCGGACAAGGCCTGGTCCAAGCGGAATTGTTCGAGGGGTCGAACAGTAGGGGTGGTTGGCCTTAGGGTCAGCTCGACACCGCACGGAACCGTGGCAGTGACTGGCCTGTCTACGAGGACGTACGAGACGTACGACGACATGCGCGACCGGAGGACTACGAGATGACGGTGACCCTGGCGGACGTGGCGGCCCGCGCCCAGGTCTCGCCCGCGACGGTGTCGCGCGTGCTGAACGGCAACTACCCTGTCGCCGCCTCCACCAAGGAACGGGTCCTGCGGGCCGTGGACGAGCTGGACTACGTCCTCAACGGCCCGGCGAGCGCACTGGCGGCAGCCACCTCCGACCTCGTGGGCATCCTCGTCAACGACATCGCCGACCCCTTCTTCGGCATCATGGCCGGCGCCATCCAGGGCGAGATCGGCGGGCCCGGCGGACGGGCCGGCGGGGAAAGACTGGCCGTCGTCTGCAACACCGGCGGCTCACCGGAACGCGAACTGACCTATCTGACGCTGCTGCAGCGGCAGCGGGCCGCGGCCGTGGTGCTCACCGGCGGCGCGGTCGAGGAGGCGCCGCACGCGGCGGCGGTGGCCGCGAAACTGCGCAAGCTCACGGAAGCCGGAACCCGGGTGGTGCTGTGCGGGCGGCCGCCGGCCCCCGACACCCAGGCCATCGCGCTCGCCTTCGACAACCGCGGTGGCGCCCGGCAGCTCACCGAACACCTCATCGGCCTCGGCCACCGGCGGCTCGGCTACATCGCCGGCCCCGAGGAGCGGACCACCACCCGGCACCGGCTCGAAGGCCACCGCGACGCGCTCGCCGCCGCCGGCATCGAGGAGGAGGAACGCTGGACGGTGCACGGCCGCTACGACCGGCGCTCCGGCTACGAGGCCACCCTGGAACTGCTCCGCCGGGACCCCTCCCTCACCGCCGTCGTCGCCGCCAACGACTCCGTCGCCCTCGGCGCCTGCGCCGCCCTGCGCGACTCCGGACTGCGCATCCCGCAGGACGTGTCGGTCGCCGGCTTCGACGACCTGCCGTTCAGCATCGACGCGGTGCCCTCCCTCACGACGGTACGACTGCCCCTCGCGGAGGCCGGGGCCCGGGCCGGCCGCATCGCCATGGGACGCGAGGACCCGCCGCCCGGGGGGATCGCGACGGTCCGGGGGGAGCTCATGGTGCGGGGGTCTTCCGGGGTGCCGCGGGACTGAGGCGGCGGGAGGAGGAGCCGTGGCTGGATACAGCACCCGGCACGGGGGTAAGCCCCTGCCGCCTGGGGGCTGCGCCCCCAGACGGGCTGAGTAGTGCGGAGCGGCGTCAAGAAGGTCCGGGAACCGCGATGATTTTCCGTCGCCGCCGGGGTCTGTCCCGCTGTAACCGCCCGGGAGGGCTTGAGCACACACGAACACAGCCGACTAGGAGTGGTCCCCATGCGTGTCACAGTCACCGAGTTCATGAGCCTGGACGGCGTCGTGCAGGCGCCCGGTGGGGCCGAGGAGGACACCGACGGGGGGTTCGCGCACGGGGGCTGGTCGCATCCGTTCTTCGATCCCGAGGTGGTCGGCGGGGCCTTCGCCGCGGGGCTGGAGAAGGCGGAGGCGCTGCTGTTCGGGCGGCGCACGTGGCAGTCGATGGCGGCGGCCTGGCCGGAGCGGGCCGGGGACCCCTTCGCCGACCGGATGAACTCGATCCGGAAGTACGTCGTCTCGGACACCCTCGGGGACGAAGAGCTGGCCTGGGACAACACGGTCCGGATCCCCGTCGCCGAGGTCCTCAACCGGGTCCGTGAGCTGCGTGCGGCCGACGGTGGCGACCTGGCCGTGATGGGCAGCCCGACCCTGGTCCGGGCCCTGCTCGCGGAAGGGCTGGTCGACGAGCTGCAGCTCGTCGTCATGCCGGTGATCCTCGGCGGCGGCAAGTCGGTCTTCCCGGCCGACGGCGGCAAGCGGACGCTGGAGCTGGTGTCGACGACCACCGCGAAGACGGGCGCGCTGGTGAACGTGTACCGGCCCGTCGCCGAATAGGGGGCGCGGGGAGGGCCGAGGGGCTTGATCCGCGCGAATCAGGTGAGTGACGCGCGGTCCCGGGTAGTGTCCGCCCCATGAAGCTGGCGTTCTCCACCCTCGGTGTCCCAGGCCTGCCCGTGCCGGAGGTACTGGCCCTCGCGGCCGAACACGGCTACCACGGCGTCGAGCTGCGCGCCCACCCGGAGGAACCGGTGCACCCGGGCCTCGGCCCCGCCGAACGGGCCGACGTCGCCGCCGCGTTCAAGGCGTCCGGGATCCGGCTGCTCGGGCTCGCCGGGTACGCACGCGTCGCCGCGCCAGGCCCGGACGAACCCGTACTCGGCGAAATCCGGCAGCTCCTCGACCTCGCCCACGACCTCGGCGCCCCCTTCGTACGTGTCTTCCCGGGAGCCGAACCCGGCCAGTCCCGGGCCGACGCCGACGCCACGGCCGCCCGGCGGCTGGGCACGGCCGCCGAGGACGCCGCCGCCCTCGGCGTCCGGATCCTGCTGGAGACCCACGACTCCCACCGCACCGGAGCCGACGCGATCCGCATCCTCGGCCCCGTGGGCCACCGCCACGTCGGCGCGCTGTGGGACGTGATGCACACCTGGCTGGGCGGCGAGCAGCCGAGCGAGACGTTCGCGGCGCTCTCCCCGCACCTCGGATACGTCCAGGTGAAGGACATCGCCTCCGCCGAGGACACCACCCCGCTGCCGCTCGGCGCCGGCGTGCTGCCGCTCACCGAGTGCCTGGAGGTGCTCTCCCGGCACGGCTGGGACGGCTGGCTGTGCTGGGAGTACGAGAAACGGTGGTACGAGGCCGCCGCCCCGCTGCCCGGACTGCTCGACGCGGGCCGCGAGCACCTGGTGCGGCTGCTGAGCGACTCGGCGTAGGAGCAGGGAAGCTAATTGAGTGGCAGGGGCGGCGGGCGGGTGGTTAGCCTCCGCCGGTGATTCCGCAGCCGCCGCCGCGCCGTCCCGTGCCGCTCTCATGAGCCTGACGCGGACCCTCCTCGACACCCGCCCCCTGCACACCTCCCCCGCCTTCCGGCGGCTGCTGGTCGGCCGGACCGTGTCCGTGCTGGGCGGCTTCATGACCATGGTGACGGTCATGTACCAGGTGTGGGCCATGACCGCGAGCACGGCCTGGACCGGCGCGGTCGGACTGGCGCAGGCGCTCCCGCTGGTCGTCTTCGGCCTGTTCGCCGGGTCCTGGGTGGACCGGGGCGACCGGCGGCGGATCTTCCTGACCGCCACCGTCGGACAGGCGGCCTGCTCGGTGCTGCTGGCCGTACAGGGCTTCACCGGCCACGTCCCCGTGGCGGCCGTCCTCGCCCTGGTCGCCGTGCAGTCGGCGTTCGGCGCGCTCGGCGCACCCGCGCAGGGGGTGTTCGTACCGCGGCTGCTGCCCAAGGAACAGGTGGCCGCGGGACTGGCCCTGAACCAGGTCGCCGGCCAGTCGATGATGCTGCTCGGCCCGGCCGTGGCCGGTGTGCTGCTGGGCTGGCCGGGCATCGGCGTCTGCTACCTGCTGGACGCTCTCAGCTTCGGCGTCGGCTTCTACGGCGCCTTCGGCCTCCCGGCGCTCCCGCCCGAGGGGGAGCCGTCACGGGCTGGACTGCACGGCGTGCTGGACGGTCTGCGTTTCCTGGCCGGGCACCGGGTGGTGCGCGGGGCGCTGATCACCGACCTGGCGGCGACCGTGCTCTCCTTCCCGGTCAGTCTCTTCCCCCTGGTCAACGCTGAACGCTTCGGTGACGACCCGCGCACGCTGGGACTGTTCCTGTCGGCCCTCGCGGTCGGCGGGATCGCCGCGACGGCCCTGTCCGGGCCGGTCACCCGGCTCGCGCGGCCGGGGCTGGTGATGCTGTGCGGCGCCGGAACCTGGGGCGGCGCGCTGGTTGTCTTCGGCATGTCGAGCGACCCTTGGGCCGGGCTGGGGCTGCTGGTCGTTGCGGGGGCGGGCGACGCGGTTTCCGTCTTCTCCCGCTCCACCATCGTCCAGACCCGGACCCCGGACGCCCTCCTGGGCCGGGTCACGGCGGCGGAGACGATGGTCGGCCAGGCCGGTCCCAGCCTGGGCAACGTACGCGGCGGCCTGCTGGCCGGCTGGACCTCCGGTACCGCCTCCCTGATCATCGGCGGTCTGCTGTGCCTGCTGGCGGTGGGGGCGGTGGGCGCGACCACGCCGGAGCTGCGCGAACCGTGATCCCCCGGGCATCCTGAACGGCACGTCGGCCTCACCGCGCGGGACGGGGCTCAGGAACCCTGGCCGCCGCCCCCACCCGCTGCAGGGAGTTCGCTCACGAGGGTGGAGGAGATGTGGGCCAGGGCGGGATCGGCGGCGATGAAGAACGTTTCGACTCCGGCCAGTTCGTGGTTCATACGGGCCATCGGCATTTCGTAGTCCAGGTCGCGAACGCCACGGACCCCGCGGACGACGACGTCGATTGCGGCTCGGCGGCAGTAGTCGACCAGCAGGCCGCCGGTGTGGGAGTCGACCGTGACGTTGCTCAGGTCGGTCGCTGCCGCGCGGAGCCTGTCCAGCCGTTCCGCGACGGGCAAGCGGCCGGTCTTGTTCGCATTGAACATCACGCACACGACGACCTCGTCGAACAGGCGGGCAGCGCGCCGGACTACGTCCTGGTGCCCTTGCGTGACCGGGTCGAAGGATCCTGGAAAGAGGGCTCGCATGACCGGGGAGAGTAACAAGTGGCCATCCCCGGAAGGGTGTTGCCAGGGCACGTCGTCGTCAGCCGCCTCCGCCCAGTCCGTAGCGGCTCGCCAGTGCGGCTACGGCCTCGGTGACCGCCTGCCGCAGCTCGGCCGGGCCGAGTACCTCCGCCTCCGGGCCCAGTCGGAGCAGGTCGGTGACCGCGACGGGCTGGGACTCCACCGGCATCTCCACCTCGACCCAGCCCTTGTCGTCCGGTGGACCGGCGCCGTCCAGGGCTTGTCTGCCGGGCGTGCCGAACTGCATCGGGAGCAGGCGCTGGGCCCGGGGGGAGATGCGCAGGCGGGCGGTGTCCTGGTGGAGCGCCTGCTCCAGGTGGCGGGAGGACTCCGCCCAGTGGGCGGCCAGGTCGAAGCCGACGGGGCGTTCGAAGGTGTCCTCCGTGAGGTCCACGGTCACGAAGCGGGACATGCGGTACGTGCGTACGGTGCCGTCGGCGAGCGCCAGCAGGTACCAGTTGCCGCCCTTGAGGACCAGGCCCAGTGGGCGTAGCTCCCGGTGCACCTCGCCGCGCCAGCGCCGGTAGTGCGTGCGCAGCACCCGTTGTTCCCACACCGCTCGCGCGACCGGTTCGAGACACGGCACCGGGTCGGCGTCCCGGAACCAGGCGGGGGTGTCGAGGTGGAAGCGCTCCTGGATGCGGCGGGTGCGGTCGGCGAGCTCGGCCGGGAGGGCTGCCCGCAGTTTCAGCTGGGCGGTGGCCAGGACGGCGCCCAGGCCCAGGTCCCGAGCGGGGCCCGGCGCTCCGGCGAGGAAGAGGGCGTCCGCCTCGGCGTCGGTGAGGCCGGTCAGCCGGGTGCGGTAGCCGTCCATCAGGCGGTAGCCGCCGGCGGGGCCCCGGTCGGCGCACACGGGTACGCCCGAGGCGCCCAGTGCCTCGATGTCCCGGTAGACGGTACGCACCGACACCTCCAGCTCCGCCGCGAGTTCGGGGGCGGTCATCCGGCCGCGGTTCTGCAGGAGGAGGAGCAGGGAGAGGAGGCGGTCGGCGCGCATGCCGTCATTCTGCCGATCGGATGCCGTACCTGACAGAAGGTGTCAGGTACGGGCGGCAGGCTGGCGGTACAGGCGCAGACCGCTTCGTCGAAGGGAACCGCATGTCCACGCACACCGCCGGTCACATCTCCTACGCCGACTGGGAGGAGCGCACGGTCACTCCGGAAGGGGCGAGTCCGAAGCTCGCCCGGGCCTCGGTCGTCAACGCCTTCACCGGCGGCATCGAGGCGGCCCGTACGACGTGTGAGTACGCCATCGTCTACGTCACCGAGAAGACGGGGACGTTCACCGGCCTGGAGCTGCTCGCCGGGCGGCTGGACGGCCGGGAGGGGAGCTTCGCGGTGGAGGAGCGCGGATCGTTCGAGGAGGACGGTTCCGTCGTCTGTTCCTTCGAGGTGGTGCCGGGGTCGGGCACCGGGGAGCTGGCCGGGCTGCGTGGCTCGGGCACCTTCACGTACCGCCCCGGTGAGTCGCCCTTCCCGTACTCCTTCGACTACGAGCTGGGCTGACGCACCGCCATCGGCGCGCCCTTCTCCGCCTGCGCCGGTGGCGGGACCTTTCTGGTTAATGTGCATTCCCTTGACTGGCAGAAACTTCCCGGATATGGGTGAGTTCTCGGAAGTTTCCTTCAGCGGACCTCCAGCGGATCCTTTCCGGAAGGAGTGCACGTGCACCAGACCGGCACGGGAAGCACGGGAAACGCCGCACGGCCCTCCAGACGTACCGTCCTCGCCGCGACGGCGGGGGTCACCGCGACGGTGACGGTCGGCGGAGCCGCGCACGCCGCACCCGGTGACAAGAAGCCCGGTGACAAGCAGCTCCGCGCCCTCATCTCCGGCATGACACTGGAGGAGAAGGTCGGTCAGCTGTTCGTGATGCGGGTGTACGGGCACTCGGCCACCGCCCCCGACCAGGCGGACATCGACGCCAACCTGAAGGAGATCGGCGTGGCCACGGCCGCCGAGCTGGTCGCCAGGTACCGGGTCGGCGGCATCATCTATTTCACCTGGGCGCACAACACCCGGGATCCGCGGCAGATCGCGGAGCTGTCCAACGGGATCCAGCGGGCGTCGCTCCAGCAGCCCCGCGGTCTGCCCGTGCTCATCGCCACCGACCAGGAGCACGGCGCCGTGTGCCGCGTCGGCAAGCCCGCGACCCTGTTCCCCGGCGCGATGGCGATCGGGGCGGGCCGCTCCCGCACCGACGCCCGCACCCTGGGCCGGATCTCCGGGGCGGAGCTGCGCGCCATGGGCATCCGTCAGGACTACTCCCCCGACGCGGACGTGAACGTCAATCCGGCCAACCCGGTCATCGGCGTACGCTCCTTCGGGGCGGACCCGCAGGCCGTGGCCGGGCTGGTGGCGGCCGAGGTGCAGGGGTATCAGGCGGCCGGGGTCGCGGCGACCGCCAAGCACTTCCCGGGGCACGGGGACACCGCCGTCGACAGCCACTTCGGGTTCCCCGTCATCACCCACAGCCGGGAGCTGTGGGAGAAGCTGGACGCGGTGCCGTTCCGGGCGGCGGTCAAGGCGGGCATCGACTCGGTCATGACCGCGCACATCCAGTTCCCGGCCCTCGACGACTCCGGCGACCCGGCCACCCTCTCCCGGCCCGTCCTCACCGGCATCCTGCGCGGGGAGCTCGGCTACGACGGTGTCGTGGTCACCGACTCCCTCGGCATGCAGGGCGTCCGTACGAAGTACGGGGACGACCGGGTGCCGGTGCTCGCACTGAAGGCGGGTGTCGACCAACTGCTCAACCCGCCCAGCCTGGACGTGGCCTGGAACGCCGTGCTGCGTGCGGTGAAGGAGGGCGAGTTGACGGAGGCTCGGCTCGACGAGTCGATCCTGCGGATCCTGCGGCTGAAGTCGAGACTGGGGCTGCTGGAGCAGCCGTACGTCGACGCGGCCGGTGTGCACCGGACGGTCGGCATCCCCCCGCACCTGGACGCGGCCGACCGCATCGCCGAGCGCACGACCACCCTGCTGGTCAACGAGGGCCGGCTGCTCCCGCTCTCCCGCCGTACGCACCCCCGGCTGCTGGTGGTCGGCGCCGACCCGGCCTCGCCCTCCGGGACCACGGGCCCGCCCACCGGCGTCCTGGCCGCCGCCCTCACCGAACTCGGCTTCACCGCCACCGCCCTGACGACCGGAACCGCCCCCTCCGAAGCGACCGTCGCCAAGGCGGTCACGGCGGCGCGGAACGTGGACGCGGTCGTCGTGGCGACGTACAACGTCACGGCGGGCAGCGGCCAGCAGACGCTGGTGGAACGGCTGGTCGGCACGGGCCGACCGGTGGTGGCGATCGCCGTCCGCAACCCCTACGACATCGCGGTACTGCCTTCCGTGAAGTCCTGCCTGGCGACCTACTCGTGGACCGACGTCGAACTGCGCGCCGCCGCGCGGGTGGTCGCCGGGCGGGTCGGGCCGCGCGGAAGGCTGCCGGTGCCGGTGCAGCGGGCGGACGATCCGGCGCAGGTGCTGTATCCCATCGGCCATGGGCTGACGTACTAGACGTACGTCACGCATCGGGCGTAACCCCCACAAGGGACGGAAAGCCTCCGAAGCGTCTGACGCGACCCCTCCCCACGGGTCACGCTGGGCAGGGGGTGTCCGAGGGAATGGGGATGCGCGTGAGACGTTCTGTGGGGCTGGTGTGCGGGCTGCTCGCGCTGCCCCTCGCCCTGCTGACGGGCTGCCAGCGCTCGCCCGGCCCCGCCGCGCACGGCACACCCGCCGGTACGGCCATCCCGGCCACCGGCTACGGCGCCCGGTTCCTCGCGGTCGGCGAGTGCGGCTCCCGCGGCACCGCCGGCTTCACCGAGGTGCCGTGCTCCGGTGCACGGGCGGCGGCCCGGGTCGTCGCCCGCCACGACGGCACCGCGAGCCACGGCCCGCTGTGCCCGCCCACCACCGACTTCGTCCTGCACATCGGCGCGCGGAGCTCGTCCCCGCCGAAGGGCGGGGAGGGCGCTGTCCCCCAGGGCTACGCCTGCATGCGCAACCTGCGACCCCCGCACCCCGGCGACCCCGGTGACGGGGGCGGTCCCCGCACCGTCCCGGGTGACTGCGTCTACGACTCCGGCGGCGGCCGGGTGCGCGAGACGGCGTGCGACGGCTCGGGCACCCGGAAGCCCCGGTACAGGATCACGA
Organism: Streptomyces sp. NPDC001544; assembly: GCF_042894285.1. Classification (NCBI taxonomy): domain Bacteria; kingdom Bacillati; phylum Actinomycetota; class Actinomycetes; order Kitasatosporales; family Streptomycetaceae; genus Streptomyces; species Streptomyces sp. NPDC001544. The sequence continues at coordinate 40,074 of NZ_JBIAVN010000001.1, read as the reverse complement.
AGGCGGTGCCGGCCCGCCGTCAGTGCCCGCCGTCCACGGCCCTGTACGTCCAGCTCGGCGGGCGTGATCCGGTGGGCTGCGCGCGCCGCTTGTGAGTACCCCGCAGGGTCAGCACAGGATCCAGCCCGAGCTCACCGAGCCGCGGCCCACCGAGCCCTTGATCCACACGCAGCGGTGGCCGGCGTGCACCGTCACCGGGCCGGCGTGGTGGGTGTAGCGGCCGCTGTCGACGACGGGACGGTTGCCGCGCGCCTGGACGCTGACCGACATCGCGCGCTTGCCGCCGTTCTTCTTCGGGGTGGTGAGCGCGCACACGTAGCCGTTGCGCTTGTAGACGTGCACGGCGCCGGTGGAGAAGGGCAGGGTCTTCACCTCGCGCCCGGCGCAGGACGTCATCGCCGCCGCCTGGGCGCCGCCCGGCGCCGCGAGGCCGAACACCCCGGACGCGGCCAGCACGGCCGCGCCGAGCGCCAGGCGCCGGCGTATCGCACCACTGTCCACTGTCGTTCCTCCGTACATAGGTCATGTACCAGCCATGAACGTACTGATGTACGGACGCACGACATATGTCGGATGGTTGCACGATCGTCAGCGGCACGCGGCGACCGGTTGCTCAGCGGGGCGCCCCCACCGGCTCCTCCGGCTCCGCCTGTCCGATGAACGTCCGCCACAGTTCGGCGTACCGGCCGTCCAGGGCGAGCAGTTCCTCGTGGGTGCCGTCCTCGGCGACGCGGCCGTGGTCCATCACCACGACCCGGTCCGCACGGGCGGCCGTGGTCAGGCGGTGGGCGACGACGAGCGTCGTACGACGGCCCGTCAGCCGGTCCGTCGCCTGGTTGACCTGGGCCTCGGTGGCCAGGTCGAGGGCCGCCGTGGCCTCGTCGAGGAGCAGGATGTCGGGGTCGACGAGTTCGGCGCGGGCGAGGGCGATGAGCTGGCGCTGGCCCGCCGAGAGGTTGCGGCCGCGTTCGGCGACCTCGTGCAGGTAGCCGCCGTCGAGCGTGGCGATCATGTCGTGGGCGCCGACCGCGCGGGCCGCGGCCTCCACCTCGGCGTCGGTGGCGTCGGGGCGGCCGTAGGCGATGGCGTCGCGGACGGTGCCCTGGAAGAGGTACGCCTCCTGGGGAACCACCCCGAGGCGGTGCCGGTACGAGGTGAGGTCCAGGGCGCGCAGGTCGGTGCCGTCGACCGTGACCCGGCCGGCGGTGGGGTCGTAGAACCGGGCGACCAGCTTCACCAGGGTCGACTTGCCCGCGCCGGTCTCGCCGACGAAGGCGACCGTCTGACCGGCGGGGATCGTCAGGTCGATACCGGTCAGCGCCTGTTCGTCGGCGCCGTCCGCCGAGTCGTGGTCCTGGCCGTACGCGAAGTGCACGTTCTCGAAGGCGATGTCGCCCCGGAGCGAGCGCACCCGCCGCGGCTGCCCGGCGGACTCGGTGGACGTCGGTTCCTGGAGCAGTTCCTGGATGCGGCCCAGCGACACCGTCGCCTGCTGGTAGCCGTCGAAGACCTGGGAGAGCTGCTGGACGGGGGCGAAGAACAGGTCGATGTAGAGCAGATAGGCGACCAGAGCGCCCGTCGTCAGTGTGGCCGCCTCGATCCGGCCGGCGCCCGCGATCAGTACGGAGGCCGCGGCGACCGAGGACAGCAGCTGCACGAAGGGGAAGTAGACGGATATCAGCCACTGGCCGCGTATGCGTGCGCGCCGGTAGCTGTCGCTGCGTTCGGCGAACCGGCGCCCGCCGTCCCGCTCGCGCCGGAAGGCCTGCACGATCCGCAGCCCGGACACCGACTCCTGGAGGTCGGCGTTGACCGCCGACACACGCTCGCGGGCGAGTTCGTACGCCTTCACGCTGGCCCGGCGGAAGAAGTAGGTGGCGATGATCAGCGGGGGCAGGGTCGCGAAGACGACCAGCGCGAGCTGGACGTCGATCACCAGCAGGGCGACCATGATGCCGAAGAAGGTGACGACCGAGACGAAGGCGGTGACCAGGCCCGTCTGCAGGAAGGTCGACAGCGCGTCGACGTCCGTCGTCATCCGGGTCATGATCCGGCCGGTCAGCTCGCGCTCGTAGTAGTCGAGGCCGAGCCGCTGGAGCTGGGCGAAGATCTTCAGGCGCAGGGAGTACAGGACGCGTTCGCCGGTGCGGCCGGTCATCCGGGTCTCGCCGATCTGCGCGGCCCACTGGAGGGTCACGGCGAGCAGGGCGAGCAGCGAGGCCGACCAGACGGCGCCGAGGGCCATCCGGGTGACGCCCTGGTCGATGCCGTGCCGGATCAGGATCGGCAGCAGCAGACCCATGCCGGCGTCGACGGCGACGAGCAGCAGGCTGACGAGGAGGGGCCGGCCGAAGCCGTGGAGCAGGCGCCGCAGGCCGTAGGAGTCCTCCGGGCGGACCGCGCGCGCCTCGTCGATGTCCGGGGTGTCGGTGGCCGGGGGCAGCGCCTCCACCTGGGCGAGGAGCTCGGGGGTGGCCGGGGTTCCGGCGAGGGCGGTGTCCTTCGGTTCGCGGTCGCCGGTCCACAGGCGGGGGGTCACGCCGCGCTCGGCGTCGAACTCGGCGTCGAGTTCGTCCCGGACGGAGGTGTCCTCGTCGGGTGCGGCGGGCTGGGCGTGGCCCGGGGAGACGCCGCCGAGCTCGTCGGGGTCGGTGAGCAGGCGGCGGTAGAGGGCGGACCGTTCCTGCAGTTCCTCGTGGGTGCCGATGTCGGCGAGGCGGCCGGCGTCGAGGACGGCGATGCGGTCGGCGAGGTTGAGGGTGGAGCGGCGGTGGGCGATGAGCAGGGTGGTGCGGCCCCGCATGACCTGCTTCAGCGCCTCGTGGATCTCGTGCTCGACGCGGGCGTCGACGGCGGAGGTGGCGTCGTCCAGGACGAGCAGCCGGGGGTCGGTGAGCAGGGCGCGGGCGAGTGCGACGCGCTGGCGCTGGCCGCCGGAGAGGGTGAGGCCGTGCTCGCCGACCTTGGTGTCGTAGCCCTCGGGCAGCTCGGCGATGAAACGGTCCGCCTGGGCGGCGCGGGCGGCGGCCTCGATCTCCTCCTGGGTGGCGTCGGGGCGGCCGTAGGCGATGTTGGCCCGGACGGTGTCGGAGAACAGGAAGGAGTCCTCGGGGACCAGCCCGATCGCGGCCCGCAGTGAGTCGAGGGTCAGCTCGCGGACGTCGTGGCCGCCGACCAGGACGGCGCCGTGGGTGACGTCGTAGAAGCGCGGCAGGAGGAGGGAGACGGTGGACTTGCCGGAGCCGGAGGAGCCGACGACGGCGAGGGTCTCACCGGGGCGGATCTCGAAGCTCAGGCCCTGGAGCACCGGGTGTTCGTGGTCGTAGCCGAACGCCACGTCGTCGAACTCGACGCTCGCGGGGGCGTCCGCGGGGAGGGTCTTGGTGCCGTCCTTCATCGACGGCTCGGTGTCGATGAGCTCCAGCACGCGTTCGGTGCCGGCGCGGGCCTGCTGGCCGACGGTGAGGACCACGGCGAGCATGCGGACCGGGCCGACGAGCTGGGCGAGGTAGGTGGAGAAGGCGACGAAGGTGCCGAGGGTGATGTGGCCGCCCACGGCCAGCCAGCCACCGAGGGCCAGCATGGCGGCCTGGCCCAGCGCGGGCACGGCCTGGAGTGCGGGGGTGTACCTGCTGTTCAGCCGGATGGTGCGCAGGCGTCCCGCGAAGAGGCGGCGGCCGACCTCGCGGAGTTTCCCGGTCTCCTGCTCCTCCTGCCCGAAGCCCTTGACCACGCGTACGCCGCTGACGGCCCCGTCGACCACGCCCGCGACGGCGGCGGCCTGGGCCTGGGCGTACCAGGTGGCGGGGTGCAGCCTGGAGCGGCTGCGCTTGGCGATCCAGTACAGCGCGGGGGCGACCGCGAGGGCGACCAGGGTCAGCGGCGGTGACAGCCAGGCCATGATGACCAGGGAGATCAGGAAGAGCAGCACGTTGCCGATGGTCATCGGCAGCATGAAGAGCAGGCCCTGGATGAGCTGGAGGTCGCTGGTGGCCCGGCCGACCACCTGCCCGGTGGACAGCTCGTCCTGGCGGCGGCCGTCGAGGCGGGTGATCGTCCCGTACATCTCGGTGCGCAGGTCGTGCTGGACGTCGAGGGCGAGACGGCCGCCGTAGTAGCGGCGGACGTAGGCCGAGGCGTAGACGAGGAGTGCGGCCGCGACGAGGGCGCCCGCCCAGGGGGCCATGTCCCGGCTGTGGTCGCCGATCACGTCGTCGATGATCACCTTGGTGATCAGCGGGACGAGCGCCATGACGGCCATGCCGGCGAGCGAGGCGCCGAGGGCCAGGACGACGTCCTTCGGATAGCGCCACGCGTATCCGGCCAGTCGTCGTGCCCATCCCCGTTGCGGTGTCACGCGGTGCCCTCCGGTTTTCGTCCTGGTCTATCGGAAGGCACCAACGTGTACGCGGGCCGATTTCATCCCGCCGCAACATTCGCGTGTGCGGGCGCGCTGGTGGCGGGGCCGACGGGCGCGCTCGGGTGCACCTCGCGCTCGACGCGCGGAAGGATCTCCGGGACGTAGATCCGCCGGATGGCGTCACCGTCGCCGTGGGCCTCCCAGTGGTCCCGGCTCGCCCAGCGCTCGACCAGGACGAAGCAGCCGGGCTCCGCCTGCGACCGGTACGCCTCCCAGGCGACGCAGCCGTCCTCGGCACGGCACAGCGGGCGCATCCGGGCCAGGGCGTCAGCGACCGTGGGGATGTCGGCGCTGTCGGACACCCGGATGAGCACCAACAGATCGAACATCAGTCTCCCTCCTGGGTGGCAGCGGCCTTTCGGGCCAGGGTGGTCAGCCAAGTCGCGGCCGGTGTGAAGTGGTCGCCGAACGAGGCCGCGCGATCGGTGGCCATGCCGAAGTCGGCCGGGCAGGAGAACGGCGACAGGTCGGGGTCCCCGGCCGCGTCCGCCTTCTCGATCACCGTGGCCGTACGGCCCGTGGCCCGCTCCACCGCGGCGCAGACGTCGTACACGTCGACGCGGTCCGGGGAGGCCACGTTCACCGCCCCGGTGACCTCGCGGACGGCGGCGCCGGCGAGGAAGCCGGCGACGTCGTCGGCGAGCGCCAGGGAGGTGCGGCCTGGGGCGGCATGGGCCACCACGGGCCGCCCCTGACGGATCCGGTCGACGTGGAAGCTGAAGCGCCCGGTGAAGTCGTCCTCGGCGGCCAGCACATGCGCCACACGCGCCAGGGTCACCGGCACGCGCGCGTGCCGGGTCAGTGCGGCCTCGGCCTGGCGCTTGCCCTCGCCGTAGTTGGCGCCCAGCCAGGCGGAGTCGTCCCAGGGCAGCTCGGTGTCGTAGGCGTAGGCCGCCGGGTCGAGCTCCTCCTCGCGGGCGAAGGCGCTCATCGGCGGCGCCGGGATCCGCCAGCGGAAGGTGTCCGCGTTGTACACCTCCATGCTGCTGGTCAGGACGAACTTCCCGGCGCGCTCCCCGAAGGCCTCCGCGGCCTCGACGGCGGCGCGTGGGCTGTAGCACACCTGGTGCACCACGGCGTCGAACCGCTCCCCCGCGACCGCGGCGGCCAGCTCGCCGGGGGCGTCGACGTCGGCGCGCAGCCGCCGCACCACCTCTCCGAACGAATCGGGGGTGCGGCCGCGGTTGACCACGGTGACCCGGTGGCCCTCGTCCAGCAGCCGGCGGACCAGCAGCTTGCCGAAGAACCGGGTGCCGCCGATGACGCAGACCTCAGGCATCCGCCACCACCTTCTCCTGCTCGCCGCCCGTCTGACCGGCCGCCTGAGCCCCGGAGCCCGTCGCCCCGGCGCCGGTGGCCGCCCGCTCGTCGTCGCTCTCTGCGGCGTCCTGGGTGTCGGCCGCCGTGTCGGAGGTGCGGCCCGCCAGGCAGACCAGCGCGCACCCGGCGGCCACGGCGGCGGCGACGTACCAGTTCCCGCCCGGCACGCCGAGCGTGCGCGAGACGTCGAAGAGGACACCGGCGAGCAGCGAACCCGCCATGTTGCCGGCGCTGCGGAAGAAGTGCATGGCTCCCATGGCCTTGGCCAGCCGGTCCTCGGGGACCTTGCGGGCGACCCACATGTCGAAGGAGGGCACGAAGAGGATGTCGCCGAGCACCACCGTCAGACAGCCGGCGAACACCCACGCCGCGCTGCGGCCCGCGCCGAACGCGAGGAACGCCAGTGTCATCCCGGCCAGCCCGATCGCCATGACCGTGCCGGGGTCCAGCCGCTTGATGAGGGCCTTGAACAGGGGGTACTGGAGGAACAGGACGGTCAGGCCGGTGACCCAGAAGGGAGCCGCCGGCGCCCAGCCCGGGACGTAACGCTCCATGTGCAGCGGGATGCCGACGATGAAGCCGATCGACAGGAACCAGAAGACGGCCGACAGCAGGAAATAACGGGTGGCGCCGCGCACCTCGACTCCCTTGAACACCGCCGTGCTGAACAGCGGCGGACGGAGCGCGGGGGCGGTTCCGGACGCGGGGGCGGACCGGAATCCGTCGCGGGGAATGAACGCCGAGGACGCGAGGCAGAAGCCGATGAAGATCGCGAACACGACGGTGAACAGCGTCCGCAGGTCCACGTCGACGAGCAGACCGCCGGCCAGCGCCCCGCCGAACAGGCCGACCTGTGCCGCCATCTGGAACGTCGACAGCGCCTTGGGCCGCTCGTCGTCCGGATAGGACACCAGGATGTTCTTCAGGCCGGGGAACGCGGTCCCGGAGCCGAGACCGATGAACAGCGCGAGCACGCTGTACGCGGCCACTCCGCCGGCGAAGCCCATCAGGCCCAGCGAGACGGCCTCGACGGCGGTGCCGGCGAACACCGCCCCGCGCACGCCTATCCGGCCCGCGACACCCTCGTAGAAGAACGTGGCGAGGAGACGGCCGACGTACGTCATGCACATCACGACGCCGGCCCAGAAGCCGCTGTCGGTGCCGCCGAGGGAGGCGACGAAGACGGGGAACCAGATGTAGTTGCCGATGTGGGCGAGGAAGATGCCGGCGTTGACGCCGATCAGGGCTCGTCTGCGTTCAGGGGTCACGGCGCGACCTCTCCTTCCAGGTGGGTCTCCGGGTGCGCGGTCCTGAGGTCCGCGATGGTCCGCGCGATGGCGGGCCGGTCGATCTCCACGCCCCGTACGACGGTGGCCAGCGGCAGGGCCGCCAGGGGGCGGCCCGGGGCGAACAGGTTGTAGGTGGCGCTCGCCCCGACCCGCAGGGGATGGGCGGGCGAGGGGTCGCCCCGCAGTTGGTCGAAGTAGCGGCGGCCGCCGAGCGTGGCCTGGCGGCGCAACGCCTCGTCGAGCGCGGGGTCGTCGCCGCGCAGCAGGTCGAGTTCGCGCAGGAACGAGTAGCCGTGGTAGGTGCCGGTGTTGCCGGAGTCGGTGCCGACCAGCAGGGCGCCCCGGCCCAGCGCCGCGAGCGCGTTGCGGCGCATGTCGGCCAGCGCCGCGGTGCGCGTGTCCTGGCAGCCGAACTCGATGCCGTACGGCTTCTCGATGCCCCGGACGAACTCCAGGTTGCGCGGATCCTGGGTCTCGGCGAAGCCCTCGTGGCCGTACTCGGCGAGGAACTCCTCACCCGTCATGACCATGGGACGCAGGCCGGTGAGGGTGGAGACGAACCGGGCACCCTCGAACTCCGCCCAGTCGGCGGCGTCCAGGGTGCGGTCGCGCATGGTGTGGGCGAAGAGCCGGAAGCCGCACGCGTAGGCCCAGCGGGTCTCCTGGAGGGTGTTGCAGTCGATGACCGCGGTGATGCCGCGCTCGGCGGCGATCCGCGCGGTGAACCGCAGGACCCGCTCCGACAGCCGGGAGAACTTCACGGGGCTGCCCGGTTGCTCGGTGCCGTCGGTGAACATCACCTTCAGGAAGGTGCCGCCGCGCTCGGCGTTGGCGCGCAGCGCGTGGTCCAGGTCCGCCTCGACGGAGAGCATGTGCACCGGCGCCGGGAACTCCACACCGTGGCCGGTGCGGCCGGCCGTGTCGGTGGTCGCGGTGACCGCGTAGCCGCAGTGGACGATCTCCGGGAAGGGCCAGGGGGAAGCCGCTCGGCCGGCCTCCCAGGCGTCGGCGACCAGGGGGAAGCCGAACATGTCCACCACGTGGGTCACCCCGTGGTAGAGGTACTGCAGCGCGACGGTCCGCGGGTCGTCGGCCGTGTCGTCCCAGTTGGCGGGCAGCGAGACGTGGGCGTGGGTCTCGGTGTAGCCGGGCCACAACTCGGGCTCACCGCCCCGGCGGGCGCCGGACGGCTCGATGCGGGTGAAGACGCCGTCCTCGGTGGTGACGTCGAAGAGTGCGCCGACGTCGAGAGCGGGGATCGCGACGCCGGACAGCTCGCGGTGACTCACCGGGCCACCTCGACCCGCATCCGGAGGTCGATGCGGTCCAGGCCCTCCTCGCAGCGCTTGTTGACCTCTGTGCGGTCGGCGCCGGTGAAGATGACGTGACCGATCCAGTCGAAGTTGCTGCGCGACAGGCGGGTGACCTCGGCGCCGGGCTTCTTGTAGGCGAGGGCGCTGTGGAAGCCGGGCAGGTCCGCCAGCCCGTCGAAGCCGATGTGCTCGACCGTGCCCGCCACCGGAGCGCCGAACCAGTGGCCGCCGGCCGTGGTCTCGCCGGGGAAGGGCAGTTCGGGACGCTCGCCCAGGGCCTGCCGGATGACCTCCAGATACGGGTCGACGCCGGAGCTGAGCTGCATCAGGCTCGGTACGATCCCGCCGATCAGACGGCCGTTGACCTCGCACAGCACCGGGCCGTCCGGACCGAGCAGGTACTCGGTGTGGATGAATCCGAAGTCCACGCCGAGTTCGTTCAGCACGCGCGTGGTCATGTCGAACAGCTCGTCCTGGAGCGGGTGGCCGCGGAAGTACGTGGCGCCCATCTCGATGAAGTGCGGGAAGCCGCTCAGCGGGCGGTCGGTCAGGCCGAGGTTGACCACCTCGCCCTTGCCGAGGACGCAGGACTCCACCGAGATCAGCTCGCCGGTGACGAACTCCTCGATCAGCACGTCGGGGATGCGGGTCACGCCACGCCCGTAGTCGGCGACGTCGGCGAGTTCGGTGAGGTAGGCGCGCAGGTCGTCCTCGTCCTTCAGGTGCAGCACGTGCAGGCTGGCGGTGCCGTCGGACGGCTTGACGACACAGGGGAAGCCGATCTCCCGGACGGCGGCCTCGACGGCGGCGGGGTCCGCGGCGTCGGCGACGTGCGCGAAACGCGGCTGGCGGACGCCGCTGCCGGCCAGAGTGAGGCGCGTCAGGTGCTTGTGCCGGGCGTTGCGGGCGCCCTCGACGCTCATGCCCGGCAGCCCGAGCGCATCGGCGACGGCGGCGGTGTGCACGGTGTGGTACTCGCTGTAGGTGGTGACGCCGTGGACCGGCCGCTCGGCGTGCAGCCGACGGGCCAGTGCCGTCAGCTCCTCGATGGAGAAGGCCTCCTCGCTCTTGACGACATGGCAGTTCGGGTGCGCGTAGGCCGCTTCGGTCAGCGGGGAGACGGCGAGGTAGAAGTCGGGGTCGACCGAGACGAGGGTGACGTCGTGGCCGAGGTCGAGGGCGTTGGCGATGCCGGCGATGCCGTTGGGGTTGCATTCGATCATCAGAATGTGCATGTCATGCTCCTTGGCTGGCTCGTTGTGGGGTCGGCGGGGCGGTGGGTGCGAGGGGTGGCGCCTGCGCGGGTCAGGGCCCGCAGGACGGCGGGCAGGTCGAGACCGAGCGCGGCCATGACCTGCGCGTGGTCGCCGCCGTACGACGGCCAGGTGCGGTCGGCCGCGACCGAGGTGATCTCGCAGCGCGGCAGCAGCAGCGCGAGCGCCTCGGCGACACCGCCCTGGCCGCGGTGCTCCTCGACCACCACGAACCGGCTGTGGTGTCGGGCCAGTTCGGCGGCGGCGCGGGTGAGGTGCTCGTGATCGACGTACACCAGGTGCGCGTGGGCGACACCAGGCGTCGCCGTCCTCGCCGCGACGGCGAGGCGGGTGCCCTCCTCGCCGACGGACACCAGGCAGACGGCGTCCGAGTCGGCCCGGAACTCCCAGTTGACAAGGGGCAGCTCGCCTTCCGGCAGGGCGAACGAGGCGTATCGCGCATTACGTCCGGTGCGGATGTAGTGCGGCCGTCCGGAACGCGCGGCAGCCCGGACGACGGCACGCATCTCGGCCTCGCCGTACGGCGCGGCGATGGTGATACCGGGCATGCTGCGCAGGACCGCCAGGTCCTCCAGGCAGTGGTGGGTGGTGCCGAACCAGGCGCCGGAGACACCCGCGTACGGCGCCACGACGGTGACCCCGGCGTTCAGGTAACCGAGGGTCAGCTTCAGGCTCTCGGCGGCGCGCAGCGCCGCGAACGGCGCGAAGGTGCTGACGAACGGCTTGTAGCCACCGGCGGCCAGGCCCGCGGCCATGTCGACCATGGCGCCCTCGGCGATCCCCAGGTTGAAGAACCGCTCCGGGTGAGCCACCTGGAAGGGGTGCCCCTTGCCGCCGAGGTCGGCCTCCAGACAGAGGATCGAGGTGTCCTCGCCGGCGATACGTGTGAGTTCGTCACGGTAGGCGTCACGGCCCGAAAGCGGTGCCGGCACGAACGAGTCGGTCATCGGACGGCTCGCTTCCACTGGGCCGCGCGGGCCGCGTCGATGGTGACGTAATGGGAGTTGGCCCTGCCTTCGACGGCGCGTACGCCCTTGCCCTTCACGGTGTCGGCGATCACAGCCAGGGGGCGGCGGGCAGTGGAACGGTCCGCGGCGAACAGCTCGGCCAGCGCCGCCAGATCGTGGCCGTCCACCTCGGCCGTGTCGAACCCGAACGCGGCGAACCGCTCGGCGAGGCACGGCAGCGGCGAGATGTCCGCCACGAGCCCGTCGTTCTGACCGCCGTTGCGGTCCACAACCAGCACGAAATTGCCCAACTCCTGTGCTGCGGCGACCTGGCAGGTCTCCCAGACCAGGCCCTCCTGCAGTTCACCGTCACCGGCGACCGCGATGCCCAGTCCGCCCCGGCCGCCGATCCGGCGGGCCAGCGCCCACCCGGCGGCGTAGGGGACGCCGTGGCCGAGGCTGCCGGTCGGGAACCGGACGCCCGGCACCTTGGGCCCCGGGTGGCCGGTGTACGGCTCACCGGCCAGGCCGTAGCGCGGCCCGGGGTTCTCCGGCAGGACGCCGCTGACGTACAGCGCCGCGTACAGGCCGGCGGCCGCGTGTCCCTTGCTCAGCACGACCTCGGTGCCGTCGCCGGTCGCGGCCCGGTGCAGGCCCGCGATCAGGATGTCCAGCACGGACAGGCTGCCGCCGAGGTGGCAGCCGCGCGGGCTCGCCGCCATGTCGACGACGAGACGACGGGCTCTGACGGCGCGGTCGGCGAGGTCGGCGAGCGCCTCCGCCCGGACGGCGCTCCGCCCGGGAGCGGCCTCGGCCACGGGAGCGGCCAGGGACTCGGTCGCGGCGCTCATGACCGGTCCCCCTCGGCCCCACGGCTGCCGTCCGGCACTGCGAACCAGCGGTTCACCGCGTCTGCCAGCAGCGAGCGCGCGGAGCGGTACTCCATCGCGCCGATACGCTCCTCGTCGGTGTGGTCGAGGGCGGAGTCGCCGGGCCCGTACGCCACCATCGGCACGTCGTGCCAGGTCGTGGCCAGGGTGTTCATGTCGGAGGTGCCCTTCTTCACCACGAACCGGGGGCGGATCCCGGCCTCCGCGAACGCCCGGGTGAACGCCTTCACCAGCGGGCCGGTGCGTCCGCTCTTGTGACCGGGGGTGGCGCGCAGCACCTCGATGTCCACACCGTCGCCGGCGTGCGCGAGCGCGACGGCACGCAGCGCGTCGAGGTCGACGCCGGGCGGGACGCGGAAGTTGAGGATCCCGGTGGCCCGGTCATGCTCCCGCCCCCGCTCGCCGGTGAGGTCGATCACGGCGCTCAGCGCGTCCGGCGACGCGTCGTGGACACCGGCGCGGATCTCGCCGAGGACGGCGATCAGCCGGTCCGGCGCGGACACCGCGTCCATGCCGGCCGAGTGGCCGGTGGGGACGGAGGCGGTCACCTTCAGCTTGAACAGACCGAAGTAGCCGAGGGTGAGGGTCCCGGAGCCGCTGGGTTCCCCGACGACGACGGCGTCGGCCGGGTGGTGGTCGCGGACGTGGAAGGCGCCCTTGGAGGAGGAGATCTCCTCCTCGACGGCACCGACCACGACCAGCCGGCCGTCCTCGGGGATGTCGGCGTGCGCGAGGACCTCCAGGAAGACGGCCAGGCTGCCCTTGGCGTCGACGCTGCCGCGCCCCCACAGCTCTCCGTCGCGCCAGTCGGCGGGCCATATGTGCGGCACCGTGTCGAGGTGGCCGAGGAGCAGCAGCCGCCGGGAGCCGTGGCCCCGGGCGGCGACGAGGTTCCCGGCGGTGTCGATGTGGGCGTCCATGCCGCGCTCGCGGCACCACTCGACCAGGTAGGCGGCGAGTTCCGCCTCGTCTCCGGAGACCGACGGCACGCTGACGACGCGGGTCAGCAGCGCGAGGTCGGCGGCGGGTTCGCGGGTGGGCCAGAAGCGGGTGCAGCCGGTGCCCTCTCCCAGGGTGTGCGGTCCGGTGATGGCGACGTCGGCGGCTCCGTCCAGGGCGATCTCGGCGGCGCGGACCTTCTGCCGCATCCTGCCCCCGGCGTAGCGGGCGCCGTCGCCCCGATAGGCGTCGGGCAGCGTGGAGCACGGGTCGCCGGGGTCGGTGAGCAGCCCCGCGGTGCCGGTGACCAGCCGTAGGTGGTCGGCTCCCAGGGCGCCGGCGAGGACCGCGGCGAGCACGTCGGCGTCGACGTTCAGCGGGGCTCCGCCGGCGGCGTCGGCGACCGGCGGAGACAGGCAGACGACGTCGTACGCCTCCAGCAGGGCGGTGAGCCGTGCCGTTTCGGCCGTGACGGGGACACCGGCCCGGTGGTCGCGGACCAACAGGGGGCGGTCCTCGGCGGACAGCGCCTTCAAGGGCCGGTTGGCCCGGCCGGTGACCAGGCGGCCGCGTGCGGCGACGGCGGTGAACACGCTCAGCCCGAGGGTGGTGAGGCCCTCCTCCACGGCGGGCAGGGTGACCCGCTCGTAGGCGTCGACGAGGTGCGCCATCTCCTCGGGCGGGCAGTAGCGGACCTCGTCGCCGTTCGCGAGCCGCAGCCGGAGCTCGGGGCGGCCGATCTTCGCGTAGTGGCGGGCTATGCCGGTGGCGCCCCCGGCGATCAGGAGCACCCGGGCGCCGCGCGCCACCAGGCCGGCGATCTCCTTCAGGACGAGCCCGCGGTCCAGGGTCGCGCTGCCCGCCTTGACGACGTACAGGGGGCGGTTCATGGCGACACCGCCGTGGTGGGCAGTCCGGCCGTCTCGGGGAAGCCGGAGATCAGGTTCATGGCCTGGATCGCCTGCCCTGCCGCGCCCTTGATGAGGTTGTCGAGGGCGGCGACGGTGACGCACTGACCGTCACGGACGGCGATGGCCACCTCGGCGACGTTGGAGCCGACGACCGCCTTGAGCATCGGGAAGTCCTGCGGTGCCTTGGGCGCCGGGCGGACCCGGACGAACGGGCGCCCTACGTACGCCTTGGCGTAGGCGCGCTTGACGTCCAACGCCGCTACGCCGTCGCGCAGTTCGGTGTACGCGGTGACCATGATGCCGCGGGCGACGTCGAGACTGTGGGTGGAGAAGCGCAGGTTGACGGCGGCTCCCGTGAAGTCGGCGAGGGCCTGCCGGATCTCCGGCGCGTGCCGGTGGCCGTGGAGCTTGTGCACGCGGAAATTGCCACTGCGCTCGGCGGGCGGCTCACCGACCCCGCGGCCACCGCCGGTGGAACCGGTCTTGGCGTCGACGATCACCCGGTCACCGACCAGTGGCTCGCCAGGCGCGAACAGCGGGTAGAGGGCGTAGATCGTTGTGACGGCCATGCAGCCGGGCAGGCTGATGAACCGGCTCTCCGGCACCGCGGCGCTCAACTCCGGTATGTAGTACGCGAAATCCTCCAGCGGCGGGTGGGCGGCGGTGGCCGGGTAGTGGGTGCGGACCTGCCCGGCGTCGCGCAGCCGGAAATCCCCGCCGAGGTTCAGCACCCGCTTGGCGCGCTCGGCGATCCGCGACAGCCGCTCGGGCAGCGCGCCGGTCGGCAGACAGCCGAAGGCGATGTCCACGGGCTCGATGTCCGCGAGGTCGGCGAGCGGCCGGAAGCTGAGGCCGGCCGCGCGCGGGTGGTTGCGCAACCAGGGATGGACGCTGCCGATCGTGGCGCCCGCGGCACGCTCGGCGGAGAGGAACGCGAGCTCCACGTGCGGGTGTTCGAGGAGGAGGCGGATCACTTCACCGCCGGTGTAGCCGCTGGCGCCGATGACGGCGACGCGGATCCTGTCGTCCGGGGAGGACTGCGCGATGTCAGCCAAGGCGGGCCGCCTTCTCGTACGGGCGGAGGTAGTCGCGCGTCTCGACCAGCTTGCGGATGGCGTCCGGACGCCGGGCGACCTTCCGGAAGGCGTCGGCGTAGCGCAGGATGCGCTCGTACTCGACCGGGGAGCGCAGCTCACGGCAGAGCACGAGGGTGGAGTCGAGCATCCCGAGGGTGACCGGGAAGTCCTGCGGGCGGTGGTCACGCACAGCGGCCGGGTTGAGTGTGAAGGGGTAGCCTCCCCCGAAGCCGTCGCGGTGCTGGAAGGGCAGGTGACAGGGGATCGGGGTGTTCTGCCACTCGCGGGCCGGCACGCCCTCGGCGACGAGCAGCTCGTGCACCGCCTCCTTGACCGCGAACACCGGCAGGTCACCGAGGCCCACGGCCTCGGGGTGCAGGGTGGCCCGGTACATGTTGTAGGCGTGGGTGTGCCCGTCGGGCACGTGCGGCGGGGTGAACAGGCCGGTCTCGCGCAGCGTGGCGCCGAGCAGCTCGGCGTTGCGGGCGCGGATGGCGTCGTAGTACGGCAGGCGCCCCAGCTGGCTCGTCCCGAAGGCGGCGGCGACCCAGGACATGCCGTAGTCGATGCCGTGCCGTTCCAGGTACGCGGCGGCACGGTCGTACGCGTCCCGGGTGGCGAAAAAGGCGATGCCGCCCTCGCCGCCGAGCGGGAAGTTCTTGTCGGCCATGAGGCTCTGGCCGGCCGCGTCACCGAAGGAGCCGGCGACCTGCTCCCCGATCTTCGCGGAGTGGGCGTGCGAGGCGTCCTCGACCAGGGCGATGCCGTGGCGGTCGGCGAGGGCGCGCAGCGCGGGCACATCGGCGGGCAGACCGTGCACGTGCACCGGCATCAGCGCCCGGGTGCGGTCGGTGATCGCGGCCGCCGCGGCCTGTGGGTCCATGCAGTAGGTGACCGGATCGATGTCGACGAACACGGGGATCGCGTGAGCGGCGACGACGGCCTGGGCGGTGGCGATGAAGGTGAACGCCGGGACGATCACCTCGTCGCCGGGCTGTACGCCCGCGCCGACCAGGGCCAGGTGCAGGCTGGAGGTGCCGCTGGCAGTGGGCAGGGCGTACGCGGCGCCGACGTAGGAGCGGTAGGCCTCGGCGAAGTCGGCGACGACCTTCTCGGGTGTCTGGCGCTGGGCGAGGAGCAGGTTGAACACGTCTTCCTTGGTGATGACCGGGAAGAGCGTGCGGCGCAGCGACTTGGGGATCAGCGGGTCGCCGCCGAGGGCGGCGAGCTCGCTGTCGAGTTCGGCGGCGTCGGGCAGGGGCAGCGGTGCGGCCGGGAAGTCAGTGATCATCAGTGGGCTCCGGAAACGGCGGCGGGGCGCGTCGCATGGGTCAGGGCCATTCGCAGGCAGGCGGCCACCAGCGGGCTGAGCCGGTAGTTGAACTGGACGCCGGGCACCAGGGAGGCGTCGGCCTCGTCCTGTGTCCACATCGTGCGCAGGTCGTAGGCGCCGAAGATCTTCAGGCGCTCGGCGCGGGCCCAGATCCGCTCGTCGTCGGTCAGAACGGCGGCGGCGGGGCCGAAGCCGAGGCCGGTGAGGTCCACGACCAGCACGGGGGCGGTGGCCTCGGCTGCCAGCTCGGCCAGGCGGTGGGCGTGGGAATGGTCCACGGCGATGTGGTCGTACGCCGCCGGGCCTTCCTGGGCCGTGACGGTGACGCCGAGCCAGTTCACGAACGCCTCGGTTGCGGCGTCGGCGCCGGGCAGCCGGATGCTGTCGCCGTGGCCGATGCCCTGGCCGGCGAGGGCCGCGTGGACGGCTCCGGTGCGGCTGTTGAGCAGGACGGCCTTGGCGCGTCCGGTCTGCTTGGTCAACAGCCTTTCGAGACCGGGCAGTTCCCGGTCGCTCTTCTCGATGCTCATGACCACGCCCGAGGTCAGGACGCGGGCGAGCACCGTGGCGTTGTCGAAAAGATCCATGGTGTGGGACTTTCTCCGGTCTGCTCCGGTGACGATCGGCATACGGCCCCGGCGGTGGCCGGCCGGCTTCCTCGGCGGCCGGCCACGCCCGGTGACCGTGGGGTGCGCCCCGAAGGGGCGCGGGGCTGCAGGGAACATGCCGCCCCGCCGCGCGGGCCGGCCGGCCAAGGCGGCGCCACGGACGGACACGCCGCAGACATGCGGACACGCGGACGGCGCATCGCGGCACAACCCGGCGGAGTGCCTACGCAGCGGTCGGTTGCGCCTCCGCGAGGGCGAGTTGTCCGCTGACGTACGCGGCCAGGTGGGCGGCCACGTTCACCCCGTGCTTACGACGAGCGGGCGAACTCGGGGTTGGCGTTCACCTCCAGGACGAGCAGTTCCCCGGTGGTCCGGTCCTCGACCAGGTCGACTCCGTAGAAGCCGGGGCCGAGGATGTCGACGATCTGTCCGCAGAGCTTCTCGGTCTCGGCGGTGATCTCGACGCGCCGCACGGTGGCGCCGAGGTGCGTGTTGGTCCGCCAGTCTCCCGAGACGCGTTCGATAGCCACGACGGGGGTGCGTCCCACGACGACCACCCGCATGTCGTGACCCGGCTTGTCGACGTACTCCTGGACGACGACGGGGAACAGCTTCCCCGCCGCGTCGGCGGATTCGCGGCCGCCGGCCCATGCCTCCACGCACTCGGCGTTGGCCATCTTCGTCACCCCCCGCCCCCAGGACCCGCTGACGGGTTTGACGACGGCGGGCAGGCCCAGTTCGGCGACGGTGGCCCGGACCTGGTCGTAGCTGTAGGCGTGCCGGGTGACCGGGTGCGGGATGCCGTGCCGGGCGAAGAGCAGCGCCTGCAGCCCCTTGTCGTTGCAGGTCTCGATGGTTGAGGCGCGGTTGAGGGTGGGGATGCCGGCGTGTTCGAGCCGATGGGAGACGCCGATGGCGTCGCGGTGGGAGAGGTTCCGGATCAGGGCGAGGGCGGGGGGGTCGATCCGACCCGCCACCACGTCGGCCAACTCCTCCCTCAGCAACGGACGTGCCGCCAGCCCCGCGGCCCGCAGCGCCTCGAGGAGCAGCTTCTCCTCGGGCCGCAGCATCGTGACCGAGACCAGGACCTGGTCCGAGGCGGTCACTCGCCCCAGTCCTCTTCCACCTCAGGGGCGAGGTCCAGGCGGACGACCGCGTCGGACTTCTCCACGACCTCGTGCTCCTGGCCGCAGGCCGTGCACTCGGTGATCTCCCCCTTTTCCCAGTCGGCACGCGCCTCGATTTCGGTGTCGCAGACGAGGCACTTCGGGGCCGTGACTGCAAGGGTCATTCTTGGAACTCCTTTTCATAGGGCCATGCGAAAAGGCCCGTACATCTCAGAAAGGCATGCAAAATGCCCGGACTGCCGATTCGGTCACGGGTACTGCACTGGCGGGGCGTTGCCTCCCGGAGGTCGGCGAGCAGATCAGACCCAGCGATCGTCACCGGGCGCGGTCGCGACGGCCACCGTGTCGCCGGCGGTCGTCCCGCTGTGACCGGAGGCGGCGGAAACCCCGGAAAAGGCGATTACCGCGGCAGCGATCCCACCCATCACTCCGGCAACACCGCGAACGAACGAGATGCGCTTCATTTCCAGATCCCCCTGGATGCTTTCCGGCAGCCCTTCCTTCGGTACTGCCGTACACAAAAAGAATGCTCCCCGAGGCACGCTTGCCGGAAGCGGCTTCAGGGTTCATGATCATGCGTTGCATGACTCAGAAGGGGGACGGTGCCATGTGTGAAGAAACGGACATAGGCGGAACTGGCGACCATATAGGTCTCTGCTCCGAGGGGGTGGAGTTCTACCGGCGCGCCTTACTCCGCGGGAAAACCGCACGGGATGGCGCCCCCCGATGCCTGGACGCGCTCGGCCTGCTGGCGCCGGCCGTGGGCGACCGGCGGTCCGTCGTGCCGGTTCCGCCCGAGGTGGCCGCGGCCGCGCTGACCCATCCACTGGAGCAGCGGATCCTGGAGCAGCAGCAGGCCGTGGCCGCGGTGCACGAGACGATGGCGCAGGTGGAGAGCGTCTACCGGGACATGCGGCGGCAGGACAACGGCGCCGTCCAGCGACTCACCGGAGCGTCGCTGATCACCGCCGCCATCGACGATGCGGCCCGCTCCGCCCAGCACGAGTCCCTCACCGCGCATCCAGGGGGCGGGCGACCCGAGCACCTGCTCGTCGAAGCCCTACCGATCGCCTTGGCGGCTCGCGAGAGGGGCGTCAAGCAGCGCACCCTGTACCAGCACACGGTGCGCAGCCACGGCCCCACGCTCGACTACATCAAGGCCGTCACCGAGGTCGGCGTCCAGGTGCGGACGGTGGACGAGGTCTTCGACCGGCTGCTCATCTACGACCGTTCCGTCGCCTTCATCCCGGACAAGGAGAAGGAGCACCGCAACCACGCCCTGCGGGTCACCGACGTCGGCGTCGTGCAGTTCCTCGTGTCGGCGTTCGAGCACACCTGGGAGCGGGCCGAGCCGGTCGTCTACGAGCAGGACCAGCAGCGGCCCCGGCTCCTCACCAACGAAACCCGGCTGCGCGTCCTGCGGCTCATGGTGGACGGCTACACCGACGCCGCCATCGCCAGCCGGCTCGGCATGAGCACGCGCAGCGTGGCCAGCCATCTCAAGAAGGTGGCCGACATGCTCGGCAGCAACAGCCGCGCGCAACTGGCCTATCTGACCGCGCAGAGCGGCCTGCTGAACGACGTGGCACACCCGTCGAGCCGCGCCGCGGACCGGCAGACCGGACGGGGCCTGCCGGACCGGTGAAGCCTCAGGCGATCCGTACCCGCAGGTGGTAGAAGCGCGTCGTCTGCACCGCGTTCTGGTTGTCGTCGCTGACCAGCAGCACCTTCAGGCGGCCCTTCGCCCGGCCCGTGACCGCCATCCCCTCGATGTTGTCGAGGAGGGGGTTGGGCTGGGGCTGCCTGGCGGTGGCGCCCAGGCTCGGGCAGGTGGCGATGTCGGTGAGCAGGGTCTTCCTGATCAGGCGGACGCCGGCCTGACCGGTCAGGTTCTCGATGCCGCTGGTGTCGGTGGCGCGGCGCGGGTCGGCCAGATAGAGGCGGACCGTGTTGCCGACGCCGGAGGTGAAGCCCCGCTCCAGGACCAGCAGACGGCCGTCGGGGGTCGCCTGCACCTCGGGGACGCCGAGTCCGGGGTCGGTGCGGTAGGCGTACTGGGCGCCGAGCCCGAAGTGGTCGTCCTTCGTCCGCCGCCAGGTCTGGAAGCGGACGATGCCGGCGGTGTCGCCGGAGAGCGCGTACTCCATGGACGCCAGCAGGGTGCGCCCGCCGGGGAGCAGGGTGAGTCCTTCGAAGGTGCCGTTGGACTGGGCGCGGCCCGCCGGGGCGACCTGGAGTGCGCTCGGCACGGGCAGCCGGTCGAGGATCTTGCCCTCGCGGGAGTAGCGGCGTACGGACGGCTCGGTCTCGGAGGTGATCAGGCGGGTGCCGTCCCGGTCGACGACCAGGCCCTCGGAGTCGAGCGCGGCGCCGTTCTCGTCGGCGAGGGGGACGACGGCCTTCGGGGCGAGCGTCCTCGCGTCCAGGGAGAACAGGGACGAGCGGTCGGAGAGGGCGGCGAGCGTGCCACGCCGGTCCACGGCGAGGGCGGAGAAGTTGCCGACGAAGGTGCCCTGGTACGTCGTCTTGTCGAGCGCGTCGGAGAAGCGGTCGATCGAGACGGCGGGCGAACAGGCGTGGCTGTCGGCGGCGTCGGCAGGCCCGGCGGCGGACAGGCAGGTGGCCGCCGCCAGGCCGGCGGTGAGCGTGGCGAGTACGGTTCTCAGGCGCATGCCGGTCACCGTAGGACGGTCCGGTGACCGGCGGGAGACCGCCTCGTGAAGCGTCGGCCCCTTTCGGTGACCGGGCGTCAGCCCTGTTCCGGCACCGCCACGAAAGCCTCGCGGGGCGTGCTGGTCGGGGTGTAGGTGGTGACGCCGGACGTGGTCGGCACCAGGTCCTTGTGGATGGCCTTGGCGACGTTCTGGATGGTGGTGACGCCGTAGTCCATGGTGCTGTTGTCCTGCGTCAGCACGGAGATCATGTAGTCGTGTCCGGCGCCGTTGAAGGTGCCGAGGCTGTGCACCCGCCAGCCGTGCGTGGCGCGCTGCAGCCAGCCGTTCTTGACGTGCACGGCGACGGTGGACGGCGCACCGGCGGGCGTGCCCCAGCGCTGCGAGGAGATGACCTGGCTCATCAGCTTCAGGATGTACGCGCGGGAGTTGTCGCTCAGCACCGTGTTCTTGGCGGTGACGAGCTGGAGCAGCTTCTGCTCGTCGGTGACGTTCTCCTGGGTCAGTCCCCAGTAGCCGTCCGCGCCGGGCGTGGTCTTCGTCATGCCGGCGGCGGCCAGGAAGCCCTTGATCTTCGTCACGCCGAGCTGCTTCCACAGCCTGGTGGTCGCGGCGTTGTCCGACTGCGTGATCATCGCCTTGGCGAGCGACTGCTCAGTGGTCGTCAGGTACCGGTTGTGCTTCTTCGCGTCCCACAGCAGCGTGGCGAGGACGGTGACCTTGACGGTGCTGGCCGAGTCGTAGGACGTGGTCGCGCGCAGGGTGCAGGTCGTCTTGGTGGAGCGGTCGTAGAGACCGACGGCGACGGTGCCCTTGCGGTTCGCGAGGGCCGCCGTGATGTCCTTCTGCAACTTGTCGGCCAGGCCCGCCTTGGCGGACGTACAGCTGACCGTGGGGGTCGTCGCGGCGGCCGGGGTGGCGGCGACGACGCCCGGTATGAGCACCGCGGCGCCGACAACGGCCGCCAGCACTCGGGCCCTTCTGGAATTCCGGTGAGTCATGCATCTGATGACTCACAGGTTCGAGTGAATGGTTGTACGAAGACGGCTGATCGTTGGGCAAAGCCTGTACGGCGAGTCGGCCGACGGGCATGACCGGCCCCTGCGCGTATTCACAGGCGGCGGCCAGGTGCGCCACAGCCCTCACCCACGCCCGCCCGGCAGGCTGCGCCCGTGACATCTGCCACCGATCCACATCCCCGACCGACCGTGACCCCTGAGCCGTCGGCGCCCGCCCCGCGCGCGGCGGCCACGGAGGCGGCGCCCCGCTGGTCCCTCCCCGCGCTGATCGCGATCATGATCCTCGCGGCGGTGCTCTACTCCTGGAACCTCTCCGGTTCCAGCCTCAACAGCTTCTACAGCGCGGCCGTCTACAGCGGAACCAAGAGCTGGGAGGCGTGGTTCTTCGGCTCGCTCGACGCGGGCAACTTCATCACCGTCGACAAGCCGCCGTTCGCGCTCATGATCATGAGCCTGTCCTGCCGGATCCTCGGCTACGGCACCTGGCAGATGATGGCCCCCGAGATCGCGGCCGCACTGGGCACCATCTGGATCCTGCACGCTTCCGTGAAGCGGGTCTTCGGGCACGCGGCGGCCGCCATCGCCGCGCTCGTCCTGGCGCTGACCCCGATCACGGTCGCCATCGACCGGGACAACAACCCCGACACCGTCCTCGTGTTCCTGATGGTCGCCGGCGCGGCACTCGCCCTGCGCGCCACCCGCGACGGCAGGCTGCTGCCGCTGCTCGGCTCCGCGGTCTGCTTCGGGCTCGCGTTCAACACGAAGATGCTCCAGGGCTACATCGCCCTGCCGGCCGTCTTCGCCGTGTACGTGTACGCGTCGCGGCTCGGCCGGCGGAAGAAGGCCGTGAACCTGGCGCTGGCCGCCGTTGCCCTGGCCGTCTCCAGCTTCTGGTGGGCCACGGCCGTGTCGCTGGTGCCCGCCGACGACCGGCCGTACATCGGCGGCTCCACCGACGGCAGCGCCTGGAACCTGATCATGGGGTACAACGGCCTGGGCCGCGTGTTCGGCGGCGAGGGCAACGGCGGCGGTGGCGGGGGCGGGGGCGGCACCTTCGCCGGGACCGCGGGCATCGGCCGGATGTTCAACGACATCCTCGGCGGGCAGATCTCCTGGCTGATCCCCTTCGCGGCGATCGCCTGCGTCGGCGGCCTGGTGCTGTGCGGCAGGGCCCCGCGCACCGACCTCACGCGTGCCGCGCTGGTGCTGTGGGGCGGCTGGCTGGGCCTGCACTACCTGACCTTCGCCATGGCCGAGGGCACCATGCACCCGTACTACACGACCGCGCTCGCCCCCGGTATCGCGGCCCTGACCGGTGGCGGCGGCGTCATGCTGTGGCGTGCCTTCCGCGGCGGTGACGCGCGCTGGTCATGGGTGCTGCCCGCCGGACTCGCGGTCACCGGGGTCTGGGCGGTCGTGCTGCTGCGCCGGGCCTCCGGCTGGAACACCTGGCTGTGGCCGGCCGTCGGCGGGCTCATGGTGCTGGCCGTCGTGGGCCTGTTCGTCTTCCGTTCCGGCAACCGGGCACGGCTGCTCGCCGCGTCCGTGGCCGCGGCGATCGTGGCGGCCCTCGCCGGCCCGACGGCGTACGCCGCCTCGCCCGCCTTCGCTTCCTCGGGGGGCGGGGGCATGGGCGGCACCAACCCGACGGCGGGCCCGTCCACCGGCAACGGCGGCCCCGGCGGGGGCGGTCCCGGCGGGGGCCGGGGCGGCTTCGCCGGCGGTCCCGGCGGCGGGATGCCCGGCGGTACCCGGCAGGGCGGCCAGGCGGGCGGTGAGCTGCCCGGCGGCGGACAGCCCGGGCAGATGACGCCCGGCGGCGGCGAAATCCCTGAGGGCGGCGCGCCTGGCGGCCAGGCGGCCGGTCAACCGGGCGAGCAGGGTGGTGAGTTGCCCGGTGGTCGGCGCGGCGGCTTCGGTGGTGGTGGCATGGCGGGCATGGGAGGCGCCGACAGCGGGCTCGTGTCGTATCTGGAGAAGCACCAGGACGGCGCCAAGTGGCTGCTCGCGGTGTCCGATTCGCAGAGCGCCGGACAGCTGATCATCAGCACCGGCAAGCCGGTCATCTCCATGTGGGGCTTCACCGGTTCCGACCAGGCGATGACCCTGGCCAAGCTGAAGGAGCTCGTGAAGAAGGGCGAGCTGCACTACATCCAGCTCGGCGGCGGAGGTATGGGCGGCAACAGCAGCCTCGACCAGCAGATCACCGCCTGGGTGGAGAAGAACGGCACGGCGGTGAAGGAGAGCGCGTACGGCAAGAGTTCGTCGTCGAGCACACCGTCCAGGTCCACCGGTTCGTCGAACTCCTCCAGCACGTCGACCGTCTACCGTCTGGACCCGTCGGACGTGAGCTGACGCCCCAGAAAGTGCGACTAGTTCGCTCACACCGGTGATGCCGATCTTGTCCCCGGGCGTGTCCCCGTCGCCGGGCACGAGCATGGCGAAGCCCCGGCAGTTCCGCCGGGGCTTTCCGTCCGCCTTCTCCGGAGAGCCCCATGACGCTTCGTTCCTGGTCCCTCGCCGCCGTCCTCACGCTCACCGCCCTGGTGCTGCCGGCCCAGGCGGCGTCCGCGCGGGCCGCCGCCCCGCCCCCGTGTCCGGACGGATCCGTGTGCTTCTGGAGCGGGGAGGGCTTCAGCGGCAGCTACTGGGAGTGGACCGCCCGCAGCGGCTACCGCGACATGCCGTCCTTCCTGCACGACCACGTCGGCTCGGCCGTCGCGAGCACCAAGGCGTGTTTCATCAACTGGGACCCGGTCGAGAAGCGGGACGTCTACAACGGCGACTGGCGCTCCCGCTACCTCGGCGACTTCGGCGGCCGTATCGACGGAGTGGGTCCGGGCTACTGCTGATCCCGGGCGCCGGTCCCGTCAGTCCAGGTGCGTCGGCGCGAACATCCGCAGTACCGCCGGGAGCACGACCACCGAAGGCCCCGGTGAGGCCAGTGCCTTCGCCAGGTCCGCCTGCAGGGTCTCCGGCGTCGTACGCACCCCCGGCACCCCGAAGGACTCCGCGAGGGCCACGTAGTCCGGGCGGGTCAGTTCCGTCGCCGTGGCCTCGCCGAACGCGTCGGTCATGTACTCGCGCAGGATGCCGTAGCCGCCGTCGTCAACGATCAGCCAGGTGATGTCGAGGTCGTACTGGCGGGCCGTGGCCAGCTCGGCGATCGAGTACAGGGCGCCGCCGTCGC
The DNA here is from genome assembly GCF_042894285.1 of Streptomyces sp. NPDC001544. NCBI lineage: Bacteria > Bacillati > Actinomycetota > Actinomycetes > Kitasatosporales > Streptomycetaceae > Streptomyces > Streptomyces sp. NPDC001544. The sequence goes on along the minus strand of NZ_JBIAVN010000001.1, from coordinate 15,746 downwards.
CCGACACCGCGAGCACCGGGCGGGTCGGGTCGGCGGCGGCCGCGCCGAGTGCCGCCGGGAAGCCGTAGCCGAGGCCGCCGGCGCCCTGGGCCGAGTGCATGGTGTTCGGGCCCTGGGGGTCGAAGGCCGACCAGGCCCAGTAGGCCAGGATCGTCATGTCCCAGAAGGACGGGGAGCCGGCGGGCAGGGCCCGGCGGACCGACGCCAGCACCTCCTGTTCCAGGGTGAGTTCCTGGGCGGCGATCCGTTCGCCGACCTTCGCGAGCAGTGTGCCGACCCGCTCGCGTGCCGTCTCGTCGTCACGCTCCTCGACCGTCTCCAGCAGCGCCTGGAGTGCGAGGCGCGCGTCGGCGTGGATGCCGAGCGCCGGGTGGTTGGACTCCAGCTTGCCGAGGTCCGCCTCGATCTGGATCACACGTCCGCGGGGCTTGAACGTGTGGTAGTTGGAGGACAGTTCACCGAGTCCGGAGCCGACGACGAGGAGGACGTCCGCGTCCTCCAGGAAGTCCGTCGTGTGCCGGTCCTCCAGCCAGGACTGGAGGGACAGGGGGTGCGTCCAGGGGAACGCGCCCTTGCCGCCGAACGTCGTCACCACCGGTGCCTGGAGCCGCTCGGCGAGCCGCCTCAGCTTGCCGGAGGCGTCCGCCCGTACCACTCCCCCGCCCGCGATGATCGCCGGCCGGGTGGCGCGGGACAGCAAGTCGGCTGCCAGGGCGGTCAGTTCGGGGCGCGGGGGCAGTTCGTCCGGGGTCGCGTCCACCGCCGTCACCACCGGCAGGGCGGTCGGCGCCAGCAGTACGTCCTGCGGGATCTCCACCCACACCGGGCCGTGCGGGGCGGTGAGCGCCGACTTCCAGGCCGCCGCGATGGCCGACGGGATCTGGGACTGGGCGCGGACGGTGTGGACCGACTTGACCACACCCCGGAACGAGGCCGCCTGGTCGGGAAGTTCGTGCAGATAGCCGTGCCGGCCGCCGCCGAGGCCCGCGGTCGGGATCTGGCTGCTGATCGCCAGGACGGGCGCGGAAGCGGCCGCCGCCTCCTGGAGCGCGGCCAGGGAGGTGAGGGCTCCCGGGCCGGTCGACAGCAGCAGCGGCGCGGCCTCGCCGGTGATCCGGCCGTACGCGTCCGCCGCGAACCCCGCGTTGTTCTCCACTCTCAGGCCGACGTACCGCAGCGCGGACCGCCGCAGGGCGTCGAACATGCCCAGCGCGTGCTGGCCGGGCAGTCCGAAGACGGTCGTCGCGCCCAGCCCGGCCAGGCTCTCCACGACCAGGTCTCCGCCGCCTCGGCCGGGGGGAGGGTTCAGCGCGGCCTCCGTCTGGGCGGGCGTCGGGCGGAGTACCAGGTCGTGGTCGTGGGTCACTTGGCCGCCTTCTCCTGCTTCGCCGCCGCGATCTGCCGGGTCATGATCGTCGTCAGTTCGTACGCCGTGTGCGACGCGGCCACCGACGTGATCTCCGCGTGGTCGTACGCGGGGGCCACCTCGACGACGTCCGCCGACACCAGGTTGCAGGATGCCAGCCCGCGCAGGATCTCCAGCAGTTCGCGGGAGGTCATGCCGCCCGCCTCCGGGGTGCCGGTGCCGGGCGCGTGCGCCGGGTCCAGGCAGTCGATGTCGATGGAGATGTACAGCGGGCGGTCGCCGATGCGCTGGCGAAGCTGGTCGGCGACCTCGTCGGCGCCCCGGCGGTAGATGTCGGCGGAGGTGACGATGCCGAAGCCCATCTTCTCGTCGTCGGTGAGGTCCTGCTTGCCGTACAGCGGGCCGCGGGTGCCGACGTGGGAGAGGGCGGAGGTGTCGAGGATGCCCTCCTCGACAGCCCGGCGGAACGGGGTGCCGTGGGTGTACTCGGCGCCGAAGTAGGTGTCCCAGGTGTCGAGGTGGGCGTCGAAGTGCAGCAGGGCGACCGGGCCGTGCTTCTTCGCCACGGACCTCAGCAGGGGCAGCGCGATGGTGTGGTCGCCGCCGAGGGTCATCAGGCGGGCGCCGGTGCCGAGCAGTTCGTCGGCGGCGGCCTCGACGGTCTCCACGGCCTCGTTGATGTTGAACGGGTTCACCGCGATGTCCCCGCCGTCCGCGACCTGCGCGAGGGCGAAGGGGGAGGCGTCCTGCGCCGGGTTGTAGGGGCGCAGCAGCCGGGACGCCTCACGGATGGCGTTGCCGCCGAAGCGGGCACCCGGCCGGTAGGAGACACCGGAGTCGAACGGCACGCCCACCACGGCGACGTCGGTGGTGCCGACCTCGTCGAGGCGGGGCAGCCGCGCGAAGGTCGCCGGTCCGGCGTACCGCGGGACGCGGGAGGAGTCGACGGGGCCGCGGGGCGTCTCGTTGCTGCTCATGGGTACTGCCTTCTTCCTACGCTTCGCCGCACATGCGGTTCTTGTTCTGCGCCTACGCCTCTGTCGACCCTAGGTGGCCGAGGACAGCGGCGTAAGTGTACGTTTCATCCATATACAGGCGATGCCATGAAGGAAACGCACACCATGCCGGACGCCTCGGCACCCGCGGTCCCACCCACCCCGCCGGTCCCGCTCGCGGCGCTGCTGGCCCGGGAAGACCTCGGCCTCAGACAGCTCGCCGGCCCGGACGCCACCGGCGTCGTGATCCACTGGGCGCACACCTCGGAGATGGCCGACCCGTACCCGTACCTGCTGGGCGGCGAGCTGCTGCTGACGGCGGGGGTGCACGTGCCGGAGGCGGCCGGGGCAGGCACCTATTTCGACGACTACGTCTCCCGGATCGTCGCGGCGGGCGGGGCGGCCCTCGGGTTCGGGCTGGCGCCGGTGCACGACACGGTGCCGCGCGCCCTGGTCGCCGCCTGCGACGCCCAGGCGCTCCCCCTGCTGGAGGTGCCGCCCGAGACCACGTTCTCCGGGGTGGCCCGCGCGGTGTGGCAGCTGATGGCGCAGGCCCGGCTGGCGGAGCTGCGCCGGGTCACGGAGGCCCAGCAGAGCCTCGCCTCCGCCGCCTCCCGCCCCGATCCGGTGCCCTCGGTGCTGCGCCGGCTGGCCCGGCACCTCGACGGCCGGGCGGCGCTCTACGGCCCGGACGGCACCGAGATCGCGGCGGCGGGCGACCAGCCTCCTGAGCAGGTGCGGGCGGCGCTGGCGGGGCTCGCGGAAGTGGTCCGGCCCGACCGGGCCAAGGCCCCCTCGTCCGCCACCGACACCGTCTGCGGCACCCACCTGGCCGCCTACGCCCTCGGCGCCGGCCGGGGCTTCGTGCTCGGGGTCGCCTCGGTGCGGCGCGAGCCCGGGGACCACACCCTCGCCTCCGTCGCCGCCGTCCTCCTCTCGCTGCTCACCGGCGAGCATCACAGCGGGGCGGGGGCGGCCCGTTCGTCGGCGCTGGTGCGGCTGCTGCTGGGCGTCCCGCCCGCGGACGTCGCCCCGCTGCTCGGGGCGCAGCGGTGGGTCGTCGTACACGCGCGGCCCGAGGGGCAGGCTCCCGATCCCCTGGCGGCCTCCGCGCTCGGCGCCGCCCTCGGGTCCGCGCTGGCCGACCTGGCGGACGGTGTCGTACGGGTCCTCGTCCCGGCCGGCCGTGAGCCCGCCCCGCAGTCCGGCTGGGCCCTAGGGGTGAGCGCCCCCGTGACGCCGGACGACCTGCCGGCCGCCGACACCCAGGCGGCCCGTGCCCTGGCCCGGGCCCGTGCCACCCGTACCGCGCTGGTCCGGCACGGCGGCCGCCCGGGCCTGGCCGAGTTGGTACCGCCCGGCGAGGCCGAGGCGCACGCCCGTGCACTCCTCGGCCCGGTCTCGGGGAACGCCGCGCTCACCGAGACGCTGCGCACCTGGCTTTCCCTGCACGGCAGTTGGGACCGCACGGCGGTCGCCCTGTCGGTGCACCGCAACACCGTCCGGCAGCGGATCGCCCGCTGCGCGGCACTTCTGGACGCCGATCTGGACGACCCGGACGTCCGGATGGAGCTGTGGTTCGCCCTGCGGCACACATGAGGTGACCTGCTGAGTGACCCACGTCCCAGCGGGCGCCATGCCAGGGACGCGGACGGTCGCCTGCCTCACAATGGGAGGCATGCCGATACCCGGGACACCCAGCCGCGCCGAGCTCGTCGACCACCTTGTGAGGACCCGCATCGCGGGCGACGTCGCGACGCCCCGCGAGAACAACCTCTCCCACTACCGCAGGCTGGCCAACGGCGAGCGCAACTTCTGGCTCGGCCTGGAACTCGGCGACCGCTGGCGCGACGAGCAGGACGTGCTCGCGGTGATGGCGGAGCGGGTCGGTGTCAACGACGACGCGGAGTACCGGTACGGCCAGGACACCATCGATCCCGACCTGACCGTCGACGCCCTGGAGCGCCTGGCGGGACGGCTGCGCAAGGCCGCGGACGGGCAGCAGCGGGTGCTGTTCGCCACCGGCCACCCCGGTGGCCTGCTCGATGTGCACCGGGCCACGGCCGCCGCGTTGCGCGCCGCCGGCTGCGAGATCGTCGTCATCCCCGACGGGCTGCAGACGGAGGAGGGCTACGTGATGCAGTTCGCGGACGTGGCCGTCCTGGAGCACGGCGCCACCCTGTGGCACACCCACTCCGGGGAGCCGATGCGGGCCATTCTCACGGCACTTGAGCGCCAGGGCCGCCCGCTGCCCGACCTGGTCGTCGCCGACCACGGCTGGGCGGGGTACGCGGGACAGCACGGCGTCGACGCGGTGGGATACGCGGACTGCAACGACCCCGCCCTGTTCCTGGCCGAGTCGGAGGGCACCCTGCAGGTGGCCGTCCCGCTCGACGACCACGTGCTCAGCCCGCGCCACTACGACCCGCTGACGGCGTATCTGCTGGCGCAGGCGGGGCTGCCGGCGTCCTGAGCCGTCCCCGCCCCGCCGCGGGCCCGCGTCTCATCTGGGGACGCGGACGACGCCCTCCTGGATGACCGAGATGGCGAGCCGCCCGTCCTGGGTGTAGATGCGGGCCTGGCCGAGCCCGCGGCCGCCGTACGCCGACGGCGACTCCTGGTCGTACAGCAGCCACTCGTCGGCGCGGAACGGCCGGTGGAACCACATGGCGTGGTCCAGGGAGGCGCCGACGACGTCACCGACGGCCCAGCCGCCCCGCCCGTGCGCGAGCAGCACGGAGTCCAGGAGGGTCATGTCGGAGACGTAGGTGGCGAGGACGACGTGCAGCAGGGGGATGTCGATGGCGCCCTCGAGCTTGCCGCCCGCGCGGAACCACACCTGGGAGTGCGGGTCGCGCGGCTCGCCGAACCTCCCGTACGGCGGCTCGTCGACGTAACGCAGGTCGACCGCCTCGCGGGCCTCCAGGAACCGCTCCACGACCTGCGGGTCGAGATGGCCGTAGCCGCGCAGCCGCTCCCGCGAGGTGGGCAGGGTGACCGGGTCGGGTGCGGGCGGCATCGGGGTCTGGTGGTCGAGGCCGTCCTCGTACGTCTGGAAGGACGCCGACAGGGTGAAGATCGGCCTGCCGTGCTGGATCGCGACCACCCGGCGGGTGGTGAAGGAGCGGCCGTCGCGGATGCGCTCGACGTCGTAGACGATGGGCGCGCCGGGGTCCCCGAGCCGCAGGAAGTACGCGTGCAGGGAGTGGGCGGGCCGGTCCGCGGGGACCGTGCGCCCCGCGGCGACCAGCGCCTGGGCCGCGACCTGTCCGCCGAAGACGCGCGGGACGACGGCGGACCGGGACTGGCCGCGGAAGATGTTCTCCTCGATCTGCTCGAGGTCGAGCAGATCGAGGAGCTCCTGGAGTGCCTGGCTCATGGAGTCAGTTGTATAGGCCAGTGATTGCGGGCCGCTTACAGGCCCATGTCCTTGGCGATGATCGTCTTCATGATCTCGCTGGTGCCGCCGTAGATACGGTTGACGCGGTTGTCCGCGTACAGGCGGGCGATCGGGTACTCGTTCATGAAGCCGTAGCCGCCGTGGAGCTGGAGGCAGCGGTCGATCACGCGGTGGGCGACCTCGGTGCAGAACAGCTTGGCGGAGGCGGCCTCGGCGGGGGTGAGCTCGCCCGCGTCCAGGGCCTCCAGCGCGCGGTCGGCGACGGCCTCCGCCGCGTCGACCTCGGCCTGGCAGGCGGCCAGCTCGAACTTGGTGTTCTGGAAGGAGGCGACCGGCTTGCCGAAGACGGTCCGCTCCTGCACGTAGCTCTTGGCGAACCGGACGGCGGCCTTGGCCTGGGCGTAGGCGCCGAAGGCGATGCCCCAGCGCTCGGAGGCCAGGTTGTGGCCGAGGTAGTAGAAGCCCTTGTTCTCCTCGCCGAGCAGGTCCTCGGCGGGCACCTTGACGTCGACGAAGGCCAGCTCGGCGGTGTCGGAGGTCTTCAGGCCGAGCTTGTCGAGCTTGCGGCCGATGGAGTAGCCCTCGGACTTGGTGTCCACGGCGAACAGGGAGATGCCGAAGCGGCGGTCCTCGGCGGTGGGCGCGGAGGTGCGGGCGGCCACGATCACACGGTCGGCGTGCACACCGCCGGTGATGAAGGTCTTGGCGCCGTTGAGCACGTAGTGCGTGCCGTCCTCGGACAGCTTGGCCGTGGTCTTCATGCCCGCGAGGTCGGAGCCGGTGCCCGGCTCGGTCATCGCCAGCGCCCACATCTCCTCGCCGGTGACGAACTTCGGCAGGTAGCGCTTCTTCTGCTCGTCGGTGGCGAGCATCTTGATGTAGGGCAGGGCGAGCAGCACGTGCACGCCGGAGCCGCCGAACTGGACGCCCGCGCGGGCGGTCTCCTCGTAGAGGACGGCCTCGAACTTGTGGGTGTCCAGGCCCGCGCCGCCGAACTCCTCGGGCACGTTGATGCCGAATATGCCCAGCTCACCGAGCTTGTGGTAGAAGTCGCGCGGCGCCTGGCCCGCGGCGAACCACTCGTCGTAGACGGGGACGACCTCGGCCTCGATGAAGGCGCGGAGGGTCTCCCGGAAAGCCTCGTGATCCTCGTTGAACACCGTCCGGCGCACCGCGCCACCTCCACGTATCCCGGCATGTACTCAGCGCGTGTCTAAGCGCTTGCTCAGACCAAAGGTACCGGTGAGTACGAACCTGGTCCAGGGTGGGCCGGGCGTAACGCTCGTCACGCCGGGCCGGGCCGGTCCCCCGACGCCGCCGCGAGCGCCCCCCGCGCCATCCGGTGCAGCAGCGTCGCCGTGGTGCCCCGCCCCGGGAGGGAGCCGGCGCGGCCCAGGTGCGGTGTGGAGTTCAGCAGGCCGAAGACCGAGTGGACGGCCGAGCGGGCCGCCGGTTCGGCCAGCTCCGGGTAGACCTCGCGGACCACCTCCACCCACAGCTCCACGTACTGCCGCTGGAGCTGGCGGACCAGCTTCCGGTCGCTGTCGCGGAGGCGGTCCAGCTCGCGGTCGTGCAGGGTGATGAGGGGACGGTCGTCGAGCGCGAAGTCGATGTGCCCCTCGATGAGCGAGTCGAGGACCGCCTCCGGGGCAGCCGCGCCGTCGGCCTCCGCCAGGCGCCGCTTGGCCCCGGTCAGCAGCTGGCCGCTGATGCCGACCAGCAGCTCGGCGAGCATCGCGTCCTTGCCCGGGAAGTGGCGGTAGAGGCCGGGCCCGCTGATGCCGACCGCCGCCCCTATCTCGTCGACCCCGACGCCGTGGAAGCCGCGTTCGGCGAAGAGCCGCGCGGCCTCCTTGAGGATCTGCTCGCGGCGGGTGGAGGCGTCGGTTCTGGTGGCCATGAGCACAATTCTAGACAGCGAGGTTAGCGCTCGTTAACCTGAAGGAAATGGTTAACGCTCATTAACAGTCGATCACTGGGTGAGGGGACCGCAAGGATGCACGAGGCACCGGAGCTTCACAGCGCGGCAGACCCCGCGTCGGAGGCCTGGCGAGCCAACGAGGAAGCGCACCGCGCCCTCGTCGAGGAGCTGCGCGGCAAGCTCGCCGCGGCGGCGCTCGGCGGCGGCGAGAAGGCCCGCGCCCGCCACACCGCGCGCGGCAAGCTGCTGCCCCGGGACCGGGTGGACACCCTCCTCGACCCCGGCTCACCCTTCCTGGAGCTGGCCCCGCTGGCGGCCGACGGGATGTACGAGAACCAGGCCCCGGCCGCCGGGGTCATCGCCGGTATCGGTCGGGTCGGCGGGCGTGAGTGCGTGATCGTCGCCAACGACGCCACCGTCAAGGGCGGGACGTACTACCCGATGACGGTGAAGAAGCACCTGCGCGCGCAGGAGGTCGCCCTCGAGAACCGGCTGCCGTGCCTCTACCTCGTCGACTCCGGCGGCGCCTTCCTGCCCATGCAGGACGAGGTCTTCCCGGACCGGGAGCACTTCGGGCGGATCTTCTACAACCAGGCCCGTATGTCCGGCGCGGGGATCCCGCAGATCGCGGCCGTGCTCGGGTCGTGCACGGCGGGCGGGGCGTACGTCCCGGCGATGAGCGACGAGGCCGTGATCGTCCGCAACCAGGGCACGATCTTCCTCGGCGGGCCTCCGCTGGTGAAGGCAGCCACCGGCGAGGTCGTCACCGCCGAGGAGCTCGGCGGCGGCGAGGTGCACTCCCGGGTCTCCGGCGTCACCGACCACCTCGCCGAGGACGACGCCCACGCCCTCAGGATCGTGCGGGACATCGTCGCCACCCTCCCCGCGCGCGGGCCCCTGCCCTGGGAGGTCCGGCCCGCCGTCGAGCCGAAGGTGGACCCGTACGGGCTCTACGGAGCGGTCCCCGTCGACCCCCGCACCCCCTACGACGTCCGCGAGATCATCGCACGCGTGGTCGACGGCTCCCGGTTCGCCGAGTTCAAGGCCGAGTTCGGGCAGACCCTGGTCACCGGCTTCGCCCGGATCCACGGCCACCCGGTCGGGATCGTCGCCAACAACGGCATCCTGTTCTCCGAGTCCGCCCAGAAGGGCGCCCACTTCATCGAGCTGTGCGACCAGCGCGGGATCCCGCTGGTGTTCCTCCAGAACATCTCCGGCTTCATGGTCGGCAAGGACTACGAGGCCGGCGGTATCGCCAAGCACGGCGCGAAGATGGTCACCGCCGTGGCCTGTACGCGCGTACCGAAGCTGACGGTGGTGGTCGGCGGGTCGTACGGCGCCGGGAACTACTCCATGTGCGGGCGGGCCTACTCGCCCCGTTTCCTGTGGATGTGGCCGGGCGCGAAGATCTCCGTGATGGGCGGTGAGCAGGCCGCCAGCGTCCTCGCCACCGTCAAGCGGGACCAGCTTCAGGCGCGGGGCGAGGAGTGGCCCGCCGAGGACGAGGACGCCTTCAAGGCGCCGATCCGCGCGCAGTACGAGCGGCAGGGCAACGCCTACTACGCCACCGCCCGGCTCTGGGACGACGGGGTCATCGACCCGTTGGAGACCCGCCAGGTGCTGGGCCTGGCCCTGACCGCCTGTGCCAACGCGCCGCTTTCCCAAAGGGACTACACGGCGCCCCAGTTCGGCGTCTTCCGGATGTGAGGGGGGACTTGACGACCATGTTCGACACAGTGCTGGTGGCCAACCGGGGCGAGATCGCCGTACGCGTCATCCGTACGCTGCGGTCGATGGGCGTGCGCTCCGTCGCCGTGTTCTCCGACGCCGACGCCGACGCGCGGCACGTCCGGGAGGCCGACACCGCGGTGCGGATCGGTCCGGCGCCGGCGATCGAGAGCTATCTGTCGGTGGAGCGGCTGCTGGAGGCCGCCGCCCGCACGGGCGCGCAGGCCGTGCACCCCGGATACGGCTTCCTCGCGGAGAACGCGGGCTTCGCGCGTGCCTGCGAGGAGGCGGGGCTGGTCTTCATCGGGCCACCTGGGGACGCGATCGCCCTGATGGGCGACAAGATCCGGGCCAAGGAGACGGTGCAGGCCGCCGGGGTGCCGGTCGTGCCCGGCGGGCGGGACCCCGAACTGGCGGAGGCGGCGCGCTCGCTGGGGGCGCCGGTCCTGCTCAAGCCGTCGGCCGGCGGGGGCGGCAAGGGCATGCGTCTGGTGCGGGACCTGGCCGTGCTGGACGAGGAGATCGCCGCGGCCCGCCGCGAGGCCCGCGCCTCCTTCGGCGACGACACGCTGCTCGTGGAGCGGTGGGTTGACCGGCCGCGGCACATCGAGATCCAGGTGCTGGCCGACGGGCACGGGAACGTCGTCCACCTGGGCGAGCGCGAGTGCTCTCTGCAGCGGCGGCACCAGAAGATCATCGAGGAGGCGCCGAGCGTGCTCCTCGACGAGAAGACCCGGGCCGCGATGGGCGAGGCCGCCGTGCAGGCGGCACGTTCGTGCGGGTACCGGGGCGCGGGCACGGTGGAGTTCATCGTCCCCGGCGAGGACCCCTCCTCGTACTACTTCATGGAGATGAACACCCGCCTCCAGGTGGAGCACCCGGTCACCGAACTCATCACCGGGCTCGACCTGGTGGAGTGGCAGCTGCGGGTCGCGGCGGGCGAGCGGCTGCCGTTCGGGCAGGACGACATCACCCTCACCGGGCACGCCGTCGAGGCCCGGCTGTGCGCCGAGGACCCCGCGCGCGGGTTCCTGCCCACGGGCGGCACGGTGCTCAGGCTGCACGAGCCCCAGGGCGACGGCGTCCGCACCGACTCCGGGCTCAGCGAGGGCACCGAGGTCGGCAGCCTGTACGACCCGATGCTGTCCAAGGTGATCGCGTACGGGCCGGACCGCGCGACCGCGCTGCGGAAGCTGCGGGCCGCCCTCGCGGAGACGGTCACGCTGGGCGTGCAGACCAACGCCGGGTTCCTGCGGCGGCTGCTGGCCCACCCGGCGGTCGTCGCGGGCGAGCTGGACACCGGGCTGGTCGAGCGGGTGGTGGACGAGCTGGTTTCGACGGACGTGCCCGAGGAGGTGTACGAGGCGGCGGCGGCCGTACGGCTGGAGGCGCTCAGGCCCTCCGGCGAGGGCTGGACGGACCCGTTCTCGGTGCCGAGCGGCTGGCGGCTGGGCGGTACACCGAAGCCGGTGGGCTTCCACCTGCGGGTGCAGGACCCGGTGGAGTACGTCCCGCGCGGCACGCACACCGTCACCGGCGACCGGGTCGCCGTCACCCTCGACGGCGTCCGCCACACCTTCCACCGGGCCGCCGACTGGCTCGGCCGCGACGGCGACGCCTGGCAGGTGCGCGACCACGACCCGGTGGCGGCGTCCCTCACCCGGTCCGCGCACGCGGGCGCCGACTCGCTCACCGCGCCCATGCCGGGCACCGTGACGGTGGTGAAGGTCGCCGTCGGCGACGAGGTCACCGCGGGCCAGAGCCTGCTCGTGGTCGAGGCGATGAAGATGGAGCACGTCATCTCCGCCCCGCACGCCGGCACGGTCGCCGAACTGGACGTGCGGCCCGGCACGGCGGTCGCCATGGACCAGGTGCTGGCCGTCATCGCACCGCACGAGGAGGTGGCGGAATGACCGCCGACGGACTCCCCATGAACGTACCGGCCCAGGATCTGCCCGCCCGGGTGCGGATCCACGAGGTCGGTGCGCGCGACGGCCTGCAGAACGAGAAGACGGCCGTGCCCACCGAGGTCAAGGCGGAGTTCATCCGCCGGCTCGCCGGAGCGGGCCTCACCACCATCGAGGCGACGAGCTTCGTCCACCCCAACTGGGTGCCCCAACTGGCCGACGCCGAGCAGCTCTTCCCGCTCGTCGCCGATCTGGACGTGGCACTGCCCGTGCTGGTGCCCAACCAGCGCGGCCTGGACCGCGCCCTCGCGCTCGGCGCCCGCCGCGTCGCCGTCTTCGCCAGCGCCACCGAGTCCTTCGCGAAGGCCAACCTCAACCGCACCCTCGACGAGTCCCTGGCCGTGTTCGAACCGGTGGTCCGGCACGCCAAGGACGGGCGCGTGCACGTACGCGGGTACGTGTCGATGTGCTTCGGCGACCCCTGGGAGGGCGCCGTGCCCATCCACCAGGTGGTGCGCGTGTGCAAGGCGCTGACCGACATGGGCTGCGACGAGCTGAGCCTCGGCGACACCATCGGGGTCGCCACGCCCGGCCATGTCCTGGAGCTCCTGGCCTCCCTCAACGAGGCGGGCGTGCCGACGAACGTGATCGGCGTGCACTTCCACGACACCTACGGCCAGGCCCTCGCCAACACCTACGCCGCACTGCAGCACGGCGTCACCACGGTCGACGCCTCCGCCGGGGGCCTCGGCGGCTGCCCGTACGCAAAGTCCGCCACCGGGAACCTCGCCACCGAAGACCTCGTGTGGATGCTCCACGGCCTCGGCATCGAGACCGGGGTCGACCTCGGCCGTCTCACCGCCACCAGCGTGTGGATGGCCGAACAGCTGGGCCGGCCCAGCCCGTCCCGCACCGTTCGTGCTCTCTCCCACAAGGACCAGTGATCGCCATGGACCACCGCCTCTCCCCTGAGCTGGAGGAACTCCGCCGCACGGTGGAGGAGTTCGCCCACGACGTCGTGGCGCCGAAGATCGGTGACTTCTACGAGCGGCACGAGTTCCCTTACGAGATCGTCCGTGAGATGGGCCGGATGGGCCTGTTCGGCCTGCCGTTCCCCGAGGAGTACGGCGGCATGGGCGGCGACTACCTGGCGCTGGGCATCGCCCTGGAGGAGCTGGCCCGGGTGGACTCCTCGGTGGCCATCACCCTGGAGGCGGGCGTCTCCCTGGGCGCGATGCCGGTCCACCTCTTCGGCACCGAGGAACAGAAACGCGAGTGGCTGCCCCGCCTCTGCTCGGGCGAGATCCTGGGCGCGTTCGGCCTGACGGAACCGGACGGCGGCAGCGACGCGGGTGCCACCCGTACGACGGCCCGCCTCGACCCGGACACCGACGAGTGGGTGATCAACGGCAGCAAGTGCTTCATCACCAACTCGGGCACGGACATCACGGGGTTGGTCACGGTCACGGCGGTGACCGGCCGCAAGCCGGACGGCAAACCACGGATCTCCTCGATCATCGTCCCGTCCGGCACCCCGGGCTTCACGGTGGCCGCCCCCTATTCCAAGGTCGGCTGGAACGCCTCCGACACCCGCGAGCTGTCCTTCGCCGACGTCCGCGTCCCGGCCGCCAACCTCCTGGGCGAGGAGGGCCGGGGCTACGCCCAGTTCCTGCGCATCCTCGACGAGGGCCGCATCGCCATCGCGGCCCTGGCGACCGGTCTGGCCCAGGGCTGCGTGGACGAGTCGGTCAAGTACGCCAAGGAACGCCACGCCTTCGGCAGGCCCATCGGCGCCAACCAGGCCGTCCAGTTCCGAATCGCCGACATGGAGATGAAGGCCCACACCGCCCGCCTGGCCTGGCGCGACGCGGCGAGCCGCCTGGTCATGGGCGAGCCCTTCAAGAAGGAGGCGGCCCTGGCCAAGCTGTACTCCTCCACGATCGCCGTGGACAACGCCCGCGACGCCACCCAGATCCACGGCGGCTACGGCTTCATGAACGAGTACCCGGTCGCCCGCATGTGGCGCGACTCCAAGATCCTGGAGATCGGCGAGGGCACGAGCGAGGTCCAGCGGATGCTGATCGCCCGGGAGTTGGGGCTGGCGGGCTGAGACTGGGCGACCACGGGTGACAACACGTTGGCCGGCCGGCACCGTGCTGCGATGATGCCCCTCTTTGCCCAGGCGGAGGATCATTGTTCGTTTTCGCGTGTGCGGGGTGTGGCGCTCATCTGACCGCGCCGCTGTCCGAGGTCGCCCTGCCGGCCCATGCCCATCAGAAGTACGGGAACGGGATTCAGCTCCCGGTGCTCATGGAGTCCGGCACGTTCGCGGTGGATCCGGAGCCCTGGGGGCCGCCGTGGCGGAGGTGGGAGGAGATCGGTCCGGACGAGGCCGCGGCCCGCGGCGTCTACGCGCCGGTGTACGCCCTGTCCGACGGCGTGCCCGGCGCGATCGTCATCGCACCCGGGGATGCCCGCGGCACGCGGCTGATCCCGGAGAAGCGCGGTGGTGCCTGCTGCGGCCTCGACGGAGCCGACGGCCCCAACATGGTCTGCGAGACGTGCGGCCTGCCCGTGGCGAGCAGGATCGACGACTGCTCGCTCTGGCAGGCGGTGTGGCTCTCCCCGGACGCCGTGCACCGCCTCCTCGTCGACGGCACCGATGCCGCCCCGCTCTCCTGGGAGGAGTTGATGGCGGAGGGGAAGCGCACGCCCCCGTTCGAGCCGATGGCGACGTGGGGAGGGCGGCTCGGGACGAGCCACTACTGGTCATGGAGTCCGCGGTGGGAGGCGGCAGCCGGCCGGGCGCTCGCCCACCTGCTGGCGGCCTCGCACGGCGGGCCGGTGACCGTCCCGGGCGGCCTGACCGAGGAGGTGTTCCAACGCACTCTCGACGTCCTGTTGCCCGCGGGCCCACCGGCGCGGCGTGCCGTCCTGGCGGGTCCGGGAATGTCCGCCCCCGACGCGGGCGTCGACATCGTCCTCGTGCCGGTCCACCCGCAGACGGGGCAGACCTGGGTCCCCGCCGGCCCGGCCGCATCGGCGTACCCGGTGCCGCTGCCGTTCGGGGTGTGGCTGTCGCCGGCCTTCCCCCGGCCGCACCTGCCCGTTCCCACGCCGGGCGCCGTACCCGACGGCGTCCTGCGCGACGACCCGCCACCGCCACGCCCTCATCGCCTGTTCCGGGCCGACTGGGGAACGTTCCACCACACCCTGGTCCGACTACCGGCCGTCCGCAGCGCGTGGCTGCGCGAGATACTCGAAAGCCTCACCCAGCACATGCGCACCCGCCTCTTCTAGGGCGTGTCGTGGAAGTGGGAGTGGGACTCACGGTGTGCACGAAATTGTTGGGCGGCCACGGATGTTGATCACGTCATGACTCAAGGACCAGCGCCTCGCCCCCTGTCCGACGAAGCCCTCTCCCACCTGCTCGGCAAGCAGCAGTTCGGCACGCTCGCCACCGTCAAGCGCAGTGGACATCCGCACCTGACCACCATGCTGTACAGCTGGGACCCCGAGGCCCGCATCGTGCGGTTCTCCACGACGGCCGACCGCATCAAGGTCGGGCACCTGCGACGCGATCCGCGTGCCTCGCTGCATGTGCAGGGCGGCGACGTGTGGTCGTTCGCCGTCGCCGAAGGGGAGGCCGAGGTCTCCGAGATCACGACGGTTCCTGGCGACGCGGTCGGCCGGGAACTGCTCGGAATGATCCCGCAGGCTGCGAAGCCGGAGGATGAGGACGCGTTTCTGGAGCAGTTGGTTGCCGAGCGCCGAGTGGTCATCCGGTTGAAGGTGGACCGGCTGTACGGAACAGCACTCGACATCAACGGCTAGAACGAGAGCGTGCACGCCCCTTGCCCCGCTGGGCGCCGGGGTCAGGCGAGGGGCTCGTGGTTGACCCAGATCGCCTTGTACGGGCGGCGGGCCTGCGCCCCCGCCCCCGGCAGGAGCCCCTGCCCCCGTGGGGAGCCCGGGAGGTCCGAACCTATCTCCGTTCAGCCGGCGTTCGCGATGGTGCCGCTGCCGATGCCGCCGTCGGCGCCTGCAAGGGCCTGCCCATGTGGGCCCAGGCCGCAGCCGCCGAACTGCGTCACGGCACCGATCCCGCGGCCCTTGAGGAGGCCACCGCCCGCGGCCAGGCCCACACCTGGCTCGCCCAGGCCGGCGTCCGCGAGCTGCGCGAGGTCGTCGTAGAGCTCCGGCGGATACCCGGGCCTGGCCCGGTCGTACAGCTCCGCGTCCTCGTCGAACGTCCGGCTGAGGCGCACCCGCCGTGATTCCTCGGGCCGGTCGTCGCGCCCTGCGGGCGTGGTGTCGTCGGGCATACCGGGCAGGCTAGGGCCTGTCCGGCGGATCAGGTCGCAGGGCACGGGCGGTGCCTCATCGGCGCTGGTGAGCGGGGCGAATGGGGGTGCCCCCGCGCGAGCTC